>JAFXDD010000012.1 GCA_017516285.1 Lachnospiraceae bacterium
AAATATTATCACGGATAAGGAGATTCAGGACAGAGTTGGCTATGAATGCTACGATATCGTGGTAGCAAATATTCTGGCAGATGTACTGGTGCCCCTGACTCCTGTGATTGTAAACCAGCTGAAGCCCGGCGGAATTTATATTACCTCCGGTATTATCGATGATAAGGAGCAGACAGTGACAGATGCTGTGAAGGCTGCAGGTCTGGAGGTTGTGGAAGTGACCTATCAGGGCGAGTGGGTCAGCGTAACAGCCAAGAAGGCGGAGGCTTAGTGGTTGAAAGGGAGGTTGCTATGGCGATTATTAAGGATGCAGCTTTAGTTTTAGGATTGAATTATAACAAAATAAATACAGTTGCTTGGGGTGTTTATCGTGGCTTTACTATGGTTATAGAGCCAAGAATTTTAGCAAAAAAGCAAGAAATTAAAATTTCGTTGTGTGCAAGTTTTCAGGGAGAGCCAATAACAGCCGGAATGTTGTTGGCAGTGAGGTTGCCGGACAAGGCAAATTGTTTTAAGGAAAATTATAAAATCAGTATAGTTTCTGAAATGGCAGGAACCGGTAAGAAAAATGTAGAGCGTATTCTAGATGCGTCCAGAATAATGGTTGATTATATTATTGCCAACATGGGAGTAAATTGTGATTCAAGCGGTGTGACAGGAGAAACGACAGCGTGGCGTTTGCAAGGAAACTATACTTTTCTAACCAAAGAATCAGCAGAAGTATTACAGAGAGTCATTGTAAGAAATTCTGAGTTAGCTACCGAAAAGAAAGAAAACTATGTATTTGGAATTTGCGGAGCATTGATAGGCTCGGTAGTCGGTGGTGCGGTTACTTTGTTAGTGGCGCAATTAGGATTTATATCCTGCTTATGTGGCATTATAATGGGCATTGCAGTAGTATGGGGCTATAAAAAACTGGCAAGAAAGTTTTCCATAGTGAGTCTGACAGTGTGTATTTTAATATCGGCTGCCATAACTTATTTTGTATACAATTTGGATGCGGCAATTGAGATTTATCAAACGTTTAAAAAAGCAGGAGCGTCAGACATAACATTGAATTTTTGTCTGAAAAATGTTAAAAACATATTTTTATTAACGGATTCTATGAGGAATTATTACTTGAATCTGGTTTTAATGATGCTGGCTGGTGTGGGTTGCACTGGAGCTGTTAGCTGGATAGAGTATAGAATTGAAAAAGAACAGTATGAAATGTATCAACTAAAATAGTGAGGGAGTCTATGTACCAATTTTTCGTAGAACCCCATCAGATATCTGACAAGACTGTCAGAATCGAGGGACAGGATGTAAACCATATAAAGAATGTGCTTCGTATGAAGATAGGGGAAGAACTGTCTGTCAGCAATGGTGTGGACGGTAAGGAGTACCGTTGCGGTATTGTGGCCATGGACGAGGAATGCATCACCTGCGAGCTGCGTTTTGTGAAAGAGGATGGTGTGGAGCTTCCTTCAGAAGTATATTTGTTTCAGGGGCTACCCAAGGCTGACAAAATGGAGCTGATTATCCAAAAGGCGGTGGAGCTGGGAGTGTATGCTGTGGTGCCGGTAGCGACCAAACGCTGTGTGGTGAAGCTGGATGATAAAAAGGCTAAGCAAAAGATTACCCGCTGGCAGGGAATCGCAGAAGCGGCGGCCAAGCAGAGCAAGAGAAGGATTGTGCCGGAAGTGAAGGATGTTATGAGCTTCAAGGAAGCCATGAATTTTGTAAAGGATTTTGAGGTGAAGCTGATTCCCTATGAACTGGCAGAGGATATGAGTAAAACCAAGGAAATCATCGGACATCTGCAGCCGGGACAAAGGGTTGCTATCTTTATCGGTCCTGAGGGTGGCTTTGAAGAAGCGGAAGTGGAAGCGGCGATTCAGAACGGAGTGGAGCCCATTACCCTGGGCAAACGGATTCTTCGTACGGAGACAGCGGGATTTACCGTGCTTTCTTGGATTATGTATCAGTTGGAGCAATAACAGAAAAACGGATCTGCAGGTTTCTTTTCTACAAAATTCTGCATAATATAAGATAGATACGTATCCTAAGGAAGAGCCTATAAAAGTTTGTCCGAGGGGATTAGTAAAGGAGAGTTGGCGATGGAAATATATTTGGACAATTCAGCGACTACCAGGGTATTGCCGGAAGTGGCGCAGCTGATGACCAAAGTAATGTGTGAAGACTATGGGAATCCCTCCAGCATGCATCGCAAAGGTGTGGAAGCGGAGAGTTATATTCGGTATGCAAAAGAGACTCTGGCGAAACTATTGAAGGTATCGGAGAAGGAGGTTATCTTTACCTCCGGCGGTACAGAATCCGACAATATGGCATTGATCGGATGTGCCATGGCCAATATGCGAAGAGGCAGGCATTTAATTACTACTAAGATTGAGCATCCTGCGGTGTTGCAGACCATGAGTTATCTGGAAAGTCAGGGCTTCCAAGTGACTTACCTGCCGGTGGATAAAAGCGGAAGAGTACGTTTGGAGGATTTGCAAAGAGCCATCCGGCCGGATACCATATTGGTTTCCATGATGTATGTGAACAATGAAATCGGTTCCCTGCAGCCTATTGCAGAAGCAGGAGCCTTGATTAAACGGATGAATCCGGCCATACTGTTCCATGTGGATGCAGTGCAGGGTTTTGGTAAGTTTAAGATTTATCCCAAGAAGTTGAATATAGACCTGATGTCTGTCAGCAGCCACAAAATCCATGGTCCTAAGGGCGTGGGATTTTTGTATGTGGGTGAGAAAGTGAAGATACTGCCTATTACC
>JAFXDD010000013.1 GCA_017516285.1 Lachnospiraceae bacterium
CAATTTCCAATGGTAATTTCAGCTGACGGGTGGTATAATTACCATTGGTGTTGTTAGTTAGTCGCATAATTAATTATACCAAAAAATCGCTTAAACTTCACGGTCTAAGCGATTTTTTTATGGGACTTTTTTTACAGCCCCAATTTTTACTCTTCATCCTTCGTGGCTTTTTTCACCACGTCAATAATAAATGGTGGTCTGGTTCTGGCAGCGTCCAATGCGCGCCAAACGTATTCACCCAGGATACCCAGTGTCAGGAGTATCAGTCCGGAAGAAAGCAGCACCACACACATGAGGGAGGACCAGCCGGCAATTGGGGTTCCGGTGGTAAAATTCTCTATCAGTACGTTAATAAACATAACTACTGCTAATATATCAAAGATAACACCTACCACGCTCATCAGGCGAATCGGGAAGTAGGAAAAGCTCATCATGGAATCCAGCACCAGCTTGAACTTCTTGGCAAAGGTCCAGCGGGACTCACCTACTTCACGGTCCTTTCTGTGGAAGTACACGTGGTCAGTCTGGAAGCCTGCCCAGAGCACCTGAAGGGTAAGGGAAGAATTTTTCTCGTTTAATTGCTGCAGTACCTGAATTACCTGTCTGTCTAAAAGGTAGCAGTCGCAGCCGCCCTTTGGCATATTCTTGGTAATGGTCTTACGTACAATGGCATAGTACATGTTGGCAAAGAAAATCTTGATTGGATTCTCATCGCGGTCTTCACGAACGGCCAGAACGACCTTATTGCCGCGTTTCCAGCTGTCATACATTTCTAAAATAATCTCGCTGTCTTCCTGTAAATCAGCCTGCTTGGTAACCGCACAGTCGCCGGTGCATACGGATAAGCCGGCAAGAAGGGCGGCATGTTCGCCAAAGTTACGGGAAAGCTTGACACACTGTACGTTCTCATCCATATCACGAATCTGGTTCATGATTTCCCAGGAATTGTCGCCGGAACCATCATCTACAAACACTAATTCATAGTCCCCCAGCTTATCGAAAATTTTGGCCTTCATATCTTCGTACAAAAGCATTAAGGTGTCGGAATTCCAGTAAACCGGAACCACAATAGAAATCTTACTCATTACAGTGTCCCTTTCTAACTTCTTTGATATAAGAATCATAATCACGGATGTATTCGCTGCCGTCATAATGCTCACTGCATAATACTAACAAAATAGAATCAGGAGAAAAATCATACATATCCTTCCAGACCATGGTGTCTAAAAACAGTCCCATACGAGGCTTGTCCAAAGAAATAATCTGGGTTTCAAAGCCATTGTCAACCTTAACCTTGCTTTCCCCTGCTACATTAATCAGGACAAACTTAGTGCGTCGGTTGGCGTGCTGACCGCGGACAACGGTAGCATCAGAGCCATATATGTAGAACACGCGCTTAATATCAAAAGGGATGTCCTGCTCTTCCCCTTCGATTACTACTAAATTGCCGCGTTCATCACCGCGCTCTATAAATTCTAATATTTTAATCTGATCTGCTAATTTCAAAATGGTTCTCCTTAAAAACTGTTTAGTGCATCAATAACGCGACTCTGTTCTTCGTTCGTCATGCCATTATACATAGGAATGGATAGTACTTCATGAGCATACTGCTCCGTAATAGGGAAAGCCCCTTCCTTGTGTCCGAGATACATGTATGCCTCTGCTAAATGCGGCGGAATAGGGTAGTGGATAATAGTTCCGATGCCTAATCCATCTAAATGCGCAATCAGAGCTTCCCTGTCCTTACAGCGGATAACGTACTGATGCCAAACATTCACAGTATCAGGGCGTTCCTGAGGTAAAATAAGCTTGTCATTGTGAATGCCGGCATTGTAACGTGCTGCCAGCCTCCGGCGCTCATCAGTTAACTCATTCAAATGCTGCAAACGTACGCGGAGTAAACCTGCCTGTAATTCGTCCAGACGGGAATTGGTACCTACTACCTTATTGTAATAGCGCTTCTCGCTGCCGTAATTACGATAAACCTTAAAATCCTGTGCAATCTGTGGGTCATTGGTAGTTATGGCACCGGCATCTCCAAAGGCACCCAGATTCTTGGAAGGGTAGAAGGAGAAACAGCCAATATCACCAAAAGTACCGGACATTTGACCTTTATAGCAGGAACCGTGAGACTGGGCACAGTCCTCAACCAAACGCAGGTTGTATTTTTTACAAAGGGCAACCACCTCATCCATTTTGGCTGTGTGGCCATATAAGTGTACTACAAGAATAGCTTTGGTCTTCTCGGTGATAGCTGCCTCCAGCTTAGCCACATCAATCTGATAGTACGCATCAGGCTCAATAAAAACAGGAGTGGCACCATTCATGGTAATACCCATAACACTGGCAATATAAGTATTGCCCTGCACAAGTACCTCGTCACCTGCACCAATGCCTAATATGCGGAAAGCCATCCAGAGGGCGTCCAGTCCGCTGGCCAGACCTACGCAGTATTTGGAGCCTACATATGCGGCAAACTCCTCTTCAAAGGCGGCAACCTCCTTGCCCAGAATGTACCAGCCGGAGCGAAGTACCTCTAAGGCCTTGGCTTCAAAAGTTTCCTGATATTTTTCAAAGCCTCTGTCCATACGATTTGGTTGAATTTTGTCCATAGTATTATTATACCTCATTTATAATCATTCACTATCTATTTTAACAGAATGAAAAAAACTGTCAATGAATATGTGAAAATTTGTTGAAAAGAAGCATGTATTATGATGTGCTAAATGGTTATGCTAAAGAAAAAAGGCGGTGAAATATATGGAATTAAGTAAAAGTCAAAATAAAAGAAAACGATGCATCAAGCTTAATCAGCCTGTTTATGTGGAAAGTAGCGCCAGCGTTGTAGGACCGAAGGAGGGAACAAGTCATTTTGCGGAAGGTTTTGATAGAGTATGTAAGGATCCGTTTTTGGGAAAGGATAGTTGGGAGGAAGCAGAGAGTGAGCTCCAGACCCAGGCTCTTCATATACTTATGGATAAGGCGGGGATTAAGGAGGAGGACATCGACTGCATTTTCTCAGGGGATTTGCTCAGTCAGTCTACCGCATCCAGTTATGGTCTTTTACCCTTTGGTATACCCAATTATGGCATTTACGGGGCGTGCTCCAATTGTGGCGCCACATTGGCTCTTGGTGCTGTACTTTTGTCGGCAGGGTATGCGGAAAAAGTAGTGGCAATGACCAGCTCTCACTTTGGCAGTGCGGAAAAAGAATTCCGTTTTCCGCTTGGATACGGAGCACAAAGACCTTTGTCTTCCACCTGGACCGTAACCGGCTGTGGCGCATTTCTACTTTCTGCAACTCAAAAGCCGGAAAGCAAGGTGTGCATTTCTCACATTGTTATGGGTGAAATCGTGGATGCAGGTTTAAAGGATCCACAAAATATGGGAGGCTGTATGGCACCAGCGGCAGCTTTGAACATTAGCTCCGCATTAAAGGAACTGCCTTATTCAGTGGAGGACTACGACCAGATTATTACCGGTGATTTGGGCTCCGTCGGCTCCGACGCCTTGTACGATTTACTTTCTCTGCAAGGCTTTGATATCACAAAAAATCACAGCGACTGCGGACTCCTTATCTTTGACAGAGAAAAAGAAGACGTACACGCAGGCGGCAGCGGCTGCGGATGCAGCGCCACCATGCTCTCAGCCTACGTACTGGAAAAATTAAAAGCCGGCGAGTGGAAACGCGTACTCTTCGTGCCAACCGGCGCACTTCTCAGTAAGCTCCGCAGCGAAGAAGGCATGACCATACCCGCCATTGCACATGCCGTAGTACTACAGTCCTGCTAATTCCGGTTTGTGGGGCTGACGAATAATTACTCCCTCCCGGTAAGATTATGTTTTGCTAAGGACAGCTATATAAGTTCTTTTAGAACCCGCTCTCGCTCAGTGAAAGGCTGCAGCGGTACTAAGTTCAGCTGCGGTGTAAACACCTTGCTTCACTAAGGACCGGCGCCTTTAAATGGTTCTATAAGTACTTATATAGCTGTCCTTAGCATCTCCACAGTGAATACCAGAGGGAGCAATTATTCTGTCCTACTACAAAACGGAATTTGCCATCCACACTACAAAAATAGCAAGCTAATCCCTATTGAAAAACTTTTCAAGTAGTTTGCTGGATTGTGTGTAGTGGTGTCTGCGGTAGCATAGGCTTCAGCGATTTTAGCTAGTTACTGGCGAAGCCAGGTTTGTATATTTAAATGGTTTGTATGTCTGCGGCCATCGTAGTACTACAGAAAAGGAAGGTATCACACGCTCGTTTATGGGGCATTGAAAGGCG
>JAFXDD010000014.1 GCA_017516285.1 Lachnospiraceae bacterium
ATATTTGCACCGGAAAATACTACCGAAAAAACTATTAGTTGGAGCAGTACTGATACTAACATAGCAACGGTAGATGAAAATGGTAAGATAACAGCATTAGCAAAGGGGTCTGCTACTATTACAGCAACTGGAGCAAGTAATTTGACGGCAACCTGTACTGTTACAGTAACAGAACGTGGGAACACAATTATAATCAATGGTGGCTTTGAAGATACTGAAACAATGAAGGTTGCAGCTATACCTGGTTCTACAACTGCAATAGGTATCACCGGTTGGAAATATTATGTTAATAATAGTACAAGTGTAAATGCTGCTACAATGAATTTTGAGATAGCAGAAAACGGTGGACGCAATCAAGCGCAAGCCATGAAGGTATATGCCAGCGAAATCGCAGAGAATGGAAAAGGCAAAGGTGTAGTAATACAAAGTCAAATCTCAATGTTGGAAAAAGATACAACATATTTGTTAACTGTGCATGCCAAGGCTGACCTGAATATGAACGATGATTCAAAAGTAAAAGCAATTTTATATAATGGAAAGACAAATGTTGCTACAACCACTGCGTTCCAAGCTAGTGCAGCTAAGGATGATTGGTATGTTATCACGAAAGAATTTACTTTGAATGAAGCTGTTAGTAGCAGTGGAGTTAGGATAGAGATTGAAGCGGACAATATTAAAACGACGGAAGGTTATTGGCTGTTTGATGACATCTCTATAGTTCAAGTTCCGACTATTACTATTCAGCCGTCAGTGTTAAAACTTGAGACAGGAGACAACACCGAAATTATAGCAACTATTACTGACCCTCATAAAGTGCTGGGTGAAGTACCAGACTTATCATGTATTAGTAATAATACGGATGTAGCTACAGTAATACAGGAAAATGGTAAGTTCTCTGTTAAGACGATGAATGAAGGAACGGCAGCAATAACTGTAACGGCAGCTTCATCTGATGGAAAGAATAGTATCAGTGCAGAGTGTGCTGTGACAGTAATACCAAGAAGGATTATTTCTAATGGTGATTTTGCCGAGGGAACAGATAAGTGGACAAACGGACAGGGTACAGATGTAGCCTATACAAGTGTTGCAGAAGGACGTACCGACAATGCATTGAAGGTAGCACCAAGTGATGGTATTACCGGTGCAGTAGCAGGTATCTTTGAGCAGATTCTGGATACCAAGGTATCTGATGGATTATTAGTAAGCGGAAGCAAATATTTGGTGACAGCATATGTAAAGCCGGTAGGTGCTAACAGTGATTCTAAGGTAACGGTTTCCTGGTTCGATTCTGAAAGTGCAACAGCACAGAAAGCGGAGATTGAGGCAGGTACATCTACAGACTGGATTCCGGTTACCTTTGAGTTTACAGCAGGTGATATGTCAGCAGCAGGAACCAGCCTGAAGGTACAGGCATCCAATCTGACAAGCGGTTACTGGTTATTTGATGATATTTCTATTAAGAGAGTTCCGTATGTTTCTTTATCACAGGCAGAAATGGATATTGTCGTTGGTGAAAGGGAAGAAATCGATGCAACTATGATAGACCCGGACTACATACTGGATAAGACCGGTGCATTTGATTACAGCAGTGCGGATGAAAGTATTGCGAAGGTAGATTTAAGAGGCAGAGTAACTGGTGTAAGCGCAGGAACTACGACGATTACCGTGACGAACGCATATTATCCTGATTATAGTGCAACCTTTACGGTTAATGTAAGCACGATAGATTTGACTGCTATTTCTCTTCCGGCGACCTTGAATCTGTGTGAAGCAGAGCAAGAAGTGCTTACCGTAACTTTTACACCTGCAAACGCTACGAATCAGCAGATTACCTGGAGTAGCAGCGATGCAAGCATTGCGGCAGTGGATGAAAACGGTCTGGTTACTGGCATGGAGGCAGGTACAGTGACTATTACAGCAATCGGAGCAGGTAATTTGACAGCAACCTGTACGGTAACAGTACGTAAGAGTACTACACTGCTTACCAAAGAAGCAAAGATTACAAGTACTACCTATCAAGAAGTATTAGACAGCTTTGAAGAATTTGTTACAAATAATACAAGTGATGAAGCAATCTATTCACTCTATGAAGAGCCAGCAAACGGTGTGCTGACTGTAAATGAAGACGGTAGCTTCTCTTATATTCCTAGAAATGGACAGGTTGGTGACAGTGAAACATTTACTGTTAGCGTGAATGCAGGTACAGAGTACGCTTTCTTGAAGGGAACCATTGAACTCGTAGAAACTATTGATGACAGCGATAGCGATACTGATACTGATAGCGATAGCGATGCTGATAGTGATAGCGATACCGGCAGTGATACCGACAGCGACACTGACAGTGATAGCATCAGCAATACTACAGGTGACAGCAGTAGTGACACTAACAGCAATACCGGTGAAGATTCCACAGCAGATGATACCGAGTCAGATGATGCAGACACTGAGGAAGTTGCAGGTGATACCGCTGAAAGTACAAAGGCTGCAAATGCAACCAAGACCGGTGATAATAGCAATATGGGACTATGGTTATTGTTACTGTCAGCAGCAGTGGCAGCATTTGGTGGTGCAGGCTACACCTTTTATAAGAAAAAGTAACTGATTTTTTTAAAGTGATACGGTATAAATAGGGCCCTAAGTACCGGAAAATGTAATAAGAAATACTAAAAATTTGAAGGAGGTAAATAGAGCATGAAAGAAAAATTTGTACAATTTATGCGCAAGCATAAAATTGCATTTTGCTTAGGTTTGGTAAGCCTGATAATGGTCACTATATCAACAGTATACCTGCGGGATATTATATCAGTGAATGCTGAAGAACCTGTAGTAACTCTTCCTGAAATTCCAGATGAGCACCCCTATGTATTTGTAAATGAAGAATATATAGAGGAACTTCTGAATTTAAAGGATAATGAGTACTATTCAGAGGCATATACGTGGGTTTCCAATAAGGCAAAAGAAAAACTACCTTCTCAGCCAGAGAATGGTTATCTATCTTCATCTATTAGTCGTCAGCTTGAAACAAGAGCATTTATGTATATGCTTGGAGAGATAAGTGAAGTCGATGCGCAGGAGACGGTACAATTTACTATCGAATATCTGAAAAATGCAAAAACAAGCCAGTCAGGTTCTATTAATATTTACAAGGATTTTGGTACACAGGGGATTCAGACCGGAGCACTGGTGTATGACTGGTGTTATGACATTATGACAGCAAAACAGCGTAAAGAGTTGACAACATTAATAAAAAATCTTATGTATGCAGATGAACAACCGTGTACCCCGGATAGCGCAGCATCCTGGTATGAAGTGGGAGGAAAGGCAGTAGGTCAGCCGTTGATTTACAATAGTATTGCCGCTGTAGCAATTTATGATACTTATCCGGAAATCTATGAAGCAGTCATGCCGAAGATTTTAGGAAGTATGGCAGAGGCTGTAAAGATATACGGAGAAGTAGGTGCACTTTCTGATGGTTCCATAGCTTATACACGTGATTACTATGCATATCACGTTGCTGTTTTATTGGAACGATTAGGTTATGAACATGAGCAATATTATGGAAATCAGACGAATATTGGATACAAGATGCTTTATTCCCGTACACCATATGGTGCCCTCATAAAGCAGGGGGATGACTTTACCCAGTCCTCTTATGTGATAGGTCAGTATACAAATCGAAGTGAGACAAAAGATGATATGGCAATGCTTAGTGCAATATATAATGATCCATATCTGAAGTTCCAGTATATCAAAGAAAATACAAGCGAAAGTACGCTATTTGCACTGTTATTTAATTCCAGTGAAGTGATACCGGAATTACCGGATGATTTACCATTGGCTTTTGAAGTAGGAGAGCCTAGAAGTGAGATTATGGTAAGAACCTCCTGGCAGGATGGCTTGGATTCTCCAACAGTGGTAGCGTACATGAATATGAATAACCGTAGAAGCGGTGACCATGACCATGCTCATATGGGTGAATTTCAGTTATACTATAAAGGACCTTTAACTATGTCAGCCGGTCGATATACAGGTGAAGGATGGGGAAAGGATCATTGGGAAAATTATTATACCAGAAGTATTTCAGCAAACTGTGTTACAGTTTATGACCCGGATGAAAAATTTACTTATGGAGAAACAAGTCAGTGGACTGCTGAGGCAAATGATGGTGGTCAGAAGATGACAGAGTATAAGTTCTCTTTAGATAAGAATATGGCCGATGCAAATTTAGTAACAGAAACAGAAGCCAGCTTTATCGGACCAAACGAGTACACCCCTGCATTTTCTTATATAAAGGGTGACCTTACAAACGCTTATTCATCTAACAAAATGGAAAGCTATAAACGTGCCATGGTATTTATGGATACCTTTAATCAGGACTATCCGGGTGTTATGGTTGTGTTTGACCGTGTGGTTTCTACTGATGCAAGCTTCAAAAAGAACTGGCTGCTGCAGGCAGTGACAGAGCCTGTTGTAGATGGCAATAAAATAACAATTACCAATACTGATGAAGGCTGTAACGGAAAGCTCGTAAATACGACCCTCTACCCACAAAACGTGGAAATTGAGACTGTTGGTGGTATTGGTACATTTATTTCAGATGGACAGGAATGGCCTATAGAGTATGACGAAAAAATGTCTGATGCATATATCAGTGGCTTTAGATGTGAGGTTTCACCGACAACTGCAGCTACAGAGGACATTTTTCTGAATGCCATGTATGTAACAGATGCAAATGGCAATGTGGCAGATCTTCCGATGATTAGTGTAACCTCAAATGTGTTTATGGGTGTTGCAACCTTGGATAGACAGGTAATGTTCTCTAAGAACGGAGAAAAAGTTGGTACAGCATTTTCTGTTGAAGTTATAGACAATGGTTATGAAGAGGTTATTTGTCTTATGACAGATGTGGCAGCAGGAAACTGGACTGTATCCGGAAATGGTACTACAGTTATCTTGGAAGCTGCAGAGGCAGAAGGTTGTCTTGTATTTACTGCACAGCCAGGTACCTATACGATTACGCCTGCAGGTGCCGATGCAGAGGCGACCGAGATGACTTGGGAAGAAGTAGAGAAAGAAAAAATCGGTGATTTTACAGTTAAAATTGGTTCTATTTATGCATATGTAAAAAATCCAAACAGACTTGTTGAGGGTCAACCTTATATTGCTATCGCAGACATTCTTGAGAGATATCTTGGAGCAGTGACAGAGACAAATGGTAAGACTCTTACAGTAACTTTGAAGGATGGAAGAATATTTACCTTCAATGCAGGTAGTAAAGAATATACAATAAATAGTGGAAATTCATCAAAAACAGGTGAACTTGGATATGAACCATTTTTAGATGCAAATGGTGTGTTCTATATGAACTGTGATGGTGTTTCATCTCGACTTGGTTTCAATGCAGCGTATACAGCAAAGGCAAAGACTCTGAAGATGGTGATATATCCTTCTGATACTCAAATAGAAGGTGACGATTCAAGTAATGTTCTGTGGCCGGTAGCAATTACTGCAAGTACAAGTAGCGGCGGATATGTTCCGGATAATTTAATAGACAGAAATCTGGACGGGGCATCAAGATGGTCATCTATTGTGGCAGATGGTGAATGGGTATGCTTTGATCTCGGAGCTGAGATGGAGATAAGTTCTCTTCAGATTGCATTTTATAATGGTGCAAAGAGAAATTGGGTATTTGATATTCAGATTTCCAATGATGGAGAAACCTTTACAACGGTAGATGGTATGAAAGGATTGCGTAGTAGTGGTACCACTGCTGACCTTGAAACCTTTACCTTGCCGGAAGGCACGAAAGCAAGATATGTTCGCTATGTAGGACATGGAGTGTATAACAGCGAAACATCAGCATGGATGGGTTACTATAATTCTGTTACTGAGTTTATCATTAATGAGAAAGTAGTAAGTAACGATCCAAGTAAAGTTCTGTGGCCTGTAGCAATTACTGCAAGTACAAGTAGCGGCGGATATGTTCCGGATAATTTAATAGACAGAAATCTGGACGGGGCATCAAGATGGTCATCCATTGTGGCAGATGGTGAATGGGTATGCTTTGATCTCGGAGCTGAGATGGAGATAAGTTCTCTTCAGATTGCTTTTTATAACGGTGCAAAGAGAAATTGGGTGTTTGATATTCAGATTTCCAATGATGGAAAAAACTTTACAACGGTAGAAGGCATGGAAGGATTACGAAGCAGCGGTACTTCTGTTAACCTTGAAACCTTTACTTTGCCTGAAGGCACTAAGGCAAGATATGTTCGCTATGTAGGACATGGAGTGTATAATAGCGAAACTTCAGCATGGATTGGTTACTATAATTCTATTACAGAATTTATAATAAACGAATAATTGTAATTTTGGCATGTCGAACTGGGCTTCGGCATGCCATATCAAGTTAATGAAAATGTCAGAAAGGACATTGCTAAAATGTTAAAAATAAATTATTTTGCGACCGGAAATTCCATTACGTTATATTGGGAGAAACCGGCCGACCTGCCGAAAGGATATTGCTTCCTTGTATATGTGGATGGTAAGAAAGCAGGAGAAAATCCAAAGACACACTTCACAATTCGTCAGTTGCAGGCAGATACTGTTTATAAAATACAGATTGCCCTTTTAGGGGAAGATGTTGCAGAAAAGTTTGTATCAGAAGAAATGCTACTTGTTACCCGCAAAGAAAAGCGAAAGCTGGATGTAACGAAAGCCCCCTATTTGGCTGTGGGTGATGGCGTGAACTTGAATACAAAAGCATTACAGCAGGCTATGGACGATTGTGACGGGGATTCGGTTGTGTATTTTCCTGCGGGGATTTTTATGACCGGTGCACTCAGACTTCATAGCGATATGGAAGTGTATTTGGAAGAAGGTGCTGTGTTACAAGGAACTGCGGAGCCAGAAGATTATCTTCCCCGTATTCACAGTCGGTTTGAAGGATATGAGATGGAGTGCTATAGCAGCTTGTTAAACATGGGTGAGTTGGACCATAAGGCCGGATATAACTGTAAAAATGTGTTGATTCACGGAAAAGGGACCATTGCTAGCGGTGGGCGTACTCTGGCTCAAAAGGTAATAGATTCTGAGCGTGAAAGATTAAAAGCGTATATTGAATCTCTGGGGGATGAAATAAATACCTATGAAAATTTTGATACTATCCCCGGAAGGGTACGTCCCCGCTTGATTAACATAAGTAATTGCCAGAACATAGTTATCAGCGGTTTGAAACTGGAAAATGGTGCAAGCTGGAATGTACATATGATTTATTCTGATAGTATTGTGACGCATGACTGTACCTTCCGTTCCGAAAATGTTTGGAACGGGGACGGATGGGATCCAGATTCTTCTACAAACTGTACTATTTTTGACTGCATGTTTTATACTGGAGATGATTCTGTTGCTATTAAGTCCGGTAAAAATCCGGAGGGTAATGTGATTAACCGACCATGTGACTGTATCCGAATTTTCGATTGTAGGTGTGCTTATGGACATGGTATTACCATGGGAAGTGAGATGTCTGGTGGTATTCGTGATGTAAAAATCTGGGATTGTGATATGAGTCGGAGTGTATACGGCATTGAAATCAAGGGTACCAAAAAGCGAGGCGGTTATGTAAGAGAAATTCATGTGAAAGATTCTAAAGTCTCACGCATCCTGTTTCACTCTGTGGGCTACAATGATGATGGGGTTGCGGCACCGATTCCACCGGTTTTTGAAAGATGTTCCTTTGAAAACATGCAGATTTACGGAGAATATACTTTTAAAGGTGAGAGACATACTTGCGAGGCAATCGAGCTTGCAGGCTTTGATGTGCCGGGACATCAGATTAGAGACATTTTCTTTAAAAATATTTTAATTTCCTGTAAGGAGGAAGATGCAGGGAAAATAGTTGTTTTGAAGAACTGCGAGAATATTACTTTGGAGAATGTTAAATGTATGAGAGGAGATTTTTAAATGTTTCATTGTATTTCGCCTGAGCGTGCAGGGATATCATCTGAAAATATATTGAAGTTTTTAAAAACATTAGAACGTTATCATTTTTGTACGCATAGTTTTATTATGGAGAGAGGCAGGAAGATTTTTGCAGAGGGGTATTATGCACCCTTTCACAAGGATTTTCAGCACAGAATGTATTCTGTTTCTAAGAGTTTTGTGGCGGTTGCAATAGGGCTTGCAGTGGAAGATGGGCTGTTAAGTCTGGATGATAAGTTTGTGAAGTTCTTCCCAGAGTATTTAAATGAAAATTCCAACGAAAAGTTAAAGAGCATGACCGTTCGTGAGATGCTTACTATGGAAACCAGCCAGACCCAAGATGTGTACTGGTTTACTTCCGGTACGAAGGACCGCTGTGAGGTATATTTTCGCACACCGGCTGCGAGAGTTTCTGGTACCACTTGGGAGTATGACAGTCCGGGCTCCTTTATGTTGGGCGTTATTGTGGAAAAACTTACTGGAAAGCCATTTTTAGAGTATGTGAAAGAGCGTTTTTTGTTGCAAGGTGGTTTTGGTGCAAATACCTATTGCTTGAAGTGTCCGGGAGGGTATTCTTTTGGGGATTCCGGCATAATGTGTACCTCCAGAGACTTGCTGGTGTTTACCCGTTTTGTGATGGATGGCGGTGTGATTGATGGGGTTAGATACATGAACGAGGCATACCTGAATGAAGCAACCAAAAAGCAGGTGTCAAATGGCCATAGTGGTGAGGTTACATACGGTACTTATGGTTATGGATATCAGATTTGGAAGACGCCAAATGATGGTTTTGCTTTTATAGGTATGGGTAACCAGTTTGCTATTTGTGATAGAGAGAAGGACTTTATCTTTATTATAAATTCCGACAATCAGGGGAATTCACCTGTAACCACAACGCTTCTTTATCATGAGTTGTACAATACGATTGTTGACAATCTGGGCGAGCCTATGGCAGAGAATGACAGGGCACACGAGGAACTGGAGGAATATATCAGTAATCTGAAGCTGTTTAGCTTGAATGATAGTTTTGACAGTCCCTTTGCGGAGGAATTAAATGGTAGGACTTATATGCTGGAAGATAATCCAATGGGCATAGAGTACGTACATTTTGAACTTGGAGGCGATAAGGGGGTACTGATTTACAAGAATGCACAGGGAGTGAAGAAACTGCCATTCGGCTTTGGTTACAATGAGTTTTGCAAGTTCCCACAAGAAAATTATTCAGATATTGTTGTTACGATTCCAGTGGAAGGACACATGTATGATTGTGCAGTATCTGCGGATTGGCCGGAAGAACGAAAATTGCGTATTAAAGTTCAAATCATTGATAAATATTTTGGTAATTTGAGTATGGAATTTGGATTTAAGGGAGATGAAGTGGGGATTTACATGATTAAGAATGCAGAAGCTTTTCTGGAAGAATATCAAGGATATGCAGTAGGAAGGGTCAAATGCAGAAAATCTTCGTAATAAAGGCACTTCTGTGGAAATGCATATTTTAGAGCTGTTGATGAGATGGTTTGGGTATAATGAACTGTTATAGTGGCTGCTAGGTTATATTAGCTGCCTTGCAGTATGAATAGTAGCATGAATAGAAAGCACAGAGGAAAAGAACATTTGTTCTAAAAAAACTCTGTACTTTCTATTTTTTTTGTGCTATACTAGGAGATAGAAGATTACGAGAATGAATTGTCTGATGTTTGAAATGCAAGAATTCAAATTGTATTTTAAAAAGACTCTGATGGAAAAAATTATCCAACAAACTTTTATAATTTAGATGCTATAAAAAAGTGCATATGGGATTGTTATGATATTTGAAAGAGGTAATTCGAATGGCAAAGAAAAAGAAGAAAGAAATATCTATTATCCGTTCATCAGCAGCTGAATATCTAACTTTTATTACAGCAACTGGGGAAAGTGATGTAAATGCTATATATTTTGATGAGAATGTTTGGCTTACGCAGAAAATGATGGGGCTTTTATATAATGTGGAAGCGAATACTATTAATTATCATTTGAAAAAAATATTTTTGGATGGCGAATTGGAAGAACAGTCAGTTATTCGAAAATTTCGAATAACTGCATCGGATGGAAAAAACTATAATACGAATCATTACAATTTAAAAGCCATTATTGCAGTGGGTAATAAAGTGGATTCGCCAAGAGCGGTACAGTTTCGTAAATGGGCGAACGGTATTATTGAAGAATTTACGATAAAAGGATTCGCTATGGATGATGAACGTTTGAAAAATTTTGGTACTGTTTTGACAAAAGATTATTTTGAAGAACAGTTGGAACGAATCAGGGAAATACGTTTGTCAGAAAGAAGATTTTATCAAAAAATTACGGATATTTATGCGACTAGTATTGATTATGATTCGAAAGCACAGATTACGAGAGTATTTTTTGCCAAAGTACAGAATCAATTGCATTGGGCTATACATGGCGAAACTGCGGCAGAAGTGATTTATCATAGAGCTGACAGTGACAAGGAACATATGGGACTAAGTACATGGAAAGATGCTCCGAATGGGAAGATTCAAAGATTTGACGTAGTTGTTGCGAAGAATTATTTGACTGCGGAAGAACTATCAGCAATGGCGAAAATTGTTAATGCTTATCTGGATTTAGCGGAACTTAGGGCTGAAGAACAGATTCCAATGACAATGGAAGATTGGGCAGAGCAATTTGAAGGCATATTGCGATTGTCAAGAAAGGATATTTTGACCCATGCTGGAACTATTTCTGCTAAAATGGCAGAACAGCATGCCCTTAGTGAGTTTGAAAAGTATAGGATAAAACAGGATCAGCTCTATCAAAGTGATTTTGATAAAGTATTGATTGGAGATGGACAGAGAGAATGAACGGGTGTCGTTTCTAAAACCAAGCGGATGGCAAAGCCTTAATCGGGCTCATATGGCCATCCGCGTTTGTTAATCATAGAAACTATTTATCGAGTAAATCCTCAATACTCAGAGTACCTTAAGTCAAATACATCAAACAAGTCTACCGATGGGTCAAGGTCAGTATTATGGCTCATAGAGCCTGCGCCAAGAATCTTGCCATCCAAAACACTAATATTTACAGTAACCGGAAAACGGCCTTCGTTATTGGTAACCAGAACTTCAAAGTGGATTTGCCAGAAACCATTTTCGGAGGTAAAGCGGCTGCCTTTGTAGCCCGTGTTTTCTATGGAATAGCCCATTTCTTCAAATTCTTCCAGCTTTTTCAGATATTTGGTGCGTACGATGTCTGTAAATTCCTCTAAAGACATAGCTTTGGCTGCATCCAATGCTTCCTTCTTGGCATAATAGTATGCCCAGGCCTCTTCTTCAAGCTCCGGATAGGTTATGGCGTAGGTATCCGGGTCCATAATAAGGACGCCTTTCATATGCTCATGAAGAGCTTCGTAGTTCATGTAGTCAGCAGCCTTTTCAAAATCGCCACGTTCCAGGGCCTGAACATATTTCCATACCAGCAGAATGTCATCAATATTGGTAAAGCAAATCCCTTCACTGCGAACCTGATTTATGGTGAGCAGCAGCATCGGAACCACCAGAAGCATGGCAATGAGTGATGCCCTCCATCTGCGATGGACTTTGCGAAAGCTCTTTGCCACAGCCTGATCCTCTGCAGAGGTTTGAACCGGAAGAAGCGGCTCTTCAAGCTTTTGGATATTTTCTGTCAGGGCACGACAATCCGGACATTCCTGTAAATGTGCTTCCACAGCTGCACAGCTGGCAGGGCTGCAAAGGCCTTCTTCATATAACGGCAATAAATCTTGTATCATTTCACATGGTAATTTCATTTAGACACCTCTTTCACAATTTGTTGTCTGGCACGATAATAGGTAACTCTGGCCCAACTCTCTGATTTTTCGTAGATTTGGGCAATTTCTTTTAATTTTACACCGCCATAGGCATGTAGAATAAAAACGTTTTTATAGGGTTCCTCCAGCTTTAAAATAGCCTGACGGACCAGGTACATTTCCTCTTTTTGAATAAACTGCTCGTCGGGCGATGGCTCCGTGGCCGAGAGCCTTAGACTTTCCAGAGAGTCTTCCGAAAACCACTTGTTTCGACGACATTCCTTTAACCATGCATTTTTACCAATTTGACAAAGCCAGGTGTAGAGACTGCTTCGCCCCTCAAATTGGTTAATATGTAAAAAAGCCTGATAAAATGTTTCCTGTAACAACTCCTCCGCCAGACCCTCTTCTCTGGTCAGGGATAGAAGGAATCGGTACACGGATTTGCTGTATTCTTTGTAAATTTCTTGGAAAATGGCCAAATTCTGCCCCTCCTTTTCTTGGGAACAATGCCATACAGCGGACTGCTCCATTCCTACTAGACTGCTTCAAATATAACATACAAATCGCAATGCGGAACGCAACTTTATCATTCCCACCTACACATATTAGAGACACCAAATTGCAAAACGTTACAAAATTCTTGTAAATCCGGCGTTGTATTGTTAAACGGTTGCATACCATATAACCGCTCAACTATAATAAGCAAGCTTCCGTTAGTAAAAAAGCTTGCCAGATTGGGTGTAGCAGTATATTTTAGCTAGTCAATTTGTAGTGGGTGGCAAATCCCGTTTTGTCATAGGACAGAATAATTGCTCCCTCTGGTACTATTGTGTTGATGCTAAGGACTTATATCGCTGTCCTTAGCAAAACATAGTCTTACCGGGAGGGAGCAATTATTCGTCACCCACACAAACCGGAATTGACAAATCGGCAGATTGTGGTATTATTACAATAGCACAATTTTTTTTGGAGGCAATGAAATGGCAGTCTTAAGAAAAAAGATATCTCCCCGGTTTCTGGCTGTGGCTGCGGTGGCTTTGTTGGCGATTATGTTAGTGCCGCTGGTGAGGGGCGCATTTTTTACCAGACCATGGGCAGATGATTATACCTATGGGGCTCCGGTGCGTCACTGGCTGATGGGAGAGCCTTATTATACAAGCTTGTGGGATGCCTTGAAAAAGGGAACGATTGGTATGTACTATGCCTATCAGGGACCTTTTGTATCTGCATTTTTTATGGCCTTTTCGGGGCTTGCAGGAGAGCAGTATTATTTTATATTAAGTTTAGTTTTGATATTTGTGCTTACGGGTACGTTGTTTGGCGTATGTTATATATGGGTACGCAGGCTACTTCATGCTGAGAGGTGTGAGAGTGTTTTCTTCGCTGCCTGTACCACGATTGCTGTCATTGAGCTTGTTTATTCCGCTTCTAATGCATTTTATTGGTGGGTCGGTGCAGTACATTATATTTTGATGCACAGCTTTATGCTGTGGATGATTACTCTGGCTATGTGTGGGATGACTTCTAAGAGGCGCCTGACGCAGGTCCTTACGGCTATCGGAATAGCCATTTTAGGCTTTAATATTGGCGGTGGTAATTATGTGACTGCGCTGCAGAGTATTTTGCTGTTGTTATTATTTGCAGGACTTGGCATTTTAGGCAGGAATAAGAGGGCGGTCATTGTACTGCCGGGTATTCTTACCTTTGCTCTTACTTTTTACTACAATGTGAATTCACCGGGAAATCAGGTGCGAGGTTCTGAGTACAGCTCTATGGGCGTTCTGGAAGCAATATGGGGCTCCTTTGAGGCTACCATTACCAAAATGCCGCGTATGTTTGATGTGATGTTTATTGTGGTGTTGTTGGTATTACTTCCGGTGGCCTTACGCATGACGAAGCGGGTTAGTTTTTCTTTTAAACTTCCGCTATTGGTTACGATACTTAGTTATTGCTTTTATGCTACGGGATACACACCGTTTCTTTTTGCTACAGGCGGTATTGGGGTTGCCAGAGTATTTAATGTAGTAAAGATAGATTTTCAGTTGCTTTTTATATTTAACCTGTTTTATTGGTCAGGCTGGGTAAATCATAGGTTTGCAGGGGGAAAGGGTATTGCACATACATGGTCTTATTATATGGCATTGTGTGTAGCGGCAGTTTGTATTTTTGTGTGGTCACCGAATCAGGCGGGCAGTTATTCCAGCTATGGCGCTTATTATTATATTCATTCCGGTGAGTTGGGCAATATGTACAATCAATATAAAGAGCGTTTAGAGATTTTAGAGAGCGACCAAAAGGATATTGTTTTTGAGCCATATCGGTATAAGCCGTGGCTGTTTTATATAGAGGACATGTCATCAGATCCGGGCTACTGGATTAACACTGCGGTTTGCAGCTGGTATGGAAAAAATACAATTATAGTACAATGAGGGATACGAGGAGGACATTATTATGTACACAATGGAAGAATTAAGGGCAGTGGACCCTGAAATTGCAGCATGTATTGATGCTGAGGCAGAGCGTCAGAACAGTCATATTGAATTGATTGCTTCTGAGAACTGGGTAAGTCATGCAGTGATGGCTGCAATGGGCAGTATTTTAACAAACAAATATGCGGAAGGTTATCCTGGCAAGCGTTATTATGGCGGTTGTGTAAATGTAGATGTGGTAGAGCAGTTAGCAATTGACAGAGCCAAGGAATTATTTGGCTGTGAATATGCCAACGTACAGCCACATTCCGGCGCACAGGCAAACATGGCAGTGCAGTTTGCTGTTTTGACACCTGGAGATACCATTATGGGTATGAATCTGGATCACGGCGGACATTTGACACACGGAAGCCCGGTAAATATGTCCGGTAAATATTTTAACGTAGTGCCTTATGGTGTAAATGACGAAGGATTTATTGATTATGACAAAATGCGTGAGATTGCGTTAGAGTGTCAGCCAAAGATGATTATTGTAGGCGCAAGTGCTTATGCAAGAGCAATTGATTTTAAGCGTTGTAGAGAAATTGCTGACGAAGTGGGTGCAGTACTTATGGTAGATATGGCTCATATTGCAGGTCTGGTAGCAGCAGGCGTACATGAAAGCCCGATTCCATACGCACATGTTGTAACAACAACTACTCACAAGACTTTACGTGGACCACGTGGCGGTATGATTTTGGCAAGTCAGGAAATGGCTGACAAGTACAATTTCAACAAGGCTATTTTCCCTGGTATTCAGGGTGGTCCGTTGGAGCATGTGATTGCAGCTAAGGCAGTTTGTTTCAAGGAAGCGCTTTCTGATGAGTTTAAGGCTTACCAGCAGCAGATTGTGGATAATGCGCAGGCGCTTTGCAAGGGTCTTATGAGCCGTGATATCAAGATTGTGTCCGGTGGCACAGACAATCATTTGATGCTGGTGGATTTGACTACTTATGATTTGACCGGTAAGGCTGTAGAAAAGCTTTTGGATGAGGCTCATATTACCTGTAATAAGAACACCATTCCAAATGATCCGAAGTCTCCGTTTGTAACCAGTGGTATTCGTTTGGGTACTCCGGCTGTTACCAGTCGTGGTATGAAGGCAGAGGATATGGATCAGATTGCAGAGGCAATTGCTTTCGTTATCAAGGAAGGCGAGGCAGGTGTGCCTAAGGCACGAGCAATTGTAGATGCATTAGTTGCTAAATATCCGCTTCAATAAAATAAATTTAGCTTATCCCGTATAGCTTTAAGGCTATGCGGGATTTGTTGGAGATACCATGAATTATAAGGAAACTATAGAATATATTCAAAACCTAAATCAATATGGTTCCGTGCTTGGTCTGGACAATATGTTCAGGCTGTGTGATAAGCTTGGGCATCCTGAGGAAAAGTGTAAGTTTATTCATATTGCAGGCACTAACGGCAAGGGTTCTACATCGGCTTACATAGCTCACATGCTTATGGCAGCAGGTTACCGTGTGGGTAGATACATTTCCCCCACCATTACGGATTACAGGGAGCGTTTTCAGATTGGTACACGCATGATTAGTCAAAAAGATTTGTGTGCTTATGTGGAGCGTGTGAGGTTTGTTTGTGAAGAATTGACCGCGGAGGGACATCCGCATCCAACGCCGTTTGAGGTGGAGACTGCATTAGGCTTTCTGTATTTTGCTGAGAAGGCATGTGATTTTGTAGTGCTGGAGGTGGGCATGGGTGGTGCCACGGATGCCACCAATGTTATTCCGACACCGGTGGCCTGTGTGTGGACGTCCATTAGTATGGATCACATGGGCTTTCTGGGGAAGAACCTCACCGGTATTGCCAGTGTGAAAGCAGGTATTGCTAAAGCAGGCGCATTACTTATTAGCTGTAGGCAGGAGCAAGAGGTAGAGGCTGTTTTATGTAAGCAGGCTGCAAAGGTAGGCAGTTCTTTAGTCATTGCAGATGCTTCAAAAGCTACCGGTGTAAAATACGGGCTGACTACTCAGCAATTTTCCTATAAAGGCTTATCCAAGCTTAAAATCCACCTGGCAGGCACCCATCAGATTACTAATGCAGTGCTTGCAGTAGAAGTAATTTTAGGATTGCGAAATATTGGTATTGACATTTCCGACAAAGCGATTTATAAAGGACTAGAGGACACTGTTTGGCAAGGGCGATTAGAAGTGTTAGGCAAAAAGCCTTTATTTGTTATAGATGGTGCCCACAATGAAGATGCTGCCAGACAGCTGGTTTCTTCTATGGAAACTTATTTTAAAGATAAGCGCATGATTTTTATTATGGGTGTACTGAAGGACAAAGAATACGAGAAAATTTTGTCTATGACGGCAAAGTATGCGGAGCATATTCTGACCATTACACCGCCTGAAAATCCTCGCGCTTTAAGTGCTTTTGAATTGGCAATGGCTGCCAGAGAGCATCACAGTCAGGTAACCAATTTAAGTAGTCTGGAGGAAGCTGTAGAGGTGTCTCATTTACTGGCAGACAAAGAAACAGTGATTTTGTGTTTTGGTTCCTTATCTTTTTTGGGAGCTATCAAGAAAATATATGCAAATCGTGCAGGAATCAAGCGTTCCTGAATTAGAATGTGCAAAGGAGTAGGCATGGTAGATAAAGCAAAAGTAGAAGCTGCAATCAAGCTTTTATTGGAAGGCATCGGTGAAGATGTTAATAGAGAAGGACTGGTAGATACACCGCAGCGTGTAGCGCGTATGTACGAGGAAATATGTGGTGGATTGGACGAGACAGCTGAGGAACACTTGTCCAGAACGTTTACTGCTTCTAACAGTGAAATGGTTATAGAGAAGGATATTACCTTTTATTCCCTCTGCGAACACCATTTGATGCCCTTTTTCGGTAAGGCGCACATTGCCTACATTCCGGACGGCAAGGTAGTAGGTCTTAGCAAGCTGGCACGTACCGTAGAGGTTTATGCCAAGCGCCCGCAAATTCAGGAGCAGCTGACCGGTCAGATTGCCGATGCCATCATGGAAATTTTACAACCAAAGGGTGTTATGGTTTGCATGGAAGCAGAGCATATGTGCATGACCATGCGCGGCATCAAGAAGCTGGGTACCAAGACCGTGACCACAGCCTGCAGAGGTACCTTTAACGAGGATGAGAGCTTGAAACAGCAGGTGTTTTGGGCGGTGAAGTAAATTCCGGTTTATCGATTTGCAGCCTTTCGTTGAGTGGGAACGTCCCCAAAAATGAGCGTGTGATACCTTCCTTTATTGAAAAACTGGGGTGGCCGCACCCCTACAAACCGGAATTTTCGGAGGTTAATTGTTTTCAAAAAAAGGAATATATGGTATAATAATATATAATTATTGATTTTGCTTAGGAGGAAAACAGTGGCATGTTAAGGAATGTTCGTTCGAAAAAGGAACAGCTTATTATATCTGTGATTTTTACTGCTTTTTTTTATATGCTAGGAAATAGTTACCGTTTTTTTAGTCCTATGTTGTCTGGTGACTCTTTACTAATGGTCCATCATAATGACAGTGCATGGCAAATTTCGCTTGGCAGATTTGTTCATCCTTTATTGGTATTTCTTCGTGGTGGAATCATTACGCCGTTTATGTTGTCGGTTCTTGCAATCCTGTGGATTTCACTTTCTGTTTATTTCCTGACGGATTTTTTGAAAATTGAAAAGGTTATTTCTATTGCATTTGTAGCTGTAGTTATGTCCTGTAATATTACCATATTATCTATTAATACTTCCTTTGTGCACTGTATAGATTTTTATACACTGGCTCTTTTGCTGGCAGTCTTAGGTACGTGGCTGTTAGGGAAAGGAAAAAACATATATACCTTTTGGGGAATTGTTTCTCTAAGTTTATCTATGGGAATTTATCAGTCGTACATATGCGTAGCAATAGGTATGGTTATGTTATATTTCTTGCTTTACATGACAGAACGTCATTCTTTCAAGAAAACATTTACAGATATAATGAAATACGTGTTATCCTTTGCAATGGCAGCAGTTCTTTATCTGATTTTGTGGAAAATCATGCAGAAAATTTTTAATGTATGGACGGCTGATACCTATAATGGCTTGGCCTCTCTTGGAGATTATTCGAGGATTTCTGTTTGGGAGATTTTGCTGAAAACTTACTATAATGTATTTTATCATCTTTGGAATCCGGAGACATTTACGGTAATACCGTTCCGGGGAGTGCCAATGAGCATTGTGTGGGTTTGGATGATTCGTTTTTGCAATGTTACTTTGGTGATGGTACTGATTTTTGTATTGATATATGAAAATATGAAATGTAAGACAGCATTATGGCAAAAACTGTTTCAGATATTAATTCTTGTTATGATGCCCATGGGTATTAATTTTGTATGTTTTCTTTCAAAAGGAATGGAGCATTCCTTAATGATTTATGCATTTTGCTTGGTTTATATAGCAGGGATAAAGGCAGTTGAAAGGTATGCACCGGAGAAGGAGAGAGTAATGGGGCGAAACTTAAAATGTTGTTTGTCCTGGATATCTGTGATGTTGGCGCTTGTTGTTGTATGTTGGTCTAATATTGTTTATTTTAACCAGGTATATATGAAGAAAAGTCTGCAGGATAGTGCAGCACAGTCCCTAATGAGCCGTATTGTTCATGATATTGAATCTATGGATGGATATGTAGCCGGAGAAACACCAGTAGCTTTCTGGGGGGGCTTTGAGAGGACGGATTATACAAAACATATAGAGAATTTCGAGGATCTCTTACCATATGGTATGGGTAAAACTGCACTTCTATATGAAAGTACAGAATATGCATATCTAAAATATATGATGAATGTGAATATGAATTTGACGAGAATTGCTGGAGATAATGAAACTGCAATACAGATGCCGACTTACCCCAATAAGGGATCTGTAGCATATGTGGATGGAGTAATTGTTGTGAAGATATCAGAGTAAGGGTAGAAGAAGAGGTGGCACCCCAATTTGTAAACTTGGGTTGCTGCCTTTTTAGTAAGTCAAAAAGAATAAGTTCAATAATTTTTGAATATATTAAAATGGTCCTGTGTCAAGATTTAGTACAAATTAAAATAAGTGCTTCTGCCTGCTAAGCAGCAGACAGATGATTTACCCTCTCATACAACTTTTCAAAATCATTAGGAGACATAGCATCCCAGTTCTGGTTCCAATTCTTCATGGCGTTTGGGAATTTAGTTTTTATTCTAAAACCTTTATAAAATCTTAAGAAAAATCTTTCCATAATGAAAAAAATGTGGTAAAATATAAAAAACTTTGTGAAAAAAATATTTAGTTGATATACAGGACTAATCAGGAGGATTTTATGCGATATTTTTTCACCGGAATGATTGAGATGAAGGAAAATGGTGGCTTCATTCATATTCCGTTTAATGTATGGGAAGTATGCAGACAGCGTGAGGTGATTAAGGCTTCTGTTGTTTTAGATAATAAAGAGATTGTATGTGAGCTTTTGCCGATTGAAAAGGGCAATTATATCGTTCATTTGAATATCGGGGATTTGGAAGGGATAGATGTGGAGAAGGAGCATAGTGTTCTTTTACATGTAAATGGTTCTCTTATTAAGGTGAATCATCACAGTCCGTATTCTGTAGAGCATCCGATTCGAAGGATTGATGGGCTTGAGTTGATTAAGCAGCCTAATGATGGTTTGTGTGGTCAGGCGGTAGTTGCTATGCTGGCCGGTGTGACTATTCCGGATGTCATTGATGTTATGGAATGCAGAGAGTGGCAAGGTACTATGGGGCGAGTGATTTCTGCTCTGAATTATTATGGTATTGACCATAGTGAGGTTATATACTATACACAGGGGGATACAAGTGCTGTGCTTCCGGACTGCTGTATTTTAATGGAGAAGATGGGGCGTTTCTGTCATTATTTGATACACTATAATGGGAAGTTCTATGATCCTACGCTGGGTATACTGGAGAAGTATGATTTGAGTAAGCTGCAGGGATATTTGGAGATTAAGTGCTGATTATAATATATAACCAAAGAGCTTCTGCTTTTCAGCAGAGGCTCTTAGTGATAGGAGGGATTATGAAGCAATATCACGTAACAGGGATGAGCTGTGCGGCATGTAGTGCCCGGGTGGAGAAGGCAGTGTGCAAAGTGCCCGGTGTAGAGAGCTGTTCGGTAAGTCTGCTGACCAATTCCATGGGTGTGGAAGGTACGGCTGAGTCTATGGATATTATTCGTGCAGTGGAGGCGGCCGGATATGGCGCCAGTGAGAAGTCCGGTATGAGAGTCGGTCAAGCCGGAAGTGCTGTGAATGGTCCTGGCAGTAGTACTGCTTCGGGGCAAGGAGCTTTCGGCGCTGCATCAGGCAGTCTTCAGGCGGCAGAGGATGCCTTGGCAGACCGTGAGACACCGCTGTTAAAAAAGCGATTATTTACATCCTTAGGATTTTTATTGGTGCTGATGTATTTCAGTATGGGGCATATGATGTGGGGCTGGCCGGTGCCTGCTTATTTTGCGGATAACCATGTGGCTATGGGACTTTTGCAGCTTCTACTTACAGCAGCGGTTATGATTATTAATCAGCGTTTTTTTATCAGCGGTTTTAAGAGCTTATGGCACAAAGCACCTAATATGGATACCTTGGTAGCTCTTGGCTCCGGTGCAGCCTTTGTGTACAGCACCTATGCATTATTTGCTATGACGGGTGCACAGGCAAAGGGCGATATGGCAGCGGTCATGGAGTATATGCACGAGTTCTATTTTGAATCAGCGGCCATGATTTTGACACTGATTACCGTTGGCAAGATGTTGGAGGCCCGTTCCAAGGGGAAGACCACAGATGCGCTAAAGGGGCTGATGAAGCTGGCTCCCAAGACTGCCAATGTGGTGAGAAGCGGTGTAGAGGAGCAGATAGCTATTGACGCGGTAGTAAAAGGCGATATTTTTGTAGTACGTCCCGGGGAAAATATTCCTGTGGATGGGGTAGTGTTAGAGGGCAGCAGTGCGGTAAATGAGGCCGCGCTGACCGGTGAGAGTATTCCTGTGGATAAGGCAGCCGGGGATATGGTTTCTGCTGCTACCTTAAATCAGTCCGGATTTCTGACTTGTGAGGCTACCAGGGTCGGGGAGGATACCACTCTGTCTCAGATTATTCAGATGGTCAGTGATGCCGCAGCTACCAAGGCACCTATTGCCAAGGTGGCAGATAAGGTTTCCGGTGTGTTTGTACCTGTGGTGATTACCATAGCTTTGTTTACTATTGGTATTTGGCTGTTGGCCGGAGAAAGTGTAGGCTTTGCACTTGCAAGAGGAATTTCCGTATTGGTTATCAGTTGCCCTTGCGCTTTAGGGCTGGCTACACCGGTAGCCATTATGGTAGGTAATGGTGTGGGTGCCAACCATGGCATTATGTTTAAGACGGCGGTTTCTCTGGAGGAAGCAGGCAAGGTAAATACCGTGGTTTTGGACAAGACCGGTACGATTACCAGTGGAGAGCCAAGGGTTACGGATATGATACCGGTAGAGGGCGTTACAGAGGAGGAATTATTTACTCTGGCATATGCTTTGGAAAGGAAAAGTGAGCATCCTTTGGCAAAGGCGATTCTTTTAGAGGCAAAGGAAAGGCGTTTTGTAGAGAATCAAGAAGAGCAGTCGGGGGCGCATACAGAAGAGCGCGTGCTTATAGAAGATTTGGTGGATTTTCAGGCACTGCCGGGAAATGGTCTCACCGCCAAAAGACGAATGCAAGGCGATGAAGCATTCGCAGGTCAGGAGCTTGCCGGTGGTAATTATGAATTTATTTCCACCAAATGCATGGTGCCTTCCGAAGTAAAAGCTCAAGCGGATACTTTGTCCGGCATGGGCAAGACACCGCTTTATTTTGCAGAGGACGGTCAGCTTAAGGGTATCATTGCTGTGGCGGATGTGATGAAGGCGGAGGCACCGCAGGCTATTTCCGAATTAAAAAACATGGGTATCCGAGTGGTAATGTTGACCGGGGACAATCCTCGTACAGCTCAGGCAATCGGCAAAGAGGCCGGTGTGGATGAGGTGATTGCCGGAGTGTTGCCGGATGGTAAGGAAGAAGTGGTTCGTACCTTAAAGCAGAAAGGTAAGGTGGCCATGGTCGGGGACGGTATTAATGATGCTCCGGCTCTTACCAGGGCAGATATCGGCATTGCTATCGGTGCAGGTACAGACATTGCCATAGATGCGGCTGATGTGGTGCTGATGAAGAGCAAGTTAAGTGACGTGCCGGCAGCCATTCGATTAAGCAGGGCTATCCTGAAAAATATTCATGAGAATTTATTTTGGGCATTTTTCTACAATATTATCGGTATACCATTGGCGGCGGGCCTGTGGATTCCGTTTTGGGGATGGGAATTAAATCCAATGTTTGGTGCAGCAGCTATGAGTCTGTCCAGCTTTTGTGTAGTAAGTAATGCCCTTCGGCTGAATTTTTGTAAAGTGTACGATGCAAGTCATGATAAGAAAATTAAAAGAAAGAAAGTAGAGGAAAAGAATATGACAAGAACCATGAAAATTGAAGGCATGATGTGTAAGCACTGTGAAGCACGTGTAAAGAAGGTGTTGGAGGCACTTCCGGAAGTGGCAGAGGCTGTAGTCAGCCATGAGGCAGGCACAGCAGTAGTTACTTTAAACGCAGAGCTTGCAAATGATGTTTTAAAGAAGGCAGTGGAGGAGCAGGATTACCCTGTGATTTCTATTGAATAAAGAAAAAGCTGCGCTGTGTAATTTTCACCCCATGCCCGGCGTAAAATAATAAAAAGCTTATTGGACAAAAGGCATGGCAAGTCAAAAGGCAGAAAATTTATTAAATCTGGCATTTGGTACTCCTCTTAGGGAGCGCATAAGGTCGGACAATTTAAACGTAGGATATTCCGAAAGGGATAGGACATGGGAATTTATTGTGAAATATAACGGCAGTCTGCAGGCCGTGCAGGATGCTTTCATGGGGGTAATTGCAGAGGAGCTGATAGCAGGTTACGGTATCTTGACCGTGCCGGAGAGCATGGTGGAGCAAGTATTGTCCCGTCCGGAAATTGAATATGCAGAAATACCAAAGAAGCTGTATTTTGCCGATTTTCAGGCAAGGTCAGCTTCTTGTATTTTGGAGGTAACAGATCGTTTTCCAAATTTAACCGGAAGAGGCGTGGTAGTTGCGGTGATTGATTCGGGTATTGATTACACTTTACCTCACTTTCAGAATGCGGATGGCAGCACCCGTATACTGGCTTTGTGGGATCAGGGACAGAGTACAAGTGACAGGTATCCGCCACCGGAGGGGTTTACGCAGGGAAGGTTGTATACGGAGGAGGATATTAATGAGGCATTAGGTATGAGGACTGAGGATGAAAGAGATGCTTTGGCACCAGGGGATAATATTTTTATTTCCAGACTATCGGTGGACGACACCGGTCATGGTACGGCGGTAGCAGGACTTGCAGCTTCCAGTCCGGTAGAGGATTATGAGGGAGTGGCACCGGAAAGCAGCCTGTTAGTGGTAAAGCTGGCCAATTCCGACAGGGAAAGCTTTCCCAGAACTACGGAGCTTATGCGGGCACTGACCTTTGTGGTTAGGTATGCAGCTGACAGGGGGTTACCTGTTGCTGTTAATTTAAGCTTTGGAAATAGCTATGGCTCTCATAATGGAGGTTCTATATTGGAGCGCTTTATTGATAATGTGTCGGAAATTGGTCGTAGCGTAATCTGCATAGGAACCGGCAATGAAGGAGCCAGCGGAGGTCATTTTGCAGGTGTTGTGCGGCCACGGCAGGAGCTGGAGGTAGAGTTTGCGGTTGCGTCTTATGAAGCAACGTTAAATTTGCAAATCTGGAAAAATTACGTAGATCGTTATCGTGTGGTGGTGGTGGCACCATTAGGGGAGGAATTGATTATTCAGGAGGATATCCTGGGCCGGCTGGAAGCAGTGCTTGGAGATACCCGTCTGTTGGTGTATGTGGGAGAACCAAAGCCCTATACCACCAATCAGGAAATATATATTGATTTTTTGCCGGAAAGGGATTATGTGGACAGCGGTGTGTGGACCATAAGGCTGGAGCCTATAGATATCAGAAATGGCTACATATATATGTATTTGCCAAGTGAAGCGGCCCGAAGCAGCGGTACCCGTTTTGTAACATCCACACCGGAGGTAACCCTGACTATTCCTTCTACAGCCTCCAGAGCCATTGCAGTAGGTGCCTATAATTCGGTTTATAATGCCTATGCAGACTTTTCCGGAAGAGGCTATGCAGGACAGGGCGCTGATGTGGGAGAACGGGAAATCGGCAGCGTCCGTCCTACCCTTGTGGCCCCGGGAGTATCCTTACAGGCTGTCACACCGGGCGGCACCTATCAGTATGTGTCAGGCACCAGCTTTGCCACCCCTGTCGTAACAGGCTCCGCAGCCCTTTTAATGGAATGGGGCATCGTCCGCGGCGAGGATCCTTTTATGTATGGAGAGAAGGTAAAGGCAAATCTGATAAGGGGTGCCAGAAGATTTAATGTGCCTGTTTCGTGGCCCAATGAAATGTATGGCTGGGGGGCACTGTGTTTGGGGGATAGTTTAATATAGGTGCTGGAGGTTGGCAGATAAAAGTGTATAAAAGCATTTTATAAGCTCTTTTTGTGCACATTATTCACAAATAGGTGCGCCGTAGGGAAAATATATAACTTAAAATAGGGAATAATACTAAAGATTAAGTTATATAAGGAATGAACCTGATGGGTGAAGATTATGGTAAGGCGTTAAATCGGTTAGAGGATGAGCGCCTGGAGTATAAGATTACACAGGGGAAAATGGGCAAAATGCTAAAGATGACGCAAAGTCATTATTATAAGGCGGCAAATGGTGAGAAGCGTTTTGGCTATTATGAATTGCAGGCCATGTGTAACTCCGAGTTAGATGTATATCATATATTTACCGGTAAGCGCAGTAGTCGAAAGGATTATTTTGATGCTTCTTTCTGGGAAGCTGATTATGAGCAGCTGCTGGTATGCCTTAAAATTATTCACATGGTGGCTGGTGCGAATAAGAGAGGCGGAGCCGAGGCAAAGGAATGGGAGCGTATATTTAAAGATACGCATTATATAGAATATGCTTTATACATTATTGCTGAAGAGCAGAATGTCTTTAAGGCTGTGCGCACATATAAAGGTATCAAGCAAATGGAAATGGCTGACGAATTAGCCATGGATGTGAAAAAACTACGGGCTTTGGAAAGCAATCATATTTTGCCGGACAGTGAGCTTATATTTAAAATGTACAGTATTTATAGTGTGTCACCGGCACTTTTTTTAAAGGATGCAAAGTGCCTTAAAAATGAAATATGCTATCTTGTGGATAGTGTTGGAGAAAACGTAAGACAAAATCTATTAACTTGCGTCAAAGATACATTAGAGAAATTTCTATAACTTGGTTGAAGGGGAATGTTTAATTGTTTATACAAAAGAAGTGCAATTGGAGATAAACATGATTGACAAGTGCGTGGGACAAAGAATTAAAGAGCTTAGGGAATTAAATAAATATACGAGGGAGGAATTTGCAGAAGAAGTAAGTATATCGGCTAAATATCTCTATGAAATCGAAACAGGAAAGAAAAATTTCTCTTCTGATATCTTATGCAGGATAGCACAAAGTCTATCTGTCAGTTGCGATTATATTATGCTTGGTGAAGCAAGGAGTAACTGCAAAGAGGAGAAAATTGCTGCAATTCTTCAGCAGATGAATACAAAACAACTTATAGCGGCAGGAAAGATATTTAAGTTGATGGCTGATTTGTGTGATGATATGGATATATAAAATTAATAAATCTTTTAGCTATGGGCAGTCGTAAATGCTTGAGTTTCCGCAAACTGTAATTTAAAAATGGATGTGTTTATCCAAAGTACCAATCTACTGTTCTTTTTGAGTGCCTGTGGATGACAGTTCATCGAATAGAGGCACTTTAATAAGCCCCACCCGGGGCTTTGACCCACCG
>JAFXDD010000015.1 GCA_017516285.1 Lachnospiraceae bacterium
AACGGTATTTGTAATGTCAATACCGTCGCAAAATCCTGCATCCATCTTGTCCAGATATTTTTTTAGTTCTTCAGCTGCATAAAGCACCGTAGTATTTTTGTGCCATGTTTTAATAATCATTGTTTGTTCCTCCTGTTACCAATATGTTTTTGTTCTCTTTAGCATGCGCACAAGAGCTTCCATGTAGTAATAACATCCCCAGATATTACACTCGTCAACACCGTGATTGCCGGGCTTAGAATGCACTCCGTGAAGAAGAAGACCATTGGATTCGGGGGTTTCTTTTGTGCTATAGTTTGTGTAGAGTGAATACATAATTTTGTCTGCTGCACCTTCATATATGGATTTTAGTCTTTTGTCTTTTATATACGGGAGCATTTCCAAAAGACCGCACACCGCTATGGAAGCAGCGGAAGAATCGTGCTCCTCATTATCGCCGTCTGAGAAAATCAAATCCCAGTATGGCACGAAATCATCGGGCAGACGGTTGAGAAAATAGTTGGTAACCTTTTCAAATAACTCGGGCATAAATTCCTCTTTGGTATATTTATAAGACAAGGGCAGTCCGCTCACTATCCACGCCTGACCTCTTGCCCAGCACGAATCATCGGCTGCCCCCTGCTTAGTAGTGCCTCTGTCAGGGGTGCCGTCAGGGTTAAAATAGTAGGTGTGATATGTGGATGCATCCGGACGGATGATGTTTTCTATTGTTGTCATAGCATGGTTGAGAGCTTTTTCATAGTAATGGCTTTCGCCGGTTACTTCTGAAGCCCAATAAAGCAGGGGTATGTTGTTCAGACAGTCAATGATTAGCCTGAGCTGTTCACCCACCTTGCCCCATGCCTGAATAAATTTACCATTTTCAATATATCTTGTAATAAGATGATCGGCAGCCTTGATCGCAGCAATTTGGGCTTGCTCGTTGCCGGTAAGCTTATATGCAGCAACACATGAGGGAACATACAAAAAACCCATATCATGATGATCGACACCTATTTTTTCGTCTATTCTTTTATAATAACCCGGAATATGTGAAAGAGCACGTTCGCGGTATTTCTCATCACCGGTAGCTTCATATGCAAGCCAAAGCAAACCGGTTGTAAAGCCGGAATTCCAACCACTGTCGTTGGTTGTTTCAAAATATACATTGTTTTTGCTTGAATGAGATGCAAAATTACCGTGCATATCCTCCCAGAGCTTATCAATTTTGACCAGTGCATCACTTAGTGCCATTTCCAACACTTCTTTAGTCATTTTAGCTTCACCGGTATATCTGTCGGGATTGACAATGGTTTCTTTATAGATGTTTTTTATTTTTTCTTCATTGATTTTACGCATACGATATCTCCTCTTATTGCAGCAGTGCTTTAGTTTTTGATATTCCCTGTTGCAACACCTTCATATTCAAGCAAAAAGTTTTCAGCAGCCCTTGTCATAAGTACACTTACTCTCGAATCCTTAAAGCTGAATACAAAACTCGCATTCCCAAAGTATTTATCAATTATCTGCACCTTAATTCTGAGCTTTTTCTCTTCTGTCCAATCTGCCGAACAAGCACAGTCATAATAATTGCCTGCTGCATATTCTGTAGCCGTCATATCCGAATATCCCTCTTGTGGGACTTTGCCGAACTCATTGTAGCCAAGACCAAATACAAGCTCCTTTGTGCCTTGTTCATTTTTGTAAGTCAGTATTCCTTTTTTACCCTCAAAGTTGAATTTTATATATTCAATCTTCATCCGGTTTTCCTTAAGTTCATACACCTTTCCGTTTATTTCGGCCTCAAACGGATTGTTCTTTTCCTGCTTCAATGAAAAAAGCTCTGCATTTTCGCAGTATTGGACAAGGTCTGCATATGCCTTTTCATCTTTTGGCATAGGGGCTGATAAGGAACCTATTATGGATTTGTACAATTCATGATACAAAATAGCCCGTGTTGATGGCTTGCTTCCCTGATTGTCGGAATTTATGATAAATATAAAGTCTGAGTCAGGGTCGCATATGGCAAACTGGTCACCCATGCCGATAAATGCAAAGCCATCATTGGGTGCCTTCCATATCTGATAACCGTAGCCGTAGGAGTTATATGTAACCTGCGAGGTGTTGGCGTTGGACACTTGTTTTTTGACAGCATCTTCAAGATAATTTCTGTCCATATACTGCTTGCCACACCACTCACCCTTGTTCATCACAAATCTTGCAAAAGTGAGGAGATCGCGTGCTGTGCACATAATGCCCGAATCACCAAACGAGTGCCCGCCGGGCACAGTGAGACAATATGCATCCGCAGAGAATCCTATATCGCAAAGGGCTTTTTCCTTCATATATTCCAAAAACGGCTTACCCGTTACTTTTTCTACAATGACGCCAAGCATGTATGAGCCGGGGCTGTCATAGCAAAAAATGGTTCCGGGCACTTTTTCACCTTTGTTTTTAAAATACATTTCGGTTCTGTCTTTGGTTCCTGAGGTGAACCAGAACACGTGGTTCTGAATAGATGTTTCCATGGTAAGCATATCTCTTATCGTGGTTTCTCTCATCAGCTCATTGGCATCGTCAGGCACATATTCGGGAAAATACTCAATCATTTTGTCCGAAAGCGACAAAAGCCCTTCCTCTGCAGCCATTCCAAGAGCAACCGATACAAAGCTTTTGCTTATGGAATACATGCGGTGCTTAAAGTTTTTGTCAAAAGGCTTATAATATACTTCGGCAAAGATTTTGTCTCCCCTTGCCATAATGATACTATGTGTACAAAAATTATAGCTATCAAGAATCTTCAAAAATTCCACAACTTTTCCGGATGATATTCCCGCTTCTTCCGGTGTCACTGTTTTAAAAAACATCGCTCATTTCCTCCGTTATTATAGCTTGCTTAAATCATATGTATGGAGATATTCTTTTGTATTCATCACCATTTCTTTAAAAAGCAGCCTTGCTTCTTCCATAGAGCAGGTCACAAGGGGATCATTTGCAAACACATTGAATATACCCTCAAGATCTCTGCTTGCAATGGCAGTGTCGAGCGCTTCCTGCTGAGCACATATTCTTGCAACAAGAGCATAAATCGACTGTGGAATTTCACCTGCCAGAACGGGGGTAACCTTACCTGAGCGGAAAACTGCGTTTGTTTCAACCACTGCACCCATAGGGAGATTTGGTATCTGACCTTTATTTGGTATGTTCACATTAGTGACAAGCTCAGAAAGACCTAAGATTGCTCTTATCTGTGCAACGCCCTCTTCTCCTGTGCACTCAATCTTAACATCCTGCTTACCGGTTCTCAAATCCTCGCTTGTCTCAAGGCGTTTTTTGAGCTTTTCTTTTCTCCATTGCACGGTTGTTAGACCAAATTTCCATTTTTCAACGGTTTCGGGGTCTTTGAGATACCATTTTCCCTCGCAGAATTCGGCCAGATGTCTGTCACCGGCAGCTGCAATATAGCCAAATCTGTCAAATAAATCGAGCTTTACTCTGTGGGCACACTGAAACATACTGTTCATCCAGTGTGTGTCATTGTCATCTACATATCCGTCTTTCAGATATTTGTCGGCAAATTCTCTGTATATAGGGAACAGATCCATGTTTTTGTATGTGGCTTCCGTAAGCCATGTAAAGTGATTTACTGCCACGGGGTTAACCTTTATATCTTCTCTTTGTATGTCTTCTTTGATGCCGCATATTTTTTCGAGGGCTGTTATAAGAATTTTCTGTGTGCCAAACACTTCATGACAGCAGCCGAATGCTTTGATTTCCGGGAATACCCTGTAGAGGGTTTTGACGCAAAGTGTCATAGGATTGGTATAGTTTATAACCCAGGCATTGGGACAGTATTTTTTGATGTTTTCGGCAATTTCCTCAAACATCGGTACGGTTCTCATTGCTCTCACAATTCCGCCCGGACCTGATGTGTCACCTACAGATTGATAAATGCCATATTTTTCGGGTGCATGCACATCGGATTCCATTTCATCAAATGTGCCCGGAAGTATTGATATAATAACAAAATCTGCATCTGTGAGAGCCTCGGAGGCTGTTTTGCACGCACGATAATTCCAAACAGATTTGGCGTCTTCAAGTGCATTGAATTTGTTACCTATGATTTCGTTGTGGCAGGCGGCTTCATAATCTATATCATAAAGATACACATCGCCTGATATGTCCTCAGCCGATGCCAGGTCGCTCATAAGTCCCCATGCCCAGCCTCTGGATCCGCCTCCGATATAGGCAATTTTCAGATTTTCAGCTTTGTTTCCATTGTAGTACATTTTAATATCCTCCTGATATTCCAATTTAAAGCTTGTAAAATTAATGTTGAAAGTGATTTACAACATCTGCAGTAATCAGCAAAAATTTATCGATATCTTCCGTGCCGTGACAATGAAGCGGCGAAACCCTGATTGCACCTTCGAGCCCAAGTGCTTCCAAAATCCTTTTGGAATATATGCTCGTGTTTACTCGCTCATATACCGTAACTCCACGCTTTTGATATTGGGCGACACATTCTGTAAAATCCGCCCCATCAATTATAATTGCCGCTATAAGGTCGCGTTTTGTCAAGTCATCTGTATCGACACATACAGTAACACCGGGGATGTGTCTGAGTCCAGGAATGCTATCGGTTCCTTCAAGCATTCTGTAAAGCAAAGCTCTTTCATGCAGGTGTATGCGATGCATTCCCTCTTCATAAAGTGCTCTCTTACTTGCTTCTCCAATAAAATGTTTGCCAATATCACATACATAATTGATAATTTCCAGCGCTGCGGCGAAATTTCCCGGAGCACTTGTTCCAAGTTCAAATACTGATTGCTCCTTTGCAATAAGCTTGTGGTGCGGAAGCGCGGCAACTCTGTCGGATACATATGCAAAGCCGCAACCTCTTACACCAAAAAATTTGTATGGTGCAAAATTCATACCGTCAATCTGCAATTTTTCAACATCGACACTGCAGTGTGGCGCGTGCTGGACAGCATCTGAAATTATGTATAGATCAGGCTTTATTTTTCTTGCCATTTTCACTATTGCTTCTATATCCATAATATTTCCCGAAATATTTGAAGCAGACATAATACTCAAAAGACAAGTGTTTTCATCGACATACTTTACCACTTCATCGGGATCAACATTACCGGTTCGAGGATTGGCAGGAACTACACGCATTTCTTTGCCCGTCTTTTTACAATAAAATTCAACTGCATCAAATGCAGAAGGATGTTCAACAGATGATACAACTGCATTTGTTCCCGGGACATTGTCCATGATAAGTCCGACCATATGAAACATTGTTTGTGAAGCGGTCAGCTCTGTGATTAACGAGCCGCTTTTGGCACCAAAAATAACCTCCATGATTTCTTTTGTGCCCCTATCCACCAAATCCTTAAGATACAATGAACGCTCGTGTATTCTTTCCGGACAGTCTGGAAATTCTTCTTGTACTGCTTTTGCCTCTACACACTTTTTGAGTCTGAGACTACCGCCGGAATTTTCAAAAAACAACCTTTCTCCAAACACAGGATCTGCATCTGCATAACAAAACTTTTCCTTTAATTCTTTTTGAAATGACTCATCAAAAAGAATTCCATTAACATATTCCATTACATCAACTCCTCATCATTTACTTACACTTCTTTGAGTTATCCTTTCACGGCTCCAATCAAAGCACCCTTTGCAAAATACTTCTGTAAAAATGGATATATACACATAATTGGTGCTGTACTTACTACAATAGCTGCATATTTAATCGTTTCTGCGTAAGCATTATACACATCTGCATCCATTTCACCCAATTCATTTGCTATTAAAATAGAGCGGAGTATATTTTGAACCGGCAACTTCTCCGGGGAGCTAATGTAAATAGATGCATGAAACCAGTTATTCCAATGACCTACGCCATAGTACAGCGTAAGTACTGCTAAGGTAGCCTTAATAAGAGGTAGAATGATTTTAAATATAATCTGAAAATCGTTGGCGCCATCTAAGTATGCAGATTCCCTTAAGCTGTCCGGAATAGCTTCAATGGAGGTCTTACAAATCAATGCATTCGTTACAGAAATTGTTCCGGAGAGTATCAATGCCCATAAGCTATCCAGTAAATTCAAATCCCTTATATTTAAGTAGGTTGGAATCAGTCCACCGCTAAAAAACATAGTAAATAAAATTATGCGCGCAATCAATTTTTTCCAAACCATATTGGTGCAAGACAAAAAATAGCCTGCCATAAGCGTCAATAATAGATTAAGCGGTAAAGCACCACCCAAATACAGTAAGGTGTTTTTAAAGCCACCCATTAATGCTTTGTCTTGAAAAACCAATTTAAACGCTCCAAGGTCAAACATTTTAGGCCAAAGCATAAGTCCCTCTGCGCTTGCGATACCGGAACTATTACTAAAAGAGGCCATTAAAAGATGCCATATTGGCAGGAAGCAAGTCACGGTAAACGCAATTAATAATGCATAGACCACAATTATAAATATACTATCTGATAAACTACGTTTTCTTTTTTTCATAGATACCGCCTCCTTAATATAGTCCGCTCTGTCCAAGCTTTTTACTCAGCTTATTAGCAGTTGTCATGAGAATAACATTAATAACAGAATTAAAAAGACCTACTGCTGTTGAATAGCTGTAATTGGATTCCACCAAACCTCTTCTATAAGCATAAGTGGAAATAACATCTGCCACCTCATAGGTCGCCGGTTGGTATAAAAGTAATATTTTTTCGAAACCAACACTTAATAAGCTGCCCATTCTCATGATTAGCAACATACTAATAGTCGGAATAAGTCCCGGGAGTGTGATATACCAAAGCTGCTGCAGGCGATTTGCACCATCAACCTTGGCCGCTTCATACTGCTCCTGGTCAATACCTGATAACGCTGCCAGATAAATAATAGAATTCCAGCCTACATTCTGCCAAATACCGCTAATGATATATATAGGATAGAAATACTTTTCTTGTATCAATAAATTCGTACGTTTACCACCAAAAAAAGCGATGATGTCATTAAACAAACCACTTGACTGCGTAAAGCTTACAATCATACCACAAACAATTACCGTTGCTACAAAGTGCGGCATATATGTAATAGTTTGTACCGTTCTTTTTACCTTACTTGATTTCACTTCGTTTAACAATAAAGCCAGTAATACCGGCGCAGGAAAACTAAATATGAGCGTAAGCAAACTAATAGTAAGTGTATTGCGCAAGCTTCTTGTAAAATACATATCTGTAACAAGACTTTTAAAATGCTGCAATCCCACCCATGGACTGTCTATAATGCCTAAATGCGGTTTAAATCTCTTAAAGGCAATAATAACTCCATACAATGGCTTATAGTGGAAAAGAATTAAATAAGCAACAACAGGAAGTATGACAAGATATTTCCATTTATTTCTTTTAAAGTCTCTTGCGAGTATAGACCCCAAACTTTTTTTATTCATATTTATTACCTATTCCTTGTAAATTTATATAGCAATAGGTTGGGTAATATACCCAACCTATTACCAAATTTTTAAAAACTCATTTATTTTGCCAACCATCTTTCATAAGCGGCATTATATATTTTTATGCAATCCTGAAGTTCCATTTCATCCAACGTCTTATAAAACGCATCAATATTATCCAGTGATTCATCACCCATAATAAATTTCTGAGTCATTTCCTGAATGTATGTTTGAATAGCATTATATTTATCCACAAAAGCTAACTTCTCATCTTCTGTGAGTTCCATATTAGGCAGATAATGGTCAGCAACCTTTGTATTGTCAATCCATGTAAATACAGCTTCTGATGCCAACTCATTGTTCTTTAACTGTACAAATCTGTCTAACTGAACGCCAATTGGTGCACTAGTTGCACCCGTGTACTTATTAATTGCATTGCTGATACCCTGTGCATCATTTAATACTACATCTGTCCATTCCGGCTCACCTGCTGCATTTAATGTATAGGATAGACCTTCTTCGCCAAAATTATAGAACATCATTCCTTCTTCGGTATATCCATAGTTCAATACCTTCAAAACAGTAATCAGTCTGTCTTCCGGACAGGAAGTAGTTACAAATGCTCCTGAACCAATATTACGTGTACCGTACTGAATCATAGAAGTAGGTTCACCCGGAGCAGTTCTAGGATAGCTTACACCTACCCACTTTGCATCACTGCCTGCTGCTTCTGCGTCAACAGTAAAGTTCGTAAGCTGAGACATAGCTCCGATGCTTGCGCCAATCTGATTATTCACTGCCTTTGTTCTTAAAGCTGCTGCATCCATGGTAACAGAGTCATTATCAAGCAGACCAGCTTCATACCAACGGTTCAAAATCTTTATATACTCTACCCATTCAGGCTGAAGCTGCGCAAACTGAAGTTTGCCATTATCATCCCTATAGAAAGTAGTAGGGTATCCATTAGCACCTGTCGACATAGCACCTGCACCTGATGCCATAAATACTCCTTTAAAACTACCGGATGCAACGCCTAAAGTTGCATTATATTTTTCTTTAAATACAGTAAGTACGTTTTCCCAGTCTTCTAAGGTTACCGGTGTAGGTAAGCCACACTCATCCAACCAGTCCTGTCGGATCATTGGACCTGTGTAAGTAATACCAAAGTCACTTTCTCTAAATCCATAGAATGCAAGCACCTTACCATCCTCTGTTACTACAGCTCTGTAAATATCCTCATTTTCAGGAGCATTGATATATGCCCAGTAATCAGGAGCATACTCTTCTAAGTATGGTGTTAAGTCATAGATAACACCGTCTCTACACAATTCACTAAGTTCGGTGTTGTTTGTTGCCTTAAAAATCACATCCGGAAGTACCTTCTGTGTTAACAGGAGGTTAAAGCCTTCTACGTAAGACTGACCTGAATTAGGGAAAAGGAACTCAATATCTACACCGGTCTGCTTTGCCAATCCGGTATGGAATGGGGACTCTGTGTAGCTAGAGTATTCACTATTCAAGGTTAAACGGTGTGTCCAAAGAGTAATTTTTTCGTCAGAATCAAGAGGATATGTAAGCTCTTCCTCTACGACCTGAGTCTCTGACTCCTTTGCCTGGGTAGTTTCTGTTTCCTTGGAAACTGCCTGAGTTTCCGTGTTCTTTGTCGCTTCATTGCCACAGCCAGCCATGCTGATAACCATTGCTGCACTGAGGGTCAAACCAAGCAACTGTTTGAAAGTTTTCTTCATCATAGTTTTTCTCTCCTTTATTTTATTTTTGATGAAAAATCTCACAAAGCACACTTCCTTTTCGTCAATATGCTTCGTGTCGGTACACTTATCATTGCACAAAGCATGGCAAATTGTAAACTGACCATTTTTAATTACACTGACCAAAACTAAGTTTTTCACTTATTAATGGCCATATTCCGTGTAATTTTCTATTTTCACTCCATTTTTTCCCTTTCTATCATTTCCTTATATTTACCCGGGGTAATTCCTTCTTTCTTTTTAAACGTACGAATAAATACTTCATTGCTTAAAAATCCGGTTTTTTCTCCGGTTTCCCGAATAGTGCTCCCCTCTTCCCTAATAATTCGCTTTGCATGGGAAATCCTTACGGATGCTATATAATCCAATATGGAAACACCATATTTTTCTTTAAATATCTTGGACATATGAGTAGGATGCATTCCTATCTGATTCCCCAGCATTGTTATTGATAATTCCGTATCGTTATAGCTTTCATTAATGAGCTGCTTCAGCTCCTCCAAAACGTCATCGTTGCTTTTCCGCTTTATCTTACACTTGCATAATTCTGTAATTTGGTCGGACAACTGATGTTGAAAATCGGACAGAGTAGTAGCATTTTTCAAACTCCTGCGAGCTTCACGGATGCTTTCCTCTTCATATCCACACAACTTCATAACCCTGCCCAGTGCGCTTATAATCTCATTTTTGAAGACCAATGCAACATCCATGGACATTTCTTCATTCATCTGATAAACGTACATCAGCTGATCCACAAAATTATCTAAATCATCCTCTTCCTTTCGGTTTTCAATATATTCTAATAAAAGCATGAATACCTTAGATTCTTCGTCATTTCGGTAGCTGGCATTCCGCGCCTTAATATCTTTATAACAAATTATCTTACCGCTTCCAAAAAGGAAACGATACCGGATAGTCTCCTGTGCCTCCTTATATGCTTCCGGTATGGAATGAATACCTTCGTGGCTGTCACTATATCCGATAGTCAAAACTATCTGGAACTTTTGCAACAGGAATTCCTGACCTTCTTGTAATACCTTATATAGTTCAGAGTCTTCTCCGGACGTATTAATTAACAGCGCGTATCTGTTTTTGGAAAGACCCACAAAATAAGCCTTTCCCACCATATTACACAATTCTCCCAGAACATTTTGTACCACGAAGCCACACAAATCTTCCATTTCTTGATTCAAAATATCTACATGAATAATACAAACCACAAACCTCTCGTTATTAAAGGAGACCTTGTTTTCTTCCAGCAGCGCCTCATCTACATATTCATATTTATCTTCCAACAAGCCGTGCAAAAACCACTCTCGGCTAATTTTATTTTTTCCCTTTAATGCTTTTTCCTGATTTTCTACAAAAGACATTATATGTAAAAATTCTGACTTTACAGATTCCGGGGATGTATTTCCTTTTTTACGTTCCAAAAACTCCATTATATTGCCCACCGGACGATACGCTCTGGCAGCACTTCTGTAAGCAAAGATAATACTGATAAGTACGCACAAACCTGCGCCGACAAAACCACAAATGCGAAGCCACCTGAGCGTACTCCAAAAGACTTCCTTCGATACAACATAAACATAAGAATTACCCAGTATCAAGGATTCTCTTATCTGTATCATGTAGTCTTTTCTATCCAACCATACACTTCGAACTCCTTCTTCCCATGCCATCGGCTCTATCATATACTGCCAATCCAGTTTGGAGTTGTTTGATATTAATAATTCCTTTTCAGAATTATATACTTGTAATACGCTGTCCGGATATTCGTTTTGCATTACAAGTAACTGCTCTAAATAAGTCGGATCCAGTACGATACATACCGTATAGTCAGCTAAAGGGTTTCTTGATTCGTGTTTTCCCATTGTCATGCACAAAAATTGCTTATCTTCACCGTTGTTGATAATATGACATACAAGCCCCTTGGTATCGGTCTTTAAAATACTTAAAAAAGTGTCTGTTGCTTCATCTTCTATTATGTAATTTGAATAATACGTGGCGTAATAATTGGCTATATCCATAACAACAGCTTTACCGGAAATCACTTTATTATTGCGATTGTACCAGATAAATACATCATAGTATTTAGAGTCTAATTGATTTTCAAGCAAATTATGAATTTTCGCCCTTAACTCTTTATCCAATTTTGTGTTATTAGCAGAATTCGCTGCATATAGTCGACATTCCTCTGTTGCAAAAACAGTACTACAGATTTCTTTCATCTCTTCCATTACTTCTTCCAGCTGTTCTACATACAAAGACAGATTTTTATTTTCGATATCCATTATTTGCTCTTTCACAACCTTATTCGACTGCCACAAAATCAGTAAAATAGTTATAATTGGTATGCAGAGCAATAAAAGAAAGCTGATTAAAAGCTCTATAAAAAAACTTCTTTTTCCTTTAAACATCTTCTTGTTCCTCCTTGTTTTTTACTTCATTAAACATTGTTATTTCTATTCACAGTATAAAACAATTCCGCCACTAATTCCATGGTATTTGTTTCCAATTGCTACTCCACAACAAAACTATTATAATTAAATCGGTGTTCTAAACTGCTCACCGTTAAGTTTTCACTATGTCGGCAAAGTCCACATATTTTTTGAAATCTTCAGCTGTACATTCTGCAATACCATACCTTTTTAATTATTATACAGCCAATTCTTTGCCATATAAATTGGAAAATAAATACAAATATATTGCAAATAATATACAAAAAACGCCCACCCTTTGGGTGGACGTCCTCATTTTCTGGACTCCCTCTTCAAAGTTTAATTCGCCATGAGGCCTCGCCCTCGCGGGCAGCTCCTCAACCTTCCTTACATCGCCTCCAAAGCCAATGCTTGAACTTCTTCCGGCAATAGGCCAGTCATTCTTGCTATAAAGTCAATAGACAGACCACCTTCCTGCAACATCCTGCGAGCCATTGCAATACGCTCATCCTGTGCCCCTTCCTGTCTTCCTTCACTATTTGCCTCTTCCATCATTTCCCTAAGTGCCTGACACATATCTACCTTTTCCTCCTCATTTTCTTCATTAATTTCCACACCGGTTACGCTGCTGACCACTCTGGCAGCACTTCTGTCCATATTCCTAAAGCGGTCGTCCTTCTGCACCATTTCATTTAATTTCGTCTTGTCCTTAGAGTGCTTGATAAAAAGCATTACCTCACGCAGGCTAGTCTGAAACTGGTCAATCTCTTCGTCCGACATGTGCTCCGGTGCAATCAAATTTAATTTATAATCTGATACAAAGGACAAAATCTCCGGTTCCTGCACGGACAACATTTCATGCAGGCTCATAGGTCCGTCCCACTCACCGGCGCCAAAATAAACAGCCAGAGTAACCACCGGTATTAATCGATCCTCTTTGTGAAAGCCGGACAGAAATTCACCGGCAGTAAGCTTCTTTTCCTGTTCCTTTGGATCACCTGCTTTTCTGGCCTCTCTGTGAGAACGGGCAGCCTCCTCCACCTGCGCTGCATACTGCAGAGCATCATAGACCATGTTCCTTACCGGCATGGCATGGTTCACCTCACTCTGTGACTCAATACCCAGCAAAAGATAAACTCCGTTGTCATCCACCATGGCAGTGGCACTTTTTAACACGTCACGATACCTTTGTGTTGGAATCCCGGCTCCATCAGCACCGTATGGAATTGCCGTAAGATCTGTATCTAACGGCTTTAGATTCTCCGGCCTGATAACCTGCTCCCCTTTATAAATAAACTTATTGAAGGCATCTGCAAAAACAGTACGTCAAAAGCGGAGGCACATACCTCCGCTTCAATACACGCTAACTCATCATTTTCTATTTTCGTTATAGACCATTAAACGCCCACCCTCACGGGTGGACGTCCTCACTTCACTATAATAAATGTACCGGCATATCTTCTGTCAGTCGACAAGCCTCATTGCCTTTCTTTTGCTTTATCGGCTCTGCAGTCGGTTTAGCTTTACATTAAGCCTCCGGAACTTCAACTCCATGCGCTGCCAGTAAAGCTTTTAAATGTGCATTTTCTGTCTCTGCGTCCTGAGCTCTAGTCTGTGAAGCAGCAAGCTCTGCCTTTAGACATATATTTTCTGTCTTGGTGTCTGAAAGCTCTGTCTGTACATCTGAAAGCTCTGTCTGTACATCTGAAAGCTCTGTCTGTACATTTGAAAGCTCTGTCTGTACATTTGAAAGCTCTGTCTGTACATTTGAAAGCTCTGTTTGCACACTTAAAAGCTCCGCCTTTGCCTGAGCCACCTCTGTCTGTGCCGCCTGTACGTCTATCTTTTCCATATTTGCCCACAGATATCCCATATTTCGCGTCCTCACTCTCTTTACACATTCCTCGGTATCCTGTCTGGATAAATTTAACTTCGTACACAGTGCCTGCATAACCATTACAATGATATCAATAACTGCCTCAGGTGATTCCTCAACAATACGGTTAATCTCATCAGCCGGTATATGCACAAACTCACTCAAATCCGCTTTCGTCTGAATCTTATTCAAAAGCATAATCAAGGACATTTCATCCTTGCGCTCCAAAAGCTCCTTGTTGCTATATTTGTGATTATCGACCAAGCAGTAGGTAAAATCCGGAATGTACTCCTCAAAGACTTCATGCATAAAAATGCGATCCTTTAAGTGCATCGGTGCCGTCCATGTATCGCTGCCTTCGTGATAAACCACGGGCAAAATGGGTGGATACCGAAATTCCTTGGTCTTCACCTTGTCCTTATAGTCTGTGCCGAACTGCTTCTCATACTCTGCCCAGATGCAGGCCATGTACTTTAGTAGTTGAACAATTACATTATAATCTACTTTGGTCTTATGTTCAATAAGCGAGATTAGAAAAATTTCAGATTTTTCACCCTTTTCATTGTGAATGTGGATTTTCTTGACAGTGTCGGCCTCAAATTCCACACCGAAGTAGGATGTGAATCGGTCGGTATAGTCCTCGATATCCTCCGGTTTGATGTTTTTCATCATGGGATGATTTACGTAGTTTCTGAGGAACTGACTGCAGAGCACCGGATTTCTAAAAATAGTTTTGCTCTGAATGTCATTGGTGGGAGCCTTTTGCTCTTCTTTTAAAGTTTTATTTGCCATAATAGCCTCCTTTTACAAGTGTCGGATTAATTTGTATTTAACCCAATATTTATTTTTGTATGGCTATCATAGCATAATATTTTGTGGAATTTGGACGATATATCGTCTAAATTGTAAACTTTTTGTGAACAATAGCAAATATAGCGGTTACACCAAAAACGCCCACCCTCACGGGTGGACGTCCTCACTTCACTATAATAAATGTACCGGCATATCTTCTGTCAGTCGACAAGCCTCATTGCCTTTCTTTTGCTTTATCGGCTCTGTAGCCGGTGCTGCCTTTGCACTGGTCTTTGAAGCCTCAGCAGGCTTTGTTTCAGCTGACTTTGGCTGAGTATTCTTTTTTGCCGGTGCTTTCTTTGTAGTTGTCTTAGTAGTGGTTTCCTTCTTTACTGCCGGCTTTCTGGTCGTTGTTTTTCTGGTTGGCTTTGCCTGTTCTGCGGTGACTGCCGCAGCCTCGGCCTGCTCTACAGGCACTGCCGCCTTCTCTTCCTGAACCACTGTCTGTACCTCTTCGGTCACTGCCTTCTTATTAACGGTTCCTTCTGCATTTGCCTTTGATGCTCTTTTAATACTTCCTGCTCCTACTGCCATATGCTATCAATCTCCTTTGCAAGCTCCATATATTCTCCGGCGCTTCGTGCCTTTGCTTTGTGAACCAGCACAGGCTTACTGTCGTCCTGAGCCCACTCCACTTCACTGTCCACGCGGATGATATTTGTAAATACGTGTACATTGTCTGCGGAACGTAAGGTTTCGCATGTTTGTTTGTAATAATTTTTACGGGCGTCTACCTTGGTAATGGCTATGCCCAAAAGCTCCAAATTCTCATTAATGCGACGAACATCCTCCAAAAATTCGAACATATTGGCCACACCGAACAGTCCCCATGGACTGGCCTCTACCGGCATGATTACATAGTTTGATGCGCAGAGTATATTCATAACCCAGCCACCCAGTGTAGGAGGCGCATCTATCAGAATATAGTCGTACAGATTAGATTCCTTAATACTTTTCAGACAGTTTTTTAAAATAAACTCCCTCTGCCATTTGGTAAAAAGCTCATACTCCATACCACTCATCAACATAGAAGAAGGTATGAGATCCAGATTTTCATAAGGGGTAGGGATAATGTACTCCTTCAAATCCTCCTGTTTTTTGATGGCATGATAAAGATTGCGTTCACTGGCTGCCAGCTCCAACACCTGATCCTCTGAAAAAAAGGACAGGGACAGATTCAACTGCATATCTCCATCTATCAAAAGAACCTTCCTTCCCATGGTTGCCAAAGAGTATCCTATATTCGCACAGGAAGTAGTCTTGCCACTACCACCTTTATTGTTTGCAAATGCTATGATTTTAGTTTTCTTCTCCATACAGACATTCAATCCCTTTATCCTTAAAATATGCCATCCATGCATCGGATGGACGTATATCAGTTACTATCGTGTCAATATCTCTGATTTCACAAATCTGTGAAAAGGCTGCTTTGTCGAATTTGGTATGGTCTACAGCCAATATTCTCATACCGGCTGAACGAAGCATGCTCTTTTTAACCTGTGAAAACATTTCATTGGTATCGGTAATGCCCTTATCCATATCAATGCCCTTACAGGACATTATGACCTTGTCAGCATTAAAAGTACTGATACTTTCTACCGCCTTCGGACCTACCAGTACCAGATAATTCTCCCAAATGGAGCCCCCGGTGGAAATCACATTCCACCCCGGCACCTCCGCTACCTCTAACAGAACTTCTACGGAGTTAGTTACGATTGTAAGTCGGTTTTTGTCTTTGATAGCATTCACGATTGCTACGGTAGTAGTACTCGGGTCCAGAATAATGTGGTCTCCGTCAGCAATCATTCCGGCAACTATCTCTGCAATCATGCGTTTCCCACGCATATTTTTCTTTTTGCGGACGCTGAAAGGCATTTCAGTGTTATTATTTTCCACTAAAACGGCTCCACCATATGTCTTGGTGGCCAAGCCCATTTTTTCTAATTTGTCTAAGTCTCTTCTGATGGTTTCCTCAGACACATCAAACTGCTCGCTCAACTCACCTACTACTACACGTTTTTCGTCTTGAAGCTTTTCCAGTATCAGATTTCTTCTTTCTACTGCTAACATAACCGGCTCCTTATAAACTATAAAATAGACTTACAAAGCTGTGCGTCAGGACGTGCAATAACGGAGGAATCCAAAAACATGCCTCTTTCACCTACACTTACCTTTGCCTTCTGAATAGCTGCCTCGCAGGCTGCCACTTCACCGGTAATCAGCATGTAGGACTTGCCACACATACCCTTTGCAATACGTAGCTCAATAAGCTTGACAATTGCAGTCTTGGCTGCAATGTCAGCTGCTACAATAATAGATGCTGCGTCATAAGTCTCTAAAATGCCTAATGCATTAATTTCTTCAATCTGGCTGCTGCCGTAAATAGCAGGGAAAATGGATGCGTCCGGATTGCCCAGCACGAAACTGCCGATTAATTCATCCGGTCTGGTTTTCTCTGCACGGTCTATAGCCGCTCTTACCGCACTTAAATCACCGGCAATCAGGGCAATGTACTTGCCCGGACATACGGTCTGTGCCTCTAACAATTCCACTTCAGAGGTCTTTACCATCTGATCTGCTGCAGTAATACCTGCTGAAACTGTCTTAAATTCAATCATTCCGATTGCTCTAGCCATGTTCTATCCTCTACTTAATGATAATATAATCCTTGGTTACTTCCTGTACAACACCTGAAATAGATGCGTGGATATTTACAGACAGTCCCTCTGCCGCTTTACCTACCACGTCACCGGCTGAGACAGCCTCTCCCACGTTCACCGCACTGACTGCAGGTGCACCTATATGCTGAGACAGCATTATTTTAACTTCTTTTGCATTTCTGGAAGAATCATCCAGCTTTGCAGGCTTATTATACTCTCCTAAGCCCAGTCTTGCAAGCAATCGGCCCTCCCAGGCTCTACGGTATTCTCGGGAAGCCTTTACCGGTGCTGCCTCTACTACAGGCGGCTTAATACCTGCCTTGCGAAGACCGTTTTTGTACTCGTTAATCATGGTACGCGGAGAAAGTCCCTGTGGACAACTAAATAACTCACATAAGCCGCAGGCGCTGCAGAACATGGTGTCCAAAAATGGTTCTAAATCCTGAAAATCCTGATTAGCTGCTGCTCTCATAAATAAATGAGGCTGTATCGGATAACCTAATGCAAATCTAGGACAAAGATCCGTACAGGTCTGGCACTGACAACAACTGGACGCTGCTCTTGCCACTGCCGTCTTAAACCGGTTGGTCTTGCGGTAAACAAGCGTATGATCCTCCGGCAATACAATGATAGCATTGGTGGTCTTGGTCACAGGCTGATAATCCTTGCCAAAGCTTCCCATCATTGGACCGCCCAACAGGTACACCGGCTTCTCGGTAGTGATACCTCCGGCCATGGCTACTACATCACGAATGCGCATACCGATTGGTACACGAACCGTAATCGGGTTCGCCACTTCACCTACTACGGATACATACTTCTCTGTAACCGGCTTGCCTTCCCAGACTGCCCGATAAATATTGTACACGGTCTCTACGTTAAATACGGCCACACCGCTTTCAATCGGCAGACCGCCGGGACGCACTACTCTGCCTGTAGCTTCATAAATAAGGATGACTTCATCCCCCATTGGATATGCTCCCGGTAATTTATGTATACGCATCATCGGGAACTCGTCTATATACTCTTCCAGTGCCTCAATGGTGCTCTTATATTCTTCTTTAATTCCAATAATCGCTTCTTTTGCCTGCATAGTTTCGGCAAGCAAGGCAAATGCTTTTAATATCTCATGTGCATGAACCTTTAACAGCTGTCTGTGCAGCTTTAACAATGGTTCACATTCCGCACAGTTCATGAGAATGGTATCCGCCTTGTCGGAAAGCTTGCCATAAGTAGGAAAGCCTGCCCCGCCTGCTCCTACGATACCATTCTCTTTTAAGATTTTGCTTAAGTTAGCAATTTCCATAACCTGTTACCCCAATTTCCCGATGTCATCAATGATACCGACAATAGCGGCATCAATAGGAGAATCCGGCAAACCGCAGCCAATACGTGCTGCACTGCCCTGGGCTACCAATACATACTCACCGATTCCGGCACCGATGTTGTCAATAGCTACCAGTCTGTTATGCTCTCCATTCATCATACTAATCGGCTCAATCACCATGAACTTGTTACCAACCAGGTTATCCTGCTTGCGTGTGGAAACGATACTTCCTATTACTTTTCCAATAATCATTTCTATCACTCGTTTCTGACTGTGTTTAAACTTCTATTTAATGACTACTACCTTGTCACCCTGCTTGATTTCACTGGCATTGGCTTCATCTGTGTCAATGTGCATTTCCAGCGTAAAGCTTTCATCTACACGGATTTTAACATTGTTAAAGGTAGTACCACGCTCATTTTCTACTTTTACGCTTACATAGTCGCCGTCATTTACTCCGCAGGCAGCGGCATCAGCCGGTGACATGTGAATATGTCTGGCTGCTACGATACAGCCTTCGTTACAATAAACAGCTCCCTTAGGACCAACAATCGCGATAGGGGCAGAGCCTTTTACATCTCCTGATTCACGGATTGGTACATTGATGCCCAGCTTTCTGGCATCAGTGCTGCTGATCTCCACCTGTGTACTCTTACGGGCAGGACCTAACACTCTGACATTTTCGATTGCACGCAGCTTTAAACCTACGATGGTACAGCATTCATTGCAGGCAAACTGTCCGCCCATCAGCTCTTTCTTCTTGGTAAGCTGATATCCCGGGCCAAACAAAGCCTCCACATGCTCCTGTGATAAATGAATGTGTCTGTTGCTGACACCTACAGGAACCAAAAATCCATTGCCCTTTTCCTTTTCCTGCTGCATACAGGATAATACTAACTTGGTTAAGGCTTCCAATTCATTTCTTTCCATGTTGTTCACCTGTTACCCTTCTGATATTTGATAGCCAGCTATAAAAGTACAGCTGACCGGGAGCACCGAAAACGGTGCTCCCAGCAACATATATATGTATGTCACCTATACTTATTTGATAGCAGGAAGAATACCTTCAACATCTGTGTGTGGACGTGGAATTACGTGCTGAGCTACTAACTCACCAAGTCTTTCAGCGTTCATAGCGCCTGCTTCTACTGCAGACTTAACTGCGCCTACATCACCACGTACCATAACAGTTACTAAACCGGAACCGATTTTCTCAGTACCTACTAAAGTAACGTTTGCTGCCTTACACATTGTATCAGCTGCCTCGATAGCTGCTGTAAGTCCTCTTGTTTCTACCATTCCTAATGCTTCCTGTGCCATAGTTTTATCCTCCTTACTTATGTGCCAGAATTTTAATAATATAAATTGTTATGCTGCTTGCACAGCTATTATACTGTATTTCTACAGTTATTTCCAGATATTTTTATCTGTTTCCGGATTTATTTGCAGCATTTTTATTGCTGCAGGCGGCCTTACTGCCCAATATTACTTTTTCTGCAGTCTCTTTGCACTCTTTGCCACCAGCTTGCGTGTCTCCTCAGCAGGAGCAGCGATAATACCTGATGCCGCCAAAATATGATTATTTGCCTTGCAAATGCCTGCAGCAGCTTCCACTGCTGCTTTTACGTCAGACACGGTACCTTCCACAATAATGGTAACCAATCGGCCACCCATTTTGCGTTCCCAGGTAACCAGCTTTACATCTGCCGCCTTACACATTGCATCTAAAGAATCCATTGCAGCAACCACACCGGAAACCTCAATCAGTCCGTATGAGCCACCCATAGTTCTTATGCCTCAGGGAATCCCGGTAAAATCTTCTCAACGTCTGCATGTGGACGTGGAATAACGTGCTGAGCTACTAATTCACCAAGACGGCTTGCTGCTGCCGCACCGGATTCTACAGCTGCCTTTACAGCGCCTACATCACCACGTACCATAACTGTTACCAAACCGGAACCGATCTTTTCAGTACCTACTAAAGTAACTTCAGCAGACTTTGTCATTGCATCTGCAGCGTCAATTGCTGCTGTAAGTCCTCTTGTTTCTACCATTCCTAATGCTTCTTTTGCCATTTTAATAGCCTCTCTTTCTTATAAAAACTCTTAATAATATACTTTAATTTTTAATTTGTGTCAAATCCACAAATATTTAACATTTTTAATGTGTCGCTGGTTGGTCTTGGGATTATATGACTTTGTACAACCCCTGTTGTCCTCTTTGCCATCTCAATTCCGGCTTCTACAGCTGCGGTTACATCCTCTACGCTGCCGCGGAACTTTATGGTTACCAAAAGCGGTACCTTCAAGGTTTCTGCATTTGCAGGCTTGTTCTTATCAAAAGGCTCCAATGTAACATTGGCTGCCTTACAGCCTGCGTCTGCTGCCATGAATGCACAAACAACTCCGTAGACCTCCAGGATACCTACTGCTCTTTCATCCATATCAGCTTTCCTCTCTTAAAGTAACACTTTCCGATTAATCCATGAAAACTGCAACTTTAAGTCCGGTCATTGCAAGGTTCTTCTTGTATGCTTCGTTAATCTCGCTTAACGGATATCTGTCAGTAATCAGCTCGCTCATAGGAAGACCGATTGCCTTTGCACTCTTTAAGAACTCAAAGGTAGTTGCATAATCACGAAGGGTGTATACCCAGCTTCCTACGGTTGTGATTTCCTTAGAGCAGATGTCAAAGTGAGGGTTGATGGTTGCGTCACCACCATTAATGAAGAAACCAAGCTCACACAAACCGCCGCCCTGACGGATAAACTTGTAAATATTTGAGTGACCTGCAGGAGAACCTGTACACTGGAATGCAAAGTCTGCAAGATGGCCTTCGAACTTGTCATAAATGCCCTTTGCCATTTCCTCAGCACCATTGTAATCCTTAAAGTTTACGCTGTCGCTTGCACCAAGTCTCTTAGCAAACTCCAGACGACCTGCATTACCATCCACTGCAATAATGTTGCCGATACCCATGGTATGTAAAATAGCGATACAAATCAAACCGATCGGTCCACAGCCCTGTACTACTACGCGGCTGTTAAATCTTAAGATGCCTGTGGTCTTTGCACGCTCTACTGCGTGAATTAAAACGGCACATGGCTCGATTAAGATACGGGAATCCAAATCCAAATCACTTACGTTAAAGAATGTGGAACCCTTGCGGCTAATCAGGATGTAATCTGCAAACCAGCCGTTAAGATGAACATCATCATCCGGAACCAAACCGTATACTTCAGCACCGTTACCAACGTTCTGCTTATTTAAGTCAAACATGGTGATATCCGGGTCATCCTTGAAAATCATACAGGTAACAATCTTGTCACCAACCTTAACATCCTTACCAGCGCTGTCCTTCTTGACATTCTTACCCATCTTTACGATTTCACCGGTACCTTCATGTCCTAAAGCTACAGGGATGAGACCGAATGGGTCGCGCTTGTACTCGTGAGCATCTGTACCACAGATACCACAGCCCTCAACCTTAACGAGGATGTCATCATCGCCAACCTCCGGCATTGGGTATTCTTTAATTTCTACAGTCTCAAGAGCGGTAAGCATAGCAACATGTGCTGTCTTAGGAATCTCCTGACTGCCTTTGCAAGCTACTACGTTTGCTGCAGGAGCAGAACCACTTAACTGGCTTAATACCTGCTTTACAATAGCTTCAACCTGAGAACTATTCATATCCATTATATTTTCCTCCTGTCTATCTGATACACAGACTGTCTGACATCGTACAACGTCTGCTCTTTGTAAATGTAATGGCACTGGTCAGACCCTCGCCTGTACGACTGGCAATGGTAAAGGTTGGATAACCTTCTCCTCCAAAACCAAGTGCTGCATAGGACGGACCGTTCTTTACTAAGATTGCCGTATCCATTGCTTTTGCATACTCCGTAATTCTATCCACATTCTTGGAATGAATGTGTGCGGAGTGACGATTGCCGTGCTCTAACCAAACAGCGTCTGCTACAGCCTCCTTGAAGTCCTTAGCCCTTACAATACCAAGAATCGGCATCATCAACTCTTCTGCAATAAGCGGATGCTCCTTTGGACCTTCAAAGATGATACAACGGATATTGTCCGGTACCTCTACACCTACCATGCCAAGCAGTACCTTAGCACTTCTACCTACACACTTACGATTTAAAGCACCCTTTTCATTGAAAACAGTCTTTACTAATTTGTCCTGAACTTCCTTGCTTGCCAGGTAGCAGCCCTGCTCTTCAATCATGTACTTCATCAGCTGGTCGCAAATTGCATCAACTGCAACTACTTCCTTCTCTGCGATACATGGCAGGTTATTATCAAAGGTACATCCGTTTATGATGTCCTCTGCTGCTTTTCTGATATCCGCAGTCTCATCAACCAATGCCGGCGGATTACCTGCACCTGCACCGATACCACGCTTACCGCTGGACAATACGGCTGTTACTACACCCGGACCACCGGTAGCTACCAGTAACGGAATATCCTTGTGCTTCATCATCACTGCACTGGAGTCCAAAGTTGGCTTTTCTACGGTACATGCAATGTTATCCGGACCGCCTGCTTCCAAAGAAGCCTCGTTCAACAGATTTACTGCGAAAATAGATGTTTTTACTGCCTGCGGATGCGGACTGAATACTACTGTATTACCGCCTGCAAGCATACCCATTGTGTTACAGAGAACTGTTTCACTAGGATTGGTACAAGGAGTAATGGCGCCGATAACACCAAAAGGTCCTCTTTCTACCAAAGTAAGTCCTCTGTCACCGGACCATGCTGTAGTGGTAATGTCTTCTGTACCGGGTGTTTTCTCTGCTACTAAGAGATGCTTCAAAATCTTGTCACCCACATTACCCATGCCGGTTTCATTTACGCCCATGCGGGCAAATGTTTCTGCATTTTCTTTAATTTTAGTACGTATATTGGAAATAATTTTTTCACGCTGGTCCATGGACATCATACGTACCACTTTTTGTGCTTCCTTTGCCTTTGCAATTGCGGTATCCATATCAGCATATACACCATGCATACCGGACACACTGCCCTGTAATTGCATCTTTGCCATTACTTCACCGACAATACTTTTGATCTGGCTTTCTGTCATTTCCAAGCTATCACTTCCTTTAATAAATTTTTACCGAAGGTGCCAAGGTAGATGTCCTGCTCTGCAGTTCCACCGCTGACGCCAATTGCACCGATTAAAACATCATCTACATACAGAGGCTCGCCTCCGCCGAAGATTACGATTTTGCCCTGGTTGGTATGTTGAATACCATACAAGGAACCACCCGGTGCCGCAAGCTCGGCAAGCTTTGCGGTTGACATTTGAAAAGCTACCGCAGTATAGGTCTTATTGACAGCAATATCATAACTGCCTATGTAAGCGCCGTCCATGCAATGCACTGCAACGGGGCGGCCGGAAGCATCTGATACTGCCACCACAACCTTTACTCCTATACGTGCGGCTTCTGCCTCCACCCTTTCCATCAGCTCTTTGGCAAGCTTCAGGTCCATGGAAGGAGCAGCCTTCACCTGTTTTAAAACTTCACGGACAATGCTTTCCATGTTATGTATTTCCATAGGAATCACCTTGCCTTTCCTGAAACAGGATATTTATTTCATGTTAGCAATTACATTCTTTACGATTTCAGCAATAGCTGCTTCGTCTACCTTGCCTTCGCCGCCACAGTCACAGCCAAAGTTATATTCGTAACCAGGGAACTTGCTGTAATCAGCGTTGCTGCCGCAGCTGCCGCCACAGTTATGGCAGTTTGTGGTACCCTTATTCAAGCAAACATTTGCAGGATGCTTACCAGGCATACCGAATTTACGACGAATTTCGTAAAGCTTCTTGATATTTTCCTTGTCAAATTCCTTAGGGCCGCCAAGCATTTTGGACTTGTAAAGAAGCTCTGCATAGAACTCTAAGCTTTCCATCTTGTGGTATGCTGCCATTAAGTCTGTGCTCCAGGTTAATGCACCATGGTTCTCAAGCAGTACAGCATCGAAGTATGGAAGATACTTCTCTAAGTTATCAGGAATTTCCATAGTAGAAGGTGTACCGTACTCTGCGATCGGTACACAGCCTAAAGAAATAACTGCTTCCGGCATAATTGGCTGTGTTAAAGGAATACCTGCAATTGCAAATGCTGTTGCAAAAGTAGGATGTGCATGTACTACAGCACCTACATCAGGACGCTTCTCGTATACACGCATATGCATCTTGATTTCAGAAGATGGCTTGAAGCCCTTATTAGCCTGAATCACATTACCCTTAGCATCTACCTTACAGATGTATTCCGGTGTCATAAAGCCCTTAGATACGCCTGTTGGTGTGCAAAGGAATTCATTGTCATTCAGCTTTACGGAAATATTTCCGTCGTTAGCTGCAACCATGTTACGGTTGTAAATTCTTCTGCCAACTTCACAAATTTGTTTCTTGATTTCCATTTCGTTAATCATGGACAATTCCTCCTAGTTTAAGTTTATATTTATGAAAATGTGTATCTGTTCAGTACCTGAATAGTTACGAAAATGTTTGCTTTTTGGTGTCCCAAAAACAACAACAACCCACATTTATAAATTCATTATATGACTGTTTGTGTGGTTTGTCAATATGGTTTTGTGTGGGTTTTTGTGAAAAAAGCCGCCACACCTAGGCAGTATGACGGCTTTTACACTCATTTTATAAAAATTATCTCTTTAACAGCACTTCCTGTTCATACTTCTCTACTTCCTTGAACCATTCCGGTCCTGCTACAACGCCGCACTGTGCACAGTATTCGTTCCAGATATCACCGAATGGCAGGGTCTTGATTTCTTCCTGAAGAACCATAAGCTCTGTCATGCGGTTTGCATCCTGAAGCTCTTTCAGCATAGCATTTGGTGTGCAAAGCGCGCTGAGCAGTGCCTTTTGCCAGCTGCGGAAGCCAACGGTCCATGCAGAAATACGGTTGATGCTTGCATCAAAGTAGTCAAGGGCCATGTACACTCTGTCGAGGCCATCGTTACGAACGATTTCCTTCGCCATTTCCTTGGTCTCGTCATCGAAAAGCACTACGTGGTCAGAGTCCCAACGGATTGGTCTGGTAATATGTAAAGCGATTTCCGGGAAGAATGCCAGTAATGCAGGAATCTTGTCAGAAACAACTTCTGTCGGGTGGTAATGGCCATTGTCCATCAGTGGCAGGCATCCGTCATGCATAGCTGCAAAGCTCAAAGAGAACTCTGCGCTGCCTACTGTGTAAGCCTCCACACCGATACCAAACACCTTGCTTTCTACACAAGGCTTAACCAAATTCTTATCAAATGGCTCTGCCAGAATTTCTTCGATAGATTCTTTATAACGAACTCTAGGACCCATTCTGTCAGCCGGAATATCCTTAAAGCCGTCACCTGTCCAGATGTTCATAACACAAGGAATACCTGTTTCCTTAGCAAAATATTCAGAAATGCGAATACAAGCCTTGCCGTGCTCGATCCAGAACCTTCTGGTTTCTTCATCAGGGCTGGAAAGTGTCAGGCCATCCTTTACCTTATCATGAGAGAAGAAAGTAGGGTTGAAATCAATACCCATGTTTCTCTCCTTTGCAAACTCTACCCATTTTGCAAAATGCTTTGGCTCTAATTTATCTCTGTCAGCAAACTCGCCATCTTCAAAAATAGCATAGCAAGCATGAACGTTTAATTTCTTCTTACCGGGCATCAGGCTCATAGCCTTGTCCATATCCTGCAGTAACTGCTCCGGTGTGGTGGCCTTGCCAGGATAATTACCTGTAGTCTGAATACCACCGGTTAAAGGGCCGTCATGGTCAAAACCGATAACGTCATCGCCCTGCCAGCAATGAAGGGAAACCGGAATTTCTTTTAATTTAGCAATTGCTGCGTCTGTATCAACACCCATTGCTGCATAGATTTTTTTTGCTTCTTCGTAACGTGTCATTGTCATTCTCCTTAAAATAAATTTTATTGTGGCTGAAAAGTCTTCACTGCAAAGGACTTAAAAATACCCTTGCGTGCTTCCTCCAGACTCTCATACTCGCCAGCCTTTAACATCTGTGCTACTAAGTTACCAATAGCAGTGGCCTCTGTAGGACCTGCATAAACGGTCTTACCGGTACTGTTTGCGGTCAGCTGGCTAAGGTAATCTGCATTGGCACCACCGCCTACAATATTAATAGCCTCATAATCCTTACCGGTAATCGCCTGAATCTCTTGCACGGTCTGACCGTAACTGTCAGCCAGACTCTGGTATACTACTGTGGAAACCTCGCCCGGTGTCTGCGGAACAGGCTGACCTGACTTCTCGCAATACTCCTTGATGGCACCAATCATGCTGTCCGGTGCAAAGAAACAGTCATCATTTACATCCACTCTGGAAGGGAAGTCTTTTACCGCCTCTGCCATTTCACAAAGCTCTGCAAAAGAATACTTATCCTCATATTCATGGCGTACGGACTGAATCATCCACAATCCCATAATATTTTTGAGAAAACGATAGCGATATTCGTAGCCACCCTCGTTGGTCAGGTTCGCCTTGCGGCTTTCCTCCGTGCAAATAGCCTCCCTATTCTCAACACCCATCAATGACCAGGTACCGGAGCTGATATAAACTGTCTCCTTGCCCATGCTAGGCACTGCCATTACTGCAGAAGCAGTGTCGTGAGATGCGATCTGCAATACATCCAAATCAAAGCCGATTTCCTCTACCAGCTCAGGCTTCAAATCGCCTACCCTGGTGCCTGCTGTAGTCAGTGGCTCAAACATTTCTGTCTTAATACCCATCATCTCCAACAGTTCATAATCCCAATCCTTGGTTTCCGGATTAACCAACTGCGCGGTAGTAGCCTCTGTGTACTCACTCTTTGCCACACCTGTCAGCAGAAAATTTAAATAATCCGGTACCATTAATAATTTATCCGCACCATCTAAAAGCTCAGGCTCCTGTGTTTTAGTAGCCATTAACTGATAGATGGTATTGAACATCTGCTTTTGAATACCGGTGCGCGCATATAAATCCTCCGGTGAAATGATGTTGCTAAGCACCTCATCCATGCCGTTGGTGCGGCTGTCTCTGTAACCATATGTATGCCCCAGCACCTGACCCTCTGCATCCAAAAGTGCATAGTCCACGCCCCAGGTATCAATACCCATACTGACCGGTATCTTGCCAAGCTCCTTACACTTTTTAAGCCCTGCAACAATATCCCCAAAAAGCTTCTCATAATCCCAGCAAAGATGCCCATCCTTTTTTGCCATACCATTGGAAAAACGATGAATCTCCTCCATGCAAATCAGTCCATCCTCCACCCAGGCCAGCATGTGTCTGCCGCTGGATGCACCAATATCTACCGCCAAATAATATTTGTTCATGACTCCCTCCTTATATTTCGGCATAATATCTTACTATAATAATATCAAAAATGCGAGCACAAAAAAAGGACACCTTTTGTGTAAAAAAGTGTCCTTATTTGCAGGTGGGGGGCAGTGCAAAAAGTACTGATTTTGTGCTGTTTTTCAGCAGTTACAACGAGTCTTCACACTTATTCCATTTTCTGATTATCTTGTACATGCAGTATCTCCATTACTTATCTACTTCCGTACTGGCAATCAGCCTATCAAAATCACTCTGATATGTTCTATCCTGCAAGACGCGGAATTTTTCAAATTCATTTTCTGCAAATGCTTTAGCTATTACAGCCGTCACTTTACCTTTGTCTTGCAAAATATCTTCTTCATTAAACTGGAGAAATGCGTCCAGACGAACAACCCAATCCTGCATATACATAATATTACCTCTTCGTGCCTGTCTCTCAGCATAGTCCAAATACATCGTCACAATTTCGTTTAAATTATTCATTTCTATTTCACTTAAATAATTTTTTGCAACAGAAACATCTGACTTACGTATATGTCCCTGCGGAGCATTTTTCCAAGTAGTCAATCCCATATTGGGTTTTGTACTATCAGCTCTTCCATAAACAATCTCTGCCGCGGTGTGATGAGTAACAGCATAATGAAGCTTGTTTTGTACTGTTGCAAAAAATTCTTTTGTAATAGGGCTATTCACATCATAGTCAGCGCTACACTGTGAATAAATATCCGTAATCTTCTGGTAGAAACGACGTTCGCTGGAACGAATATCACGAATGCGTTCTAACTGTTCCTCAAAATAGTCTTTTCCAAAAAAGTTTTCTGGTTCTCGCAATCTCGCGTCGTCCATTACATACCCTTTGATGATAAACTCTTTCAAAACACGATTCGCCCAAATACGAAACATTGTGGCTTTTCTAGAATTCACACGATATCCGACAGCAATTATAGCGTCCAGATTATAATAATTGGTATTATACTGCTTGCCGTCTGAAGCAGTTGTTTCCATTTTGGAAACAACTGCTTCTTCAAGCAATTCACCGGATTCAAAAATATTTTTCAAATGCTTTGAAATAGCCGCTTTTTGCACTTCAAATAATTCAGCCATCTTTGCCTGAGTCAGCCACAAATTTTCTTGATATAAAAGAATCTCAACCCGGACATCTCCATTGTCAGTTTTATAAAACAGAATTTCTCTTGTTTCGTATGGGGTAAGTTTGTATTCTTCACTCATATTTCAGTCCATCCCTTCCATCTAGCACTCTGCCTTATGCTTGCAAGACAAAAATTTTCTATTTCCATTCCTTACAATCGAAGTCAATAAAACCTACTGATTCTTCAGCACTTTTTCATCCTTCGCATCCCGATACTTCTTTGGTGTCACTCCAAACCTTTTCTGAAAAATCCTATGGAAATAGCTTTGATTATCATACCCCACCGCCAATCCGATATCCAGCACGGGCATGTTGGTATTTTCCAGCAAATACACGGCCTGGTTCAATCTTTTTGCCTGTACCAGCTCTGTGTAGTTCTTGCCGGTGCGCTTTTTTATTTCCTTAGAGAGCCAATAAGCATCGTAGTTCAAAAGCTTCGCCAGCTGTGTCAGCTCCCCGTCCCTGTAATGCTCCTCTATGTATCCCAGCACATCAATCACCAGCTTCTGGCCGGAATTATCGGCACTGGCCTCCATGCGGTCCATATGGTTTAAAAGCTGCAAAAACAATAGCCCCATGGTCACCTGATTCATGCTGCGTTTGTTAGGTTGTTTGTGCCAGATAGACCAGATTAAATTTTCCACCAGATTTTGAACAGGCAGCACATCAGCTACCTTAAAATGCATATAGCCCACAGCATCATTCTTGCCGGTCAGACAATCGATTACAAACTCTCTGAGAAGATTTTCCTCATTCCCCATCAGCTTCAGGCCATAGTCAAAAAATTCCGGCAAAATAATAAAATTGACAGCAATGTCATTTTCTCCGGCAGGAAATATTTCCTGCATCGCATTTTGATTTAAAAACAGAAGCTCGCCTTCCTTCAGCACAATTTCCACACCATCAATTAGATGCCTTGTACTGCCGGAACACATGTAAATCACTTCTATATAATTATGACTGTGCTTTGGAAAATGCACGAAGCGAGTGTGTGGCCTGACCTGAATAAGCTTGCCCTTTTCTAAAAGCCTGGCCGCATCAATAACATCCGAATCACCGGCCATATATAAATCCTTTTGAATAGACTTGTCGCCGGAAAGAAGCGCACGTTCTTCCTCGGTAATCTTTTGTAATTCCTGATATAATGCTTGTGTAATCATTACCTCTGCTCCAAACGGAAATCTTGTTACATTTTGCTAAAATAATTATACATCAATTAAACGTTATCTGCAATACCCATGAACAATACCCCCTCCCCACTTGGGTATTTTATTACATAAAACTTTCGTAAGTTTTTTTGCCGACTTATGGAACAAAACACGTACTCATCCGTTATATAAGTGTAAGAGGGAATAAGTTTAAATCAAAAGAGAAAGGACGGACATGATTATGCATGTAACGAACAAGGAAACAAACTTAAAACTTATTCAAACACTTTATGAAAACAGAAAACACAGACTGTATTATCTGGCCTTTCACATCTTGCAGGATGAGGCTGCCGCAGAGGATGCTGTTTTGCAATGCTTTGCAAAGCTACTGGAGACAAACATTTATTCTCGGCTCTCCTGCCAACAGCTGGAGCTTTTAGCCGACAAGATTGTAATCCAGATTGCCTGCAACTCATTAAACCATCAAAAGTAAAACATTTGTAATGTAACAGTAAAACAGGCTGCCTGAGTAAGGGACAGCCTGTTTTGCATTAAATGTTATATTAATTTCTCTACTCCACAATTATAGCATTGGTAGGACAGCCTTCTGCCGCCTCTTGTGCTAGTTCAGCATTATCCTCTGTGACCTTACCAACAGCTTCTGAAATGCCGTTGTCATTAAATTCAAAAACGCTGCCGCATACACCTACGCAAAAACCACAGCTGATACACTTATCCGGATCTACATGTGCTTTCATACTTACCTCCCATGTATAATGTCTAACCACATTATACCCGATATGGTACCGTAATATGCATGCTATCCACCCAGCTTACCGCCGCAGCACTATGCTTCCATAAACAGCGGTGTAGAATAATATCTGTCTCCACTATCCGGCAAAAGCACAACGATATGCTTGCCCTTATTCTCCGGTCTCTTTGCCAGCTCCACGGCTGCTGCAAGGGCTGCACCGGAGGAGATACCCACTAAAATACCTTCTGTTCTGCCCAGCATTTTGGCCATAGAAAAGGCAGCCTCATTCTCCACCGGAATCACTTCATCATAAATGCCGGCATTCAAAAGACTCGGCACGAAGTTGGCACCAATGCCCTGAATTTTGTGTGGTCCTGCCTGCCCCTCAGACAACAACGGTGAAGCTGCAGGCTCTACGGCAACAACCTTCACCTTGTCGCTCTTGCTTTTGAGATACTCTCCGGTACCGGTAATGGTACCGCCGGTACCTACCCCTGCCACAAAAATATCTACAGTGCCCTCTGTGTCCTGCCAGATTTCCGGACCGGTGGTTTCTCTGTGCGCCTGTGCATTGGCCTGATTATCAAACTGTCCCGGAATAAAGCTATTCGGCAGTTCCCTTGCCAGCTCTTCAGCCTTTGCCACAGCCCCCTGCATACCCAAAGCACCAGGCGTCAAGACAACCTCTGCACCATATGCCTTTAAAATATTAATACGCTCCACACTCATGGTGTCCGGCATGGTCAAAATCATGCGGTACCCCTTTACCGTGGCAATGCTTGCCAGGCCGATACCGGTATTACCACTGGTGGGCTCGATAATTACGCTGCCCTCTTTTAACAGGCCCTGTGCTTCTGCTGCCTCAATCATATACTTCGCTGCCCTGTCCTTTACACTGCCTGCCGGATTTAAGTATTCCAATTTTAACAAAAGCTTCGCTTCAAGCCCAAGCTTTTCCTCCAAATGAACGGCCTCCAAAAGCGGAGTGCCTCCGATTAAATCTATAGCACTTTTATAAATATTTGCCATCACAATTCCTACCTTTCTTGTGGGATTATTTAAATGTATTGTACTGTATACAAGTGCAGAATGCAAGTATCTGTTGTAATTTTTACCTGGCAATTTTTACTGTTGACACATAGTTTTAAAGCTTTTATACTTAGTACAATTAGTTTCCTAATACAAGCATTTATATATCAAAAGATTCAACGAAAAGGAATGGTCCCATGATACCAAAGCCAGGTGAACGCAACACACATAAAATGAAAAGAAAAAACACGACAAGGAACTACGTCATGATTGCTCTGACTACAGCCATCATCGCCATCCTAACTCAACTATCCATCCCTTCTCCGACCGGTGTACCCATGACCCTGCAGACCTTTGCTGTAGCACTGGTAGGTTACATACTGCTTCCCAGACAGTCCTTTTACTGCATTCTGTTGTATCTATTAATCGGCGCCATCGGTCTGCCGGTATTTACCAATTTCAGAGGTGGGCCGGGTCACCTGCTGGGAATGACGGGCGGCTTTTTATGGGGGCACTTAATATATGCTCCTATGTGCGGGCTGAGCATAAAGTGGAATCGCAAACGCAAAAGTGCCTCCATGGCAATTGCCTGTGGAAGCACCGGATTATTGATATGCCATGCACTGGGAACTCTGCAATATGCTTTTCTCACTGCTCATTCTGTGAAGACAGCCTTTTTGATAGTATCACTGCCTTACTTACCAAAGGATATACTGTGCGTTATAGCTGCGTATTGGATAGCAAAGGGGGTAAGAAGCCAAATTACTTTACGGGATTCTTCTCTAAGAACACCTTAATCGCCTGAAAGCTCTCATCGCTCAATGCATGCTCCATGTTGCAGGCATCATCCTCTGCAACCTTGGCATCCACGCCCAGACCTGTCAGGAAATTATAAAACAGCTCATGACGTTCCATAACACGCTCTGCCACCTTGCGTCCTGTGCCGGTCAGAGTAATATCATGACCATTTATGAGCAGGTAGCCTTTTTCCTGTAAATTATGTACTGCAACACTGACACTTGGCTTGGACACTCCTAAGTCTCTTGCAATATCAATACTTCTGACATTGCCCTTCTCCCTGCCTATCCTAAGCACGCTCTCCAAATAATCTTCACCTGATTGTTTCAATGGGGTATACCTCCTCTATTCTTCCTCATGCCCCTGCTGCACTTCGTCTATCATATAGCGAATGTCCTGCATGCGCATGTCTACCTCAGCAATTACATCTGCACATTTCTTTAACTCTGTGGCTATTTGCTCCGGATTGTCGATTTTCTTTTTGTATTTTAACTGATGCTCCAGGCTTGCCCAAAAATCCATGGCAATCGTACGGAACTGCACCTCTACACGCATATGTTTTTTCTCATTGGAGAGAAAAATAGGAATATCCAGAATCAGGTGCAGACTCCTGTATCCGTTCGGCTTGGGATTTTTGATATAATCCTTAATTTCAACTAAAATAATATCATCCTGACTAAGTAAAAGCTCAGCAAGCTTGTAAATGTCCTCTACAAAGGAACATATAACACGTATACCTGCAATATCCGTCAATTGCTCCTTCATATTTTCTACAGTAACCTCAAATCCTCTTCTTTCAAGCTTCTCAATAATACTGACCGGACTCTTGATACGAGATTTAATTGTCTGAATAGGATTTCTGTCTGCCCGTATAGAAAATTCCTCATCCAACACACGAAGCTTTGTCTCTATCTCTCTAATAGCACAACGATTGTACATCATCAGCTCCACGAACGGCTTTGCCTTTTTTAAGGCTTCAATACGTACCGCATCTAACTGGAACTCTTCCTCATGATTGTTCATATTGCTTCCTTTCAACTGAATATATCTTGGAAGGTTTCAAAAAGAACTTCCATAAGTATATTTTACTAGATTCTGCCACGAAAAGAAAGAAAAAGTATATTAATTTTTTGTTAATAATTGCGCTAAATGCCTTCTGTAAAAATATACCTTGAATTCGAGTATGTTTTTTTGATTTTTTGGGAACAAATCGCAAACTTCTCCGTTATATAAGTAGAGGGGAATTTGTAATTCACAATACATTCAGATAAAGTTTACTTAAGCGAGGAATTATTATGATGATACTATCACCCCAAACAGAGAAACAACCCTGGACTGATTTAATTGAGTTACTATACACAAAAGAACGTGATAGATTTTTTCAACTGGCAAAGGATATTCTAAAAAACGAAGCAGATGCTGAAGATGTTGTTCAGGAATGTTTTCTTCGACTTACAGAAAAAGCATCTCTCTACTCCGGCAAGCCTTATGATGAATTAATGCGTATTACCACCACTATTGTCACCAACGAGTCACTAAATATCTGGAGATTCAATCAGAAATTTGCCCCCTTAGCCAAAAATGACCTTTCTGAAGAGACTCAAATGCTGGGTACATCCCCGGACGTTCTAAAACAGCTGGAAGACATATACGAGGGCACAATGATTACCCGTGCTGTTATGAACCTTCCTAAAATCGACCGGGAAATATTAGGACTTTTCTACGGATACCAGCTGACCTCCCTAAAAATTTCGATCTTAGTGGGCACATCACACACCTTCGTCCGTAAATCGCTGTACAACAGTCGCCATAAACTCGCAAAAATTTTACAAGGTGCAGAATACAAGGATTTATTTCCGGATACATAACACTTCAAAGCCAATGAGACCTCGCACTCATTGGCTTTGAATTATGGTGTTCATTTATCTTGCATTTCTTCCGGAATATAAATTTCCTTCTCCATGCGTTCCAATACGTCTTCGCAGGCTTTCAAAATAATCTGTGCATCCTTCTCTACCATACCCGTCAGGATGCATCGGTAAGTAAAGGCCGGCGTTCCCATAGGTGTAAAGTTCATGCTTCCCTTGAAGGACTTTACAAAGGTAGGTATCAGGTCCGGATTAATGCGGGCATCCGGGCGTATGACAAACTGAATTCTATCTTTAATACTACGTATATCCGTCATAAACATACGGTGTGCTCTGACACGTAGCAAATTAATGCGCAGCAAATTGTCAACCGGTATCGGAACTGCACCAAAACGATCCTGTAGCTCCTGCACCATATCTTCTTTCTCAGCAAGGGTTTCCACTCCTGCGATACGCTTGTAAATGTCCAACTTCTGCACTTCATTCAAAATATATTCTGCCGGAATAAAGGCATCCGCACTGACATCCACCTTTGTATCAAAGTCCACTGCCACCTTCTTGCCCTGGGCCGTCATAACTGCTTCATTCAACATTTTACAGTACATGTCATAACCCACGGCTTCCATGTGACCATGCTGTGCCTTACCAAGCAGATTACCTGCACCACGGATTTCCAAATCACGCATGGCAATCTTAAAGCCACTGCCCAAATCCGTGAATTCCTTAATGGCCTGCAGACGCTTTTCCGCTACTTCCTTCAGTAATTTACCACGCTTATACATCATAAACGCATAAGCAGTACGGTTAGAGCGTCCTACACGTCCGCGTAACTGATACAGCTGACTTAACCCCAGACTGTCTGCATCATGGATAATCATGGTGTTGGCATTGGAAATATCCATACCGGTCTCAATAATGGTGGTAGACACCAGCACGTCAATATCTCCATTGACAAAATCAAACATAATGCGCTCCAACTCATGCTCCTTCATCTGCCCATGGGCAAAGCTTACCGTAGCCTCCGGCACCAACTGCTGCACCTGAAGTGCTACCTGATCAATATCGTTTACACGATTGTATACATAAAACACCTGACCGCCACGGGTTAATTCACGAACAATAGCCTCTCGCACCAGCTCGTCATTGTACTCCATGACGTAGGTCTGAATAGGCAGTCTGTCCTGAGGCGCCTCCTCCAAAAGACTCATATCACGCACACCAATCAGGCTCATGTGAAGGGTCCTCGGTATCGGAGTAGCGGTCAAGGTCAGTACGTCGATATTTTCCTTGAGCTTTTTAATCTTTTCCTTATCACCCACGCCAAAGCGCTGCTCCTCATCAATGATAAGAAGCCCTAAGTCCTTAAATTCCATATCCTTGGACAGCACTCTGTGGGTACCGATTACAATATCCACAAAGCCCTTCTTCAAATCCGACAGAGTACGCTTCTGCTCAGAAGGAGTACGGAAACGGCACATTAAATCTACGCGTACAGGATAGTCCTTCATACGCTGTACAAAAGTATTATAATGCTGCTGAGCCAAGATGGTAGTAGGTACCAGATACACCACCTGCTTGCCCTCCTGCACCGCCTTAAAGGCTGCACGGATGGCCACCTCGGTCTTACCGTAGCCTACGTCACCGCAAATCAAGCGGTCCATAATTTTGGTGCTTTCCATATCCTTCTTGGTAGCCTCAATGGCACTGAGCTGGTCCGGTGTCTCCTCATATGGAAACATTTCCTCAAACTCCCTCTGCCACACCGTATCCTGGCCGTACTGATAGCCGGAAGCCTGCTGTCTGTGGGCATACAGCTCCACCAAGTCTTTGGCAACCGTCTCCACCGCTGCACGCACCTTCTGCTTGGTCTTGGACCACTCCTTACTGCCCAGCTTACTAAGCTTCGGCACTTTGGCATCAGCGGAACCATACTTCTGCAAAATATGAAGCCCCGTAGCCGGTACGTATACATTACCGTTGTCGCGGTATGCCAGCTTTATATAATCCTTTATTATATGGTCAACTTCTACCTTTTCAATACCCTGATACTGTCCCAGACCATAAAGCTCATGAACCACATAGTCCCCAACACGAAGCTCTGCAAAGTCCTGAATCTTGGTACCGGAAAAGGCGGATTTCTTTTTCTTTTCACGCTTCTTGGCGCCAAATATATCGCTTTCCGCAATGACTACAAAATGAAGCAACGGATACTCGAAGCCTCTGGCCACATTCCCCTGCAGACACAACACCTCTCCTACAATAGCCTCCCTGAACGGGTCCTCACTGAAGGCTGCCGGAATATCATTGTCTCTAAGGCTTTCTGCCAGACGTCTGGCTCTGGTTCTGGAAGGACTCATGAGCACCATGCGGTATTTATTCTTGCGGTACTTGGCTAAATCCTTTACCAACGTTTCAAAGCTGTGATTATAAGGGGAAACCATCTTGGCCTCCACCTCAAAACGCTCCTTCACTGGAAACAGCGCGCACTTGGCCTCCATCATGGAAAGAGCCAGCACATGGCGCTTATTCAGCCCTGCCGCAACCTCCTCACTGGAATACAAAAGCCCGGTCTGCCCCGGTAAAATATAACCCTTCTCCAAACGATTGCTCATGCTATCTTTAAACTCCAGCTCCACCGCATCCACATGCTCCTTGATACGGGTCGGCTCGTCTAAAATAAGCAGACTCTTCTCTGCCTCCATAAAGTCCAAAAGGCTGCCTGTCTCTTTATAAAAATAGTGCAGATAACTATCCAGATTGGTCATGGACTGAAAGGTAAATAAGTCCTCCTTCAGCTCCTTCACCTGCTGCTTAATCCGATGTGCCTCCTCCGTCTTAAACGCGGCCCGGAACAACTCATACTGCTTTTCGGCCTCTGCCTCAATAGCCTGCATGCCCCGTTCCTTACGCTCTGCGGAAAGTATCATTTCCCTTGCCGGAAAAATCTGCACCTGAGTCAAGGTTTCAATAGAGCGCTGACTCTCCACGTCAAAGCTGCGGATAGACTCTATCTCATCCCCCCAAAGTTCCATACGCACCGGATTGTCCTCTGTCAAGTCAAAAACATCCAAAATATCACCACGCACCGCAAACTGTCCCGGATTTTCTACCTGATAGGTCTTTTCATACCCCAGGGCCACCAGCATCTCTGCCAGTCTCTTTAAATCCACCTCAGCACCTATTTTCAGATTCAGAATACTCTCCTCATAAACAGAAAGCGGTATTTGCGGCGCCATCAGTGCATCAAAGGTGGTTACCACCGTAATAGGCTTTTTCTGAAGCAGACGCTTCAACACCCGAATACGCTCCTTGGTCTGCTGATTACCATGAATATCCGCCTGATAAAAAATCAAATCCTTGGCCGGATACACAAACGTATTCCTGTCATAGGCCCGAAATTGGTCATATATTTCCCTGACATGGAGCTCACTAAAAGTGGCGATGATTTTAAACTTATAATCATCGCTAAGTCCATACGCCATATGCCATTTTTGTGCATCCACGCACCCGGAAACGGATACTGTACCGCCACCTTTTCGCAATTCCTTTTTAATTTGTCCATATTCCGCCAACTCATATAGCGGTGTCAATAATGCCTGCATTGATACCTCCAGCTCTGCCATAACGAAAGACTGCCAATCAGTCAAATCCCCTGACCGAACGCTGTCATTTTCCCGAACGATTACACTTGTTCATAGCCTCATCAAGCCCTGCCGTCACCAAGAGCTCCACGGCCTCCACAGCTACCATTATGGCCTCATCCACAGCTTTTCTCTCCTCTGTGGTAAAACGCCCCAGCACATGGTCTACTAAATCCCAGCCCTTTGGCTTCTCACCAACGCCTACCTTCACACGCTTAAACACATCATGTCCCAAATGCTGCAAAATATTCTTGATACCATTGTGTCCCCCCGCACTGCCTTTACCGCGTATGCGGAGACCGCCCGGCACCAGAGAAATATCATCATAAACTACAATCAGCTCTTCTTCCTCGTCCACCTTGTAGTAATCCAGTACCTCGCGCACACTTTCCCCACTCAGGTTCATAAAGGTCAACGGCTTCACCAGAATAACCTTCTGGCCGGCCACCACGCCCTTGCCGATGAGCGCCTTGTGCTTACGCTCTATTACAGAAATATTATATTTGTCCGCCAGCGCATCTATGACATCAAAGCCGATATTGTGTCTGGTCTTTTCATATTGCTTGCCCGGGTTGCCCAGTCCTACTATTATATACATAATTTACCTCTGAATTTTCTATAAATCTTTTAACAAAAACAAAATCATATATATGGGCTTTAATTTTAAAGTACCTATTTTCCCAACGTCCTTCTGTGACAAAAGAAAACGCTCTCCCACACATTTCGAATACTTTACAGCAAAGTTATCAATTGACTTGTGATTCTTTACCGCCGAAGACTTAACTTCTATAGGGATAACCTTATTCTTTGACGCAATTAGAAAATCTATTTCAAACAAATGCGTACTTCGCTCTTTTTTCCATATATGATAATATAGCTCCCTCCCGCTGGATTTTATCGCCTGTGCTACAACATTTTCATACAAATATCCTAAATCAGCTGTTAATGTATCGCTTAAGAGCTTCTTATAAATATCTTCTATTCCATTCTGTGTATCATTAAAAAGCATTGTAGTAAACAATCCGATATCTGACAAATATAACTTGAAGCAATTCATATCCTTAGTCTGCAGAAGTGAAATGTCCGGTTTTAACACATTATAACAAGGAAGTACAAGTCCGGATTCAATTAATTCGAAAAGTCGTTCCTCATCCCTCCTGGTCTTCTGCTTACCGGTTGCTGCTGTTATTGCATAATGCTTTCTCTTGGATGCAAGCTGACAAGGAACAGATTTATACATATCCGTTATTCTGCCCGAATCATCAATCTTTTTTAAATCATCATAATATAGCTCCAAAATCTCACGTTTTACCCTATCCACTGCCTCAAAACTGTTTGTAGCAATGTAACTTTCTACTGCCTGCGGCATTCCACCAACTGCCATATAAATCCGAAAATCTCTCATGGCATTACGATTAGCAGCATTTCCCAGCTCAACATTACTCTTATACGCCATATTCAGGACGTTCGGATTACCACCCGTCGCCCATAAAAACTCCTCATAATCCATAGGGTATACATGGATTTTGTGCTCCTCCGACGGAATCAATATATCTTTTACATTTTTCTTTATTGATATCAAAGAGCCGGTTTCTATATAATCATATCTCCCATCCTTTACAAGATGCTTAATAGCCTGCCTTGCCTTTGGGAATAACTGAATTTCATCAAAAATAATGACGGATTTTCTTTCAAACAATTCGACACCGGCTTCCACCTGTAACCTTAAAAAGAAACGGTCAAGCTTTGAAATATCATCGAACAAGGCAAGCATTTCTTTACTGGTGTTGGAGAAATCAATCAAGATATACGATTCATATTCATTACGTGCGAATTCCCTGGCAATTGTTGTTTTGCCTACACGCCTTGCGCCTTCAAGCAAGCATGCATATTTCCCATCCCAAGTCTTCTTCCATTCCAAAAGTTCATCATATACTTTTCTTTTAAACATGGTTTTCCCTCCACCAGTTAATTAATCTGCTGCCCAAACATCTTTTTATATTTTACACTAAAAATATATTTATTTCAATACAAAGCAGAAAGGAAAGTATATTTTTTTCAATACATTAAAACCCAAAAAGTATATTTATTTCAACACCAAATATTTTGTATTTGTGAAAAATTACAAAAATGAGGGACTTTTTAAGCCCCTCACACAAAAGCGGTTTATAACTCGCTTTATCCCCTTATCACCCGATACACCTCATCACGAATTTGCTGATGCAGTATCTTGTACAGATACTCGCCATGGCTGCACACATGGGTCGCATAAAAGATACCGATATGATTATCCGGGTCGATCATTACGTAGGAACCGGCTGCACCGTCCCAGCCAAATTCGCCCTTGTGGGCGTATCTGCCGAAAGCATCCGTCCTGACACCCAGTCCATAGGTATAACCAAGCTTGCAGTCCTGAAAATCACGATAAGCCTGCTCACCCAGCTGGTTGGCACGCATCCTATCAATGCTCTCTGCCTTTAGCAGCCTGTTGCCATTAGACATTTCAGCAACAAATTTCGCATAATCCTCCACACAGGAAATCAGTCCGGCACCACCACTCTGATATGCAGGGGTCAGAATAAACTGATTCCATTTGCCTTTGAGTGATGCTTTTCCAGCCTGTGCGTCATATATATATTGACTGCACATCTGATCCTTGATTTCCTCGTTCAACGCAAAGCCGGTCCGAGTCATGCCGCAGACGTCAAAAATATGCTTCTGCAAATATTCCCCAAAAGACATACCGGAAACCACTTCCACAACTGCAGCCAACACATCATGACTGAGGCTGTACTTAAAATGTTCTCCCGGCTCAAACTCTAACGGCTCACCTGCCATGGCTCGTACCATTTCCAAGGTTGAGGAGTCCGGCTTTTTCTCACGCTGCGCAAGAATGCTTGGACTATTCAAATCATAGTTCATCCCGGAGGTCATACTGAACAGGCTCTGTATGGTAATAGGCTTCTCCACCTTCTTTAAGCCGGCCTCTGACTTTACCCACATATCCTTAAATTCCGGTATGTATTCAGAAACCTTGTCCTCCAGCTTCAACCTACCTGCCTCCACCAGCTGCATGGCCGCAGTACAGGTAATCGGCTTCGTAGCTGAATAAAGGAAATACAATTCATCTCCCTTAATCGGCACCTTCTTGTCGTCATCAATGGTACCATTCATGTAACGGTGCACTACCTCGCCTTTATATAAAATTGCAATATCGGAGCACGGCACCTCGTGCTCTGTAACTGCCTGATCGATGAGAAGATTTATGTTGTTGAAGCTCATGATTCATTCCTTTTACTATGTAATAGTCCTTCCTCTAAAAATGCTTTTACCGTAAGCTTAATGCTTACGGTAAATATAGCATTGTTTTGATGAATGTGCAAGGATAAAATTAACGCTATCAGTTTTGCTGTAGAACTTGCAATTCTGCCTTCCACATGTTATTATAAATATAAAAAGAGCAACCGCCCACAAAGTGGTTAGCCTCATTGGTTGAAAAACTTCCTACCTTGACTGCCAAGTACAAAGGTAGGAAGTTTTATTTGCGTCGGTTGTGCCTATCTATGTAGGTCAGCAATGCAAGCAGGAATGAGCCACCGAGGAACAGCAAGCTAATCACTTCGTATGTATCCATTCGCATTTTTGACCGGGTTTATTTTAAAGTGGATTAGGAAAAGACGATGTATCGTCCATCAAAAAAATCGTTCACCACATTATCCAACGGCTCACCGGCCATGGCACGAACCATCTCCAAAGTAGAGGAGTCCGGCTTTTTCGCACGCTGCGCAAGGATACTTGGACTATTCAAATCATAGTTCATCCCGGAAGTTATACTGAACAGATTCTGTATGGTAATAGGCTTCGTAGCTGAATAAAGGAAATACAATTCATCTCCCTTAATCGGCACCTCCTTTTCATCACCAATGGTACCGTTCATGTAACGATATACAACCTTGCCCTGATAGGCTATCATAATGTCAGAGCATGGAACCTCATGCTCTGAAACAGCCTCGTCTATTAAGTACTTTATTTTGTCGAGGTTCATGGTTCGTTCCTCTTACTATGTAATAGTCCTTCCTCTAAAAATGCTTTTACCGTAAGCTTAATGCTTACGGTAAATATAGCATTGTTTTGATAAATGTGCAAGGAATAATTATTACTAACTAATTTAAAATACGTACGATAAATAAATGCAACTTTTTGTACACCAAAGATTTAATAATCGCTATGAGTAATCATTATAAGCTCTTTAGAAAAGTTTCCAGCTTATGTGCCAGAATCTGGTGGCCTAAATCATTAGGATGAAGACCATCCGGAATATATATATTCTTTATTTCTTCTACCTGTGGCTGCAATCCACTGTTTGCATATAAATCTAAAACCGGAATGGAATAATACTCTGCCACCTCTCTTATTATGTTGACATACCCCTTCAAGTTGCTATAGCACTTCTCTTTTGACTCTCCATATTGCAATTCTTCATTACATCTGTGAAGTGGTGTCATAACTACAATTGTCTTCATCGGATATTTCCTGATAAGTCCGGAATACAAATAATGACATGCCCCATAAAATGTATCCGGAGTACAATCAGAAAATTTACCAAGCGGAGCATCACCATGTCCATAGTCATTGGTTCCACCAAACACCACTACAATGTCCGCATCGTCTCCCATCTGTTCAAATCTTTCAGAAAAAGAATTTACGTCCACATAGTCATCCTTGGGTCTACCTTTTGTTCCCTTCTGAATTGCATATCTGGTTCCACTTATTCCATAGTTCCTGGCCTCAGCAAGCTCAACTCTTTTACTTAAAATATTAAGATAAATGTGCTCTTGACCACTTGTCCCAACACCTTCAGTTATACTATCCCCTAAAAAATTAACTTTTTTATTTTTTAAAATCATTTTTTCACACTTTCTTATTACTCACCTAGAAAATACTCAAAAAAAGCCTGTTACTAAGCTTTTCCAACATTTGTATCCCAGCAACACTATTTCCTTTTCCATCTAATGAAGGAGAGAAAATTCCTATCCCCATTTTAGTTGGAACCACAGCCATGATACCGCCTCCTACACCACTTTTAGCCGGTACCCCTACACGAAGAGCAAACTCTCCGGAACCATCATACATACCACATGTCATAAGAATGGCATTGACATATCGTGTATATTTCAATGGTAATATCCTTTTGTTTCCACTTGGTACTCGCCCACTATTGGCCAACACAAAACCAATATTAGCTAAATCTTTACACGTAACAGAAATAGAGCATGCCTTAAAATAACAATCTAGTACTTCCTCTACATCATCATGCAATATTCCGTATGATTTCAATAGATATGCTAACGCACGATTCTTGCTCCCACATGCCTTCTCGGAAAGATATACATCCTCATCAATATTAATGTCCGGATTACCAGATAACTCTCTTGTAAGCCCCAGAACACGGTTAAACTTTTCTTTATATGTACTGCCATCAATTAATGTACACATTAAAATAGCCCCCATATTTACCATAGGATTCAAGTGTTTACTGTCCAGCCTCTGTTCACTGACATTAATAGCATCAAATGGTTTTCCGGTTGCTTCTACTCCAATCCTTGAGCTTACTACCTCAGTACCTTTATCTAATAAAGCCTGAAGTAACAAAATCGTTTTTACAATACTCTGTATTGTGAATTTGTGCATGTAATCTCCGGAAAAATAATGTTTACCATCACTGGAAATGATATATGCACCTAACATATCGGGATCAGCCTTTGTTAATTCAGGTATGTAATCAGCAACTTCACCTTTTTTTGTATAAGGCATACATTCCTTAATAAGCTGTTCTAAAAGTTCTTCCATACAACAAATCCTTTTACTCTAACCGTCCGCAGGCATAGCCCTGATACTCATCCAGGAAAGCCTCTGCGGTCTTCTGCATATAAATACCTACTTCATCACCCTTAAATCCAAATTCCATACTCATCTGGCCAAAGTACTTATCAATAATCTGCACTTTGATGCGAAGCTTCTGCTCCTCCGGCCAGTCGGCACTGACTGCACAGTCATACATATGTCCCGGCTCCGGAATCGTAGCAATCAGATCTGAATAGCCCTCCTGCGGGAACTTGGCAAGCTCATTATATCCAAAGCCAAATGGCAGCTTCTTTACGCCCTGGGCGTTTTCATAAGTCAGTACACCCTTGTCACCTTCTAAATCAAAGTGTACATACTTGATGCCCATTGGATTTGCCTCCAGCACGTAGGTACTGCCGTTCAGCTTCTCTGCATAAGGACTGGCAGCACTGTCATCCAGACTGTAAAGCTTCAGGTTCTTCATATAATCCGTAAGCTCTGCATAAGCTGCAGCATTCTCAGGAAGTGTCTCGCCCAGCTCCTCTACGATCCCCTCATAAAGCGCATGGTACAGAATCGCACGTGTAGCAGGGGAATGACCCTGATTATCGGAATTAATAATAAAAATAAAGTCCTTTTCTCTATCACAGATGGCAAACTGGTCACCCATACCTACAAAGGCAAAGCCGTCATTCGGCGCCTTCCAAATCTGGTAGCCGTATCCATAGGAATTATACGCAACGGATCCGTCATGGCCGTTGGAAACCTGCTTCCTGGTAGCCTCTGTCAGAAACTCCGCGTTCATATATCTGACACCGTCAATCACACCACCGTCCATGACAAAACGCGCAAATACCAGTAAATCCCGTGCTGTACACATAACACCACTGTCACCAAAAGAATGACCTCCCGGACAACCTATACAATATGTATCCGCACCAAATCCGCCCTTTAACAAAAAGCGCTCCTTTAAATATTCCAGGAAAGGCTTGCCTGTTACCTTCTCCACAATGGCGCAAAGCATAAAGGAGCCCGGACTGTCATATTCAAAGGTAGTGCCGCTAACACGTTTTCCCGCTGTGCGGAAATATACCTCACATCTATCCTCTGTATCGGAGTGAAACCAATCCACCTGTCCGGTCTGGCTTGTCTCCATGGTAAGCATTTCGCGAATGGTCATGTCCTGCATCTTCCGATTAACATTCTCATTCAAATATTCTGAAAAATATTTTATAAACTTGTCATCCAGATTAAGTAATCCATCCTCTGCAGCAAGCCCTACCGCTACCGCCACAAAGCTCTTGGATATAGAGTACATTCTATGCTTAAAATCCTTGTGAAACGGAGCATAGTAAGCTTCCGCAAAGATATCCTTTCCTCTTGCCATCAAAATACTATGCGTACAGAAATGATACTTTTCTAATGTTTTCAAAAACTTCAGTATCTTCTCTGATGAAACTCCTGCCTGCTCAGGTGAAACTATACGAAACATTTCTTGCCTCCTTTTAAATTGATATTTAGCTTTTGAATGAAACTTCCTGCATTGAATCAACAATCTCCAAATACTCTGTGATAATCATCCTGGAACTTGGCAATACCGGCATCCGTTAGCGGGTGCTTTGTCATGGCTTCGATAACTGAATAAGGTACAGTTGCAATGTCTGCACCTGCAAGAGCACATTCCGTAACGTGTACCGAGTTGCGCACGCTTGCTGCAATAATCTGTGTATCGATACCGTCAGCCACTGCAAAGATATCCGCAATATCCCTGATTAACTGGATACCAGACATATTGATGTCATCCAAACGACCAAGGAATGGTGATACATAAGTAGCACCCGCACGCGCTGCCAGAAGAGCCTGGCTTGCTGAAAAAATTAATGTAACATTGGTCTTAATTCCTTCCGCACTAAGAACCTTACAGGCCTTTAAACCTTCCGCAGTCATAGGAATCTTTACCACCATGTTCGGATGGATTTTTGCAATCTCGCGCCCCTCCGCAATCATGCCTTCGGCATCTATGGTAGTCGCCTTTACCTCACCGCTGATAGGTCCATCCACGATGGACATAATCTCAGCAATTACCTCATTAAAATCACGGCCCTCTTTCGCAATCAGGGATGGATTTGTGGTAACACCGCAGATTACTCCCATATCATTTGCCTTTCTAATGTCTTCTACTTTGGCTGTATCAATAAAAAATCTCATTTTTCTTAATCTCCTTTTATTTTCAAACGTTCAGGTTTTGCCCTATATATACACAATATCTTTTAAATCAGAAAAGCCTTCACCTGTCGGCAAACACCTTTTCCATCCAACTCGTATTTTTCCAACAATGCTGCTGCAGATCCGGACTCACCAAACGCATCCCGTACACCGATTCGGTATACCGGCACCGGATATGCTTCCGATAAAGCTTCACACACCGCACCGCCAAGTCCTCCGATGACAGAGTGTTCTTCTGCGGTTACTACCCTTCCGGTCTTCTTTGCGCTTCTAACAAGTAAATCCTCGTCTAATGGCTTAATGGTACAGATATTAATTACCTCCGCACTGATACCCTCCTCTGCAAGCATTTCAGCCGTTTCCAGTGCTGAATTTACCATAATACCCGTAGCCACAATAGTGACATCCATACCTTCTCTTAGAATTTCACCTTTTCCGATTTCAAACCGGTAATCCGGCCTATCATTAATCACCGGCACTGCGGCACGTCCAAAGCGCATATATACAGGCCCTTTCATATCCAGCGCTGCCTTGACACAGGCTCTTGCTTCCACCGCATCAGAAGGATTTAAAATAGTCATGCCCGGAACGGTTCTCATCAGAGCAATATCTTCATTACACTGATGGGTTGCGCCATCCTCACCTACCGTAATACCTGCGTGGGTTGCGCCAATTTTCACATTTAAATTTGGATAGCCGATAGAATTTCTAATCTGTTCAAAAGCCCTGCCTGCTGCAAACATGGCAAAAGTGCTTGCCACAGGAATAATACCTGTCAGTGAAAGACCTGCTGCAATACCCATCATATTTGCCTCTGCAATACCACAGTCAATATGTCTTTCCGGATACTTTTTCTTAAACACACCGGTCTTGGTGGCAGCGGCCAGGTCTGCATCCAGCACATATAAATCAGGATAGCTTTCGCCAAATTCAGCCAGTGCATTGCCATAAGCTTCTCTGGTAGCAATTTTCTTTATCTCTGACATAATTCCTCACCTATCCTTTCCAAATCCTTCATTGCTATTTCATATTCTGCATCATTCGGTGCTTTTCCGTGCCAATCCACACTTCCCTCCATGAAGGAAACACCCTTTCCCTTTAAGGTACGAGCAATAATTGCTGTCGGCCTTCCCTTTGTGTTTCGTGCTTCTGCAAATGCCGCACGAATCTGCTCCATGTCATTACCGTCTTCCAAATGAATTACATGGAAGTTGAATGCCTCAAACTTCTTATCAATGGGATAAGGAGAACACACCTCAGACACAGGTCCGTCAATCTGCAGGCCATTGTTATCCACTATGACTACCAAATTGTCCAGTTTTCTGTGTCCTGCAAACATGGCGGCTTCCCAAACCTGACCTTCCTCAATTTCTCCATCTCCAAGCAGGGTATATACACGGAAATCCTTGTTTCTTACCTTCGCTCCCAGTGCCATTCCAACTGCTGCTGAAATCCCCTGCCCCAAGGAACCGGAGGACATATCCACACCCGGCACATGCTGTAAGCAAGGATGCCCCTGTAGATAGGAACCCAAATGACGCAGGGTCGGTAAATCCTCTACCGAGAAATATCCCCTGTTTGCCAGCGTGGAATAAAGCCCCGGCGCCGTATGCCCCTTTGAAAGAACAAATCGGTCTCTGTCTATCTTTTGGGGCTCCTCCGGATCAATATTCATTTCTTCAAAATAAAGATACGTAAAAATATCTGCCGCTGACAGGGAACCACCGGGATGACCGGCTTTGGCGCCATGTACAGCTGTTATAATACCTTTACGAATCTGATTTGCCATCATAGCAAGTTCATGATTATTCATATTTTTCTCCAACTCCCAAATATATTTTCTAACAGCAATATAATAGTTTCAAATTATCCAAATATCACTTTCTCCACTTCCGCACATAAATAATGATATACCGGTAAGTGATACTCCTGCACTTTATATGTCTCTACCTCGGGTACACGGATTGCTACATCAGACAACTCAGACATTCGACTTTCCCTTTCCCCGGTTAACGAAACTACCTTCGCACCCAGACTTCGTGCAACAACCATAGCGTTCACTACATTTTTTGAATTACCCGAAGTAGAAAGTCCCATAAGAAGGTCATTCTTACCAGCATAACCATATACTAGTTGTGCATACATCATTTCCGGATCCACATCATTTATAAATGCAGAAAGAATAGCGCTCTGGCTTGGCAACGATATCGCCGGCAAAGAACCCTGTAATCCATTACGTAAGCTTTCCGGTATTCGTTCATCCATCACAGGACGTTTTAACAGAAATCCTTTCATCAGTTCTCCAACAATATGCTCGCTATCTGCTGCACTTCCACCATTTCCGCATACCAAAATCTTCCCTCCATTTCGATATGTTTCGAGCATCATTTCTCGTGTTTTTTCTATCTCCTCCCTGCACACTTCCAATGCAGGGTATCTATCATATAACATCATTTCTACCTCCCATAGCCGCTACCGCAAGTGCCGCATAATCTCCAATATTTTCTTTCAACAATGCAGGTACCACTCTACACGCAGAGCGTGATGCCTCCAGACATTCCCTATTTATTACATCCACCATTGCAGTTTGAAGCAAGTGCCCACTTCTCTGAAATACACTCCCTAATACAATACATTCCGGATTCAATACGTCAATTAGTATAGACAAACCCCGCCCCAACATTTTTCCGCAAAGCTCATATACTGCAAGAGCATCCTCATTACCTGCATTAGCACACTCTGCAATCTTCTTGGCAGTGATATCCTGCAGACATTTCATTCCTGCACAATAAGACACGTTTTCTCCCATCTGTAGTTTTTCTTTAGCCATCATCTGACCGATTTGTGCCAGTCCACCGCCAGAGCAAAATCCTTCAAAAGAGCCTGCCTTTCCATACCCAACCGGCCCATGATCGCTAAGTCTCACATGCCCGATTTCCCCAGCCATATCGTTTGTACCGGAATAGAGTTGTCCATTCAATATGAGCCCTGCACCCATGCCCGTGCCAAATGTCAGAAAAATCATATTCTCATATCCCTTCCCTGCTCCGTACAACCATTCCGCTACCGCACATGCATTGGCATCATTTTGCAGATATACTTTTACTCTGTATTTTTTCTCCAGATATGAGACAATTTCCACATCATCCCAGCCCGGCAAATTGGGTGGGGACTGAATCACCCCTGTTTTCGAGTTTAATGGACCACCACAGCTGATACCGATACAGTCAATGGTATCTGTTATCTCTTCAGCCAGGTCACACATCCGATCAATCATTTCATATGGTGATATGGTGTGGTCTGTAGGAATACTCCTTTTATCTAATATTCTCAGACCACCATCCACTTCCTGTCCTATGCATACAGCACACTTTGTCCCGCCAATATCAAATCCAATCATCGTAAACTCCTTATAATCCTAGATTTTCTTTTCTATCATTACCCGATCATTTAATACCTCTTCAACTATTCCAATAACCTGTCTGCCAAATTCACCGGACGCAATCTCGCTTCGCTCACCCTTTATAAGCTTACAAAATTCTGCCAACTGTAATTCAAACGGATTGGTCTCCTCCAACTCTACATCTTCCCAGCCGTTTCCTACATTTTTTGCTAACCTTCTGCCGCCATTCAATATCTTAAGTATACCATTCGTAAAGCAACACGTTACCTCTCTACCACCTTTTGCATAACCGCAGATAGTAATATTTGCACTAACCTTATTTTCGAGTTCTACATGTACCTGAGCATGTCCTTCAATAGAATAGTTATTCTTGATATTTCCTACCATTGCACTGACATGAACTGGCTTGCTATCCACAATAGAGAAAAGCAGATCCAATGCATGTGCACCAAAATTCATGAAAACACCGCCCCCTGACAACTTTTTGTCCAAGAACCACTTCGGTCTGCCTTCATAAAAATACTCTTCTGAACGCAACTCGTTTATCATACAAAGTTCTCCGATTTCCTTTGATTGATACATTTCCTTTACCTTACGATTCCCGGGATAAAATCTCTGAATATGACCAATTGCCAGCTTTTTATTATTGCGCTCTGCTGCCTCTATCATTCTGTCACACTCTTTTACGGTATTGGCCATAGGTTTCTCTACTAATACATGGACTCCCTTGTCCAGAAAAAATTCAGACACTTCACAGTGTAAAAAATGAGGTAAATTCAAAATAACTGCTTCTGCATCCGTATTTTGTGGAATATCCTTGTAATCCTTAAAAAACGGTACTCCATATTCCTCCGCAAGAGGTACACCTACAGTCTCATTGATGTCACAGATTGCACAAAGCACTGCTTCTGCAGATGACTGTATGGCTTTTAAATGCTGTCCACTTATTAAGCCTGTTCCTACTACTGCAATTTTTAACATATTATTTCTCCCTCTTATATAATTTTCTCTAATATACCTGTCTCGCACTTAAGTCCTTCCGGTGAGGCATCCTTTAAAAACTCAAACAATAAGTCAGTGTGAATCTGACGTTCTCTAATCAGGCCTATAATCCTTGTCCAAAATGCAATACCTTCGCCATCTCCGAGAGACATCCTCATTTTATTTTCATAATAGAATACATGCACCATTTTAATATACGGAAGCATTTTTTCTAATGATGCAATATTCTCTTCCAAAGAACACTGCAAACTTTGTTGATAATACAAGCCAAAATTTTCTCGATTTATGTCCTTGTAAATCCGAATAGCACTATCTGCGGTATCAGACAACGAATTCCTATGATATTCAAAGGCCAGTGTAATATTATATTTTGCTGCCATGTCACAAAGCTTCTGTGTTTCTGCTACAGCGTGCGCATAATATTCTTCTGATGCAACATCCGAACCCACCTTGCCTGCCCACAGTCTGATAATCGGTGCACCAAGTATGACAGCTGTTTCCAAATACGGAAGGAATGCCTCCTCACAGTTTTCGTTAACACAAAGGTTGTAATAAGAACCATAAGAACATATTCGAATTCCTGCCTTATCAGATGATTTCTTCACTGCTCTTGCTTTATCATGATCTGTCTCAGGTACATGAATATCGCTGCCCCATTCAATACAGGAAAGACCACTTTTAACGCAATAGTCTAATACTGTTTCATATTCTTCTCCTCTAAATGTAACGGAAGTAAGTCCTAATTCCATATGCTCCTCCTAACTGTACAAAACCATCCGGTATAATATGATCCGGCATGACTAAATCTGCATGTATAATTGCTAACATAATCATCTACTCCTATAAACAAAACTTATTTCATTTCGAAGCTTGCGAATCATTTTAAAATTTCAACCATAAACTTATCAAAGTATTCCGGCCTATGAAAATCCGGTTTCTCTGTTTCTACTTTGAAATAAGACAAATAATGCCTATATGCGGTTTTATCACCACATTTATAAAGATTTCCCAATATATAATCACAATGTTCTATATCAAATCGCGGATAATATTTCCTTATTAAATCAAAGCTAATCCTATAGCTTACTGTCCAATATCCATCCTTTATCTCAGCCTTGATATCCAGCCCTTGTATGTCCTCTAATTCCAACTGCACACCATCGTACCGGCTTGATCCATATGCTGCAAACATAATACCGGTCGCATTCACTTCAAAATTTATATACTTATCAGACCACTCCGGTGTAAAATTCACAAAAAACTCTACACAACTGTCCTCACATACCCCTTCAAAATGATGTGTTTTTTCAATAAGGGGATTGCTCTCCTCTACGATAAATCTGACATTGAAGCCAGACTCATCATATGCTATCTGAGCATAAACATCAGTATTATAGCAATCATAACCCCAAAGTTTATTAGCCAATACAAATCTATCTGCTGTATTTATAGACACTTTTTTAATTTTATTCAATGTTATATAACTCCTTCCAGAATAACAACCTAACATATACGGTGCCTGCCAGAGTTCGGCAGGCACCAGACTTTAACTTCTATTGAATTTCTGCAATATTGTTATAAAGGTCGTGTGAGGCAGCCTCTTCATAGCTATTAACAATAATTTTGATATATCTAGCCTGATATGTTCCGCCAAAATCATAAGCTACAGGTCCCAGATGCGTTCCGTCGGCATATACATCCTGATCCGGTCCATTATACACAGAGGTATAATTAAAACCATCCTCAGACACCTTAATTTCAAAGAGATAAGTTCTTTTCTCACTATTGTACATAGCAATATCTAGCTTACTGAAGGTTCTTACCTGTCCGAAATCAATAATCATGTACTGCCCTCTTCCCTTTGATGTCCATCTTGTCGTCAGATTACCATCCAATACAGCTTTTGGTGGATTTGCTTCCTCTAGAATTCCATCTTCACCTATTGAGATATCATCCTCTGTAATTTCATAACCCTGAACTACCTTTTTGAGCACACTTCTGATATTAAAATTTATCCTAATTTTATTGCTTGTGCCACCATCTATAAATGTGATTACAGCAGTCGGTGAATCAGTAGTTGCTTGCTGCACTTCAAGAGAAACCCCATTCTTAGTAGCCGCAATGATTGGAATTGTTTCATCATCTCTAATACTGATAGTATACAGTGTCTTTGTCGGTGTAAATCCTTCTATTTCTACACCATTCAGTGTTATGGTATCAACGGAAGGTAATTCTCCATCCGGAATCTGCCAATAAGCAAGATTCTTTGCCCCAAGCTCTTTTATAGTGGCAAGATTCTCCGGTACAGATACACTGTCAACAAGAGGTATGTATGCTACTGCTACATTGACAGATTCTACACCTGCAAATTTAATCGTAAGCTTTTGGAACTTTGAGTTATCAACCTGTCCCTCAAGCTTTGGAGAACCCGGCAATGGTGTACAGTCTCTCACTTCAAACTCACCATCTGTTGTCAGGATTCCTACCCACATTCTATTACCGTTTTCGTCTGTTAAAATTGCACTCTTCTTGTCAGTACTCAGTTCAATCTCAATATTACGCTCAGAATGTGCAAACCAGTAAACATCTGACTTTGCCTTAAGTGTCACTTCATCCCGTACAATAAATGCTGTTCTGTTGTCAGCAAGCATAACTCCTCTTTCCGAAGAAGTTGCCCAAGTTTCATAGGCATCTTTACTATTAACGATTGCCAGTGCACCAAGTGCCTTACTTTCAAACTTGATAATCGGAGAATTGCTGGCTTTAACCTGATCATCCCCACGAGGTACAACATTAACCATCTGTTCTATAGTTACACTATTAACAACCATGTCATCAAGCAAAACGATAGCGCTTTTTGCACTATATAAAATCGGGAATTGAATCCATGATAGCTTATCTACAGCTCCAAGGTTCAACCCTTTCTTCGTCACTACAGCATTATCCCCTTCGTTGATGGACAAATCATATGTCTGCTTCTCTAAATCCAGTTTCAATACAACATCATACCATTTATTCTTCTCCCAGGTAACAGCTGATCCCTCAGTATCATTCAAACAAGTTATTGTACCATCCAAATTAAACTT
>JAFXDD010000016.1 GCA_017516285.1 Lachnospiraceae bacterium
CCACTAAATGGATCTCTTCTCCAACCAAAATCAGAAGAAATCACGGTATAGCTTGGTGCAGGATTTTCGAATCCGCTTCCATCATATCCAAGTGTAATACCAGTTGCTTTTAAAATCTCTCTTTGCTCATCGGTAATTTCTTTTTCCAGACTGGCAATCAAATCTGTCTGATATTTTAAATCTGCTTCAAGCTCCTTAATAGATGCTTGAGTCAGTGAAATATCATCCTCATATGCCGCCAAGTCCTTTGCCTTTTGCTTTCGCACCGTTTCCAAATTTGCTTTTTCTTCTTCTAATGCTGCTTTACCCTCGTCAAGTGTTACCTTTTCCTGCTCCACAACTTCTTTACAAAGAGCAATGTACTCCCTGTGCATTATGTATTCATGAAGCATCTGATTATCATATGCGGCAAGCTGTTCTACATACTCTGCACGATTAATCATGCTGGAAAAACTGTCTGCCTGCAAAATAGCCTCTAAATAATTGGTTTCACCGCTTTCATACAAATATTGTATGCGCTTCTGCATGGAATCATACTGCTCCATTTCCTTCTCCTGGGCATCTTCCAATTCCTGCTCTTTTAATACAATCTCTGCTTCCTTTTGTAAAATCAGCTCCTCAAATGCACCTATTTTACTTTGAAGTTCTGACATGGTACTGTCAATTTCTGCAATATATTTATTTAAATCTGATTTCTTTGCTTTCAGACCGGATATAATTGCTTTCATGTCCGAAATAGAATTCTTGATACTATTCTGCTGAGTTGTTGCATTTGCGATTTCGTCCTTTTTGGCCTCTATGCTGTCAGAAGTAATATCAGAAAAGGAGCCCGCCATAACGGGCTCTCCTTTTATCAGCAATGCAGACACTGCTACCATTACCGCCACACTAAAGCCAAACAAGCAAATCAAACCTTTTTTGCCTATTCTCATTCCTGCTCCTTATACCTTTAAATGCTTTTTACATGTGAAGAAGCTTCCGAAGAAACCGATGCCTACGCCAATTCCCAAGCTTACCGGAACCAAATATTCAAACACGGCCGTAACATCCAAAAATCCCAATAAGCTGGTTAAAGAAGGAAACTGTCCCGCAATACCGAGAATTACCTGATTGTACAAAACATAAATAAGTGCAAGCGGTAATGCCGCACCAATCAAGCCAATCAAAATACCCTCGATAATAAATGGGAATCGTACAAAGAAGTCTGTTGCACCAATATATTTCATAATATTGATTTCCTCTTTGCGGATAGAAATACCAATGGTAACCGTATTGCTGATAAGAAATACCGATACCAAAAACAAAATACCGATAATACCGATACTTGCCACACCCACCAAGGACTCAATGCCGGAAAGGGTATTGGCTGCCAATTCTGATTTATTGATGCGTCTCACAATACTGCTGGATTCCAGATAGCTAACCAAATCAGCCTGCTTAGAAGCATCGTTAATATAAATTTCCAGGTTTGCACTTTTTGCGAGCGGATTTTCCGGGAATCCATCCATATACTCGCCCATGTTCATATCTTCTACGAAATCTGCCCATGCCTGTTCTGCAGAAATATAAACCACTCGGTCTACCTCTTCTCTGCCTTCAAGCTGCTTTTGCATGGTCAGAATTTCTTCTTCGGTAGTTCCTTCCACAAAAAATGTGGTCACTGCCACGCCCTTTTGGACATTTTCCACGATGTGCTGGAAATTCATCAAAATTGCTATAAAAATACCCAAAAGAAACAAACATGCACTGATTGTTGCTATGGATGCCAATGTGTACCATTTATTACGAAAGAGCCCCTTAAAGCCTTCTTTTAATGTATATTTTAAAGTATTAATTCTCATAAACGTAACCACCTGTCTCTTCGTCGCTCCATACATTGCCCTTGTGCATTGTAATGACGCGCTTCTGCATACTGTCTACGATTTCCTGATTGTGTGTTACCACTACAACAGTCGTTCCCTCGTTATTGAATTCTTCCAATAGCTTCATGATTTCCCAGCTATTCTTAGGATCCAAATTACCGGTAGGCTCATCACACAATAAAATTTCCGGCTTATTCACCAAGGCTCTTGCTAACGCCACTCGTTGCTGCTCACCACCGGATAATTGTCTAGGCTTTGCTTTATACTTGCCTGCCAGACCCACTTTGCCAAGCATTTCCGGTACATTACGGCGCACCTCTTTTTCCGGCACCTGTGTAATGTACTGTGCAAATGCCACATTGTCATATACATTCATACTCTTTAACAGACGGAAATCCTGGAACACAACCCCCAGACGTCTGCGGAAAGCAGGTACCTTTCTATGTCTCATTTTATTTAAATTCTGCCCCAGGACATATACGCTTCCTGTGGTAGATGTCAATTCGCGTAATAATAACTTAATCAAGGTAGATTTACCGGAGCCGCTATCACCTACGATAAAAACAAACTCCCCCTTTTTAATGCGTAAAGAGATACCTTTCAGTACATTAGAGCCTTTGTTTGCTTTTGTAACTTTGTATGACTTGGTTACATTGTCCAATACAATCGCGTCATCATCATATAATTCAATTGCCTCTGCACGTGATTTTTTATTTTTTGCCACTTTGTTCACCTTTCCTTTATCGTTGTAAGCATCAATACCCGTACTGAAAGTGGTGTCCTAAGCCACCTTTAGTGCGGGTATCCTTTTCAAGTTAGTTATCTAAATTTTCCATATATTTCATGTACTTCACTACCATCAGCGCAATGCGGAAGGTAATGGCATCTTCAAACACTCGCAAATCCAGCCCCGTAGCCTTCTGAAGCTTGTCCAGACGATATACCAGGGTATTACGGTGAATGAATAGCTGCCTGGAGGTTTCAGAAACATTCAGGCTGTTTTCAAAGAACTTGTTGATGGTAATCAACGTCTCTTCATCAAAGTCATCCGGACTCTTACCGCCAAAGATTTCCTTAATAAACATCTTGCAGAGCGGAATAGGAAGCTGATAAATCAATCTTCCGATGCCCAACTCGCTATACGCAATAACCTGCTTATTTTCAAAGAAAATCTTGCCCACGTCAAGAGCCATCTTGGCTTCCTTATAAGAACGGCTCACATCCTTAATCTCGCGCACAGTGGTTCCATAAGAAATATGTACTCCCTTGGCACCATCTTTGGTAAGCTGCTCGATAATACTCTTTGCATATCGATCCACATCCGGATTCATCTCATGCTCTGCTAAATCCTTAATGATGATAACATCTTTTTCATCCACGGCTGTAATAAACTCTTTCGCACTATTGCCAAAAGATGCTTTGGTAAGTTCAAGCATATTGATTTCACGGCAATTTGCCGCCTGAATCAGCATAACGGTACGCTTTTGCTCGACAGGCATGCGTAGCTTCTTGGAACGGCTGTAAATGTCCACCAAAAGCAAGTTGTCCAAAAGCAGATTCTTCACAAAATTATCCTTGTCAAAACGCTCCTTGTAGGCAACCAACAAACTCTGAATCTGGAAAGCACTCATCTTGCCAATCATATAGGCATCATCACCTGTGCCTCGTACCACTAAAATATACTCTAACTGGTACTCATCATAAATTTTAAAATACTGACAACCCTGTACCTCCTGACTGTCTGCAGGTGACTGGGAAAACTCAATACATCTCTCTGCACAGTCCTTCATGTCACAGGTAGATGCAATTTCTTTGCCCTCTACATCCATGACCGCTAAATCAATACGACCAATATTTTTCAATCCTTCGATGGTGCTCTGTAGTATCTGATTGGAAATCATAACTTTTTCTCCTATGTGCAATTGCTTTTAATACCATTAATTAAAATTTACACAAAATGCTCAAAAAAATCAATAGTTTTTTGTAAGAATTTGACGATATTTATTCAGAAATTTTCATAATGCCTTTTTCTGTTATTTTAATACGGTTATTTTTCAATAAATTGCCTACAGCACGCTTAAATTCATTCTTACTCATGCCTGTTTCGCGCTTAATTACCTCCGGTGATGCCTTGTCATTAAATGGTAATGCCCCGCCAAAGCGTTCAATAAGCTTCATAATTTCCTCAGCATCCGTAGCAATCTGAAGATATGCCTTATCTCTTACGCTCAAATCCAGCTTACCATCCTCTTTTACCCGAAGCACTCTTGCAGAAACCGTATCACCAATCTGAATATCTCCATAAAGCTCCTTCTTTGCAATCAGACCGGAATACCTGTCATCCACTGCTACAAAGGCACCAAAATTAGGACTGATCTCATAAACGCTACCGCTTACACGATCATCCTTTTGATACGGGCTGTCCGTGCGAAGCTCATGATATACATTCATAGTGGCACAGAGTCGTTCACTCTTGTCAATGTAAAGGGAAACCAAAACCTCTTCTCCCTCACTTATGTGCTTTTTCTGCTGCTTAAACGGAAGCAGCAAATCCTTTTCCAGCCCCCAGTCTAAAAAGGCACCAAACTTGCTTACCTGCGCTACACGCAGTCTTGCCACCTGCCCCATTGTTAACTTTGGCTGCAAAGTGGTGGCAATCAGTCGGTCCTTAGAGTCTTTGTATACAAAAACCTCTACGGTGTCCCCTACCTTTTTGCCTTCAGGAACATACTTTGCCGGCAGAAGTACCTTGTCTTCCCGTAAAGCCTCTGCATCATGGACAGCTCCTTCCGGTGCCACATATACACCAAAATCCACTTCCTTTACGATAATTAAATTCTGCACCTCTCCTAAACGAATCATAATACCTCTCCTCCCGGTATAGTGTAAATATGCATATTTACATAAGGATTGCCATCCATGTCACGCAGGCTGATAGCCAGACCTCCTTCGATGGAAGCCACAAAAGGATAAATGTTATCCCCCAAAAATGCCTGCTTTTTATATTCTATTCGTATTTCCCTTACCTCTAAATGACAAGGAACATAATTCATTGCCACGGTAATATATTTGGCATTGTTCATGTGATGATTGGTGTCGATATATTCCCTGGTCACCTTTACCGGCGTAACCACCTCTCCAAGCTCCGGAATTGCAACTTTTCTTCCGGCATATTCCATTGGCAATTTTTCCTCCAATGAATAATGCTGAATAATTTCCTCTGTTGCCTTAACCGGCCTGCCCGTCTTCATATCCAAAAGCGTCCAGATAGAATTGGCACTGACAATTCGATTGCCTTTCATATCCTCAATCAGAAAATTACGCATTCCCATAAAGCTTTTAAATTCATAAGGAAAAGTTCCTACCTTTACCGGCTCATTCTGCTCCGGCCTTCTCTCAATCACAATCTGCCAGAAACTGAGTACCCATGCCAGATGCTTCTCCTCCAAATACTCTCGCCCGACCCCCAGTGAGTCCGACTGCATATTCGAACAATCCTGAAAATAATCTACGATTTTGGGCACTGCCAAATATCCCTTTTCATCCAATTCACTATAACGAATTTTACTTTCAAATTTATACATCTAATACCTTCTAGTTAATTTTTTGATTTCAGACGCATCCTTAAAATACGAAGCTTTCTGATAATACGATACCCCAAATAGCGCATAGGTCTGCTATAATGCCAAAAATAACAATATAGCCGGTAACCCGGCTCTTTCACACTGTGCTCTCGTTTTCCACGTGTAAATGCAGTTACCACTGCAATC
>JAFXDD010000017.1 GCA_017516285.1 Lachnospiraceae bacterium
CCCCGACAGCGACGCCAAGTACAGTACCGACGGAGGCACCGACGCAAGCCCCGACGAGCAGTCCGGAGGCAAGCATGGCACCGACCGCGACGCCAAGTACAGCACCGACGGAGGCACCAACGCAAGCCCCGACGAGCAGTCCGGAGACAAGCATAGCACCGACCGCGACGCCAAGTACAGCACCGACGGAGGCACCAACGCAAGCCCCGGCGAGCAGTCCGGAGGCAAGCATAGCACCGACCGCGATGCCAAGTACAGCGCCGACGGAGGCACCAACGCAAGCCCCGACGAGCAGTCCGGAAGCAAGCATAGCCCCGACAGCGATGCCAAGTACAGCACCGACAGAGGCACCAACGCAAGCCCCAACAGGTAGTCCGGAGCCAACAGATACTTAATTTTTTACAGATGTTAATGGCAGAAGCCATATACATAAAATATTTTAAACAAACAGGAGGACGAAAATGAAGTCATCAAATGGAACAAAGAGAGTTTTGATTTCGGCAATGGTATCACTGGTACTTTGTATGGTGATGCTGATTGGCACAACCATGGCATGGTTTACCGATACTATCCAAGTATCGGCAGACATCAACGTGGGCGAGATGAAGGTTGCGTTGGAGAAGTACGTGTTTGACGATGCAGGTAATGGTGCGTACAAGAACATCGGAACCAAAGAAAACAACGTCGGCTACACAGAAACAACAGAACCGGTATTTACGGGAGCAAACTGGACACCAAATTATACACAGGTGTACTATCTTGCAGTGCGTAATGAAGGGTCAATTGAATTTAATTATGATATGGAATTGACTCTTAGCGGTGCTTTGGTAGGTGCACTGGAGTATGCCATCATTAATGGTGTTGAAGCAGGCACAGATGCAGCCACAAGCTTAAATCAGTCAGCAGCAGCAAAGGATTGGGACGCCATTAAAGCGTCTGCAAGCGGACAGACAGGCTCCCTCACAGCAGGCCCGCTGACAGCAGCACCTAACGGTCATTTAGAGGCAGGAGAAGTAGAGTACTTTGCTCTGGTACTGCATATGAAAAAAGATGCAGACAACAGATATCAAAAGACAAAATTTGAAGCGGATATCGTTGTGAATGCACGTCAGACTACTTATGTAGAGCCATAAAATTCTTCCGAGGATTATACAGTAAAGAAGGTCTTTTATTTTGAAAGCTCATTTACATTAATAAATTAGAACGATGTAAAGAGAAATAATAGAAAGGAGAAGGTGTATTTGTAAGTGACTGTTAGATAAGTCAATTACAATATACCAGGATATAAAATGAGGGATAAAAAACGTAGATGGCTATATAGCCTGTTTTCATTGATATTGTGTTTGTCCATGCTGGTAGGCACTACCCTTGCTTGGTTTACGGATGCTGTTCGTGTCACCGGTAATAGTGTTGAAGCGGGAGAATTAAAGATAGACTTCAAAAAATATGCTTCTGGTAAAGGCTATGAAAGTATTCGTAATCTGTCAAGTGATAAGAGTATCTTTGATGACGGAGATAAGCTTTGTTGGGAACCTGGTATGACCCAAATTATTTATCTGGCGGTTGAAAATCAGGAGGGGAGCATTCCTGCAAAATACCAGATTCTGATGGATGTAAACGGTATTGATACAGAAGATGATACTTTTGAATATGCGATTTATGATGGTGTAAAGTTTGAAGAGGCTGATGAAAACAAAAGCGAAATACAAAAAGCAATTGAGGCTACTGAAGGACTGGATGTAGTAGCAAAATGGGATGCTCTTAAGGCGATTGAAGGTGTGCAAAAGGGGACCTTGGAATCTGAGACTTATACTGCAGCACCCGGAGGTTTACTGGAGGCAGGCATTGACGCGGATTATTTTGCGCTTGCAGTGCACATGAGTGAAGAAGCAGGTAATGAATACCAGAACAAGAATATTGATATTCATGTAAAGGTACAGGCTGCTCAGATAGATGCGGAGGAGCCTAACCTTGGGAGCAATGTTATAAAGAATGAAGATTTTGAAAAAGATACTAGTTTGAATAGTATGAATATTGCTAAATACAGTAATATTGTGCAGAGAGCTCAGGAGACGGACGGCAACTGGTATCTGGAGTTGGAAAGCATAAATGAGAAGCAGCTCCATGTAAATGCAGAGGGTATTACTTCTGAAAGTGATTATGTGGTATATGATTTTGATTTTAAAGTTATGGGAGACAAGACCCAGATTGATGTACGTATAATAGCTCCTCAAAATATAACTGACGGTAAGGAGTTAATGATTGCACAGTTAACTAAAGGAGACACCTTTAAATATGCAAATCAGACGGAAAAGTTGGAATTGAATAGGTGGTACAATTTTGCTTTTGCAGTCGACTATTATGCAGGTACCGTTGACTATTATTTTGATGGAGAGTGGACAGCATCAGAAGCATTGAATCCGAGATTTAGTGCAGATAATAAAATTAGTATACTGAGATTCCATAGGAAGTCAAACCTGACTGTACCTATTAAATTTGGTCTTGACAATATTCGCGTTTATGATTCCAAGACTCCGATGGAGGACGTTGGTGCTGTTTCAAAGGTAATTAAACTGACTGATAATACCATATTTGCTGATGATTCCGGATATAAAGATGATTTGGAAGGATATGTAGCTGTACATAAACGAAGCGGTGTAGTATATGTGAATGGCACGAAGAGCATGCTTTCTACATTGCCTGCAGCATCTGTGGCGCGTAGTAATGAGACTTTGATTAATACGGCAGAACTTGCAAAAATTCTCGGATGGGAACTTCCGGAAGGTACAGATGCAACCATGGATGTGGAGAAGTTCTTTACAGAGTTATATAGTAAGCAGGTAGTTACGGATGCTAAAGTTGTCAATAGCGGTATGGTAATCGCAGGTGATACTGCGTATACACTTCCAACTGATGAGGAAGCACTTCAGGATTTAAATGATTATTTATTCTATCTGAGAATGACAGATACTGATTTATTGGCACTGTATAATCAGTCGGCACAGAAGGGTACACATCCTCGTATACATGCTACCGCAAGTGATTTTGAAAAAATAAGAACGATGTATAATAATGGTTCTAATCTTTATATTACGAAATGGGCATCCGACGTTATTAGTCGTGCTGATAGTCTGGCAGAGCAGGATGTGGTATTTTACGAGCTTAGAGATGGTGTAAGACTTTTATATGTTAGCCGTGATGTATTAGAGAGAATGTACGCATTTGGTATGGCTTATCAGCTTACTCAGGATAAGAAGTATGCAGAGAGAGCATATAAGGAACTGGAAGCAGTAAGTAATTTCCCGGATTGGCATCCTAGCCACACCCTGGATGTAGCTGAAATGGCTGCAGCAGTGGCAGTTGGTTATGACTGGATGTATGATGCCTTTACAGACGAACAGAGAAAAGTTATAGAAGAGGGTATTTACAATAATGCATTCTATGATGCTGTAAATATGTTCCAGGATGGAGTAGGTCCATTTAAGAACATTGTAAAAGATGAAAGTAATTGGAATACTGTTATTACAGGCGGTCTAACGATGGCAGCACTTGCTACTATGGATGTTTATCCTGAGATAGCTTCCAGCGTTTTAGAAGATTGTGTTAGAGCATCTGAGAACTATTTGGCTAACTTTGCTCCGTATGGTGCATGGTATGAAGGTCCTAATTATTGGGATTATACCGTACAGTATATGACGAAGGCATTTGATTCATTAGAGACGGTACTTGGAACAGATTTGAGATTAGGTACAGCAGAGGGAATTTCTACTGCAGCTCGTTACATGGTTAATCTGCAAGGAGATGGTGGTCTCTTTACATATGGAGATGGTGGGAATACTACTATATATACTCCTGAAATGATATGGATGTCAAATGCATATAATGACCCCGATATAACCAAGGTTATTTTTAGTAAGACCGGTGGGGCGATGAGCAATGGTGAACACATGGCACTAGCGCTTTTATGGTATGATACCTCTATTGTACCGGGAGAGGTAAATTTGCCTTTAGATGCCATTTATGAAAGTGATGGTACTGTGTCATTACATGATTCATTTGCAACAGGAGAAACAACTTTTGTTGGTTATCATGCGGGAGATAATAGAGCGTCCCATGGACATCTTGATGCAGGAAGCTTCGTATTTGACAGTGCCGGAGTGAGATGGGTTGTGGAGCTTGGACAAGATAACTATAATCAGCCTGGTTACTGGGACGACGAAGACCACGGAGCACGTTGGAATATTTTCCGATTGAGAGCAGAAGCGCATAGTACGCTTGTTATTAACTCTACAGCTGATCAAGATCAGGAAGTCAATTCCTTCTCTACTGTAAATCTTGAATCCAAGGAACGAGGAGCGATTATTCGTTCTGATTTAACAGAAGCTTATAGTGTAAATGCGTCCAAGGTGAATCGCGGTCTGCAGTTGACCGATAACAGAAGAAGTCTTGTTATTCGTGATGAAATTACCCTGAAGAAAGAGAACTCAGAGGTATATTGGTTTATGCTGTCTGATGCAGATATAGAAATTGAGGGTAACACAGCAACGCTCACCAAGAATAACAAAAAACTGAAAATGGAATATATTGCAACTGATGCAGAAGGAAATACAGTAGAAGCAACAGAGTTTACATATGCAGTTGCGGCTCCTCTTCATGAAGAAACAACATTTGTTAATGCGGAAACTGCGAAAAGGATTGCAATCAAGTTCAATGCATCAGGTGATTTGAATATCACAGTAAAGCTTACTCCTGATACAGTTTATAATCCTACAGCGGTTGGCGAATATAATAAATCTATTGCCGAATGGAGTATTCCGGATGGTGAGCTTCTGGTAGCTCCTAAATTGGATTCCTTGAAGGTTGCAGGGGAAGATGTTACTGTGGAAGGATTGACCAATATATATTATTATCAGGCAGGTGCGCTTTCTGAAGTTCCGGATATTGAGGCTACCAGTTTAACAGCAACAGTTGAAATACAAAAGGGTGCAACTCTTGAAGATATAACGAGGATTGTCCTTACTGACATGAATGATCCTAGTAATCAGTCCTGTTATAGTCTGATATTTAAATCAGTAGTGGCGCCTATGGAATTTGAAGGAAAAGACTCTATTCAAGTGATAGGAGCAGTGGCCAGCGAAGAACCTCAAGCCAACGTGGGTAATGTTGCTGTTAATGTATTTGATGGGGATTTGAGTAAAAAATGGGCTTCCAATGTAATCGGATGTTATGTGACCGTAGATTTAAAGACTGTACAGAGCATTGATGGTGTGGCTGTTAACTTCCAAGGTACTCCGGCAGGACGGTTATATAATTTTACCATTAGTGTATCAGATGATGGTATTGAGTTTGAGGATGTATGGACAGGCGATGCAAAATTAGGAACAACTGCTTCTTATGGTGATTATGAATTGGTTGACATTGGAAGTACGGTACAGGGTAGGTATGTGAGAATTACTTCAAATGGCAACAACCAAGGTTCAGCATGGACATCTATTGGTGAAATTGTTGTTTATAGAAACAGTACAAACTAAATATTTTAGTATTCGACGAAATGATATGATTTATTGTCAGAAAATCAGGCGGGGTCGGTAACAACAATAGAATAAGTGATGCTTAGTTTAACGACTGGGCATCGCTTATTTTTTTGCTCATTTTTCCTCAAAAAATGTGAGTATATTGCTATAAGGTGTGTTCTGTGGTAAGATAGAATGGAAAAATATTCTTTGAGGTACGATATCATGAAAAATACAAATCCAGTCAGGGATATCTCTGAAATCGATAAAAACCTTGCTGTAGCAACTTCCATAAGCAGAGAAGGACTGCATTTTTATGATGCAGAGTGGGAGCCCTTTCAGATTTACGGTATTTACAAGGAGGACGGCATGTTCCGCAGAATGCCTAAGGCTATAGCAGAGCAGGTCAGCCCGGGTGTGTTAGCGCTGCATACCAATACAGCCGGCGGGCGCGTGCGTTTTGTGACTGATAGTCCTTATGTGGCTATTAAGACGGAGTATGAGCCGGGTAAGATGCCCCACTTTGCACTGACAGGCAGCGCAGGCTTTGATATGTATACGGAATGCGATGGGGATGTGAGATACAAAGGAACCTTTACACCGCCTTTTATCGTAAGCGATGGCTATGAGAGCGTACTTGATTTCACGGACAGATGTGAAAGAATTATTACCATCAATTTCCCGTTGTACAGCTCCGTCAGCAAGTTATATATTGGTTTAAAGGAAGGTGCCGTTTTAAAGGCGGCACCGGCCTACCGGATAGAGAAGCCGGTGGTGTATTATGGTTCCTCCATTACACAGGGCGGCTGCGCCTCCAGACCGGGCAGCAGTTATCAAAGCATTTTGTCCAGACGTTTAGACTGTAATTATATCAATCTGGGCTTTTCAGGAAGTGCCAAGGGAGAGGATGCCATGGTGGATTATATCAAGGGGCTGGATATGAGCGTCTTTGTGATGGATTACGACCACAATGCTCCAAGTGAGGAGCACTTGCGCGCTACACACAGCAAAATGTTTCATGCAATCAGACAGGCACAGCCTGATTTGCCGATTATCCTTATGCCTAGGCCAAAGTATTATCTGGAGCCTGCAGAGCAGGAACGAGCGGAAATTGTACATAATACATACCTTGAAGCCAAGGCTAAGGGCGACCCAAATGTCTATTTCATAAGTGGCGCAAAGCTTATGGAAAAGGCTTTGGACGAAGGCACCGTGGATGGCTGCCATCCAACGGATTTTGGCTTCCACAGTATGGCATGTGCAGTGGAAGAAGTACTGAGAGAGATACTGAAAAAGTAATAACAGGGGCATTGAAACTCTATCATTTCGTAAAGAAATGGTAGAGTTTTTTGCGCACTGTTTGGTAATATTAAAATAACAGTCATTTTCTCTCTGATTTTTTGGAAAAAATTCAGTGGCACTAAAGTGACGATGTATCGTCCACATTTTGAAAAAGATTGTAGTAAAATCAATAATAATATAATGGAAGGCGTTGATTTTACTACAAAAATGTTGTATTATATAATTGCTTTCAGAAAGAGGCATAAATGACATTACATATGTACTGTACAAGTTCAGGGCGAAATTTAATTATGGAGTATATTAATTCTCTAACGGAAGGTGAGCAAATTGATGCATTATCAGTCCTTGAATGTATGGAAAAAGAAGAGTTTGATAAGCTACAATTTAAACGATGGGACAAAAAAGTCCTTGTAGAAAACAGAAAAATCAAACCGAACGTAATGATAAAAAAATTGTGATAGATAGAGCCAAAGAACTGGGGCGGACATTAGGTAAAAAATTTATATAAGGAGGTAGCTTGTATGCCATTTACAGCAGTTAATATAAAAGAGGAAATAGGAAAAAGATGCCATGACTCAGCAGATTTTGACAAAGCATGGAAGGAAAGCCGCGAGGAATATCGTTTAATAGGGGAAATGATAAGCTTGCGAAAGCAGCAAAAAATTACCCAAAATCAGCTTGCAGATATGATAGGAAATAGACAGCAGGTTATTTCACGTATCGAAAAAAGGGAAAACAGTCCATCACTAAGGCTTTTTTGCAATATGCTGAATGCTTTGGGATACGAACTTCAGATTGTGAAAAGAGGATAGTTTCTTATTTACAAACGTAATTATAACAGGGGCATTGTGATTTGTATGAGTCACAATGCCCCTTTATGAGGTGTTTTACAATTTAACAGGTCTATACACGCTAACAACAAGTTACGCTATGCATTAAAATGCATTTAAGTTTTTATTACTTGATTTCCAGGTTCTCGGTGACAATACCAAATGACTCCAGCTTTGCCTTAGCTATGGTAAGTTGATAATCAACTTCCTTTTCGGGATTGTCAGATTTTTTGATGCGCTGCAAGTCGATATATTTGTCGATCAATTTATCAATCATTTCTTTTTCATTCATATCAAACATCCTCTTTACCCTCCCGTATGATATTTGTATATAAATATTGTACCAAACGGGGCGACTGGTGTAAAGACCTATTAAACTGTAAAATAATTGTACACCATATAAAAAATTTAATCATGTCTCTCATCCAAATTATCATACATCTCACAGAATCTTGCGGCAAAGGAGGGTTTCTCGCCAGCCGCGTATAAATGTGAAATATCGCCAAAGGAGGACATTCTAAAGTAGGCATAGCCCTGGCGTCTTTCCTCGGTAACGAGTGTGGTGACGCTGGATGGGGCGGCGCACATGCCGTGCCAGAGTATCATTGGAGATACATTGATGAGGTGGCTTAAGAGTACGCATTCCAGTCCGAAATGGCAGAAAAGCACAATGGTGTCGTTGTTTGCTTGTGTGGCACGATAGTAATCAGTTTCACGTACGTAGCCGTGGTGAGCCAGAAGCTTGTCAAGCTCGGAGGTTACCCAATCATATTCTTCTTTGACGTGACCGGCATTCATGACATCTGTGTCATACCATTTGTTTCTATCAAAATACTCAGGGACAGCAGTCCAGTCTGCCGGCAGCCAGTCCCACGGAATCTTATCTACGGCCTGATCTGGGCGAGGAATTTTACAATTAAACTCTCTAAGCCAAAGGCATTCCGTAGCTTCACGGCCCATTTTTTGCAGGGTAAGGGATGCAGTGTCCTTGGCCCTGCCTAAAGGTGAGGTATAAAAAGCTTTTACGTCTAATTTGGAAATACGCTCGGACAACAATTTGGCCTCTTTCCAGCCGGTTGGCGTGAGGGAGTCAATAGAGTAGTCCGGGTCTGCATGTCTTATAATAATCAGTTTCATAAAAAGAATCCTTTGTAAATAAGTGTAATGAAATCAGTCTGTTCGAATGCATTAAGTGTTCCTATAATAACATATTGTGCAGAATAAGTCAAAATAATTCGCCTTTACATTTCCCCGAAAATTGGGTAAAATATACCTGGAAATTATTTTACTGATTATGGTTATAAACGAAGCAAAAGATATATCGAAAGGAACAATCATGAGGAAAAAATTATTAACATTAGGACTTGTAATAGGAGGCTTGTTGTTTGGGCGAATATGGAGCAGTCATGTGGTAGCAGAGTCAGAGCCAAAGTGTGTAGATGTGATGTTTTTGCATGATACCCACTCACATCTGAATGCGTTTGCCACGGTGGAGAATGGCCAGTCTCGTATCTTAGGCGGCTTTGCCAAGATTAAGACCTTGATTAATGAAAAAAAGGCTGAGAACCCGGATACGTTACTGTTGGATGCCGGTGATTTTTCCATGGGTACGCTGATTCAGGTGGTTTTTGAAGAGGAAGCTTCTGAAATCCGTATGTTGGGTGAGCTGGGTTTTGATGCCACAACCTTGGGAAATCATGAGTTTGATTATAAGGCGGCAGGGCTTGCCAATATGATGAACAACGCAGTAGCAAGTGGTGATGTGCTTCCGGCTGTGGTGGTTTGTAATGTGGACTGGGAAGGCATGGAGGCCAAAGGGCTCACAGAGGACCAGAAGCTTTTGCAGGCTGCCTTCCGAAACTATGGTGTTGAGGAATATATTGTCGTAGAGAAGAATGGTGTACAGATTGCCATCACCGGTGTGTTTGGTGAGGATTGTCTGGATTGTGTACCGAACTGTCCTCTGGATTTTGAGAACCCGGTGGAAGCGGTGAAGGAAACCGTTACAGCAATTCAGACCAAGGAAGAGGTAGATATGATTGTCTGCGTGTCTCACAGCGGTACCTGGGCAGATGAGGACAAGTCTGAGGATGAAATTCTGGCCAAAAGTGTACCGGAGTTGGATTTGATTATCAGCGGTCACACCCATACCAAGCTGGAGGAGCCCATTGTCCATGGGGATACTTATATTGTTTCTGCAGCAGAATACGGAAAATATTTGGGCAGCCTGACTATGACACAAAAGAGTGGCGGTCGTTGGAGCATGGACACCTACGAGCTTATTACCGTGGATACTTCTATTGAACCGGATGCTGCTACACAGGCTAAGGTGGATGCGCTGATGGACATGGTAGACAGTAAATATCTGGAGCAATTTGGCTTTACCAAGGATCAGATTTTGGCTGCCAATGATATTGCATTTGCGGACAGCTCTGATACCGGTGCGTTACATACAGAAGTAAATCTGGGCAGTATTATGGCAGATGCCTATACATATGCGGTGGAAAAGTTTGACACCACGGATACCCATCCGGTAGATGTGGCAGTCGTGCCGGCAGGCACCATCCGTGATACCTATGCAAAGGGGTTTATTACCACAGAAAATGTATTTAATTCCTTCTCTTTAGGAATTGGAGCCGATGGGGTTCCGGGTTATCCGTTGATTAGTGTATATCTGACCGGTGCAGAGTTAAAAACAGTAGCGGAAATCGATGCCAGCATCTCTGATTTAATGACCACTGCCAGATTATATACGGATGGCTTATACTGGCATTATAATCCGAAACGTATGATTTTAAATAAGGTTACGGATGTGTTTTTAGTTAACGGCAGCGAGGAGCGCGTAGAACTGGTGGATGACCAGCTGTATCGAGTAGTCACGGACTTTTATTCTTCACAGATGTTGGGTGGTGTGACCGATATGTCTTATGGCCTCTTGTCTATTGTACCGAAGTTTGCTGACGGCACACCGATAACCAACTATGAGGATGCAGTGATTGCCGCAGATGGACGGGAGCTGAAGGCATGGGCTGCCATTGCAGAGTACATGACCTCCTTTGAGGATACGGACGGTGATGGTACGCCAAATGTACCGGCTAAGTATGGCACACCGGAAGGCCGCAAGGTAGTAGAGGACAGCAACAACCTTTGGGATTTGTTGAAAAATCCAAATAAATTCTTCTTTATGATAATCGGAATAGTGCTGGTTGTTATACTGATTTTAGTTGCAATAATTTTACTGGTAAAGAAGCTTGTGATGGCTATTATAAAGAAAAGGTGCAGGAAACGCAGCTAGGTATACTGCTTATGAAAAAATATATATTACGTAAGGTACAAGTAGGATTAATTGTACTGGGGATGTTTGCTTTATGCACAGGTTGCAGTGTTCTGACAGATAGTTCCTCAGGAGAGAGCAGTACGGCGGGGATAGAGGCAGTTGCAGAGCCTGAGACAATATTGAATACAGAAGTCACAGAGGTTATAGAGACCACGGAGGAATTTCAGGAATCCTTTGTGACGGTAGAATTGGTAGCGGTAGGAGATAATCTGATTCATGAGGGACTGTATAAGACAGGGATGAAGGCAGATGGTGAGTGGAATTACGACCATGTATATGAAAATGTCCGCGACGAAATAGAAGCAGCGGACTTGGCCATTATCAATCAGGAGACGATTTTTATTAACGACCGTAGTAAAATCAGTGCATATCCAAGATTTGGTTCTCCACCGGAAATTGGTGATTCTCTGGTACGAACCGGGTTTGATGTAGTGCTTCATGCCAGCAATCATACGGTAGATAAAGGGGCTGAGGGTGTCTGGGATACCATGAATTTCTGGAAGGAAAAGCATCCGGAAATTACGGTGCTGGGCATTAATGAAAGTGAAGAGGATCAGAGCGAAATTGATGTGGTGGAATGTAAAGGAATTCGTTTTGCCATGCTGAACTATACCTATGGCTTAAACGGTCTTCCTATGCCGGCGGACGAGCCATATCTGGTAAATTTATTGGACAAAGAAAAAATGACTATGGACATTGCCAAGGCTAAGGAAATTGCGGATATGGTGGTGGTATTCCTTCATGTGGGTGATGAATACGTGTATGAGCCAAGTAAGACTGCTAAGCAATGGGTGGATTTTCTTTTGGAGCAGGGTGTAGATATTGCTATTAATGCACATCCTCATGTGTTGGAGCCCTACACCATGCTAACCCGTGAAGACGGCCATAAAATGCTGGTATATTATTCTGTAGGTAATTTTGTTTCCACTCAGGACCGGGTGCCAAGGCTTCTGGGCGGTATGGCCAAGATAACGATTGAGATGCATGTCCACGAAGATGGCAAAGACTTCCGGATTAAAGAGTATACCCTGGAGCCTTTGGTAGCTCATTGGAATTACGGCACCATGGAATTTGGCGTGTATATGCTGGAGGACTATACTGATGAAATGGCGGCGAAGCATGGTATTCACAGAGTTAGCAGCGAAGAATTTCATGTCGAAGTGCTTTGGAAGCTGTATGATAAGATTATGGGTATGACGGTAAATTCCGGTTTGTAGGGGTGCGGCCACCCTGGTTTTTCAATAAAGGAAGGTATTACACGCTCATTTTTGGGGACGTTCCCACTCAACGAAAGGCTGCACCAGGACGATGGCTCCGTCGTGAGCCCCGTCCACGATATGTTCGCGCACAGTGTCCACGTCGCGGTATTTCCAGTCCTCGGGATCAACGCTCCAAAGGATGAGGGTGTATTCCAGTGCCTGACGCACTTCCTCGTTGGTGGAGCCGTAGGGAGGCCGCACAAACAGGGGGCGCTTTCCGCAGGCGTCCTCAATAAGCTTGGAGGTCTTTTCCACCTGCTCTACGGATTTTTCCGCCCCGATCTTGGTAAACTGAGGATGGTCGTAAGAATGGTTGCCCAGGCAATGCCCTTCCTCCGCAATGCGGCGGACCAGCTTGGGATAGTAAGAAACGTTGGTGCCCACCATAAAGAAGGTGGCCAGCACTCCGCGCTCCTTCAGCCCGTCCAGCAAACGGCCGGTGTTGGCGGAGCTGGGGCCGTCGTCGTAGGTGATGGCGATCATTTTGCCGTCGGGATCCAGATCACGGGCACTGTAAGCCAAGCAGATCTTTTCGATCTCCTCCCGCTTTAAGGAAACATCCCCGGTCTCCAGCATGACGGTCACGGCCTCTTCCGTGACGCGGAAGGAAACGCCCTCGGGGAAACTTTCCACCCCGAACATGCCGGGCACCTTGGCCCGTTTTCCTTTAATAAACAGTTCCTCGGGGGTCAGGCGAGTGCCGTCCGCCCCGTAGGTGCGGCAAATCGTGACAGCCTCGCGGGCGTTTTCCCCGTAAAAGCGGACCTCGTTAAAGGTCACGCTGGTGTAATCGTCGTAAGCCGACACGGAAAAATCCAGGCTCAGCATGCGGAAATCCTTTTCCCCTGCCGAAAGGATGTACGTGTCAAAGGAAGCAATGCGCTCGTTCACATAGGCGAGGATGTCCGCATCGGCCGCCGTCATCCCCGTAACGGGATAATGCACGCCCATGACAGTGTTTCCGTTTTGGCGGGAAAGGGTCTTTACCTCCAGTTGGCCGGCGTAGGTGCTGGTCAGCACCGCCTGCTGCTCTACTTCGCTCAGCACGCCCTTCAAGGCGGGATCGGGCTTCGGTTCCTCGGAAGGGGGCACTTCAGCCACACAGCCGAAAAGTCCCAAAACCAGCACGAAGCTCAGCAAAAGGGAGAGGTTCTTCTTTGCTCTGCTCATCTTTGTTTCTGCCTTTCTTCTCGGTTTCCGTTGCATGGACAAACCGCCTGCGCGGAACTTGCTGTTTCTCCCAACGGCTTTTTCTTTTATTATACTCCCCTGCCGTCAAAAAAGCAAGCGTTCCGACAACTATATTTTTTATTGACATTTGACAAGGGGGCTGTTATAATGGGAACACACCTATAAAAATAAAGAAGGACGTGTTTGAATTGAACTTTTTGAATATGCAACGGGTCAAGGTCTTCGTTATCACCTTTGCCGTTTTGGCGGGTCTTTTCTTCGTTTTGGCGCTGGCCGGCGTATTCGGCATGATCGCCGATCTGCAGCTGGAGGGTTTTAAGGAGGAGATCCTGTGGTACGCAGTCATGGTGTCCGGCGGCATCGCCACCGTGCTCTGCCTGCTTATCAGCACCGCCCTTTTCAAATTTTCCGCCGATGTGATGGAGGAGATCAACCACCTCAACGCCCGCATTGCCGAGCTGGATCGGGAAGCCCATTACGGCAAACGTAACGGCCTTCCTACCGTAGAGATCCCCCCGCAAAAGCCCACCGTAGAATAAGTCTTCTTCAAGCAAAAAGCCGATGCATTCGCATCGGCTTTTTCATTTTACTGGCGGGTCTATTCCTCGTCCTCGTCATCCTCGTAGTCCATCTCACCCATATCGCCCATATCGCCCATATCGTAGATCTCTTGCGG
>JAFXDD010000002.1 GCA_017516285.1 Lachnospiraceae bacterium
GTTTGTATGTCTGCGGCCATCGTAGTATTACAGAAAAGGAAGGTATCACACGCTCGTTTATGGGGTCATTGAAAGGCGCCGGTCCTTAGCGAGACGAGGCATGAATGCCGAAGTCGAGCTTAGTACCGTTGCAGCCTTTCGTTGAGTGGGAACGTCCCCAAAAATGAGCGTGTGATACCTTCCTTTATTGAAAAACTGGAGTGGCCGCAGCCCCACAAACCGGAATTTACAACGCTGTAGAATCCAATACGATTGTAAACGGCCCGTCATTCTCCAGTGCTACCTTCATGTCAGCACCAAAACTACCGGTTTCCACCGTAAACTCCCGATTGCGGCATTCCTCAATAATGTATTCGTATAATGCCTCCGCATGCACCGGGTCTCCTGCCTCAATAAAACTTGGTCTGAAGCCTTTTTTGCAGTTGGCATACAAGGTAAACTGGCTCACTAATAAAAGCTCACCACCCACATCTTTAAGTGCTAAATTGGTCTTGCCCTGCTCATCCATAAAAATACGCAGCCCTGTCATTTTATGTATCATTTTGTCCGCCACTTCCTTGGTATCATCCTGGCACACTCCAATAAGTACCAGAAATCCCCTGCCGATTTTGCCGATCACTTCTCCGTCCACTGTCACGGACGCATGATTTACCCTTTGTATTACGAATTTCATATTTGTTCCTTCCTTAAATATCTATTTAATATTTGATTATACCTTAACTGGCATTTTACATTATTTTAACATGTTAAAGCAAAATTGAAAATATTATTCATAAATTCTTAATTATACAATATTTTCTTGCACATTTTATAAATTTAAAGTATTCTGATATTACAAAGTATTTTTACAAATTTTTGTAGATTGGAGAAACGAAATGGGCAAAAATGTGCAAGATGTAATGGATTTTATCCAAAACAACAACATTCAGATGATTGATTTCAAAATTGTAGACATTAACGGTCAGTACCGTCATGTTACAATTCCTGCAGAACAGTTTACCGCTGACACTCTGAGAAATGGTATCGGTTTTGATGCCTCCAATTATGGCTATGCTGTGGTGGAAAAAAGTGATATGGTATTTATCCCGGACTTGGATACTGCCTTGATAGATCCGTTCTGTGCAATTCCTACGTTATCTATCACCGGTAATGCCATGATTATTGATTATCCGGAAAACAGGCCGTTAGACCAGTATCCACGTAATATCGTTCTGGCTGCGGAGCAGTATATGAAGGACACCGGTATTGCTGATACGATGCTAATTTTACCGGAATTTGAGTTTCATTTATTTGACAATGTTGGCTGGTCTGTAAGACCGGATCATATTTCCATGAGTCTTGATACCTCTCAGGCTTACTGGAACAGCGAAGTGCAGGGGCAGGGTGTGGTAGTACCTCATCAGAAGGCATATCACGTAGCAAAGCCTTTTGATACCTCCTATGAGTGCCGCTCCGAAATGTGTCTGGAAATGCAGAAGGCAGGTATCCCGATTAAGTATCATCATCCGGAGGTTGGTGCAGCTGGACAGTTTGAAATTGAGCCGATGCTGGGTCAAATGTCCAAAATGGCTGACAATACCATGATGATTAAGTATATTATCCACAATACCGCTTTAAAATATGGCAAGGTTGCCACCTTTATGCCAAAGCCGGTGTATGGTGAAGCAGGCAATGGTATGCACGTACATATGCTGTTATTAAAGGACGGTGAGCCGGTATTCTCCGATGATAATGGTTATTCTCACTTGAGCAAGGAAGCACATTATTTTATGGGCGGTCTGTTAAAGCACATTGCATCCCTCTGTGCACTGACCAACCCGAGCACCAACTCCTTTAAGCGTCTGGTTCCGGGCTTTGAAGCTCCGGTTACGGTAGGCTATGCAACCTCCAACCGCAGCGCGGTTATCCGTATTCCTGCTTATGCAAAAACTCCTGCCATGAGACGATTTGAGCTGCGTAATCCGGATGCAACCTGCAATCCATACCTTTGCTATGCTGCCATTTTAATGGCAGGTCTGGACGGTATTAAGAATCAAATTGACCCACACGCAAACGGTTGGGGGCCTTACGACATGAACCTGTATCACTTACCGGAGGAAGAAAAGGCCAAATTATCCTCTCTTCCTACCCGCTTGGAGGATGCACTGGATGCCTTGGAGGCAGACCACGACTATCTGACTGCAGGCGGCGTATTCCCGGAAAGACTGATTCAGAATTTTATTGCCAACAAGCGTGCAGAATGCAGCCAGATGTCCAAGATTCCGCACCCTGCTGAGTTCGAAAGATATTTTAATTTGTAAATATGTGTCACCAAGCGTGGTCCATCTCCACCGGACACATCGCATAATGATGAAAGGAGGCTGGGAAAGATTCCGTTCTTTCCTTAGCCTCCTTATATCATCGCTTTGTATAAACATTTCCTGCAGTAATTTCTTTATCACCATAGCTGAGCAGTTCTGAAACAGTAACCAACTGATATCCTTGCTCTATCAGTGCAGGAATGACGCGTTCCATTGCATCTACGGTTGTACCATGCAGGTCATGGCAGAGAATAATATCGCCGTCTTTCACCTCATTCATAATCGTGTTGTAAATTTTATCTGCATCTTTATATTTCCAATCCAGTGTATCCATAGACCAGTTAACTATGGTAACCCCCAGTTGTGCACAAACATTTTCAACCTCCTCATTGACGGATCCATATGGCGGACGAAGGACTGTGGCATCCACCCCGGTTGTTTCATAAATTTTAGCACGAGTAGCCATAATTTGGTGGGTCAGTTCTTCGGAACCTAACTTCGTCAACTGCCTGTGGTCCCAACTGTGTCCGGCCACCTGATGCCCTTCCAACGCTATACGTTCCACGGTATCCAAACGATTTTCAATTAAATTTCCCACTACAAAAAAGGTTCCCTTTCCCTCATGAGCCGCAAAAATATCTAACAAACGGTCGGTATGTTTGCTCGGACCATCATCAAAGGTAAGAGCAATCATAGGCTTATTGGGGTCCGGTTCAGCCGGTGATGTGGTCGGCGCTTCTATCGTAGGTGCGGTAGACTCTTCGGATGGTGGTGTGACAGGCTCTTCGTATGTCGTATCGCTTTCCGTGGTATGCTCCTCTGTTTCAATCAGCTCGTCCAAAATTAAAATATCTTTCAGTGTCTCGTAAGGATATTCCAGCGTAACGGTACCATCTGACATCGGAAGATAATCCCCTCGCGCCAAAATAATTTCCAGCCCATCTGAAGTAAATGCCCAAAGATCCAGCAAATGCTCGTCTATATATTCCGTTTCAAGATTACAATCTTTGATAATAATACTCTGCAGCTTTTCTCTGCCTCCGGGTAACAGAATGTCATCCAACGTAAGCAAACGCCCTGTCTGTAAGTCTGCATGGAACGTGGCTATGATATCTACAGGATGTGCAAGATATGGTTTATCAAAAAGACCGGTAATCTTTACACTGACCCACCTGTCCGCCGTCAGATAACTGCTGTAATCGGCAGTAAGCTCAGCAGACTCTCCGTTTGCACCGCTGCCTGCGGCTTCCTTTTGATAATAGTCTACGGTTTCTGCAATCCAACTTTCTATGGCCTGATTCAGAACAGTGAGCGTTCCTTCCGGATAAGCAATACGCACTGCCAAATCTTCTTCCATCAAAATATAACCTGTATTTTCACCATATTCTCGTACGGGAGTAATCAGAATATCAGTTTTTTTTATATATTCTTCCAATAATTCGTCTATCGGTTCAGTATCCGTAGAGGGCTCCGGTGATTCGGAGCATCCGAATAGACATAAGATACATATTATCAGGATAGAGAGATATTTTTTCATAAAGCAAATTCCTCTTTATTGATTATGCATAAATAGTACTGCTTTTATACTTCCCGGCGGTTTACATATATTTCAACCTTCTCGTTACCCTTGTCCCTTCTGATAAGCCAGTCTCTCGTCACCATCCTCCAGATAAATAATACCGCACTGTACGAAACCATTCTTTTTTAATGTGTTCTGCATCACAGTGTTATCCCTATGGGTATCAATTTTTAAATTGCCACATTGCTGAAAAGCCCAATTCAGGCAAAAAGAACCGGCACCTTTCACCTTTCCTGCAGAAGCAATCCGGTGCACCACACCATATGGAGCATCATTCACCCATGCACCTTCATATATTTTTACATAAGTCGGGTCCACACCCTCTTTATAATAAAAGACAGCTGCAATTTCCCCCTGCTCCACGCATACATAACTGTGCCCTTGTTCAATGTCCGCAGCAACCTCTTCCCTGCCAGGCTTTGTAGTACCCCATTGTCCGGCATTCCCATGCTCTGCCATAAACTGTCTGGCATGTGCATAGATTCCCATAACGCTATCTAATTCTTCCGGTTTGGTTTGCCTGATTTCCATAAATTGCTCCTTGATTTCCCTAATAATGAAATAACCCTTGAAAACTCAAGGGTTACAAAGTAGCGAGAAAGGGATTTGAACCCCCGACACTGCGGGTATGAACCGCATGCTCTAGCCAACTGAGCTATCTCGCCATATTTAGTTCATCGATTGAAAAGGAAGTGGGACCTACAGGGCTCGAACCTGTGACCCTCTGCTTGTAAGGCAGATGCTCTCCCAGCTGAGCTAAGATCCCATCCACTTGTCGCAACCGACTTGTTTACTATATCAAATGTGCAACACTTTGTCAACACTTTTTTCTCAAAAAATTCAAATAATTTTTGACTGGTTTTCAAAGCAAATGCAACAACAGCCTCTCCATCCCAAAGAGGCTGCACAGTTTATACTTATACTAATACTTTGCTGATAAGACGTACCTTGGCCAGGTCCCCCTCTACCTTCAGTCTGCCTACCGCATACGCAAGCATTGGCTTCAGGTGACCATTGCAAATTTCTAAAAGAGTTTCATCGTCTAACGTTAGCAACGCATCTCTGTCATGATATTCGTAAGGCTCTACGCTAATCTGACCTTCCTTAATTTCCAAATAGAAAACCCCGGAAGATTCCCCTTGCACACGAAATTCAAAAGCCATATGGGTATAAATATCTGGTACATTTGCTTTTAAAAAATTTTCTTTAACAATAGCGAACAAGCTCTGGAATGTCATAACATCTTCCTCATGATAACCTAGTAATTTTCTTTGTGTACTTCAAAGTAGCTCTGTGGATGTGCACAAACAGGACAAACCTCAGGTGCCTTGGTGCCTACAACGATATGTCCGCAGTTACGGCATTCCCAAACTACCACACCACTCTTCTCAAATACTTCCTTGCTTTCTACATTACGTAATAAAGCACGATATCTTTCCTCGTGAGTCTTTTCAATAGCAGCTACACCACGGAACTTCTCTGCCAGTTCATGGAAGCCTTCTGCATCAGCTTCCTCAGCCATTCTGGCATACATATCAGTCCACTCAGCATTCTCACCCTCTGCTGCATGCAATAAGTTCTCTGCAGTATCACCCAGCTCGCCCAATTCCTTGAACCACATCTTTGCATGCTCCTTCTCATTGTCAGCGGTCTGTAAGAATAATGCTGCAATCTGCTCAAAACCTGCCTTCTTTGCTACAGATGCAAAATAAGTGTACTTATTTCTTGCCTGTGACTCACCGGCAAAAGCCTCCCACAAATTCTGCTCTGTCTTAGTTCCTGCATAAGGATTCTTTGCAGTTGCCTCTGCCTTAAATACAGAAGCAGGCTGCTTGCAAACAGGACACACCTCCGGAGCAGCATCACCTTCATGAACATAACCACAAATTGTACAAGTAAATTTACTCATAATATATAACCTCCAAAAAATGATAATCATTACTGTTATTATAATAACATAAGTTTTTTATTTTGTAAATATAATGACACACAAAAAATATAAATTTTTTTCAAAAAAAGTATTGACACCCGCTACAATATAGTGTATAGTACTATTTGTTCGCAAGAACACCATACAAATGCGCGAGTGGCTCAGCGGTGGAGCACCTCCTTGCCAAGGAGGGGGTCGCGGGTTCGATCCCCGTCTCGCGCTTTTTTTATTTAGTAGCGGAAGCCTTGATTCTCAAGGACTTCCGCTTTTTTGTGTGTCCGGAAAGCTGTAGACAATTGTAGACAGTCTCTCACGCTATATTATAAAATGCTGTTAGGGTCAAAAGATGCCTAACGACCCTGGCATCATAAAATATTTACTCCATTATCCTTAGCCTTTTTCAGCACATCCTCCGGCCAGATAGAAGATTGAACCTCACCGATATGTGCTCTCTGCATAAAGAACATACAGATGCGGCTCTGTCCGATACCGCCACCAATGGTGTATGGAAGCTCTTTGTTCAGAATTGCCTTGTGATAAGCAAGCCCTGCTCTATCCTGACAACCGGATACCTCAAGCTGATATGCAAGTCTGTCTTCATCCACACGGATACCCATACTGGAAAGCTCTAACGACATATCCAATACCGGATAATATACCAGAATATCACCATTTAATTCCCAGTCATCATAGTCCGGCGCACGACCATCGTGTCTTTCTCCACTTTTTAATGCACCACCGATTTTCATCAGGAATACAGCACCCTTTTCCTTTGCAATTAAGGTCTCACGCTCCTTTGCTGTCTTATCAGGCCATCTGTCCTCCAGCTCCTGAGTGGTAACAAAGGCAATTTCACTAGGAAGGAACGGATCCATAAAATGATACTTTCCGCAGATATAGTACTCGGTCTGCTTAATAGCCATGTAAATGCGGAAAACCGTTTCTCTCAAGGTCTCCTCATTGCGCTCGCTTTTGTCAATAATTTTTTCCCAGTCCCACTGATCCACATAAATAGAATGAATGTTGTCAGTCTCTTCATCACGACGAATAGCTGTCATATCGGTATAAAGACCTTCACCCATTTCAAAACCATACTCCTTAAGTGCCATTCGCTTCCACTTTGCAAGAGAATGCACAATCTCAACCATAGCATTGTCCTGCTCCTTAATACCAAAGGCTACGGGACGCTCCACACCATTTAAATTGTCATTTAAGCCTGATTCCGGCTTTACAAATAAAGGAGCTGAAACACGGGTCAGATTTAATGCATCGGCAAGAGCACGCTCAAAGTAATCCTTTACCTCTTTAATAGCCTTTTCCGTTTCTTTAATTGTCTGAGGACTTTTGTAGCCCTCCGGTATAAAAATTTTTCCCATAATATCCTCTCTATCAAACGTTTTATGCCACAAAGTCATTATATATATTACGCTTTGTTACGTAATTTCAGTACATATAAAGAAACTGCTAACAGGAATGCACCTGCAACTAACGGAATAAATACGCTCTGGGCAAAGCCTGCAATCACATATGTAATACAAGAAATAACAGCTACCAGCATAGCATATGGAATCTGTGTAGATACATGTGTTACATGGTCGCATTGTGCACCCGCGCTAGCCATAATGGTAGTATCAGAAATCGGTGAGCAATGGTCACCACATACAGAACCGGCCAAACATGCAGCTATTGAAATAACCATCATTTCGTAATTGCTTCCTATAAATACATCTACAACGATTGGTATCAGGATAGCAAAGGTACCCCAGGATGTACCGGTTGCAAAAGCTAGTATTGCTGCAATTACAAAGATAACAGCCGGTAAGATTAAAATCAGACCTTCTGCTGATCCTTTAATAACACCTGCCACAAATTCTGCTGCACCGAGAGACTTTGTCATGGCATTTAAACTCCATGCAAGAGTCAAAATCAGAATAGCAGGTCCCATGGCATTAAAGCCTGCCGGAATACTTTCCATACATTTTTTAAAGGAAAGCGTGCCACGTACTACATAGAAAATGATAGTAATAGCAAGCGCAAAGAAAGAGCCAAATACCAAGCCTAAAGAGGCATCACAATCTGCAAATGCAGTGATAAAATCAACGCCTTCAAAGAAACCGCCCGTATAAATCATACCGATAACACAGCACACAATCAGGCAGGCAATCGGAAATACCAAATCAATTACCTTGCCCTTAGAGTCTTTGCTTAATGATACTACATCCTCATGAACCTTACCATCAGAGAAAATATCTCCTTTTATAGCATTCTCTTCATAACGTTTCATAGGACCGAAGTCTACTTTGAATGCTATTAAAAGGAACATCATTAAAATAGAAAACAATGCATAGTAGTTGTATGGAATGGACCTGATGAATAAAGTCAGACCATTTTCTCCCTCTACAAAGCCGGAAACCGCTGCTGCCCAGGATGAAATCGGTGCAATAATACAAATCGGCGCTGCTGTAGAGTCAATCAGGTATGCTAACTTTGCTCTGGAAACTTTATTCTTGTCTGTTACAGGACGCATAACGCTGCCTACGGTCAAACAATTAAAATAATCATCGATAAAAATCAGTATTCCTAAAAACACAGTACAAAGCATAGCGCCTGCTCTGGACTTCACGTGCTTGCTCGCCCACTCACCAAAGGCTGCGGAACCGCCTGCCTGATTCATCATCACAACCATAGCTCCCAAGAACACCAGGAAAATAATGATACCCACGTTCCACGGATCTGTCAGCACCGAAATAACACCATCCACAAATACATGGTTGACCGTGCCTTCAAAGTTGAAATTAGAATACAATAGCGCACCTGATACCACACCGATAAACAGAGAGCTATACACTTCCTTTGTAATTAATGCCAAAGCAATAGCAAGTATTGGCGGAACCAATGACCACCAGGTAGCCTGCACATCCTTACCTGCGGTAAAGTACGCTGCAACACCTACCAGTGCCGCCGCCAAAATAATTGGAATAATCTTTTTTAGTTTATTCTTCATATCTTCTCCCTCCGGACGCCTTTCGACAAAAACGTCCTGTAAAAAATAAATATTTTATTAATTTTACCACTACTGCGCTCGTTTTTCAATAAAAAAATAAAGCAGACTTTAATAAAAAGCCTGCTTCATCTTTATTTTAAAACAAGAAAGGAGAAAAATATATATAAACCTACTAAAAAGTTAGGATAATATGTAGTCGAAGCTGTCCCGACGGCAGTGGCCACTATCACCGGGCAACTTCATTTGATGTAATTATCATAACTCATATTTGTGACAGGAGTTTGTACATTTTCAAAAAAAATTATAAACTTTCTTAGGAATTTTTTAATACAAAATGAAAAATTATTACTCTGCCTTATTTCTCGCTCTCTTCTCCGGAAGCTCACTCAAAAAGGCGGCTCCCAAAATCATTACCGCACCAAGAAGTGTCAGGCCGTCCATACCTTCCTTTAATACAATAGCTGACAAAAAGATAGCTACCATTGGGTCTATGTAACTAAAAATCGCCACCGTCTGAGCTTTTAAAAACGCCATAGAGCCAAAATACAGGGCATAAGACACACCGGTATGTAAAACACCAACCACCAGCACCAGAAGCACTGTACGAGCCTCCCAGACCGCTGTAGACAGCTCCCCTGTACAAAGTACATACGGCACAAGCACCACCGCCGCACAAATAAGCTGCACTATCGTCTTATCATAAGCCGAAATCTCCACAAGCTTCTTATTCATTACAATAACACTGGCATACAAAAATGCCGCACCCAGGCCAAACAACACTCCCTTCAGCTCGTTAAGCCCAGCAAAGCCGGCATTCAGCACACCGGACACAAACACCATGCCTGTCAGGGCCACCAGCACGCAACCAAGCTTTTTCATACTGATGCGCTCCTTTAACACCATAGGAGACACCAATATTACAAAAATAGGTGCCAGATAGTAACAAAGGGTAGCCGTTGCCACCGTGGTATACCGATATGCCTCAAACAACAAAATCCAGTTAAAGCCGATACATGCGCCTGATGCAATTAATAAAAGCAAATTCTTTTTGATTGCCTCTCCGGACAGTTTCTGTCGTCTTGCAAAAATTACTAACAGCAAAAATGCCGCACCGATAAAGCCTCTGGCCATAGCCAGCATCCCCGAAGATAACGGAATATACTTACGGAAAATGCCAATGGTACCAAAGACAAACATGGAAAATATTAAGGAAAACAGAGCACGTTTCTCTGTAAATTTTGTAGTATTTGAGTTCATAATTTTAATTCCTCCTTCACGCATTCTTCAATTTCTTTTGCACACTTTTCACAATTTCTGCCCTTTACGCCGATTATACAATATACACAAAATTTTGTCCAGCTTCCAATAATTTTTCTCATCTTCCCCTTTATTTTAACATATATTTTCATAAGTAATTTATTAGGATTCAAGTATGATAGAAATCATTGCTCAGATAAATGATACGGCAGACAAAATTGTCTGGGGTACTCCTGCCCTGACTCTGCTCATTGGTACAGGCGTGCTTTTAACCTTCCTGACAAAAGGCTTCCAGTTTACACACTTTTTTTATGCTTTGCGTAAGACTGTGGGAAGTCTGAAAATACGTTCCTCTAAAGCAAGGGACGCTAAATCCATTTCTCAATTTCAGGCTTTATGTACCGCCCTTTCTGCCACCATTGGTACCGGCAATATTTCCGGTATAGCCTATGCCATTACCATAGGTGGTCCGGGGGCTATTTTCTGGATGTGGATAGCCACTCTGGTCGGTATGATTACCTCCTTTGCCGAAAAAATCCTGGGTATTTACTTCCGCCGCAGAAATGCCGAAGGGGAATGGTGTGGTGGTGCTATGTATTATCTGGAATATGGATTAGGGGGCAAAAGAGGCTGCAAATCCTTAGGCAGAGTGCTGGCATTATTATTTGCGCTTTTTACTATGCTGGCTTCCTTTGGCATCGGAAATTTAAGCCAGATTGCTTCTATCCGGGAGAGTATTTTCAGTTTCACTTCTTTTACCGGCAATCTGAAGGTTGACAGCTTTATTCTGGGTGTTGTAGTGGCCGTCGCTGCTGCCTTTGTAATCCTGGGAGGATTAACCCGCATTGCCAAAGCCAATGAAACTTTAGTGCCTTTTATGGCCGGCTTTTATATACTAGGTGCAGTAATCATCATTGCCTCCCACGGAGAACTGATTATTCCTGCTTTTGCTTCTATTTTGAGGCATGCCTTTTCTCTGCAGGCAGCAGTCGGTGGCACCGGCGGTTTCCTCTTAAAACAGGCTATTACCTGCGGCTTTAAGCGAGGGGTATTCTCTAACGAAGCCGGCATGGGCTCTTCCGTCATTGTTCATGCTACCGCTGATGTGAGAGAACCTGTAGAACAGGGACTGTGGGGAATTTTTGAAGTGTTTTTTGATACGATTTTAATTTGTACCCTGACAGCCCTGGTCATCTTGACAAGTGGGCTGGTAGATCTGAATACCGGTCGTGCCCTAACAGAAAGTACCAGCCTCTCCTTAGCCACAGAAGCCTTTTGCAGCTCCTTTGGCCTTGCAGGCGGTATCTTTATGGCTGCTGCTGTGACACTTTTTGCTTTTGCTACCGTTCTCGGCTGGAACTTTTATGGCGCCAAGGCCTGCGAATACCTTTTGGGAGCCAAAGCAGTTACTCTTTACAAATACATATATATTGCAGTAATTTTACTGGGCTGCACCCTGAACGTGGACTTGATTATTGCGCTCTCCGATACCTTTAACGGCCTTATGGCTATCCCCAACCTGATTGGCGTGCTAAGCCTGACCGGTACTGTGATGGCCGTTTTAAATAATTATAAACGGAGGGTGTTTAAGGGGGAGAAGGTTAAACCAATGCTGTCTTGTTTTCCGGAGATAGAGAAGGAACTGCTGAGGAAGTAGAATGGGGATGCCGTAATGGCACCCCATCGTTATTATTTCATTAATTTTTGCATGGTATCCACCAGCTCATCCACAGTGTCGTTTTTGCCATTTAAAATATCCTGTGTAACACAGTTTTTGATATGGCCGGACAGGAGCACCTTGTTAAAGCTGTTGAGAGCTGCACTGACTGCTGATACCTGTATCAATACATCTGTACAGTATGCTTCCTTTTCGATCATGCCTCGAATACCGCGCACCTGCCCTTCAATACGGCTCAGACGATTTATTAAATCCCTGCATTCTCTTGGCGAACGCTCTTCCACTCTGTGTACATTTAACGCTGCGTTATTCATTGTTATTTTTTCACCTCTTCCTTTCCATAATGCCTTACAACATAGCCTCCTACTACTAATAATAACATACTGCAAAGCAACATGAGGACGATATATCGTCCAAAATGTAAATTGTCGCCTGCATCCACGGTTGACGACACTTCAATTGTTGGGCTAGGTTCTATGGTTGGATGAGGTTCCACTGTTGGCATTGGTTCTACCGTTGGTGTCGGCTCTACCGTTGGCGTTGGCTCTACCGTTGGCATTGGCTCTACCGTTGGTGTCGGCTTTACCGTTGGCGTTGGCTTTACCGTTGGCGTTGGCTCTACCGTTGGTGTTGGCTCTACCGTTGGCGTTGGCTCTACCGTTGGCATTGGCTCTACCGTTGGCGTTGGCTCTACCGTTGGTGTCGGCTTTACCGTTGGTGTCGGCTTTATTATCGTTTCTTCTGCTCGCCACAGGTGTTCCGTGGAAACCCTCTCATCCTCTACACACAATTCAAATTGTATGCTCATTGCCACATTTACACTACGTGGTCCCTCTGCAACACATACCATCGTTTGGGAAGCTTCTTCCTCTAAAACCTCAGAAGTTAAAAGGTATGCCTGCTTACCCAAATTCTGCCAGCCACTCATGACAAAGTTAATACTCTCAACTCCTTCTTGTAAGCAAATATTTGAAAATGTATATCTGCCGCTTTCATCCGGAGCTATTAATACTTCTCCTTCTTTTTGCTCACCTGAAATGCGTCCGACTGCCATAACATTTCCCTGAGAATCTCTTATCTCTAAAACCAAACTATCACCATTTCCTGTTCTAGGCTGCACCTTTAATGCAAACGAGATATCCGCATAATATGCATCATTAGAATCATCTCTGTCAAGATTATTGGAATGTTCTTGAGGTTTCCCTGTTATTTTAAGGGAAATTCCATCCAGAAAATTTTTCTCGTTGATAATTGTATTTTGCGGTGTTTTATCTGCTTCCCCTATCACTGTTGGTTCCAGAGAAATAAGATAATGATATAATTTCATAATCAACGCTGCACTAAACTCATCGGCAACCTTAGACGGAGCACTTGCTTTATTTGTATAGTAGGCATTAACAAATTCCTTTTCTTCCATCTCATTACTGAACGTCCAGATTGCGTACTGAGTTGCTGTCATTGCAATGCCATCTGTCATGCCATTGATTTCTTTGTCAGAGAACCGCCCGGATTGTTGCATCATCTGCTTCACAGCGTCCAAACTGCCAAAGCCGGAAGTTGTACCCCAATATCCATCAAGAGCAACCGTATGTATCATCTGAGCTGCACTATTACTGTAATATGAAGCATCGCTTACGTTCTCTATATAATAGCTATATCCTTTTTCGGCATTTGTTACCTGGTCGGCGCAGTATGCAGTAAGCACCTGCCCATTTGCATCTGAGAGGGTAAATTGCTGAATACTGTCATATCTTGCCGGAAATGTACCCTCCACCGTTTTATCAGCAAAATGCAATCTGGGTACTACAAGGTTTCTATTTATGAATATAGTATGATCCGCCCAAACATAAAGTCCTGCACCGTTCTCATCAGAATAAATTGGCTTTTCGTCCGGACAGGCATTCAAATCAGGCTTATAGCTGGCATGCGCAGCCCAGAAGGTGCTAAATTTATCGGAACCAATATATACATATTCATAACCGTCGGAAATTGCCGGCACTTCATCCGCATTCTGTGGAATTTGTATCGGTGTCACACCGCTTACAATCAGGTCTTTATCTTCATATGCACCAGTCTTGTTGTATACGTAAGTCATTTCATCATTGCAGCTTGCACCTATTGCCTGCGTAACAGTAACGGCCTGCGTATCAATGCTCAGCATACCCTGTTCTGTAACTTCGGTTATCGTATAATCATAGATACCATCTTTGTCGTTTGCTTTGAAATCGCCTTCTTTTTCCCAAACACCGTTTTCTCTGCCAAAGGTAATATTTAGGGTTTCGTCGTCCTCAGCATTTAACGGAATGTCAACCGCTAAAATCGGTGCCAGGTTTTCGGCTCTTTTCTCAGAACCTCCTTCGGCAAGATAGGTTCCATCCTTGTTAGTGGATGTATAATTTTCGCTAAACACGACAGTCTGATTTGTGGATGTTACTGAAGTACTACTGTAATCTACAAGCATACCGCTTGGGGTAATATAATCCTTTGCGTTGCGGAGAATGGTAGTGCCGTATTCATCCATATTTTTCGTTACATCTACGTTTATATTTTCCTTTTTACCGGCGGTTGTTTCCATTTGAACATTATATTCACTGTTTTCAAGTACTGTCTTCACAAAGCAGTCCGTAATCACATCAAACCCTAACGCATTTGGATGTGGGTCTCCATTGAAATACGTCTTAAAAGTATCCCAATCCTCCTGCGTAGAAACACCGTCACCGTCAGAATCCGGTTTAAATGCTTCAAAATTTTCAACCACAATAGCATCGTAGTATTCCGCGACACCCTTAATCATTTCATTAAAGGGATATACTGCCGCAAGCCGCTTGTTGCCGGTGGACAATTCCCCTCCTGAATTCGGTACAACGGTAAAGCAGTATACCTCTGCGTTGGGATAGGTCGTCATAATTTTGTGTAACATAATACAGTATGCATCAGCCACAGTCACAGGCTCCCCATAGGTATATGTACCATCTGGATTCTTAACAATCAACGTATCAAAATCAACATCCTCCACAGAGCCAAATTGGGCGACAATCCCCTTTCCGACATCAGCCGAACCGATATAAATGGCAATGATATCCGGATCATGTTCCTCCGTCCCAAGATAGTATGGTCGGCTTTTGTATGCAAGCATTTCCTGCAGATACTGCTGCCACTCAAGATTATTCGGATAAGAGGCGTACAGCAAACCGGTTGAATTTCCTGCATTACTCACAAGAATTTCCGCACCTAATTCCTGCGCCGCCTGGTGCCACCATGTATCGTCTACCAGCAGCTCCGTGTTGTGAAAATCACCGCCCACGGGACCATAATATGCTTCACCATACCTGTATGTACACTCTTCACTTGTTATTGGTCTTACGTCACTCCATCCTGTATAAGTGGAAATACTATCACCAATAACAGAAATATACTTTCCGGACAAAGGCTTCGCTTCGGAAGCCACAGTATGATTCGCTGTAATAACCTCCGACTGAAATAAGCCAAGTAGTACTACCAGTACAATTACCGCTTTTACCAATGTCAAAGCAAATGAATTCCAACCTTTTTCAAACTTTTTCATTTGTCTCTCCCCCTGTTTTATATTTTTTTGACATTATATCACTTTTGTGTTGCATTTGCAATATGCTAGTTTGCAAATATATAATTAAGCATTGTTTATTTGGGGAATTCTAGTTTGTAGACTGTACTTATGGAGGTGAGTTTTATGAACGAACGGAGACGGCAGCAATATAAGATGATTGGTCTGAACATTGCATACTACCGCAAACTCAAAGGGATTACTCAAATGAAACTGGCTGAGCAGGTAAATATCAGCCGCACGCATATGAGTAATATTGAAGCGCCCAATATGCCTACATCTATTTCCCTGGATGCACTGCTTGACATTGCCGATGCATTGGATATTCCTGCTTCTAATCTTCTGTATTTTGACCGGTAATAGCCATTGCTATGCTATACACAAGCAATGGCGTATTAGGGGATTTTTACATCAATGCATTACAGATGTATTGTTTTTGTTCGTCCGTGTACTCATATCGTAGTGTTTTATTACTTTTGTCAAACAAAAAAAGAGCCGATATTTCCATATCAGCACTTAAAATTTTCCAATCTCTTGATTTTGGTAATTTGAGCCAAAAAAAAGACACCGTGCACGATGCACGATGACTTCTTTCACATTTCGTCTGTTCTCCTACAAATACCCTACCGCTTCCTTCTCGTCCAACTGGAACTGCACACAGATTTTGGACAAAATCTGCTCATCCGTCATATTAAATTCGCGACAGGTTGCCACAGTACCCTTGATTATTCCACGCGCTTCTACTCTGTCTAAAAATTCACACATATTCGTGTCACTCCTTTCTTCGGAATACGCTTCCTCAAATCTTGCATCTCCTGCAACAACTGACATCAGGTCAAATACCTCTCGCACATGCTCTAAAGTTTCTTTGCTGGGTATGTAGTCGTTGTTCTCCCGCATCTGCACAAAATAGTCCGCCACTACCTTGAAATCACTTTGAAACAACTCCACCTGCTCACGGGTCAGAAACGCCACTTCAAAAACATTTATCCGGTAGTCACTAATAAATGGTTTAAGCTCCTCCGGAACATCCCCCAGACAGTCAATCAGATTTAAGGGCATCGTCCAGCGCTTCTCGTAATCGAAGCTGAGCACTACGGTAATTACCGGGTAATAATGTGCTTTTTTGTTCCTGCGACGCTTACCCTTTTTGCCTTTCGAATGCTTTGCCCTAATCTGATTTCTGTAGGCAGCCCCGTCGTAACCTATTACACGCAAGGGCATGCTTTTGTCCTGAGCCGTCTGGTTTTCAAGCCCCAGCATGGCGATTTTAAACTTGTTCTTATGCCAGTACTTGGCCACATCCCTTTCCTGTTCCCTGAGACTGCCGTCTGCCTTGTAGTAGCTGCGGGCTCTGGCGTCTGTCAGTTCCTCTTCCTTTATAACCTGCCTGCCATTAAACATAAAAACATTTATGATATCGGCAAATACATCGTTATAGGCTTCCAAAGTTTTTTCTGTAATATCTTTTTCCAACATTTCACCTGTACTTTCCGACTCTTCAAGTCCATGTATTGATGAATGCTTTTATGCATTTAAAGACTTAACCTTCGTAACCTAAAAATGTGACCTCCTTAATTCACATTGTAGCACATTAAATATTGTATTTCAATACCAATATACTCACTATTTAAATTTCAAATGTAACAGTCTCGCTTTAATAGCAAATCAGGCGTAAAGCAAAAAAACATCCCTCTATTACCTAATAGGCATTTAGGGCGCATTTTGTCACAAAAAATATTATAAACTTTTTATAAACTAATAACTAACCCCCCCCCCAAAAAAAACGAGCCTTGCGTCGCACCTTTACAGGTTACGACGCAAGGCTCTATGTCATTGATAGATGTCAGCTTATTTATTTTTCTTCTTGCCGGATACCAGGAACATACTGATTAACAGTGCGATAATATAAAGCACCAGTGTGAGAATCAGTACTGTCTGATAGCCCTCAGGATTTACCATGTTGCCATGACCGTCATCAGCGAAGGTACCCACGTTATTTACAATAAGGGTAGCAATCTGATTACCTGTAAGGCCTGCAAATGCCCATGCAGAAAGTGTAATACCGTGGATTGCACTGATATTCTTCATACCATAATGGTCAGAAAGTAATGTAGGTACATTACTGAAACCACCGCCGTAGCCTGCATTTACTACAAACAGAAGAATTAATACTAAAATCATCAGAACGGTGTTCTGTCCCATGTTAGTAATACCATTTGTAGCCACAACAAGACCGGTTGCTACAATAGATAATACGAAAATAATCTTGTAGATAGTGTTTCTGTCCTTCATGGTATCAGCCCATGCAGAGAAACCTAAACGTCCACCCGCATTAAATACAGCAGTAACAGAAGAAAGGACACCTGCCATTGCGCCAAGACCGATACACTTGATGATCATCTTTTCCTGAGAAATCAGGCAGAGACCACAGGTAATATTGATGTAGAACATCAGCCAAATACCGATAAATACCACCGGTTTGGACTTGATAACGTCCATGGCACCTGCACCCTTTTCCTGTGTAGCAGGCTCATGCCAGCCTTCCGGCTTAGCCAGTAACAAGTGACCTACAAACATCATCACAAAATATACAACAGCTAAAATCCAGAACATTTTATAAATACCGCCCTCACCTAAGGAACCAAGTAATGCCTGCATAATCGGGCTTGCGATAGCCTTTGCAGCACCAAAGCCTGCAACTGCCAGACCGGTTGCCAGACCCTTGCGGTCCTGGAACCACAGCATCAGAGTCTTAACAGGTGAAAGGTAACCGGTACCCAGACCGATACCCATGATGAAACCGTAGCAGATGTAAATACCGATTAAAGCTACAAGGCTGCCCGGATTCTGACCGCCGTACCAGATAAAGAAACCGGTACCTGCCATACCAACTGCAAAGCAGACAGCAGCAATCAATGAAGAACGATGAATATCCTTTTCTACGATATTGCCCAGGAATGCTGCAGACATACCTAGGAAAAAGATAGCGAAACTAAATGCCCATTCTGTAGCACCTTTGGAAAAACCAATGTAATCTGCAATTTCCTGGCTGAAAATAGACCAGCAATAAACAGTACCGATACTACAATGAAGCAACAGTGCAGGAATAGCTGCACGAATCCATTTGTTTTGAATATTTTTCATATGTAATTTCTCCCTAAATTAATAATAAAAGGTTTGCTCTCAATTTGCCATTGTACTCCTGAATTCATAAATTTTCAAGAGAATTTTACTATTTTTCAAAATTTATTCTTTTTTTCCATGCGTCTTGCATAAAACCTGTTATTTCTGGAGAATAGCCACAGTCCCATTACGATGAGTATCACACCTGTAAACAGCTGTGAGCCATCATCATAAAACATACCATAATTGCTTGCTACATACACAATGACATTGATAATGGCATGCAGTACTACCGGCACCACGAATTGTCCGGAATAATGATATGCATATGCCAGTACCAGTCCCAGCGCAATGCTGTATACCATTTGTATGCTGTTGCCGTGATAAATACCAAAAGCTACTGCTGACAAAATAGCCGCATAGGACGGCTTCATAAGAGTCTTGCCCTGTGTAAATAAAATTCCTCGGAACACCAATTCCTCTGCTAACGGACTGTAAATTCCATACAACAAAAGACCTGCTCCCAATCCTACAGAATACAAATTATCCGCAGCCTCTTTATAATCAGCAACCTGTAAAAGTCCAATAGATGCAAAAACGATGTTAATACCGATTGCCAAACAAAGGCATATCATCAGCCATCTGAACCAATCCATACCCTCGAACTTAAGCTTCGGATTCTTACCTCTGGCCAGACTTTCCTTGCCACCGCCTATCTTATACATGAAAATAAAAACAACAATTAATGTAAAGATAGAAATGATTGCGGAACCATTTCCACTGAAATACAGCTCCCCGGTTGCTTCATCCTCTGCCACCAGGAAATTATGCAGGCTCTCACTCTGCTTGGATGCAAAGGATGCTGCAAAAGCAACCACCTGACTTACAAGCTGACTGCCACAATAAAAGAGTAACAACGGATAAGCCAGCTTCCAAAGTACCTGCATCAAGCCTTTTTTGCCCTCCGGCGCATTCTGCCCTGCGGATGTCTCTGCACGATAGTCGTTTGCCTCATACTGTGCTCTCTGTGCAGCGGCAGCTGCAAGCTGGGCTTCCTTTAATGCTTCTGCCTCTTTTTTTCTTGCTGCTTCTTTTTTTACTTCAAGCTCACTATCTTCCATAAATAAGCTATGTACCTCAGCAACGCTTTCCACAATGTAGTCCGGCTGTGCCAGCGTCAGTTCCTCCCTTGAGCCATAACCATATGTAACTGCAATGCTGGCAACACCCATCTCCTTGGCACCCTCTACGTCAAATTTGCGGTCACCAATCATAACCACCTGCTCCTTACGGATTTTACCATAATGGAACAACTGATTTAATGCTTCATGTATCACCTCTGACTTTTCCACACGTTCTCCATCGAGTTCAGAGCCTACAATTACCTCAAAATATTTAGCAATATTAAAATGATTCAAAATATCCTTTACAAAGCACTCCGGCTTGGAAGATGCCACTGCAAGATGGTATCCATAATCCTTTAAATCTGACAATAATGCAGGAATTCCTTCATATAATTTATTTTCAAACTTACCGATAACCGAAAAACGCTCCCTGTACTTCTCAATGGCAACCAGTGCCTGCTCTTCACTAAGCCCATAATACTGCATAAAGCTGTCCTTTAAAGGCGGGCCGATAAAAGGCTCCAGCTTATCCAAATCCGGCTCCTCAATGTCAAAAGCCTTTAAAGCATACTGTGCACAGGTACAAATTCCTACCTTAGGGTCTGTCAGTGTGCCATCCAAATCAAACAAGATATAATTTTTATTAGTTATCATATATAACCTCCATTAATGTCAGTCCTTTCCCCGGTATCAGGTGGCCTGACTTACTTCTGTCTTTTGCCTCCAAAATTCTTGGAATTTCCTCCGCTTTACGAATACCTAAGCCCGTTTCAATAAGAGTCCCCATCATGATTCGCACCATGTGATACAAAAATCCATTTCCCTTAAAGGTAAAAAGCACTTCCTCTCCGGACCTTTCTATCTCAATGCTGTCCACCGTGCGTACCGTAGATTTTTTGCCGCGCTTGGCAGATGTGAAGGACTGATAATCATGGGTACCGAGGAGACATGCTGCTGCCTGCTTCATAGCAGCCATATCAAGCTCCCCCGGCACCTGATGCACATATTTACGTCTGAAAACAGGTTTGTTCGCACTATTCCAGATACAATATCTGTACACCTTGCCCTTTGCGTTCAGTCTGGCATGAAAACGCTCCGGCTTCTCCTCACAGCTGATAACGGAGATATCCTCCGGAAGATACGCATTCATATATGCCATAATCTCTTCCGGGGTCTTATCCGTATCCATATGAAAGCTGGCAGCCTGTCCCAAGGCATGTACGCCTGCGTCAGTTCTTCCTGCTCCCTGAATTACTATGGATGCATCGCACATTTTGCTGAGCAAGGCTTCTAACTTGCCCTGAATGGTATTATCCGTGGATATCTGTCTCTGCCACCCCTGATATCTGGTACCGTCATATTGTAAAAGTATTTTAAAATTTCGCACCTTTTCTCCTTCCGACCTGCTCACCGCCCGGACCGCGCCTATCCGTTATTTGCTGACTACCCAAGGATTCTCTGTCCCGGTCATAAATGCTTTACAACCACGCAGACTATCTCCCACGATAGTACGCAAATAATTCTGCGTATAAAAGGCCATGTGATGGGATACGATGACATTTGGATAACTGCGGAATAATGCCAATTCCCTATTCGTCAGCACATCACACTTTCTATCATAATAATTTAAATCAAATTCATTTTCAATCACGTCTAAGGCTGCCGCTCCAACCTTTCCGCTCTCCACAGCATCTACCAAAGCCTTACTGTCAATCAGACCGCCTCTGCCTGTATTCACAATAATAACACCCTGCTTCATTCTGTCAAAAGCTTCTGCATTCAACAAATGGAAATTTTCCTCCGTAATCGGTGCATGCAGACTAATAATATCTGACTGTTCCATCAGGCTTTCCAAAGAAACATATTCTCCCAGTGCTGCTGCGGCCTCACTTGGATATATATCATAGCAAAGTATCTTGCAGCCAAACCCGGATAAATTACGCATCACAGTTTGACCAATACGACCGGTTCCAATAATTCCCACGGTCATATCCTTTAATTCTCTGCCGATAAGACCTTTCAAGGTATAATCCTGCACTGCATTTCTGGCCATAATGGCTTTCATATGGCGCATAGCCATAATTATCAGCATGACAGTATAGTCACCTACTCCATCCGGGCCGTAAGGTGTATTAGCGACAGTTATGCCAAGCTCCTTTGCGGCTGCGACATCAATGTGATCATAGCCAATACAACGTGTCACAATATATCTGACACCCTTGTCATAATAGAGTTTCATTAGCTCCTTGTCTATTGGTGTGGTAGTGATAACCACGCACGGACTGCCTTCTACAAAATGTACATTCTCCTTAGAAGGGACTTCCTTTGTAATCACCAGTTTAAGCCCTAACTCCTTGGCATTTCGCTCAAATTCCGGTAATTCATCATAATTTCTACAACTAAATACTGTTACCTGCATAACTTACTCCTTGTCTTCGCCCTGGTAAATCTCTATCTCCTTTAATTCCTCTTCATCATATTGACGAATACGTCTGATTCTTCCGATAAGCAGCACCACTGACTGCTCTGTGCTTCTGAACACACCTTCACGGTATAATGTAACGATTAAAATACCTAATGGCACTGCTACAATCATACCGAAAACACCGCTGATTTTGTAGCCGGCAAACAATAAAAATAACGTCGGAATGGGATGTACCCCAAGTGTATCCCCCACAAATTTAGGTTGAATCACCTGACGTACCAGCTGGGAAATACCCCAAATAGCCATCATACCGGCTGCAGCCAGATACTGTCCATTTATCAGCTTAATCAAAGCCCACGGCCATAGTACAGCTCCGGTGCCAAACACCGGTAGCAAATCCAAGATAGCGATACCAAGTGCAATAATGATTGCATAATCTACCTTTAGTATGGTCAATCCTATAAAAATTAACATGTAAATCCATATTTCTATTTTAAACTGAGCCTTAAAATATCCACCGATAGATTCCACAAAGCATTTCTTTATCAGACTCCAGACATTTCGGATACTTTTTGGTATCCACACATGCAGCCTCTGATAAATCATCTCACGCTCTACCACAAAGAAATAGGTAGCAAGCAGACACATAATCGTAAAAATAATAATATCCGGCACCCTTTTAGCGATATTTCCTACAATAGAAATAGTGGGTGCGCTAAGATTACTTACCGCTTCTGCAATATAATCACCGCTGTTGGATATAATATTCTCTAAAGCAGTAGTACCTTCACCGGGCAACAACTCCAACAAATCAAATATAATTTGAAACATGCCCTGTGCTTCTGCCCTCATATCATTCCATAGCGCCGGCAAATCTGCAAGAAAACTTGCAATTAAGCTTCCAATTTGCGCCCCAATACCATAAATTGCAGCCACAACTGCACCGATAATGGCTACTACCACAAAAACCATGCTCATTCTGCGTTTTAGCTTTAGGTGCTTTTCCACAAGTCGTACAATCGGTGTAACAATGCAGGAAATAACCCATGCCACTACAAAGGGCATAAAAAACACTAAAACCTTTGGCAGAACAAATAATATCAGCAATAAAGATACCGCAAAAATACACAGGTTACATAAAATTTTAATGTACGTAAAATTCTTCTGACCCATACTTCTTCCTTTCCAGCGAAACTATCACTTTTCAAAAAAGCTTACCGTCACTGCTCCAGACAGAGCCTATCAATATACTCGTATATATCCTCTCTGCCTTGCTTGGTTTCTGCAGAGAACGGAATCACTACCGTCCCCTTTACTACATTTAATCCCTGCTTTAACATTTTAATATGCTTCTGAACCTGACTGCGATTGATTTTATCCAGTTTCGTAGCAATAATCACCGGTTGGTACCCCTGTTCCAAAATCCATTGATACATCTGCTTGTCATTACCGGATGGCTCATGACGAATATCAATTAACAAAAATACTACCTTTAACATCTTGGAGGTATGCAGATATTTTTCTATCATTTTGCCCCACTTTGCCTTTATCTCTTCATTGGCCTTGGCATACCCATATCCGGGCAGGTCTACAAAATACAACGCACCTTCTACACGCTCCTTCAGCTGACTGCTGACCACACCGACGTCAGATACCGCCTCGCTGCTGCCATTCTCTGCCTCCTGCACTATCATTCGTTCATGATAACAGGACACATGATAAAAATTGATGGTCTGCGTCTTGCCCGGCTGAGCACTGGTTCTGGCCAGATTCTTACGGTTCATCAAACTGTTTATCAGACTGGACTTACCTACATTACTCTTTCCTGCAAAGGCAATCTCTATATGCTCGTTTTCCGGAAACTTACTGGTAATACCACAAACTGTTTCCAAATTAACATCCTTAATAATCATACGCGTTCCTTTCTGCCCGTTCCACAGTCATAGGCCGCTGCCGTTCCTTCGTCAACTCAACCCACAAAGGCTGCCGATAACACCTCGTTCATATGCATCACAGGCATTACTTCCATATCCCCAATAATCTCACCGGAAAGCTCAGCCAGATCCTTACGATTTTCTTCCGGAATAAGAACCCGCTTCATTCCTGCCATATTAGCTGCAAGAAGCTTCTCCTTCAAACCTCCGATAGGCATAACCTTTCCACGAAGATTAATTTCTCCGGTCATGGCAATCAAGTGGTCTACCGGCCTTTCTGCAAAAGCACTGAGCATAGCTGTGGCCATGGTAATACCTGCACTTGGACCATCCTTTGGCACTGCACCCGCAGGAATATGTAGGTGAAAATCGTGTGTGTCAAAATAATCGACTTCCACGCCATACTGCTCTCCGATACTGCGAACATAAGTATATGCAATCTGGGCGGATTCCTGCATTACCTCACCCATCTGACCGGTCAGCTTAAGCTTGCCCTCGCCCGGCATTGTATTTACCTGAATTTCCAAAGTGTCACCACCTACACTGGTCCATGCTAATCCTCGCACAATGCCTATTTCCGGCTTTTTATTCGCTTCAATCTGATGGTATTTCTCTTTACCCAAAAAGGCGGAAATATTGGTAGCTGTAACCTTCAATTGCTGCTTGTCCCCATCTGTTAAAAGCTTGCGTGCAGCCTTCCTGCAAAGCTCCCCAATGGTACGTTCCAGATTACGCACACCGGCTTCTCTGGTGTAACCCATAATCATCTTACGAATAGCACCATCCGTAAAGCTGATAGCCTGCTCCAGACCATGCTCCGCCACCTGCTTCGGCACCAGATGCTTTTTGGCAATATGAAACTTCTCATTTGCGGTATAGCTGTTTACCTCAATCACATCCATACGGTCCAAAAGCGGTGTAGGGATTGTGGATATATCATTGGCTGTTGCCACGAAAAATACTTCTGATAAATCAAGCGGTATCTCGATATAATTATCGCGAAAAGCCTTATTTTGCTCCGGATCTAACACCTCTAAAAGGGCCGCAAAAGCATCTCCTCTGTGGTCTACGCCTACCTTGTCTATTTCGTCCAAAAGCATGACCGGATTCTTTACACCGGCCTGCTTTATACCGGTGGCTACACGCCCCGGCATGGCACCGATATAGGTCTTTCTATGACCGCGTATTTCGGCCTCATCATGAACACCGCCAAGACTGATACGTACGTATTTTTTGCCCAAGGCATCGGCTATAGAACGTGCAATAGAGCTCTTACCGGTACCGGGAGGTCCTACCAGACAGATGATTGGACTCCTGCCATGCTGATTGTAAGCTCGCACTGCCAGAAACTCTAATATACGTTCCTTTACCTTTTCCATACCATAATGCTTGGCATCAAGCACATGCTCTGCCCGCTTTAAATCCAGCAGATCTACCGTCCCCTTATTCCAAGGCATATCCAAAAGTGTCTCTATATAATTGCGCTCTACGCTGGCCTCCGGCCCATTACCCATAAGAGAACGAAGTCTGCTAATCTGCTTTTTGATTTTGCTCTTTACCTCATCAGAGGCATCCAGACTCTCCAGCTTTTCCATAAACATATCGGCGTCAGAGCCTGTAGTATCCTCCCCCAGCTCTTCTCGGATAACCTTTAACTGCTCTCTTAAAACATATTCTTTTTGCTGCTTATCGACACGCTGCTTTACCTTCTCGCTGAATTCTACTCTGGCCTTACCGATATAAGTTTCCTCAGTCAGAATAACATTTAACCGTTCAAACCGTTCCTGCAAAGAAACAGTACTTAAAAGTTGCTGCTTTTTATCTACAGGAAGCGGCAAGGTAACACCGATAAAATCTATGGTCCGGCTGATACTGTCCGTTTTCTCCATAAATTCTACTATTCCCTTACCTACCCTCGGATAATACCGTAAATATTCTGCAAGTTCTATCTCCAGCTGACGAAACATCGCTTCTTTTAAAGAGGATTCCAGCAAATCCTCCTTATCCTCTATACATGGCTCAACCCGTGCTGTCAGATGACCGTTTTTCAAAGCAGCCTCTCGCAATGTACAACGTTCCAATCCTTCTACAAGTACACGTAAGTTTTGGTTCGGAAGTCTGGTAATCTGTCTGACACGTGCCAATACACCTATCTCCTCCATATCAGCCATTTGCGGCTCTTCCGTGGATGCATATATTTGCTTAGCCAAAAACAATAACTGTTCGCCATTCATGGCCTCTTCCACTGCCTGTATACTTATTTTACGATTAACGTCAAAATTTAAATTCATCTGCGGAAATACCACCAGGCCGCGCAACGCAACCATAGGATATTCTCGAGACGCCTTAACTTCTGTCTCTACTATTTCTAAAACTTCTTGTTCCATAACTCCTCATTTACAAAGCTCTCCACCATGATAAAAGTGGCTGCTTTTCTTATATACAAAATCATGCGACGTAAGCCACGGGTAAACACACCGCGTCACATACATCGCATGGTATTCTTCTGCTTATATTCCGCTGCGTATTACCACCGGTTTATCCTTGCCTTCTATAGAGGCCTTGGTAATAATGCACTTTACAATCGTTTCATCACTAGGTATTTCATACATAACGTCGCGCATAGCCTGTTCCAAAATAGAACGCAAGCCTCTGGCGCCGGTTTTCTTTTCAAAGGCTTCCTTTGCAATACACTCAATTGCAGCATCCTCAAACGTGAGCTCCACACCATCAAAATCAAACAGCTTCTGATACTGCTTTACCAGTGCATTCTTTGGCTCACACAAAATACGTTTCAGTGCCTGAGTGTCCAAACCATCCAGGGATACACTGATAGGTACACGACCTATAAACTCCGGAATCAGCCCAAACTTAATCAAATCCTGAGTAGTAACCTGTTTAAAGATTTCACCAATATCCTTGTTGGTCTTTTTTACAACAGTCTGATTGAAACCGATAGCACTGCGATCCAGTCTCTTCTCAATAATCTGCTCCAGACCTGCAAAAGCACCACCGCAAATAAAAAGAATATTGGAGGTATCAATAGGGATAAGCTCCTGCTGCGGATGCTTACGTCCACCCTGTGGCGGTACATTAGCAATGGTACCTTCTATCAGCTTAAGTAATGCCTGCTGCACACCCTCACCGGACACATCACGGGTAATAGATACGTTTTCTCCCTTTTTGGATATTTTGTCAATTTCATCCACATAAATAATACCATACTGAGCACGCTCAATATCGTAATCAGCAGCCTGAATAAGCTTTAAGAGAATATTTTCAACATCCTCGCCTACGTAACCTGCTTCTGTCAACGTAGTAGCATCTGCAATAGCAAATGGTACATTAATAATCTTTGCAAGAGTCTGCGCAATATAAGTCTTGCCGCAGCCGGTTGGCCCTAACAGCAAAATGTTGCTCTTCTGAAGCTCAATATCATCCTCTCGCTTCTCATCCCTGCCTGCCAGAACACGCTTGTAATGATTATAAACTGCCACAGCCAGAGTTTTCTTTGCGTCATCCTGACCGATTACATAATCATCCATAAAGGCCTTAATTTCCTTTGGCTTCAACAGATTGATTTCCATCTCATCTGCATGCGCCTCTATACCATCTTCATATAATTCTTCTTCTATAATTTCAGAACACAGAGAAATACATTCATCACAAATATAAATACCGTCCGGTCCTGCAATCAGCTTTCTCACGGCCTCCTGTGGTTTGCCGCAGAAAGAACACTTTATTTTAATAGGAGCTTTTCCTGACATAACATTCCTCTTAACAATGAGGGGCATGAAGCACGCCCCTCAAAATAAATATTTATTTCTTGGTAACAACGCTGTCAATTAAGCCATAAGCAACCGCTTCCTCAGCAGTTTTCCAGTTGTCACGTTCTGTGTCTGCAGCCACCTCTTCGATGTCCTTGCCACAGTTCTCAGCCAAAATACGATTCAGCTTTTCTTTAGTCTTTAAAATATGCTTTGCAGCAATTTCAATCTCGGTAGCCTGTCCCTGTGCACCGCCAAGAGGCTGGTGAATCATAATCTCAGCATTAGGCAAAGCCATACGCTTGCCCTTGGCACCGCCTGCAAGCAGGAACGCACCCATGCTGGCAGCCATACCGATACAAATAGTTGATACATCACACTTAATATACTGCATGGTATCGTAAATTGCCATGCCTGCTGTAACGGACCCACCGGGACTGTTGATGTACAAATGAATATCCTTATCCGGATCCTCAGCCTCTAAAAATAATAACTGTGCTACAACCAGAGAGGCTGTAACCTCATTCACCTCTTCACCCAGAAAAATAATTCTGTCCTTTAACAGTCTGGAATAAATATCATAGGATCTCTCCCCCCTGCTTGTCTGCTCTATAACATAAGGCACTAAGCTCATGATGATCCTCCTTAATAAACAAATAAATTTTAGCTGCGTTTCAGCAATAAAGCCAATTATTTCTCAACTGCGTTTGCAACAATAAATTCAACAGCCTTTGCAATAGCAAGGTCAGCCATAACCTGCTTCTTGCCGCCTTCGCCAAGCATTTCTTCTACTGCTGCAGCTTCCATCTTGTACTGCTCTGCCATCTTTGCAACCTCAGCTGCAAAATCTTCTTCAGACGCTTCGATGCCTTCTGCTGCAACAATCGCCTCTAATACAAGGCTGGATTTGATGCGGCTTTCAGCCTGTGGCTTCACCTGATCCATCATAGTAGCAGCTGTCATGCCTGTAAACTGGAAGTACTGCTCTAAGGATAATCCCTGCATCTGTAATCTCTGTGCAAAGTCATCTACCATCTGTCTCTGCTGTGTCTCAATCATTGCCTCAGGAATTTCCATGGAAGCATTTGCTACAACTGCATCCACTACTGCATTTTCCTTCGCATTCTTTACTTCTGCTTCTCTCTTTTCAGCTAACTTTTTCTCAACAGAAGCTCTGTATTCTTCCATTGTTTCAAATTCAGATACTTCTGAAGCAAACTCATCATCTAATTCAGGTAATTCCTTCTCTTTGATTTCCTTAATAGTGCATTTGAAAACAGCTTCCTTACCTGCCAAATCCTCTGCATGGTAATCTGCAGGGAACGTAACGTTTACCTCTACCTCCTTGCCGATTTCAGCACCTACTAACTGCTCTTCAAAGCCAGGAATAAAGGAACCGGAACCAATAGTAAGAGGATAATCCTCACCCTTACCGCCTGCAAAAGCCTCACCATCAACAAAGCCTTCAAAATCAAGAACGGTCATATCGCCATCCTGAACTGCTCTGTCCTCTACAGCGATTTCTCTGGCATTTGCTTCCTGCTCACGCTTGATTTCAGCATCTACTTCCTCAGCAGAAACGGTAGCTTCTACCTTGTCAACCTCTACACCCTTGTACTGGCCAAGTGTAACCTCAGGCTTTACAGCAACCTCTGCTGTAAAAATAAAAGGCTTGCCTGCTTCAATCTGCACTACATCGATGCTTGGTGCGGAAACAATTTCCTTACCTTCGTACTCATCCAAAGCCTTGGTATACGCTTCAGGAATAAGTGCATTCGCTGCATCTTCATAAAATACGCCCTTGCCATACATCTGCTCGATCATCTTGCGCGGAGCCTTGCCCTTACGGAAGCCCGGAATGTTGATCTGGTTTTTCTGTTTCTGATAAGCTTTCTCAATCGCTTTGTCTAATTCAGCAGCGTCTACTTCTATAGTAAGCTTAATCATATTTTTTTCTAAGTTTTCTACCTTTAAACTCATGTCAGAGTTCCTCCTAAAATTACTTTTGTGTGTAATCGTGTCACTGCACCATGAAAGATATGTAAGTATACATACCACCGCGCATAACACATTCATTGTATCATTGTAACACACTTCCGTCCACATGGCTAGTATTAATTTCGGAAATTTATGTTAAATTTTTTTCTTAAATTTTCCAGAATAGTATTTTAAATTCGTCAAATACTAAGGTCAAGATAAGTAATGCGGTTTGCAAATAAAACTTATTAAAAAAATAATTTGGTTACAACACTTGTCAGGCTGCATTTCTTATCTTTTCAAAATAGAAAAAGTAATTTAGAAACAGATGAAACAACGACACTTCATGTGTCAAAGGAGGAAAAAACTATGGCAAATTCTAACAGAGCAAACAGAATGGAAGTACCAGAAGCAAAGGCAGCAATGGATAGATTCAAAACTGAAGTTGCAAGTGAATTAGGTGTAAACTTAAAGGAAGGCTACAACGGCGATTTAACAAGTAAGGAAGCCGGTTCTATCGGTGGTGAAATGGTTCGTCGTATGATTAAGTCTTACGAAGAAGGCTTGAAATAACATTCTGAAAAGGAGCTGTTACTTAAGTAGAAATTATTTTCTACCGGAGTAACGGCTCCGTTTTTATGCTGTAAATTCCGCCCCTACCTTTTTATCTCACTTCTTTATTTCCCCATCTCTTCCCTGAGCCTCAACAAAATCTTTTTCTCCATGCGGCTGACCTGTACCTGAGTCATGTTAAGCAATTTTGCTACATGTGCCTGGGTAAGGTTTTCAAAATATCTGAGATTCACAATTTCCTGCTCCCTGGCAGACATATGCTTAAAGGCTTCTTCGCACAGAATGCGATTTATCACCTGTTCCTGTGCATTTTCGTTGCTTTTCAGTAAATCCACCTTGCGTGTGCCGGATTCCTCTTCACCCACAAAAGCATCCAGACTCTCCACCGGTCGAAAAGCCTCCGTGGCCAATAAAATGTCTTCTGTTTTTAAACCGGTCATATCTGCCAGTTCCAACAAGGTAGGCTCTCTGTGAAATCTCGCCTCATATTGTTCCCTTGCGTAATGCAGCTTCATCCCCTGTTCCTTTACTCCACGGCTAATGTGTACTTGCGTATTATCACGAATAAACCGCTTTACTTCTCCTAGAATTACCGGAACTGCATATGTTGAAAACTGTAATTCTAATTCCTCTTTAAAGCCGTCTACTGCCTTACAAAGTCCTACACAGCCTACCTGAAACAATTCCTCCATATCCTGTCCTCTGTTCGAGAAGCGCTTTATCACAAAATGTACAAGACCAATATTTTGTGAAATCAGCTGCTCCTTATCCTTCATCGGCTTCTTCCTCGTATCGGCCAAGACGCTTGGACATCATAACTGTGGTGCCTTTCATCACTTCACTCTCCACCAGCACCTCATCCATAAAAGCCTCCATAAAGGCAAAACCCATGCCGGACCGCTCTAGCTCCGGCTTGGTAGTAAACATAGGTTGCATAGCCTTTTCAATATCTGCGATTCCCTTGCCTGTATCCTCTACTACCACTTGTAAAACATGTTCCTCTCCATCCCGATACAGCATACAGGACACGTACACTATCGCCGTTTCCTTTTCCTCATATCCATGAATGATTGCATTGGTAACAGCCTCTGACACCGCTGTCCTGATATCCTCGATTTCTTCCATCGTAGGATTTATGTAAGTTAAAAATCCGCTGACTGCCACTCTGGCAAAGCTCTCGTTTTCACTCCGTGCCTGAAAGCACAGCTTCATTTCATTTATAAATTCCATAGTATCTACCTGAAAAAGTTCTGATTTCATGTTGTTTCCTCATACTTTCCTATAATTTTCTCTATACCTGATAATTGTAAAATTTTGGCCATATGTCCTTTTACATTGCGAATATACACCTGACCTCCCAGACTCTGCATTTTACGATAGCGCCCTACCAATAATCCAATACCCGAACTGTCCATAAACTTCGTAAATTTAAAATCGAAAACCAGTGCAGCCGGATCGTCATTTACCAGAGATTCATCTATCTGCTCTGCCAGTCTGTGAGCCTGATGATGGTCGATTTCCCCGGGAAGCAGTACGAACAGGGTATTTCCCTCTTGTATTAAAAAATTCATATATCCTCCTAAAATTTATATTTAAAAAAGCACGAAAAAGAAACCTCTAAATTTCTCTTTCGTGCTTTTTATTTTATATGAAATTTATTCGACACTTTACTGTGCCATATCCTCTAATCGATCACTTAAATTACTGTGTCATACTGTTCAAGGCTCGCTTAGCCTGATTTGCTCTGGAAGTGCCCGGAAAACGCTCCACAACAATATTAAACACTTCTTTGGCCTTATCCTGCTTTTCTAAAGCCTGATAAGTACTGGCCAGATAAAACAGTGAGTCTGCATTTTGGTCATAATACATCACCGCAAGCTCAAGCTCGGCAGCGGCTGCTTCGTAGTCCTTGGCCTGATATGCCGCGTGTCCTGCCTGATAATGATGCTCCGCCAACCCCGGACTGGTAAGTGCCTTCAAATGGGTATACAAATTCAGAATACTATTGTTATTACTCTCGTAAAACGCTTCATTCTGAACACAGATATCCATATGCACCTTTATACCTTCCAGATCAGATGCGTTTGCCAAATATGCCTGCAGCGCACCAAGCAATGCATTAACAGCTTCTTCATTGCTGGCATCACCATAAAGATTACCATACTGCGCAATCACTGCATCCCGTTCCTGGGTCAACGCTGAAATCTGACTCTCCAAAGCGGTAATTGTAGCCGCTTGCGCCTCCTTATCCTCATTGGCAATTCGAATACGCTCCTCTGCCTCAGAACGAACGCCTTCAATTCTGCCGGGCAGTACAAGGAAAAACAAAATAGCAGCACCAAGCAAAAAACCAATCACAAAGCCGGCAAGTGCACCCTTACTGGTATTGGGCTCCACAACCTGAGCAGGCTGGATAATAATTTCATTATCTCTTTCATATCTGACAATATCATCCTTCGCCCTTGATTTGGTTTTGCTGCCCTTTTGCTTTTTGATTCTGGAAATTTCTCGTAAATAACGCTGTGCCTGCGTATTTCCATGGTCGATCTGGGTCACTCTTTTTAACACCGGATAGGCCTTATCATATTCTTCATGATCCATATAAAGAAGGGCCAGAAGCAAATGTGCCTTAATATAATTTGGATTCATGGAGATAATTTTCTTTAACTGAATAATCGCCAAATCATCGCTGCCCTGATGGCACAAATCCAATGCAGTATTATATTTATGAATTGCCTGATTACAAATATCCAATTTACCCTGATTGTTCTGCATTCTGGAAATATAATCCTCGGCAATATTTTTGTCCGGCTGTAAATTTTTACTGATAATCCACTCACTTAACGCAGACACCACTTCACCTGTTTCAAAGTAAATTAGACCTAACAGATTGCGGGCATCCACATGTTCTTTATTTAATTTGAGGCTCTGCTTCAATGCAATAACAGCACCGGTCAAATCTCTGATTTGTGCCTTCTCCAAGCCTTCATTGTACATACGGTTGGAAGCCTCAATAATGAGCTTGTACTGTCTGACATCACTCTTGCAGGCTGTACAAAAGTCGTGCTGTGTAAGTACAGCACCACAGTGATAACACCTCATACCTTATCTCCTATTTCTTACGGATATCCTGCTGCATAATCTTAAACAAAAGATCGGTTGCGTCAGTCATATCCTGATTGTAAATAACGTCTTCCACTTCCCCTACCTCAGGGCTTCTGTAAAATTTTTTAATTTCTTCATCGAATTGTATCATAATGATGCTCCTTTCTCTGAAGCCGAAAACTCTGCATGATTGCCTAGTAACTTCTTGACCTGTCCTACTAAATATAATGATCCAACTATATATATATAATCAAAATGTTGTCGTTTTGTAAATGCATACTGCAATGCAGCTGATATATCTGAAATACACACCGCTTTAAGACCTTTAACTGATAGCTTATCTGCGGCAACACCTCTTTCTCCGGAAATTTGTGTAGTAATTATCTTGATAAACAAATTACTCTCCAGAATATCACGAAGCATCCTTTCATAATCCTTATCCCCCACCGCAGAAAACACCAAAATTCTCTTCCCTTTACATCCATCCTGTCTCACGCTGTCCAAAAAGGCCTGTATCCCATCCACATTGTGGGCACCGTCCAGAAACACACCATCTCTGACCTCTTCCATACGACCGGGCCAGGAAGTTTGAATTAAGGCATCCTGAAGCATCTCTACAGATAAGGCTTTGGGGTCTATTATCCCTGCGGTAATCAGCTGTTCAAAACCCGCCAGTGCCAGACTGGCGTTTGCCACTTGGTATAAAGCAGAAGTATTTAAGGATATATCAACAATTCCATAATAACTGGAAAAATATGAAAAAGCAACGGATTTTTCATAAACTCTTAGACAACCATATACTTCCTTCTCAAGGATTCGACAGAAAGAACCAAGCTCTGTCGCTTTTTTCACGAAAATGTGCGCCACTTCTTCATTATGAAGTCCCACAATGCAAGGCACCTGTGCCCTCATAATACCGGCCTTTTCTGCTGCAATGGCCTCCAAGGTATCCCCAAGATACTCTGTATGATCCAGTGCAATATGAGTAATCAGGGTCAGCACCTTCCTTGTTACTGCATTGGTAGCATCCAGTCTACCACCTAATCCAGTCTCTAATACCAGTATGTCCACCTGCTCCTTCTTAAAAGCATACATACCGATAAAAAACATCATATCAAAATAACAAGGCTGATAGTCATCACCATCCTCCGCTGTTGCAAGCAAACGCAAAATTCCCCTCACTGCCTCTGTAAACAGTTCCTTGGAAATCATCACACCATTTACCTGAAAACGTTCTCTCACATCCACCAGATGGGGGGATGTAAAAAGCCCCACCTTCAGGCCCGCCTTCTCTAATAGACCCGCCAAATAGGCAGAAGTAGAACCCTTGCCATTTGTACCGGCAATGTGCACAACCTTCATCTGCCTGTCAGGCTGACCCATTCGAGTCAAAAAATGTTGTATTTTCTCTAAAGAGTGATTCTTATTAAAACGAGGAATGCGGTAGACATATGCTACCGCCTCCTCATAATTTGTTACATAGTCTTGCATAACTGCTCAAGTCTTTCCTTAACCTGCTCCATCATCTGCATATACTTAGCCTGCTTATCCTTTTCCTCCTGAATCTTGGCTGCAGGAGCCTTGGAGATAAACTTCTCATTGCCAAGCATACCGGCTACACGCTTAAGCTCACCTTCCAGACGCTTTTCTTCCTTCTGTAAACGCTCAATTTCCTGCTTAATATCTACTAACTCTGCAAAAGGAATATAAATGGTAGCATTTGCAATCACTACAGAAACTGCATCATCAGCAATACCGCTCTTATCAAACTGCACCAACACCTCGGAAGCATATGCCAGAGAAGCAAAGAATAACTTACCTTCTTCAAAAGTTTTTCTCAACGCTTCCTTTTCGCTTACTACATAAACAAGTGCCTTCTTGCTAGGTGGAACATTCATCTCGGTACGTACATTTCTGATACCGCGTACTGCTTCCTTGATAATCTCAATATCCTGCTCCTCCTTAGGGAAGCTTCTCTCCTCTGTATATACAGGCCACTTGGAAATCATAATAGATTCCTCTTCGCTCTGTAAAGTACAGAAAATTTCCTCAGTAATAAACGGCATATATGGATGTAAAAGCTTTAATGCCTCCAACAGTACTGTCTTTAACGTATACAATGCTGCATTCTGGCTGGACGCATCATCTGTAGCATACAGACGTGGCTTAACCATTTCAATGTACCAATCACAGAATTCATCCCAAATAAAGTCATAAACCTTTTGAACAGCAATACCTAATTCGAAGTTCTCCATGTTGTCAGTAACTTCCTTAGCCAGACTGTTCAGTTTGGATAATATCCACTTATCCACAGGTGCAAGCTCGTCCATAGCAGGAGTTGTAACTGTCTTGTCTGCCATGTTCATCATAATAAATCTGGACGCATTCCATACTTTATTGGCAAAGTTACGGCTGTTCTCTACTCTTTCATAATAGAAACGCATATCATTACCGGGAGCATTACCGGTAATCAGGGTCAAACGAAGAGCATCTGCACCATACTTGTCAATAATCTCCAACGGGTCAATACCATTTCCTAAAGACTTACTCATCTTACGTCCCTGACTGTCACGAACCAGACCGTGGAATAATACTGTCTTAAACGGACGCTCCTTCATCTGCTCGAAGCCTGAGAAAATCATACGAATTACCCAGAAGAAGATGATATCATAACCGGTAACTAATACGTCTGTCGGATAGAAGTAGTCTAAATCCTCTGTCTTTTCCGGCCAGCCCAAGGTAGAGAATGGCCATAATGCAGAGGAGAACCATGTGTCCAAGGTATCCGGGTCCTGCGTAAAGTGCTCATGACCACAATGTGGACATGCACCTGTCGGAGCCTCTGCAGATACAATATATTCGCCGCACTTGTCACAGTAGTATGCAGGAATTCTGTGTCCCCACCATAACTGACGGCTGATACACCAGTCGCGGATATTGTCGGTCCAGTTAAAGTAAGTTTTGTCCATACGCTCCGGAATCAGTTCAATATCGCCTGTCTTTACAGCTTCTACGGCCGGCTTAATGAGCTCGTCCATTTTTACGAACCACTGCTTTTTAATCATTGGCTCAATAGTCGTCTTACATCTGTCATGAGTACCTACGTTGTGTGTGTAGTCTTCAATCTTAACCAATAAGCCCAGTTCATCTAATTCAGCTACAATCTGCTTTCTGGCTTCATAACGGTCTAAGCCTTCAAACTTACCGCCATTTGCATTAATCGTAGCATCGTCATTCATAATATTAATTTCAGGCAGGTTGTGACGCTTACCAACCTCAAAATCGTTAGGGTCATGTGCAGGCGTAATTTTTACAACACCTGTACCAAATTCCATGTCAACGTAGGAATCCACTACAATAGGGATTACACGATTGATTAATGGAAGCATAACCTTCTTACCATGCAAGTGCTTATAGCGCTCATCATCCGGATGAACTGCCACGGCCGTATCACCAAGCATCGTCTCCGGACGTGTGGTTGCAAAGGTCAGAAACTCTGTCTTACTTGGCTCGCCGTTATCATCCATTACCGGATACTGAATATGCCAGAAATGACCGGCCTGCTCCTGATATTCTACCTCTGCATCAGAAATAGAGGTGTTACATACAGGACACCAGTTAATAATGCGACTACCTTTATAAATCCAGCCTTTCTCGTGCATCTTGCAAAATACTTCGGTAACAGCCTTATTACAGCCATCATCCATGGTGAAACGCTCTCTGTCCCAGTCGCAGGAAGAGCCCAGCTTCTTTAACTGACTGATAATACGTCCGCCGTATTCCTTCTTCCACTCCCAGGCTCTCTCTAAAAAGCCCTCGCGACCAAGGTCTTCCTTGGAAAGACCTTCCTTTCGCATAGCCTCGATAATTTTGACCTCTGTTGCAATGGATGCATGGTCTGTACCCGGCTGCCAAAGTGCATTATACCCCTGCATTCTCTTAAAACGAATGAGGATATCCTGCATGGTATTATCCAAAGCATGTCCCATATGCAGCTGACCGGTAATATTCGGTGGCGGCATTACGATAGTAAATGGCTTCTTACTTCTGTCTACTTCTGCATGGAAGTATTTTTTGTCTAACCATTTCTGGTAGAGCTTGTCTTCTATTCCTTTCGGATCATATGTCTTTGCTAATTCTTTACTCATGAACTTTTGCTCCTTAAATGTATGTGTAAACATAGTTAATATAAATGTATCGCTAAAGTACCCATTTTGTCAAGATAAAAGCGAAAGATATATAAGGAATATATGGTACAGGGTGCTTTAAACCTACTCCTTTTAGGTTGCCTTTCATGGCCTGCACTACCAAAAGCAGCACTCCTGACACTGCAGTGAGCCATAAAAAAGATTGCATAAAGCCCTGTGCCCCCTCTTCAGCTATCATAAAAAGTCCGCATAGAAAGAAAACGATACCATCTGCTACCCCATAAAGCCGCATAAAGCATGCTGCTATCTGCATCACTAGAAGCATCAAACATGCAAGCAATCCTGCAATCACTTTCTCCATCATGTCATTGGCCACCACATTATGCAGAATAACTTGCAAAAACAGCTGTAAAACAATTGCAAGCAAGCCGGTCAAATGCGAATATCGCACAACCTCCATACTCTTATAATCTTGCCAGGATACCCATATAAGATAGAGCACAAAAAGAATATCAACCATTATTTCTAATTCTGGTGCGTAACTCATCCAACACGTTCCCTTCCACTACTACTAAAGTCGGTTTGCTTGTTAACATCTCTCCATCCTTATATGCCCTGACAATAATTTCATACTCCTTTTCTGCAATACCAAGAGGCACATGAAATGGTATTGTCTCGGATGTTCGCAGGCATGGATACGCGTAGGCATACACCTTATTTAAATCAGACTGTTCTCCTATAAGCTCCTGCGGAAAAATCACCTCCACACGCTCGACATAGCCGCTGGTCTGAATCTGAAGAATTACCCCATCTCCGGTCTTACATACATTTTCTGCAGGATTTCTTTCACGATAAAGCTGCGTATCTAAGGTAAAGGTGAGGCCATCCTCTCCCAAAATCTGGGCATTCCCTACTCTGTCAACAGCTATCACCGAAATTATAATTTCCCCTGAAAACAAAGGATTCTCCTTTTCAACATTAAGTAACAACTTCCCTTCTGCATCACAATAAAAGGTCTCCTTCATATGATTATCTTTATTGATAACAGTCACTGCAAACTCCTGCAGACCACTGCCCGTATCATACGCCGTCAGCTCATAAACACCGGTTTTGTCTGTGACATCCAGTTTGTTCAACTCCTGCAGACTGTGAAGTCCTTCTATCACCGGCAATGTACCATCCGGAATGATAGTCAGTCCATGTGTTACATCCTCTGCTTCCTCTGACATATATTGTGTATCCTGATACTCTGCTATGGCCTGCGGATAAACCACAAAAGAGCTCATGCCTGGAGGCACTACAAAACCTTGCTCTAAGGTCAACTCTCTGCCATGACTGCTGCGCTTCGCTGCGCCCGCTCCGGGCACAAAATGCACCATACCTTCCTCTGATATGCACATGAACAGACTGCTGTTTGAAAAGCTTTCCGTCTCTTTTCCCACATCACCATGAGGAACTGTGGTTTTCAGCCAGCCGCTACGCTCTGCATTACTCACCTGAAAACAGATACTGTCCACCTGATAATCCCTGGTAGCAGCACCATCCAAATATGCTCCCGCAGTAAAGCTATGCTCCGTTACGCCATCTGCCTTTACATAACAATTCTTATCATCTGCGTAATATACAAATTCTGTATCTCTGACCAGAAGCTTTTGGGTAAAGAGCTTTCTGCTTTTCGGATATGTGTTGTCCGTAGGCAGGCTTAAATCCATTTCCAATCTTAGATTTGCAGTAGTTCCCAGATTACCGGCTACATCCACTGCCGCAATATGCAAATACATGACATTTGCCGTCATCGTAATGATCATAGAATCCGACTCGGTCCACTGATGCCCCTTATGAACGCTACCGGAGGGATTACTATCCACATAATAATGATATCCTGCAACCCCTGTTGAAAGTGTATTTTCGGTAACATTAGAAACAGCAATATATTCCACCGTCCCATTTCCGAGCTTATAGCTTTCCACCTTATGATAATATTTTGTACCATTATCCTTTGGCTTTACCCAGGTAAGCTTCAGCTGCTTTTCCCCCGAAATACTTAGTTCATAATCCGTTACAGGCTCAGGAGCAGCCGTATCTCTTGCCATTACATCTGAGAGTGCATTGTCCTCTTTATAACCTATATCCCTGCTTTCTATCCGGGCATAACCATTTCCTCCATTGGTACCTACAGCGCTCGTCTGATTTTTACAACCAAAGTTCATATTGATATAATTGCTGCCGCCCTTTGGTGCTTTGGCATAAATCACTGCTCCGGATGGCAAATCCTTGTAAGTACAGGATAAAATATAATAAAGAATCTGACCATTCTCATATCCGCAAATTTTGTTTTCTATTTCCTCCGTACAGCAGACGGTACCCCAAGGCGGACTTCCACCACTTACATGTACTATGGTTTGACTGTAATCGCCCCCGGGCACTGTAGAATGATAATGATAATCTCCGGTGCCGGCACCGCACATGGAACAGGCCCATTCCTCATAATAATCCTCTCCTATCCAGTAACAATCCGTTCGCCACCCATTGGTTTCCTCCGTAATCTCATAACAACTTTCAGAACAATAGTGCCTTACTGTTTCCCCATAGCAACCACCGCCTGCAGAGGCAGAGCCGGTATGTTCATGAGTTACATATTCTCCGGCGGCACCACCCTGTGCACCACCGCCTCCGCCACCGTAAGCAGCTGAACACCCAACCTGACTGCCCACAGAGGTAAGACTTTCCCCTCCATGTGAGCCCCCATAATATTTATTTGCTCCGGAACCACCTCCGGCCACCAGCAATAACGTCCGGTTTCCGTTACGTGTTACATATATTTCGGTGCCGGCACCACCGCCCCTTCCTTCGTTGGATGTGCTGGTTCCACCATTAGCCGCCGCACCGTTTGTACCTCCACTGGTACCACTGCCTGCAGTACCACTATAAAAGGTAACCATATCACCCTTTTGCAGCCAATATTCAGCAGCCACGCTGCCGCCATTGCCGCCTTTATAAATACTGCTGTAATCTGCCCCCTTGGCTCCGCCTGCACTGAGCCTGTAATAACCGGTCTGCTCTACCAGAAACTGCCTGCCTTGCATAGCGGTATCATACTGTCCTGAAACGGAATGCGACGTCTGAATATCCTGCCCCGAGTAAATAACCTTCCAGTCCTTGCCATTTAAAGATTGATAAAGCTTATAAAACTTGCTCTGCCCATCCTTCTGCTCCCACTTAAGGTCTACAGCACCCACACCGGAATGTGACGCATAATCATCATAGGCCCACAAAGTCAAACTGCTCCACTTGGCATACAGGGTAGTATCGCCGGATATACTGACTTCCTCGCCCGGCTTTCCTACAAAGGCATCCTCTGTGCATTCCGCATTCGTGTACCATCCTGCTAGTGCTTCATTGGATTTGCTGCTGTCAGGCAAAGTAATAACACCCTCCTGATACATCGCTTTAATGGTACTTACACTGCCCTGATTTCCCAGAAAAGTATACGTATCTCCACGAAACTGTCCCTGCAGCCCCTCCTGTGCCTCCCAATGTGAAAACGCTCTCGATGCACGCATATCTGCCACATTACTGCCGCCGTTAGTCTCAAAATGTACCTGATAACCATTCCCCGGCTTTAACAAACCGGTCTGCAGTGTATAGGAAGTCCCATAGGGCTTCATAAGCTGATATCTGGCCTGACCATGATAAGTGCCTCCATTAGCATCAATAACCAATGTACTCTCCATATACTCCCACTGAGCGTAGAGTACCACCTCTTCCCCATCAAGACTGCCCAGATTTAATACTTCCTGCCCATCATAATAAGCTGTACCACTGCCATCCGGTCTGGTATTCCAACCGGTAAAAACATAGCCTACACATGTAAAACCATTTTTGCGAAGTCTGGTATCCTTGTACACCGTTTCTGCCACAGGTACCCCTTCATAAGCAGCTGCATTATTATACATATGTCCGGTTTTGGACATATATCCGCTGACCACAGCCCCTTGGGGTGCATTTTTGTCATAACTTACGGTATAGCCATTGTAAGAGATTGCCTTGCAAATATGCTGATAGGTAGTTCCCTGCTCCAAACCGTAGCAATGGGGACATAAATACAAATAGCCTGAACTTGCAGGCATATGTGTAATACCCCGGACGGTGGAGCTTTTGGCATATATAAGCATCTCCACAACCATCTCACCACAGTCTGCACAATATGCCAGCCAGCCGGCATGATAAAAGCTTTCGCAAATACCTGCTTTTGCCTCATAACCCATATAATTCATAGCCGGATAAGGATGGATACACTGTGAATTAGGCAAAGCCACCACCCACTTCTTTATAGGAACACTCCCTTCAGAAACTGCCTCATAATAATGCTCTCCTGCTTCCAAGCTCCGTAATCCCGAAGACGCATTCACCTCAATAGTATAGCCTTCCGGCAAATGCTCATAGTCCTTATCCATGTAATCCGTAGTCCATGCCATACCATTAGGGCTGACCGTAACGCCTGGAAAAACCGCCATATCAGCTGCCGTTTTTATGGAAGCAGCCCTTGCTGTAGAGGTTGTCTCCGCCCCCAGCACTGCCACACAGTTACCTTGAAACAACAACCATGTAACTACAACACCTATCAAAAATGTTATGCTCTTTTTTACAATTAATGTAATCTTATACTGCTTCATACTTTGCAATCCTGATATGTCCCCGGGCTAAGCTTTCATAAAACAACGCCACCTGCTCACGCTCCATAGGAATAATAATTAACTGACTTAAGCCCTCTGCATTGTCTGTCCCAATAGCCTGCCCCTGGTCACTGTAGGTTGCCGCTATTCGTATATGCTCTGCCAACAGCTGACAATGATATTCCTTTTCTTCCTCATACAAAGTATAAATATCCACATAATCGCCCATACGCAGACTGCCTGCCACTCCCTGGTACAACTCACCGACAGGCACACTGATTAAAGTCAGCTTCTGATACTCCTCATAGTACTCCTGATAAGCCTTTAGCACGGAACCGGTTATTACACTTCCTTCGGAAACATCAGCCTCTACTACCATGTCAAGTACTTTCTCAGAGGCTGAAACATAATCCTTCGGCAGCCAATCCACCGGAATATCCTGTTGCTTTATATAGGTATCTATGTTTTCCGCCGTAATTTTTGTACTTTGAGGTATGGTTGTATTGGCACACAATACCTTTTGGTATACCGGCTCCTCCTGCATACTCTTCTGCACAATCAAAAGCACTGCAAACAACATCAGTGCCAATGCCAGACTGATAACACCAATCCATAATTTTTTATTTTTATTCATCCTTCATTTCCTCACTTACCATATCTACACAATGCTCTTTCACTGCTATAATTCGAACCCCGAATAAAAACTCTACGGGTACCTCAACGCGGGCATAAAGAGCACTGTTCTTAATTATGGTTCCATCCGGCGCCTCGACCACACGACCACTTTCAAATTGTCTGGTTTGATACACGCCACTTTCATCAAAAGCAAACTCCATAATCCCTAAAGCAGTCACCTCGTACACCCTGAAATCAACTACTCTGACTGACTCAGTAATCCCCAGCTTTTCTCTGTTTTCTTTACTGCCAAGCCCCGCTTCTAAAGTCTCCTGAAAAATTGTCCTTGTGTTTTCCACATCTTTAAAAACCAGCTCTCCTGTAGACCCGTAATGATACGGGTCCACCAGAAGTGCTGCCAGATTTGCCTGTGTCAGACAATCCTCCAGGTAACCGCTCACATAGCCGGCCTTCACAATCTGCAAAAAAGCGTTCCAGCAAATAACCAGCCACAGTACTGCAATTAGTGCAAACAGCTTATGGATTGCACCCTTGTCCTTTTTATTCACGATTCCCTCCTAATGCTTTGATGTAGAAATCAGATGCACCCTTACCGGCATATCCCACGCCTTGCTTTTCTCGTACAGGAAAGGAATTTTCACCCGCAGCTGAAGCTTCATACAGCCTTCTATTACCAGCTGAATACGTTCCCCATAGGCTACCGGTGTCAGGGTAGTCCCAAACAGACTGATTTCGGATATCCCACAGTCCTCCTCTAACAGTTTCTTCAGCTGATTTGCACCATCTCCCGGAAGATACCCCTCCGTTTCCATTTCCAGCAAATATGCTCTGGCCAGCTGATTCATTTCCTCTCTGGCTCTGAACATATCGATAAACTGTCCTGATACTAATACAAGTCCGAACACCATGCCGGTGCTTAAAAGCACCGGCAGCAGTCTTTCCACAAAGCCTGAATCCATTCTTTTCATTTAAACTACAGCTCCTGTTCCTGTAGTTAAAATATCCTTAATTTCTCCGGTCATTAAGTCTACAAGACTTTCCACAAAAGTAGTCATTTTACCCTGGAATACTACCAATAACACTACTGCAATTACGGCTAAGCCTACCTCTACAACAATTGCCTTGTCTCCATTGTCCTTTGCCATTAAAAATCCCTTAACTAAATTTTTCATACTTTTAAATCTCCTTTATAGATAATTGATATTTTGTAAAGCTGCTAATATACAGCCATGCATTACCAGCACCAATATGCCGATAAAAAGTAACATTTGAAAGACCTGAAGCTGCATTTCCAGCGCTTCTTTTTTCTTACTAAGCTGCTGACGCTCCATTTCTTCCATTTGCACGCGGATGTCCTCCAAAAGCTTTACTGCGTATCCGGAATCCTGCATCTGCCTTAAAATCAGACAAAAACTATCCACGTAATGATTACGAAAGCTTTGCTCAAAAGCATCCAGAGAACGGTTCATATCCTCACCTGTAATAAGTCGCTCCCCGAGCCTGTGAAGTGCCTCTCTCAGACGCTTGTTTTTCATCAGACCCTCGCTTTCCAAAAGTGCCTGCTGAATGTGTAGTCCTGCCTCCAGCTGAACCGTAATGGTCTCATATAGCCACTTTAAATCCTTCAAAATCACCTCATTGTCCCTTTCATTGGACAAATACAAAATTATTGCAGGAAGGATAAGACCTGCTATAAATCCCAAAAGCCCTGCAAGGCCATGAAAGCCTATACCTATAAGGCAGCCTAAAAGCCCTGTAATACTGCTGCCCAAAAGAAAATGCCTTGCACTGCGGTAAACCATAAGCTCCGGCATGGTTTCTCCACCATGTCCCTTCAAAAAGGCTTCTATTTCCTCAATAAACTCTTTTACAAACTGTTTCATAGCCTACTCCTTTTCATAGACGCCTATTTTCCAGAAAAACAGGGCAATAATACCTGCCATGTAAATGGTACACCCCTTGCTGACTGCATTTCCCCACAAAAGCTCCATAGCCGGCATGTCCAAAAAATTGCTGAGTACCAGCACAATAGCCAGACTAAGAAATACAATAGCACCCATTTCCACCTGTGCCGTGTGCTTAATGCTCTGTCTTTCCTTCTTGGAGGACAAATACACCTGTATGCTTTTGCGGGAGGTACGAAATACAAAGTGATAATCACTGTTGTACATGCTGCACACACTCAGGTTATGTATGAACTCCTGCCACTTAGGATGCTCTAAGGTCACCTTTAGCTGTTCTAAAATCATGCGACTTGACCACCCTTGCTTTAAGTGACGGTCAATTCCCGAAAGTGCATGCCCTATCGGTCCTTTCAAATACATGCTGCAGCTTGTGAGAATGGCAATCGGCTCCTCACCGGTAACAGCAAAGCTTTCTGTCACATTTATCAGCTCCAGCAAATAGCGCTCCGTCATCCGCAAACGCCTGCGGCGTAATACCGCCAGAAGCTCTGTCAGAAAGACACACAACCCCATACTGCATAAAGCAGCCTTCCACAAACTGCCCATCAGGAAATTGGCAAGCATAAAAACACTGCCAGCTGTCATAGAGCAACACAACAGCCACACCTTTGCACTGACAAAGGGAAAGTAACCTCGAATACCACTGTAAAAAAGCAGCAGCTCCAGCCTGTCCCATAGCTTTCTGCTGGTCACCTCCGGCAGCACACGCAGACGCACCTGTCTGGCTTCCTCTGTGAGAAAATGCTCTGTATAGATGATGATTTCCTGTACACCAACATCCCACAGCCAGCCTGTCAGCCAAAAGAAGCCCGACAACAAGAGTAAAAAAATACTTACATTAAGTGCGACGCTCATGCTCCGCCTCCCTTTCATAGACATTTCTGGTGGTCAAGGCTCCCTTATCGTCCAACTTTACTTCGGTAATAGTGTCCAACTTAAAGTCCTTCATGTAGCACACCGTAGAAATACAACCCAACATTTTCTTGATTTCCTCCTGACTGTAGTCAGACTCATACTTTACATAATCAGCCAGCTTGTACAGGGCAGCCTCGCCATTCTGACCATGTAAAGTAGCAAGACCCAAATGACCTGTATAGGCCGCATTGAGAAAATACAGAGCTTCTGCACCCTTGATTTCACCGATTACGATGTAATCCAAATCAAGCAACAGGGCATTGATGCTCAGCTCCTTCAATCCATAACGGACCTTGCTTTCTCCCTTTTGCTCCAGAATATGCTGGAACATCATATCCGGATGCACTTTACTGAAAAGCTCTTCGTTCTCCTGAATAACCAGCACGGACTTATCCCGCGGTATTTCATCAAGAAGGGCATTTAACAGCGTGGTCTTTCCACTGGCACCCTTTCCCGCAATTAATACATAGCCCTTACGAATCTGCTTTTTTAAATACTCAGCATGCTCCTTAGACAGCATACCAAGCTCCTGCAAATCCTTCAGACTCTGCTTTTCCTTGGGGATTTTCCGTATATGAATATACGGCGTGTCCATCGAGTTAATGATGGACTGACTGATGTTGAAGCGCAGGATAAAATCCCGGTTACTGTATTTATCCGTAAAGCTCTGCATGGCATGGGCTCTGGATATGCTGACCTGATTTTTGGCCGCCACAAATTCCGTAAACTGCTTCAACTCCTGAGGGCTCTTAAAGCACACTGCGCTATCCTCGCGCTGTCCAAGGCGCTTTACCCGAACCCTGTCATAGGAAATAATCTTGATGTCCGAAATTTCCCTGTCTTTGATCAGGGGCTCCAGAACGTGGTATCCACTAAAGTAGGTAAAGGGCTCTTCTCGGACTGCAAACGCTTTACCCGGTTCCGGAAATTCTGCTTTAAATTTTTGCATAAAAAATAACCTCCTTATTACCATATAGGCATTAGGAGGCCATTTTGTCACAAAAAATTTTAAATTTTTTCAAAAAAATTTTTTAATAGATAATTCCGGAGCCGATTTCGGCTGATTTCTGCTCGTTTACCAGCTTTTCGATAATTTTCAACCCAAAACCAATTGCGCATCCCATGCCGCGGGCGGTAATAATATGACCATCTGCCTCACAGGAATTGTAACTAACCAAGGCCCCCGTAAGCTCCTCTTCAAAGCCCGGATAACAGCAGGCCTTCTTACCCTGTAATACGCCCAGATGTCCAAATACAGACGGTGCTGCACAAATAGCCGCAATATACCTGCCATCGGACGCAAAAGCCTTTACCTGCTCCATAAGCACCGGAACTTTCTCCAGATTACGCGTACCAGGCATACCACCCGGTAAAACAATCATATCTAACTCATCAAAATTTACATCTGCCAAAAACTTATCCATTATTACCGGAATCTGATGAGAACCGGTTACCTGTAAGGAATCCGTTACAGAAACCATCTCAACCTCAATACCCGCACGACGGCACAAATCCACGACCGTCAAGCCTTCTATTTCTTCATAGCCTTCTGCAAAAAAGACTGCAATTTTTTTCATATTGAATACCTGCCTTTCTTTGTGTTATGATATGATAATAACCCCTAAAGGAGCTTTACCATGGAAATCGAAAGAAAATTTTTAATAAAAGCCTTACCGGAAAACCTGTCAGACTATCCCTGCCTTGAAATTGAACAGGGCTACCTGAACACAAACCCTGTGCTTCGCATCCGCAAGCAGAATGACCAATACTTCCTGACCTATAAGGGAAAGGGTATGCTTGCCAGAGAAGAATATAATCTCCCTCTGAACGCAGAAAGCTATGCACACTTAAGCACCAAATGCGACGGTAATATTATTTCAAAAAAACGCTATCTGATACCATTAAACACTCCCGTCTTTACAGACGATTGTCCCGAGGCGCTTATGCCTGAAAGCCTTACCATCGAACTGGACGTGTTTAACGCCCCATTTGCGCCTTTAATCATGGCAGAGGTAGAGTTCGCCACCTTAGAGGCTGCAAAGGCCTTTATGCCCCCGAATTGGTTCTCTGAGGACGTCACAAACAATCCGGAGTACCACAATTCCAATATGAGCCGTAAGGTTTTTGATTAATTCTATCTGCCATACATTTTAACCAGCTTCGCAATGCGGGCTGCCAGCTCATCATACCGGGCGGTAACCCCCTTATTCATACGCCATTTCCAGTTATCCCCGGTGCTGCCCGGCTCATTCATACGGGCTCTGTCATCCAGCTCCAGATAATCCTGCATCGGAATGACACAAGTATCTGCCACACTCATCATGGCCAGCTTAATCATTCCCTGACAAGCATTTCTCCAGGAGGTAATCCCTGCATATTCCTCTAAAAATTCACGATCCTCCCTAGTCAGACCAAGATACCATCCAAGGGTGGTCTGATTGTCATGGGTGCCGGTATAAATCACACTGTTTTTAATATGATTTTGAGGCAGATAAGCACTGTCACTTTCCTCATAAAAAGCAAACTGGAACACCTTCATGCCGGGGTATCCGCTGTCCTTTAGCAGCTCTTCCACTTCCGGTGTCAAAAGTCCCAAATCCTCCGCAATGATTTCCTTGTCACCAAGTGCCTCTCTGATAGCTTTAAAAAGCTCCATACCGGGTCCCTTTACCCACTGACCATTCATGGCAGTTTCTTCCCCTGCAGGAATGCTGTAATAGGCCTCAAAGCCCCTGAAATGGTCAATACGAACGATATCGTAACGCTTAAAGGAATGCTGCATACGCTTCACCCACCAGGCATAACCTGTGCTGTGATGATAGTCCCAACGGTACAAAGGATTGCCCCACAGCTGACCGGTCTCTGAAAAAGCATCCGGCGGACAGCCTGCCACGGCAAGAGGCATGTTTTTCTCATCCAGCTGAAACAACTCCGGAGCAGCCCACACCTCGGTACTGTCAAAAGCCACATAAATAGGCACATCTCCGATAATCTTGATACCTGCTTCGTTAGCATACGTCTTTAAAGCACTCCACTGCTTATCAAATACATACTGTACAAATTCATAAAAAAGAATATCTTCCATGCATTCTTTTCTGTACCTGGCTAAAGCTGCTTCCTTACGCAGGAGAATATCCTCCTCCCACTCACTAAAGCATGCTCCGCCATGGGCATTTTTCACTGCCATAAACAAGGCATAGTCCACCACCCAGTCATAGTTATGTACAATAAATTCCAGAAAAGCTTCGTCCTTTTCCAAATCCGTTCTGGAAAAAGCAATTCTCAAGGCCTTGAATTTAGAAGTATACATATGACCATAGTCCACATACTCCTCATGACCGCCCCAATCCAGGGCATCACATTCCTCTTTGGTAAGAAGCCCCTCCTCTATCAGAGCTTCCAAATCGATAAAATACGGATTGCCTGCAAAAGTAGAAAAGGACTGATAAGGACTGTCTCCATAACCGGTAGGTCCTAAGGGTAAAATCTGCCACAGCTTTTGACCGGACGCCTTTAAAAAGTCCACAAAATCATACGCCGCCTTTGAAAACGTACCGATACCGTACGCTCCCGGCAGACTGGAAATCGGCATTAATATACCGCTTCTACGCATTTTCGTGTTCCTCCAATGCTCTCTTAGTCATCTCTGTATATTTATATTCGAAATCCCTGCGTTCCGTATGACAGCTTTCAGACAAAATCAATCCTGCAAACAAGGATTGGAGGGATGCTATTACCATAAAACCGCTGACAATCAGTGTAGGAAAACGTGGTACAAGACCAGTTGCAAAATACTCTACAAGAACCGGAACAAACAATACCGCTGCCAATGCAAACAGCAATAAACTCAGCGCTCCAAAGAAATAAAATGGTCTGTAATTTTTAAACAATTGCAAAATTTTAAATAATACCTTAGCACCGTCAGAGTAAGTATTTAACTTAGACTCTGAGCCCTCCGGCCTGTCACGATAATCCACGATAACATTTTCCACCTGCAGATTGTAATTAACTGCATGAATGGTCATTTCCGTCTCAATTTCAAAGCCCGTAGAAATAACAGGGAAGGTCTTGACAAAAGCATAATTAAAGGCTCTGTAACCGGTCATAATATCCTTTATATCGGACTTAAACAGCACATTAATGCTTTTACGCACAATGCTGTTGCCAAAATTGTGGAAAGGACGCTTATTTTCCTCAAAATATGTAGAGGAAAGCCTGTCACCGACTACCATATCCGCATGCTTATGAAGCACCAAATCCACCATCTCTCTGGCATGCTCCAAAGGATAGGTGTCATCTCCGTCAATCATCAGATAACACTCTGCCTCAATTTCACGAAACATACGACGGATTACATTGCCCTTGCCCTGCTTGTACTCATAACGAATGACAGCACCGGCCTCTCTGGCAATTTCCACCGTGCGGTCCTTGGAATTGTTGTCATACACATAGACCGTAGCCTCCGGCAATGCCGCATAGGCGTCACGCACTACCTTTCCTATAGTCTGTTCCTCATTGTAGCATGGAATTAAAACTGCTATTTTATCCATAAAATCTCCTTTTGCCTCTAGGGCTTTGTAATGATTTCTTTATCGTCTTACCAAATGCGCCGGAAGTCCGTCCTTGAATATCGGATACAACTCTCCCTGAATCAGCGGACGCAGATAAGTCAGAAACGCCTCTGTAATCTGACTGCCGTCCTCAGTAATAAAGTGCTGCGGTACCATCTTCTCCTGATTTGCTATGGCATGAATATCAAAGGCTGCGGTCTCGCACTTGTAAGGTTCACCAGCCACTCTGTTCAACGTAATCATCACACCGGTCTGGCCCTCTGCAGCTGCCTGTACCCCTGCAAAACCTGCTGCAAATGCCTCGTCAATGTCTGTCAAAGATGCAATATGGGTAGCTGCACGCTGCAGTAGGGACGGTTCAATGACTCTTGCCTTAATCCCGGTACGCTTCTCTACAATATCAGCCAAGGTAGCGCAACTGCCTGCTACCTGCTTATGACCGAAAACGTCCACATCCGTACTCTCTGCCGCATACTCACTGACAAACCTTCCGTCCGCAAGCTTCACGCCCTCACTGACTGCAATCACCACAGAAGACTTCTGCGCCGCCAACACCTCTATCTTCGCTACAAAAGCATCAATGTCAAACACACGCTCCGGCAAATAAATAGCGTCCACACCGGTACAATCCGGCCCCTTTGCAAGTCCTGCCGCTCCCGTAAGCCATCCCGCATGTCTGCCCATAATCTCCACCAAAATCAGCTTCGTCTTGCCTTCGTAAGCTTCGTTATCACGAATAATTTCCTTCAAGGAAGTAGCAATATACTTGGCTGCTGAGCCAAAGCCCGGACAATGATCCGTTACCGGCAAATCATTGTCAATGGTCTTTGGAATACCAACAAAACGCTGTGCCTTGCCATGCTCTGCGGCATAGTCGGAAAGCATCTTGACCGTATCCATAGAGTCATTGCCGCCCACATAAAGCATCATCTGAATATCATACTTCTCCATGACAGCAAAAATCTGCTCGTAAATATCCTCATGCCCTTCCGGTACCGGCAGCTTATACCTGCAGGTTCCAAGGAAAGCCGCAGGAGTACGCTTCAAAAGCTCAATGCCTTCCTCCTCAGCAAGATACTCGTCCAAATCCAATAAATTCTCTTTTAAAAAGCCCTGGATGCCATTCACCATACCATAAACCTTGACTGCACCAAGCTCCTTACCAGCCTTATACACTCCCGCTACGGAAGCATTAATTACTGCGGTAGGACCACCGGACTGCCCTACTACGATATTACCTGTTACTTTCATAAATTTCCTCTCTTGTAATTAATTTCTTACAACCTCTCTAACTCCGCCATCCACAAGCTCATACAAGCATCACTTGGCATGCGCAGGTCGCCTCGTGGGCTCACTCCTACGCTTCCTACCTTTGGTCCATCCGGCAGGCAGCTGCGCTTAAACTGCTGTGTAAAGAAACGGCGATAGAAGGTCTTTAACCATTTTAGAATCGTTGCTTCATCGTATTGTCCTGCAAAGGCTTTGCACGCCACCCTATATACCTTAGAAGGGGTAAATCCGCAGCGCAGCATATAATACAGGAAGAAGTCGTGGAGCTCGTAAGGACCCACTAAATCCTCCGTCTTTTGGCTGATGGCACCGTCCACCGGCGGCAAGAGCTCAGGACTCACCGGCGTATCCAGTACGTCCAAAAGCACTCGATTTAACTCTGCGTTGCCACAGGTATCTGCATAATACTGCACCAGATGACGCACCAAGGTCTTTGGCACACCGGCATTGACACCGTACATGGACATATGGTCGCCATTGTAGGTAGCCCAGCCAAGGGCCAGCTCGGACATATCACCGGTACCGATTACCATACCGTTTTCACGATTGGCAATATCCATCAATATCTGGGTACGTTCTCTGGCCTGTGCATTTTCGTATGTCACATTGTGATTGTCAATATCGTGGTTAATATCCTTAAAATGCACCGTTACCGCATTTTTAATATCTATTTCCTCCAAGGTCGCACCCAGAGTTCTGACCAGGGTGCAGGCATTATCGTAGGTTCTGTCGGTAGTGCCAAAGCCAGGCATGGTAATAGCATGAATACCGATTCTGTCAAGTCCCAGCAAATCAAATGCCCTGGCAGTCACTAACATAGCCAGCGTAGAGTCCAAGCCTCCGCTGATACCAATAACTGCATGCTTACAGTTTGTATGCTCCAGTCTTTTCTTTAAGCCATAGGCCTGAATAGACAAAATCTCCTCACAGCGCAGTGCACGCTTGGTCACATCAGATGGCACAAAAGGCATTGGATCAAAATATCTTCCAAGAACTGTCTCCTGCTCAGCCAAGGTAAAATGAACATGTCGGTGTAAGCTAGCCTCCTCAGACTTGAAGGAGGACATGCCGCGCCTTTCATGACGTATTCTGTGAATATCCAGCTCTGCATAAATGGTCTCGCAAGTAAAACGCTTTGCTTCTGCAAGCATGGTACCATTTTCACAAATCATATTGTGACCGCCGAAAACCATATCCTGAGTGGACTCGCCCTCCCCGGCACTGCAGTAAATATAGCCTGCCATCAATCGTGCGGAAGTGAAGGTCACTAACATCTGACGGTAGGTGTCCTTGCCAACATTCTCATTGGATGCTGATAAATTTACAATGACATTAGCCCCTGCCAAACCATGACGCAGGGAAGGGGACATAGGTGCCCATAAATCTTCGCATATTTCACAGGCTACAGAAAGTCCTTTTAAGATGCCGTCCCTCACCTCAAATAAAATATCCGTCCCGAAAGGTACATACTTGCCATCAAAATAAATATCATCCGTAAGTTCATTGCCTTCCACAAAATATCGACCCTCATAAAATTCATGATGCATTGGAATATAACGCTTTGGAATAAACCCTAAAACCTCACCTGCAAAAATTGCTGCAGCCACATTATACAGCTTGCCGTTTTTTTCCATAGGAAGCCCCACAAATATCAGAGCATCCATATTGGCTGTGGCAGACATAATATCTCTAAGGCCCTCTAAAGCAGCTTCCACCAATAATTCCTGGGCAAACAAATCCTGACAGGTATAGCCCGTAATACAAAGCTCCGGCAGCACAATCATGCGTGCTCCCTGCCCATAAGCCTCTGTAATTTTTTCAATAATTGCTTTTGTATTAAATGATACATCAGCCACCTTAATCTTTGGAGTAGCTGCTGCTACCTTAATAAATCCGTGCTTCATATGACTCTCCCGCCTTTTCAGGACTCCTACGCCCTGCTCTTTTTATAAATATCCCTTAATTCGTCTACGTAAAATGTATAATTGGTATTGCAGAAATGGCAGTTTACCTCGATAGGCTTGCCATCATTAATCATGTCCTGTAAATCCTTTTTGCCCACACTGATGAGCACCTTTTCCACGCGGCTCTTAGAGCAATCGCAATAAAAGCTCATCGGCATCTTATCCGTAAATTCCACATCAAAGCCTTCTAATACCTTTTGTAAAAGCTGCTCCGGAGTAAGACCCTCTGACAATAACTTGGTTACGGAGTCTACCTCCTTTAAATTCTCCTCCAGCTTATCAATCACCTTGTCCTCTGCAAAAGGCATCAGCTGAATAATAAAGCCACCGGCCTGCTCCACCTTATAATCCTTACCTACAAGTACCCCTAAACCTACGCTGGAAGGTACCTGCTCACTGGTTGCAAAATAAAAAGTTAAATCCTCTGCAATTTCACTGGTCTGTAATACAGTCTGCCCCACATAAGGCTCCTTTAATCCAAGGTCTTTAATAACGTTCATAAAGCCTATGCCTACGGCACCTGCAACGTCCAACTTACCCTTGGCATTTAAAGGTAAATCCACGTATGGATTTTCCGGATAGCCCTTCACATGACCAAAAGCATCCGCAGTAACAGTGATGCCCTTTATAGGACCGCTGCCATGTACCTGCAGGGTCAACACATCCTTTTCTCCCTTCAACATGGTGCCCATCATGGCGCCTGCTGTTAAAAGTCTGCCTAATGCTGCCGTGGCTACCGGAGTCGTATTATGATGGGCTCTGGCTGCCTCCACTGTCTCCATGGAAGTACAGGCAAAGGCTCTAATCTGCGCATTTGCAGCAGTTGCTCTTACAATATAATCCTTCATATTTTTATTTTCCTTTCTCACGACATACCATCAGGACGCGCTCTGTGACCTCTGTAACTTTGCTTTCCGTCTCAGCATCCAGCGCACATACAAATTCCAGTCCAGCCGCCTTCACAAAATGCAGCATTTCCTGCAAATCATATCCTCGTTGATAATGCGTCTCCTGGAAACGACGGAAAACATCCATTTCTGTCTCTTCTCTGACAAAAATAGTTAAATCATATTCATTAATATGACTCTCTTCCTCATAATAATTGTCCCAGATAAAGCTGCAGTCCTCACGGTTTTCTGCAATGGTAGTATCCCCGATTACTTCAGAATATTTGTAAATCGTATTAAAATCAAAGATAAAAAGTCCCTTCGGATACAAATAATTATTGACACGTCTAAAAGTTTCAATAATCTCTTCATCCTCCAGTACATAATTGATGGAATCACATACACAAATTACGGTACCCACGGTACAATAAAGCTCCAGCTCCCGCATATCCTGACACAAATACATAATATCATGACCGGACTCTGCCCGCTTCTCCATGGCAATCTGCAGCATTTCCGGAGACATATCAATCCCCATCATGTCAAAGCCAACCTCTGCCATAAGCTCCGTCAACGTACCGGTACCACAGCCCAAATCCAGCACCAGATTGCGCTCACTTAACAGTGCCTGCTCCTCCTCGGACATGGTACTATTCTGTGCCGCTGTCTGGGGCTTGGAAATCCCATATTTATTTATTATTTTACAAAGACGACTGCACCATTCCTCGTATGGTGTAGCGTCCATGAATTCATCGTAAACTGCTGCAAAATCAGTATAGCTTTCCATGCAGTCTCCACACCCTTTCGTTTTTATTTATCGGATAAATATGTGGCTAAAAAGTCGATAAGTGCCTGCATCTCACTGTCTGTGCCAATGGTAATACGCAAATAATTGTCAATACGTGGCTTTTTAAAATATCTCACATAAATATCCTGTCCTCGTAGTGCCTGATAGATTTCCTCCGCCGGCACACTCCTGTGCGTAGCAAAAATAAAGTTGGCATAAGAATCCGGGAAGGTAAAGCCCAGCTTCGTAAGCTCCTTCTTGGTCCACTCTCTGGTAGCAACAATTTTGTCCACCGTCTCCTTAAAATAATCCTCACTGCGTACACATGCCGCACCTGCCGCCAGACTGGTGCGGTTCATGGTATAAGAATTAAAGGAAAACTTGGCATCATTCAAATAACCAATCAGCTTCTTACTGCCGAAGGCATAGCCAATACGCATACCGGCCAGTGCTCTGGACTTGGAAAAGGTCTGCACAACCAGTAAATTCTCATACTTATCCACTAAAGGCAATGCGCTGACACCGCCAAAATCCACATAAGCCTCATCCACAATCACCACCACATCCGGATTGGCTTTCATAATCTCCTCAATATGCTCCAGACTCTCCAACACACCGGTCGGTGCATTTGGATTTGGGAACACAATACCGCCATTTGGCTGCTTATAATCCTCTACACAAAGCTGAAATTCCTCATCCAGCGCACAGGTCTGATACGGAATGCGGAACAAATCAGCCCACACATCATAAAAAGAATATGTAATATCCGGAAATAAAATCGGCTTGTCACTATTAAAAAATGTCAGAAACGCCATAGCCAACACATCATCACTGCCCACACCCACAAAAATCTGGTCCTTTGGCATATGATATACATCGCTCAATGCCGTTAACAGACTATCTGCTGTCGGGTCCGGATACAGCCTCATCTCGTTAGCTGTTAATGCATCCAGCGCCTCTTTTACTGCAGGTGCTGCCGGATAAGGGCACTCATTTGTATTTAATTTAATCATATTCGGTCTGTTCGGCTGCTCTCCCGGAACATATGGAACAACCTTTCGTACATTTGCTTCAAAACTCATTGTAGTCTATCCTTCCTTGCCTAATTATTTACCACTCTTTCAGAGAAATGCTGATATTGGTATTGCCCTTAATACCGGATACGCTGCCTGTATGGGAATACTGCCAGATTGCAAACTCGTATGGAAACGTCATCTGCCCCTCCGTCTCGCAAATCCAGAAATCATACCCTTCTAACTGCTCTACGTCCAGTAATTCTGCAAAGGTCTCAGTATCACCATACACCATCGGTGTAAAGCCTGCCTCCTTAATGCGCTCGCAGAAAGCAATACAAATCTCGGTACGCTTCTCTTTGGTCAAAGCATCCTGTCTGGCTTTATCGTTCTCAATCCGCTCAATATCGATTGCAACCGGATAGGTAATATCATAATCACCCAGCTCCTTAATGACAAGCTCCGCTTCCTCCAAAGCCTCCTCAACCGTAATCGCCTGACTGAAGAAATAAGCCCCCACCTTGATGCCCTGAGCCAATGCCCCCTTTACATTCTGATGAAAGGTCTCATCCTTAATCAAAGTGCCGCTGCTGCCATAACCCCTGCAGCCCACACGAATAAAGGCATACTCTACACCATCTGCCGCAACCTTTTTCCAGTCAATGGTCCCCTGATACTTAGATACATCAATACCCTTATGAGAAGCCACTTTGCCATCCTTCATATACTGATACTCACCGTCAGCAGTAATTTGGATATCCGCCATGGTTATCGTATTGGCCTGCAGGCCATCGCTTTCTGCGGAAGACTCCGTACTATTTGATGACTCAGAGCCTGCCGGGCTCTGTGCGTCGGAACCCGTCTGTGCTCCGTTATCCGTACCCTGGGCATCACCATTGCCTTCTGAGTCATTTTCTTTCAGCAACCCATTCAAAATATCCTCAGCACTGGCATTGCCCTCCAGGCCTTCTTTAATGCTGTCAAGCACCTCCTGCCTGCCTTCTTCTCTGGCCTGGTCCAAATCCGCCTGTGCAGACTCGTCAGACTGACCCGGTCCTTCCGTGGTCTGAACCACATGAGACTCCCCTGCATTGCCGGATGGACTGTATCCATCTGACCAGCTCAGATAACAAAGACCTGCACCTGTAATAATAGCTACCACTAAAAGTAACACCATTATGATTATCATGTAATTATTTGTATTTTTGTTCATAAAACTCCTCTTTAAGCAAATTATATTCTTTGGTTTATCATTAGGCATAAAACATGCCCGGACATACTTAAGAAGATTTTAGCACAATTCCGTTGAAATCTCAACCTTTTTACCGCTGAAAGCAACTCCATATTTAAATATAGTCTGAACACCCTTTGCCAACATATCTGCATCATACCTGCGATCCAAAATCTGCTTAAGTGCTGCCTTGGAGAGTTCCTTCAACTGACCATCCGGACAATCCTTTTCTGCCTTGAGTTCAATCAGAATCCCCGGCAGCTCACTCTCCCTCGGCATTAACTGAATATCATACCTACCTTCACCGGCCTCACGGTTAGAGCTGATTATATAACGATTATCTAACATTGCACACAATCCAAGCACGAGACCATGATAAAAATTTTCACCCACAGTATCATAATAGCTTACCGTTTCAAGCAATAGCTTACCAAGATGCTTTTGCAGCAGGACGATGTTATTAGAATATATTGCTTCCTGAATAGAAATTGCCGTAGATTGTGGAAGCATATCATTCAATTTTTGTAAAATCTCTTTATTATAAACAAAAGCAATCTCTTTATTGGGAATTGCTACCTCGCACATAAAATCACCGTTAAAGGACGATTCCGTTCTGATTGCCTTCAGGTAACCGGCAACCAGCAAGAAACTATATACAGAAGACGGATTATTTCTGATTTGCGGATAAATAACACCGGTATCAATATAAGTTAGAAACGACTCGCCTCGCAGCAAGGCATTCAGGTGCTCGTAAATACTTTCATCTGCATCCGCAAGAACTTCACCAATAATATCATTACTTCCCGTAGACTGCCAAAATGCTCTTGGCTCACATTCATTGTTAAAATAATTAATGACTGACCACGGATTGAAGATTTCAGACCTGCCGAAGCGATAACCATCATACCAGGCACAAACCTCATCATACTTTTCAGATGCACCATAATACAATGCCATTTCCCTGACTTCCTCCGAATTAAAACCAAAGTAATCACTGTATTTATTATCAAGTATAGAATTGATCTTTAAATTATTAAGACCACTGAATATGCTTTCTTTAGCCACTCTAAGAATACCGGTTAAAAAGCCATAAGACAAATGTCTGTTGTCCTTAAGTCCTCCGGAAAATAAATTACGCATAAAAAGAATTACTTTATCATAAAAACCGCGCATATGCCCCTGCTGAATCGGAGTATCATATTCATCAATAATAATAATAGGTGCAATACCATGATGCTTATCCAGCATCTGCGACAAATAAAGCAAAGCACCCGAAAACTCTACCTCTGATGCATTTCCGGAAATCACCTTATGCAGGTATTCCTTATCGTACTGATCACATTTTTCACTTTCAAACAATTCGCTATGCCTGCGAAATTCTGCCGCAATAATCGTTTTGATATTCTCAAAGGTCTCCCCCCACGTTTCAAACTTCACATCCTTAAACGTAATAAATATTACAGGATATTTGCCCTGATACTCACGATATTTTGCACCACAACCCCAAATCTTTTTGTCCTTGAAATATACAGAAGTATCTTCCTCGGTCTTTTCAAAGAATGTCCGAAGCATATCCATATTCAAGGTTTTTCCAAAACGACGGGGACGTGTAAACAAGGACACCTTCGGAAGCTCATCCAAAAAATCCTTTATCAACATCGTCTTATCAATATAATAGTACTTCTCCACTGCCTCGCGATAGTCAGAAATTCCTATTGGCAAGGGCAGTTTTGAAGCTTCTAAAGTCTTTTTATACGCACCGGTCTTTACACGATTATCTCCCGGCTTCTTGGCATCTGCAGGAATCAGCCATGAACCGCCCCGTTTCATCGCACCGTCAATTCTGCCTTCTTTACAAAGCACCGTTATTCTACGTTCAGATATATTCCAAAGTTTAGCAGCCTCTTTTACTGTCATCATATCCATTTCGGAACACCTCCACTTGTTATGTTATATATACATATTATACCGCAAAAAGAATAATGTCAATGTTTTTCGGAATAATACCAAACTGTATTAATATTATTCCGACACCCCTGCAAGAGATAAAAAAAATCCCTGTTCATATTGTTAATTCTGGTTTCCATTTTCTGTGGCTTGCAACACAACTCCAAAAAAGATATAATTATTATGATAGTTATTAGGAATTTTTAACAAATGATGAAAGGAAGCCGCCTATGTACACTGTTCTTCTTGTAGATGATGAAGCAGATATTCTGAATTCTTTAAAGAATATTATTGACTGGCCGGTATATGGCATCGAAAACGTACTGACAGCCTGTGATGGTGTGGATGCACTGCAGAAATTAGATGAACAGCCGGTAAATCTGCTTATTACGGATATTAATATGCCTAATATGGATGGCATTGCACTATTCAAAAAAGTACGTACTTCTTATCCACACATACGTTGTATATTTTTGTCTTCCTACAGTGACTTTGCCTATGCCAAAGAGGCTATTGCACTTGGTGTGGAGAACTATCTGCTGAAACCAATCAAATGTGAAGAATTGAATAACTCCATTCACAAAGCATTGGATAATTTATCCATGCACAGAGACATTATGTGGACTTTATTTCTGGACAATATATTATATCGTTGGGTTACCAATGATATATCTAACGAAGAATTAACGGAACGCTCTCGGCATATTCACGTAAATATTTATTTCAGAAACTATTGTGTTGTTCTAATAAAGGCTATGCATCAAGGCTCAGCAGACAAACTACTAAGTGCTTTTTTCTTACAATTACGAGAATCTTATGATGCTTATCATTTTGTAGATTATAATGGCTATCATGTCATTATATTAGGAGGGCACACAATTATACAGGATGATATACACACTACCCTGCAAACCACTTTAAAGCAGATAGATTATCCGCATGACTTTCTTGTCTCTGTCGGAATCGTGTCCAATGGTAGCGAGCAAGTTGCAAGTAGTTATCAAAGTGCTTTTGATTCCATGCTATTATGCCGCACATTGGGTGGACAGCAAATTGTATTGGCTGAAAATTCAACTGCCTTCAACATCAGCGAATATCAACTTAATCAGATAGCAAACTTTTTAAAGGAAACCTCTGAAGCTAACTCTGATATATCAGTGCAGACACTTTTTCAGGAATTATTTTCACAGTTATCGAATTCTACACTGCAAGAAATTAATTCTTTTATAAACACACTTGCTGTAAGACTTTTTCATTTATTAATTTCTCTTGGCCTTATTGACACCCATGAAGAGGAAAGCATCATTATTAATTCCTATCATTTTGAAGAATACCCTTCAAATGACGATTTACTGAAATGCTTTAATGACCTTTTGACCATAAATTTGATACAAATCAAAAAGCATTTGAATCGTTTGAGCCCAATTTGTCTGTTAGCGATGCAATATGTATCCAGTAATTTTACTGATCACGTTTCAATCAAAGACTTTTGCGGTAAACACAATGCAAATGCATCTTACTTTGGTTATCTTTTTAAAAAAGAAACAGGCATTTACTTCAATGATTACATTAGTCAGATTCGTATCAACCACGCAATGATGCTTTTAAAAAATACCAATTACAAAATATCGCAAATTTGCAAAATGTCTGGTTTTGTCAACAGCAGTTATTTTATACGATGTTTCAAAAAAAGAACCGGTTTGTCCCCGGCAAGCTTTAAGCAAATGCTTACAAATTCAGAAACTAAATAATTCGTATCACTTTTTGTGCACTACAGCCCGGATGTCCATCACTGAACATCCGGGCTGTAATTATTGCCTTATCTAGTCTATTTAACTTGTCTCTTTTTAGCCGCCATATATGTGCCTGTACCTATTGCTACTGCCAGTAAAATAATCCATAAAATCAGATTACTGTCATCTCCGGTACTTGGTACAGTAGCTTCCGTTGCAGAAGCCTCATTCGCAGTATCTGCTACTTTTTCTGCAGTATCGTCATCTTCATCAGACACATCTCCCTGCGTATTATCTGTATTATCATCCACAGTAGCAAGAATAGTCAGCGTGCTTTCCACACTGCGTCCTCCTGCGTACAGTAATGTCACTGTATGTTCTCCTACTGAAAGTGTTTCAAGATACTCTGCCTTAAAGGTTACAATAGTGGAACCTTCCTTTAATGTGTAATTGGATTCATCCACCTCTTTACCATCCATATTTACACCAATTAAATCATCCAACTCACCGGTACAATGAATGGATACCGTAGCATTTGCTCCCTTGGTATAAGACTTGTCAGTTCCCTCAAGAATAATTTCAGGGTTTACATCCGGTGTCTCACTTGCTTCAGGACCTGTGCTCGGTGCCGGAGTTGGTGTTGGTTCCTCGCTTGCTCCTGGGGTTGGAGTTGGTGTTGGTTCCTCGCTTGCTCCTGGGGTTGGAGTTGGTGTTGGTGTTGTACCTTCACCACCATTGAGGTTCGGCAATTCATATTCGGACAGGTCTTCTGCCTTTACCAGCCTGAATGAATCATTATATCTACCTACCAATCCAAAATATCCGGCTTCTTTAATAGCATCTTTGCTACTGTCTACGTAATTGAAAATTTCTTCACCGTCAATAGACATATAAAGTCTTACGCTATTTCCATAAGTCAAAGCACCAACCTGTACCTTGTGTAATTCACCATCCCTTA
>JAFXDD010000018.1 GCA_017516285.1 Lachnospiraceae bacterium
TGTACACCATCATATTAATGAGCAGGCGCATCATAGAGCATGTAACAGCAGGATATGACAGAATAAGAGAAAGGTTAGGTGAAATCATGGGAGGAGTAGTATTGGATAATCCGGCCAGAGCAATTTTTGCAAATGGCAAAATCGAGGGCAGAATCGAGGGAAGAATCGAGTTGTGTATTGCTATGTTAAAGGATGGCATTATTCCCATGGCGGAGGCAGCAAAGCGTCTGGGCATGAATGAGGAAGAGGTATGCCAGTATTTGTAAGTAAAGGGAAATATTGATGTTTGTCATGCATGTAACAGCAGGATATGACAGAATAAGAGAAAGGTCAGGTGAAATCATGGGAGGAGTAGTATTGGATAATCCGGCCAGAGCAATTTTTGCAAATGGCAAAAATGTAGGTAAAGCTGAAGGCAAAATCGAGGGCAAAATCGAGGGCAGAATCGAAGCATACATTTCGCTGCTTAGGGATGGTATTATTTCCATGGCGGAGGCTGCAAAGCGTCTGGGCATGAACGAGGAAGAGGTACGACAGTATTTGTAAGTAAAGAGAAATATAGATGGTTTTCAAAGCATAACCCCCTCATGCGAGGGGGTCAATTAATTATTTGGCCTCTACTAAGACGGTCTCGCCGGCTATGGCATCAATTCCTGTATGTAATTTCATGTCAGGATAATCGTCAGAGTTGGTTACTGCAAGTACGCAGCAAGTCTGGTAGCCTCTGGATTTGATTAGTTTAGAATCGAATCTAATTAGCTTGTCACCGGCTTTAACGGTGTCACCTTCTTTTACATATAATTCAAAGCCTTCGCCATTTAATGCAACGGTGTCAATACCTTCGTGGATAAGCAGCTCCATACCATTTGCGGCGGTGATACCTACCGCATGTTTGGAAGTCTCCATAATAGTGGAAATTACACCGTCACAGGGAGCGATGATAAGTTCGCTGGAAGGTTCGATAGCAAGACCATCGCCCAGCATTTTTGATGAAAATACAGGGTCCTTAACTTCTTCCATAGGAAGAACCTTGCCGGAAAGGAATGCAACGAGTACATTTGGGTTGGCCGGTTCAGCGACTTTGTTCTTTTTTAAAAATGATAGCATTTCTTTACTCCTTCATAAATTATTTCTAATTTTATTTTATAACAATTGTGGAATAAATACAAATAGTAGATATTGGAAATAAATTTGCAATCTGGTCAATTTTCGGTATGTTTTGTAGAACAAAAGAGATGGATTTTCAAAGTTAAAATACGAACTATGAGTAGTATTGAACTACCTTAAATTCTAGTAAGATATTTGTAGAAATTTGGAACAAAACAGGGGATAAATCCGTTATATAAGTGTAGGAGGGAGAGAGGTAAAAAGAAAAATACTTAAGGAGGTTAGAAATGCTTAGTGAAAGCGAAAAAATGTTAAAAGAGAGCGTGCTAGAAGCATGCGAACTGGACGACGAACGGCTGCAGAAGCTGGTGGATGAGAGCGAACCACATGTGTTTTCCGAAAGATTTGAAAAAAATATGGAGAAAGTGTTTCGCATGTATCGCAGAAGATGTTTTATGCGAAAAGTAACGCGCTATACAGCAGCGGCGGCTGTGTTAGTGTTAGTTGTGACAGGAGGAATATTTCTGACTACCGGTAAGTCTGCTGAAGCAACCACACCGGGTGTAAATGTATTGGAATGGCTGAAGGATTACTTCTCCTTCGAAAAGGGTAACAGCGGAAAGTCGGAAGGAGTTCTTTTTGATGAGTCCCAGATTGGATATATGCCGGAAGGGTTTGAGTTGAGTGAAGAGGAAGTAAGCAGTTCAGTAGCAATATATAAGTATATAAATGATAATAATGAGTTTATAACACTTCAAGTTGGTATGTCAAAATTTATATTACAACAAAATAACGAGAATATTGACGAAGAAGTTGGAATGAGTTTGGCTGGTTATGAATATACATATATTTATGAAAAAGTTAAGCAAGAGCATGTGTTGTTTTGGGCAGATGATAATGAGTTGCAATATACCTTGATTGGAAAACAAGACAAAGAAATAATGATGAAGATTATGGAGAGTATTACTTATGAAAGGTAAATTGATTGTAAAAAATAGTGTGAAGATTTTAAAAGCCCAGATGGCAATCTTGTTGGCATTAGTAATGATGAGCTTTACAATATGTGCTGCTAATAATAACATATCTGTAGCACAAAGTGTATCGCCAAGATTTAATAATGTTATTAATGCGACTTTGTCCATTGGGTTTAACGACGATAATGTAGTATTTTGTTCTATTAGTGTAAATCAAAGTTCTAATGGTACCGGTGTCAGTGGCATTATGAAATTATTTGATTCCAATGGCACTTGTCTGGCAGTCTGGTCAGTAAGTGATTATGAAGGAATAATATTTCAGGAATTTTCCTACCAAGGTGTCTACAGAGAAACATACACAGCAACCTTCGAAGGGTATGCATACAGCAACGATGGAACACCACCGGACAGGCTGGAGCTTTCCATCACAGATACATGTAAGTAAAAGGGTTTATATAGATAAAGTTGAGGCCAATCTTGTTTCGACAGGGTTGGCTTTACTTATGATATAGAAAGCGTACCAATTGAGTGAATGCAATGACTGCTCCATCTCTCAGTCGTCTGAACAGTAACGCTGTTACTTACATTTTTGTAAATTCTAGTAGATTTTTGTTGCAAAATAGATTAATGGGTACTATAATGTAAGTAAGGAGGTTAAGCTATCGGCTCAAAGGAAAGGTCTTCGGACTTAAATATACAAAAGCAATTCATCCATTAAATCCGCAGGAAGAAGCGAAGGCGCTACTATCCGGTAATTACCATCGTGCTCAGCTTCAATTATAAGAAGCGCTGGAAAAGCCCCTTAAACCTGATTGATTGTCTGGAGGATGTACCGGAGGAACTAAGACCTTACATTAATGATTATCGGGTAAATTTATTTGAAATCCCCTACCTGACCCGTGAGCAGGTAGAGCTGTTTCAAAGCGATTTCAAGGTAGTGGCGGACTATTTTGTCCAGATGCGAGAGAACAACAACTACATCCCCAGCAAGGATACCTTGGAGCATGTTAGGGAAGTATTTGAGCTGATGTCAGTTGTTGCAGGAGATGAGCGATTTACGGAAGCATATTCCGAAGAAGGGAGTGACACGAATATGTGCGAATTTTTAGACAGAGTGGAAAAACGTGGCGAAGTCCGTGGCAGAATAAAAGGCACCGTGGCAACCTGCCGTAGGTTTGGGATGGCTGACGATGGAATCCTGAAAGAAGTCATGGAGCAGTTTCAGCTGGAGGAGAAAGAGGCTTTAAGGTATCTGTAAGCTTTATTCCATTTGTTGCATCTAAAGAAATTAAAGAAAAGGCCAAGAGCGTATTTTTCTAAAAGTAATTGATTTTGAGTTGAGTAGATGCTACAATGTTGATAGAGTTTAGTGCACCGTAGTTTTGCTGCCTGAGTTTCTTTGAGAGGTGTTTGGATGGGAAGAAATGTAGCTATTGGTATACAAAATTTCAATGAAATAATTGAAAAGAATTATTTTTATGTGGATAAGACGGATTTTATAAAAGAATGGTGGGATAGTGGAGATTCTGTAACCCTGATTACACGTCCGCGCCGTTTTGGCAAGACACTGACCATGAGCATGGTGGAGCAGTTTTTCTCTGTAGAATTTGCAGACAGGAGAGATCTATTTGAGGGATTGTCTATCTGGAATGAAGAAGAGTATTGCAAGATTCAGGGTACCTATCCGGTTATCAGTCTTTCTTTTGCAAATGTCAAAGAGAAAACTTATCAGAATACAAGAGACAAAATATGCCAGCTGTTGGTAAATCTTTATTCAAAGTATGAATTTCTTTTGAAAAGCGAGATTTTGACGGAAAAAGACAAAGAATATTTTCAAAGAGTATCTGTGAAAATGAGTGATTCTGATGCTTCACTGGCACTTTATCAGCTTTCTGGTTATTTATATCGCTACTATGGCAAGAAAGTCATTATTCTGTTGGATGAGTATGATACACCGATGCAAGAGGCTTATATTGACGGATATTGGAATGAATTAGTGGCATTTACCAGAAGCCTTTTTAATGCTACGTTTAAGACTAATCCGTGGCTGGAGAGGGCGATAATGACCGGAATTACCAGAGTCAGCAAGGAATCTATCTTCTCGGATTTAAATCATCTGGAGGTTGTTACAACGACTGCAAATAAGTATGCGGAGAGTTTTGGATTTACGGAAGCAGAAGTATTCGCAGCCATGGATGAATTTGGATATTTCGATAGAGCGTTGGTGAAGCAATGGTATGATGGTTTTATCTTTGGAGAAAAGAAGGACATTTATAATCCATGGTCCATTCTTAATTATTTGGATAAAGGTACAGTAAAAACTTATTGGGCCAATACCAGCTCCAACAGTTTGGTGGGTAAGTTGATTCGGGAAGGAATTCCGGAAGTGAAAACGGTAATGGAGGATTTGCTGAGCGGGAAAATATTCCGGGCACAAATTGATGAGCAAATTATTTTCAACCAGCTGGATAATCGTATCAGTGCTATTTGGAGCCTGCTATTAGCCAGCGGGTATTTAAAAGTAGTAAATTATAAGCTGCCTCCTGAGGTGGGAAGGCCGGAATATGACCTATGTCTGACGAATATGGAAGTGCGGTTGATGTTTGAGGACATGATTAGAGACTGGTTCTCAGAATATACACCGGCATACAATCAGTTTATCAAGGCGCTGATATTGGATGATGTGGATGCCATGAACGAGTATATGAACCGGGTGGCATTGGAAACATTCAGTTTCTTTGATACCGGTGCACGTGCATACGGGCAAACGGAGCCAGAACGTTTTTATCATGGATTTGTGCTTGGACTGATGGTGGATTTAAAGGGCAGGTATATGATTTCGTCAAATCGAGAGAGCGGCTTTGGTCGATATGATGTGATATTAGAGCCGTTATCTGCAAAAGATGATGCAATTATTATCGAATTTAAGGTGCGCAAAAAGAGAGAGAAAAGCATAGAAGAAACATTACAGAATGCCTTACAGCAAATCGAAGATAAGCAGTATGAAACAGAACTTTTAGCGAAAGGAATTTCAAAGGAGCGTATTCGAAAGTATGGTTTTGCTTTCGAAGGGAAAAACGTGCTGATTGGGTAACATGACATACAAATTAAAACAAACACCTTGACAAAACCTTCACTCTCGCATATTCTAATAATATATGCAAAATATATTTAAAAAGCGATGAACGGAAAGAGTAGCAAGGCGTTTCTTTTCAGAGAGGGGCTGTCACCGGCTGAAAGCAGTCCTAAAGAGCAAGGTGTGAAGTGCGTCCGGAAGCTTTGCAGGGGAAGGATAGTATCCTGCAACGGGTAGTGCCGTTACACACCTTGAGGGAAAGCATATGCTTTAATTAGAGTGGAACCGCGGATTACTTCGTCTCTATGTTGAGAAGAAGTAGTCCGCGATATTGTTTTGAGGAGATTTTTATGAGTATAATCAGTAAAATTAAAGAGGAGATTGCCATTGTTAAGGCAAGGGACCCTGCTATGCATTCTGATTGGGAGGTTTTTTTATATCCTTCCTTCCGGGCAATTATGAATTACAGGGTTACCCATAAGTTATATGTAAAGGGGCATTTCCTACTGGCCAGATATTTGTCACAGCGCAGTGCCAGAAAGACGGGCATCGAAATACATCCGGGTGCGCAGATTGGCAAGGGACTGTTTATAGACCATGGTCACGGGGTGGTAATCGGTGAGACTGCCATAGTGGGGGATAATGTGACCTTGTATCAGGGGGTTACCCTGGGTGGTACCGGTAAGGATACCGGTAAGCGTCATCCGACCATCGGCAATAATGTTTTGATTGGTTCGGGAGCTAAGGTGTTGGGACCTTTTGAAATCGGCGACAACAGTAAAATCGGTGCCGGCAGTGTAGTACTGTCTCCGGTGCCTGACAATTGTACGGTAGTGGGTGTGCCGGGACGTATTGTGAAGCGTAATAATATTTCCTGTCCCAGCATGGAGTTAAATCAGGTAGACTTGCCTGACCCGATTGTTGAAGAATTAAATGCTTTAAAGACAGGCAGAAGCTCTTTGGAAAACCGTGTAGAGGAGTTGGAAGCACTGGTGCGTGAGCTTGCGGACATGGCTGCCGCAAAGACGTCATAAAATAAAGGTAAACCTAAATTACAATAAATACCAGAAAAAGGAGATAGATGAATATGAAACTTTTTAATACACTAACAAAAAATGTAGAAGAATTTGTACCTAACGTGGAAGGTAAAGTAAATATGTATACCTGTGGACCTACCGTGTATCATTTTGCTCACATTGGTAATCTGAGAAGTTATATTATGGAGGATGTGCTGGAGAAAATCCTGCGTTATGCCGACTATGATGTAAAGCGTGTTATGAATATTACGGACGTGGGACACCTTTCTTCTGATGCAGATGAGGGGGAAGACAAGATGTTAAAGGGCGCCAAGAGAGAAAATAAGACCGTTATGGAAATTGCTAAGTTTTATACGGATGCTTTCTTTTCTGATTGTGCAAAGCTGAATATCAAGACGCCGGATGTGGTAGAGCCTGCTACCAACTGTATTGACAGCTTTATTGAGATGATTCAGGCACTTTTGGAGAAAGGCTATGCTTACCGGGCAGGCGAAAATATTTATTTTGATACCTCTAAGCTTAAGGATTATTATGTATTTGGCAATCATAACGAAGAGGATTTGATGGTAGGTGTGCGTGAGGACGTAACTGAGGACATCAATAAGAAAAATAAAAATGACTTTGTACTTTGGTTTACCAAGTCCAAGTTTGAAGACCAGGCACTGAAGTGGGATAGTCCATGGGGTGTGGGTTACCCTGGCTGGCATATTGAGTGCTCCTGCATCAGCATGAAGCATTTGGGAGAATATATGGATATTCACTGCGGTGGTATCGACAATATGTTCCCGCATCATACCAACGAAATTGCACAGAGTGAGGCGTATCTTGGTCACAAGTGGTGTAATTACTGGTTCCATGTGCATCATTTAAATGATCAGTCCGGCAAGATGAGTAAGTCTAAGGGTGAATTTTTGACTGTTTCTTTATTAGAGTCTAAGGGTTATGACCCATTGGCTTATAGATTGTTCTGTCTGCAGTCTCATTACAGAAAACCGCTTGTTTTCTCTTTTGATGCTTTGGACCAGGCAGCAGGCACCTATAAGAAACTGAAAAAGCGTATTGCGGATTTAGATAAGGCCGGTGCTGTTGATGAAGCAGCAGTGGCAGCATATAAGACCAGATTTTTAGAGGCTGTAGGCAATGATGTCAATACCTCTATGGGTGTAACCTTAGTATATGATGTGTTAAAGAGTGAGTTAAATGGTGTTACCAAGCGTGCCATCCTTGAAAGCTTCGATTATGTGCTTAGTCTTGATCTTTTAAAGGAAGAGGTACAGGAGGACAGCGGTGTAGATGCTGATTTAGAAGCATATGTTTTAACAAAAATCGAGGAAAGAAAGGCTGCCAAGAAGGCAAAGGATTTTGCTTTGGCAGATGCTATTCGTGCGGAGCTTTTGGAAAAGGGTATTGTATTAGAGGATACCAGAGAGGGTGTAAAATGGAAGAGAGCATAAAAGCAGCTTTTGGACTGGAGGAGCAGGATTACCGATCCTTTAGTGCTCTGACTCTGGCTTATATCGGAGATTGTATTTTTGATTTGGTGATTCGCACGGTGGTGATTTACAAAAGCAAAAAGCAGGTCAATGACCTGCACAAAAAGGCAACCCGGTTTGTAAAGGCAGAAACACAGGCTGTAATGGTGCAGGGACTTTGGGATAACGATATGTTGACCGAAGAGGAAAAGGCAGTATATAAGCGGGGACGTAATACCAAGTCACACACCAGCGCCAAAAACGCTTCTATCGGGGCATACAGGAAGGCTACGGGCTTCGAGGCAGTATTAGGCTATTTGTATGTAACCGGCCAAATGGAGCGTATTTTGGAGCTTACAAAGGCAGGGGTTGCTTTTACAAATATGGAGCTGTAAGAGAAAGCGAGGAAGAAATGGGATATACAGAATTTACCATAGAGGGCAGAAATGCTGTTATCGAGGCTTTTCGCAGTGGAAAGCCTATTGATAAGATTTTTATTTTGGATGGCTGTCAGGATGGGCCTGTTTCCACGATTAAGAGAGAGGCTGCAAAGAAGGATGTTATGATTAAGTATATGACTAAGGAGCGTCTTGATCAAATGTCTGAAACCGGCAAGCATCAGGGCGTGATTGCTTATGCAGCCGCTTATGAATATGCAGAGCTGGAGGATATTTTTGCAAAGGCTAAAGCAAAGGGAGAGGATCCGTTTATCATTATTTTAGATAACATTGAGGACCCACACAATCTGGGTGCTATCATTCGTACTGCCAATCTGGCAGGTGCCCACGGAGTGATTATTCCAAAGAATCGCGCCGCAGGACTTACGGCTACCGTGGCACGTACCTCAGCAGGAGCACTGAACTTTACACCGGTGGTAAAGGTGACCAATATTTCTAAAACCATTCAGGAGCTGAAGAACCAAGGCCTGTGGTTTGTATGCGCTGATATGGGCGGCACTGAGATGTATAAGCTGAATTTAAAGGGACCTATCGGACTGGTTATTGGCAACGAGGGAAGTGGTGTCAGCCGTCTGGTACGTGAGAACTGCGATATGATTGCAGCGATTCCGATGAAAGGAGATATCGATTCCTTAAATGCTTCTGTGGCGGCAGGAGTGTTGGCTTATGAGATTGTACGGCAGAGGCTGATGTCATGAAGGATATTTACAAAGCGTTAAGTGACGAAGAGCTGCTGGCCAGATATATGGATGGCGATACGGCAGTAGTAGATTTTTTGATGGATAAGTATAAATATCTTGTTCGTCAGCAAGCCGGGAATATGTTCCTTTTGGGGGCAGACCACGAAGACTTGTTGCAGGAGGGTATGATAGGCCTTTTTAAGGCCATCAGAGACTATGATCCGGGCAGGGATACCAGTTTTCAGACCTTTGCCAGACTCTGTATCTCCAGGCAGATATTCACTGCCATAGAGGCTTCTAACAGGCATAAGCATGCTCCCCTTAATTCCTACACCTCACTGTCTGAGACTGACAGCGAACAATACAAGGAAATCAGAGACCGCTTGATTGAGGTGACGGCCATAGAAAGCCCGGAAAGCATGTTAATTGATAAGGAGAACGTTGATCAATTAGAGAAAATCCTGACTGCGGAGCTAAGTGTCTTAGAAAAGCAGGTACTGGATTTATACTTCATCGGTATGTCCACCAGAGAAATTGCAGCGATTCTGGGGCGCACAGAGAAGGCCACGGATAACGCATTACAGAGAATGAAGGGGAAGCTTAGGAAAGTTTTTGGAAAAGAAGAGAGTGCAGATAAGTAAATATGTATCAAAAAAGCCCCTGAAATTCAGGGGCTTTGCTTATAAGCTGATGAGCGGACTTGAACCGCCGACCTCATCCTTACCAAGGATGCGCGCTACCGACTGTGCCACATCAGCGTACTTGAATATACTATCAAAACTACGCTGATTTGTCAACAGAAATTTTTATTTTTTTGTTTTTTATTAAACTTTTTTATTCACCCTCTGGAGTTGTAATTTCCGGGAACAGGTGGGACCAGTAATCTTCCGGATAGCCGTAACCACCATTTGCAGGGTCACCGTCCCAGTGATTTTCCAGCATATATTCAAAGGTGTGGTGGCAAGTTCGGGAGGTAATCGGTATGCCTGTAAGCTCGCTGCCTAACAGGGTACCCGGTATCAACAGGTCATGCTCAGCCGGTAATATTTCAATGGCACCTTCGACTTTGTATGGGCAGTATTCTGTAGCCAGTACACCGTCTGTGCCGCAGGCTAGGCCAAATACGTGAACGTCACACTGTGTAACAGGCTCTGTACCTTCTGCAAAGAATTCTGTGTATATATGATTGTCGCAAAGTCCCGGTGTCGGAAGCTTGCCGGATTTGGCACAAACATCTACCTCTATGATGTTTTCAGGCTTTTCCATAATTTCCTTTGGCTCCAAATCTGCATGAACTGCAGTCATAATCTTGCTCCAGATTTTGGTATGGGTACTTTCCTCTGCTGTACTTAAGGTCTTATTATTGTTGTCAAAGCCCAGCCATACACTTCCGGTGTAGTAACCTGTATAACCGGAGAACCATACGTCCATACTGTCTGTGGTAGTACCGGTCTTGCCGGCTACATCCCAGCCGTTTACACGGGCGGTTTTGCCGGTACCTTCCTCTACAACATCTCTCATAGCATCTGTTAAAAGCCATGCAGTAGTTTCGCGAAGAATGGTTTTCTTTCTGTTGGAGGACTTGTCCAAAATAATATTGCCATTGTGATCCAGTACTGTAGTATATAAGGTAGGCTCAATATATTTGCCGCCATTGGCAATGGCAGCGTAAGCCGCGGTCATTTCCAGATTGGTAACACCATAGGTAATACCACCCAAACAAAGGGACTGGTTTACGTCGGTGTGACCGTTCTCGTTGGTAGAAGCTAAAAGGGTACTAAAACCAAAATTCAGCAAATAATCCATACCAAGCTGCGGAGTAAGTACGGTTAAAGCTTTTACCGTAACAACATTTCTGGAATTGCGGATACCTTCGCGATAGTTTAATAAGCCTAAATATCCATGATTTTTTTCGTGCCAGTTTTGTACCAGACGGTCATTGTCATCACCGGTATTGGTATAAGCAAACGGTGCATCGTTCTGAACAGAAGCCAGCGTATACATGCCGGACTCCAGTGCCGGTGCATAAGCGGCCAGTACTTTAAAGCAGGAGCCGGGCTGTCTGGTGGCAGCGGTAGCTCGGTTAAAGGCCTTGCTTACAGTCTTTTCACCACGTCCGCCAAGGAGAGCTTTGACATAGCCTGTCTGCTGGTCCATTATCAGCACGGAGAGCTGTGGCTGCACAGTAATGGTGATCTTTTCACCAAGGATTTCGTCGCCTTTTTCGATGGCATATGCCTTGTAATATTCAATAGCAGCATTTGCCGCATCCTTGGATTTGAAAAGCATTTTACTGTCGGAGCTGTAGCCGTCCTCTTTGTAATTTTGATCCTTTAAGTATTTTTGCATCATTTCCGTACTGTGGTGCACGGTGCTGCCATTGGCCTTGGTAATACTTAATTGATAACTAAGCTGCCAGTAGGCGCGAGGAAAGTTCTCCTCGTCGCTGCAGACATCATCTACAATAGTCTGAATAGCAGGATCCATAGTAGAGTTAATCTTGATACCGCTGCGGTAAATCAGATTCTCAGCCTGCCTTTCGGAGTAACCGGCCTCTAATAAATCGTTGTAAACCTGCTCTGTAACGGCATCCACAAAGTAAGTGGTGACATTATCATTTGCAACAAAAGTCTGATTTACCTCGGAAATTCTGGAATACGGGTCATCTGCCATAGCTTCGTTGTACTCGGTCTGATTGATATATCCAAGGTCAAGCATTTCATCAAGAACATTCTTACGACGCTTGGCATTGGCCTCCGGATTGGTAATCGGATTGTAGCCGTTAGGGCTCTTGGTAATCGCAGCAATAACGGCACATTCGCTTAAATTCAGCTGACTTACATCCTTGCCAAAGTAGCGCAATGCTGCTGACTGTACACCAAGGGTATTCTGTCCAAGGTTGATAGTATTTAAATAACGAATTAATACTTCGTTTTTGGACAATTCGTTGGTAATCTGGATGGCCAGATACCATTCCTGAATCTTACGCTCTATCTTTTCAAGCTGAGATTCGTTGATAAAGTCCTCATAAATGGTGTTCTTGATAAGCTGCTGGGTGATGGTGCTGGCACCGGAGTGGAATTTGAAGCCTCTCAATACACCGCTGACACCGGCACGTACAATACCGATGACATCCACACCATTGTGTTCATAAAAACGACTGTCCTCAATAGCAATAAATGCTTTTTGTAAATACAGCGGAACCTTGTCTAAGGTAACCGGAATACGATTGGAGCCACTGGCTACCAGCTTGGCAATCTGATTACCATCCTTGTCGTAAACAAAGCTGGAAAAGCCCTCTGCAGATACATCGGAACTGTCGATATTGGGGGCGGTATCAATACAGCCCTTAAAAGCGCCTAAAGCAGCGGAGCCTCCTATAATGACTCCTGATACAACAATGAGCAGAAAAAGCTTACAAGAGAGAATAAGAAGCTTGCGTCCTAATTTATCAGACTTGGAGTTCATCTGCTTTTGCTTTTGCTTTAGTCCATTCTTACTATAATTCATAAAGATCTTCCTTTCTTTATAATGTAATATGTGAAAAGCAAGGTTATATTATTATATCAAAAATATAACATAAAATAAAGTATTTTCTGTGTAGATTAAATGAAGATTTCATTAAATATTGCTTTTCCTGTAAAAAAAGGGTATAGTAATGAATAAGAAAAGAAATATCAGCTAGTGAAAGCTTTGCAAATATTGTTCAGGAGAGTTTTACATGGATTTACCAAAAAAAACGCAGGATAGTTATCGGGTCATATATACAAATACATCTGAGCCCCAGACCTTTACCGGGGAAATTGTAGAGAAAAAGTCCCGTTTTATAGCCAATATACGAAGGGTTGAAAGTGAAGAAGAGGCTGTTGCCTTTGTGGAAGAGATGCGTAGGCGTTATTATGATGCAAGACACAATTGCAGCGCTTTTGTAATAGGCACCAGAGGAGAGCTGACACGCTGCAGTGATGATGGGGAGCCCAGCGGCACAGCAGGCAGGCCTATGTTGGAGGTGCTTTTGGGTTCTGAGATTAAGGGAGTTGCTGCAGTGGTAACCAGATATTTCGGCGGAACGCTTCTTGGTACAGGAGGTCTTGTCAGGGCATATACCCAGGCTTTACAGGAGGCCCTTAAGCATTGTCCTACAGCTATGATGAAGTATGGGAAGCGCATTCAGGTAGATACGGACTATAATGGTATAGGTAAGATTCTATATTTTATGGGTCAGCAGGGACTTAGTCAGGAGAGCAGTGAATATACGGACAAGGTTCGCATTATTGTACTGGTTCCGGGCGAAGAAGTGGAGCATTTTTGTAAGGAAGTAACCGAGTTGACAGCAGGACGCAGCAAATTAGAGGTGCTGGAGGAGGTTTTTTATCCGGTGCCGGAGAAATAGGCAGTAAAGGAGACTTAATATGGGAAGAAGTGGAGGCCGCTCAGGCGGCAGCAGAAGTGGAGGAGGCCGTTCAGGCGGCAGTCGTAGCAGCGGACGCAGTGGATTTAGTGGTGGCAGCGCTTCACGCAGCTTTAGCAGTGGGCGCAGCGGAGTGGGCAGCTCTTCCGGTAGCTTTCGTAGCGGGCGCAGCAGTATGGGCAGCACAGGGCGCGGTGTATTCGGTGGCTATGGCAGTGGTCCGATTCATAGGCCGAGGGGTGGTGGTTCATTCTATGGTGGTGGCTACAGAGGCTTCGGCGGCGGACTTTTCGGCGGTGGCAATGTAATTATAAATGTAGATAATCGCCAAGAAACGAGTTCACAGCAGACTCAAAGTACCGGGCAGGAGCAGGCCGCATCCCAGCAGGCGCAGAGCACCATACCGGAGCAGGCTGCATCCCAGCAGACACAAAGCACCATACCGGAGCAGAAAAAGAATAGATTCAGTTCCGTTCTTAAGGTTATAATCTGGGGATTGGTTGTTTGGCTTCTTCTTGCACTTTTTGGCGGCGGAAGTGATGGTATTACTAAGTCTACTATCAATAGGGATAAGCTGCATGTAAAGATTGATAAATCGGCCGGTTATTATACCGATGAATGTAACTGGATTCGTAATCGTACAGTTTTGGAAAAGGGACTTGAGGCATTTTATAACAGCACCGGTATTATGCCATATGTGTATATCATCGATAATGTAGCGGGTGATTATGACCCATCCACAGAGAAGCTGGAGGCCTTTGCAGAGGCTAAGTATGAAGCGCTTTTTGATGACGAGGGACACATACTGTTGGTATTCTGGGATTATGGCGGGGCTTATGAATATGTGCTGATGCTGGGCTATGATACCATGGAGCTTATGGACAGTGAAGCCTGCGATATTTTATTTGATTATCTGGATTATCATTATTATTATGCGGATACAGAAGAGGAATTTTTTGCAGATGCATTTAAAGAGGCCGGTGAGCGTATGATGACAGTGACCCGCTCTCCGATGTATTATATCCTGATGATGGGTGGCGCGGCAGTTGTAGTGGTGCTGCTTTATCGAAACCACAAATCACGCAAGGACAAAGAAGCAGAGCGCAAAAAGCGAGCAGAAGAGATCTTGAATTCTCCGTTAGAGAAGTTTGGCGAAGATGGAGATGTTATAGATGAATTAGAAAAAAAGTATGAGAAGGAGATTTAAAAATGGGTATGTTAGAAAGATTTAATGACATCGTAAAATCCAACATCACAGCAATCATGGACAAATTTGAGGATCCTGAAAAAATGGTTGAGCAGTACTTAATCGATTTATCAGAGGACCTTGCAGAGGTGAAGGAAGAAACAGCGGCAGTTATGGCAGAGGAAACCAGATGCAAGAAGGCTGTTTTAGATAATGAAAAGGCTGTTGAAAAGTATGTAAAGCTTGCAAAAGCTGCATTAGAGGCAGGTAATGAAGGGGATGCACGTATTTTTCTGGGCAAGAAAAACGAGCTGGCAGCACATGGCGAGAAATTGCAGGCTGCTTTAGATGCTGCTAAGGCAAATGCTGAAAAAATGCGTCAGCTACATGACAAGCTGGTAAGTGATATCGAAAGCTTAAAGGTTCGTAAGGAAGCTATTAAGAGCAAGGTGAGTGTAGCCAAGACTCAGGAGAAGGTGAATAAATATGCAGATGCAGCTGAAAAGTACGCAGGCAAGGTGGGAGCCTTTGCACGTATGGAGGAAAAGGCGGACCGCATGTTAAATAAAGCAACTGCTATGGACGAACTAAATAACACTGGTGATGCGGTTGCTGATTTGGAAAGCAAGTATGAAATTGCCGAAGAGGATGCAGCTGTGGAAGCAGATTTAGCTGCATTAAAGGCTGAGCTTGGATTATAAGAGACTTTAGGTGAGAAGTTTATCTTAAAAATTCTCTAAAAAAAATTAAAAAAAGCGGATTTGGACGATATATCGTCCGAATTCGCTTTTTTGGTGTGCTATGATATAACCATGACCCGGTTATGAGAGGCATAGTCCTCCTTGTAAAATAAATTATTATGCCGTGCCATTAGCGGTTAGCACGTTTTCTCATAGTCGGGTCTAAAATTTTCTTGCGAATGCGAAGGGAGGTAGGTGTTACTTCTAATAATTCATCTGTATCAATAAATTCCAAAGCCTGCTCCAGACTTAACACCTTTTTTGGAGTAAGGCGTAAGGCTTCATCAGCAGAAGAAGAGCGGGTATTGGTCAGCTGCTTTTTCTTGCAGACATTGATTTCGATGTCCTCCGGCTTTGCGGACTGACCTACTACCATGCCGGAATAAACCTTTTCACCGGGACCTATAAACAGAGTGCCGCGGTCCTGTGCATTGTAAAGACCATAGGTCACTGCTTCACCTGCTTCAAAGGCAATCAGGGAGCCCTGTTTACGATACCGGATATCGCCCTTATATGGGCCGTAGTCATCGTAAATGGTGTTAAGGATACCATTTCCCTTGGTATCAGTCATAAACTCACCACGATAGCCAATCAGGCCTCTGGCCGGAATAGAGAATTCCAAGCGGGTATAACCGCCGGTACCGGTGCCCATACTGCGAAGCTCACCCTTTCTCTGGGAAAGCTTTTCAATCACCGTACCGGAAAATTCGTCGGGAACATCAATATAAGCCAGCTCCATTGGCTCTAACCTGTGTCCGCGCTCATCTGTACGGTACAGAACCTCAGCCTTGGAAACGGCAAATTCAAAGCCTTCACGGCGCATGTTTTCAATAAGAACAGACAGGTGCAGCTCACCACGGCCGGATACCTTAAAGGCATCAGCACTGTCTGTTTCCTCTACACGGAGAGAAACGTCAGTGTTTAATTCTTTGAAGAGTCTGTCGCGTAAATGACGGCTGGTTACATATTTGCCTTCCTTGCCTGCAAGCGGGGAGTCGTTTACCACAAAGTGCATAGCAATGGTAGGCTCAGAAATTTTTTGGAATGGTATCGGACGCACTGCTTCTGTGTGACAGAGGGTATCGCCAATATGAATATCTGTAATACCGGAAATAGCTACAATAGAGCCGATACCGGCTTCGCGGACCTCTACTTTATTCAGGCCATCAAATTCATACAGCTTGCTTACTTTAACCTTTTTTTGCTTTTCAGGCTCGTGTGCATTCACAATCACAGCCTCCTGATTGACACGAATGGTACCATTGTCCACCTTACCTACGCCGATACGACCTACGTATTCGTTATAGTCAATGGTGGAAATCAGCACCTGTGTACCTGCATCCGGATCACCGGTAGGAGCAGGAATATAGTCCAGGATTGTTTCGAACAATGGCATCATATCCTTGCCCGGAGTGTCCATGTCCAGAGAGGCGATGCCGGCCTTGGCAGAAGCAAAAACAAATGGACAATCCAGCTGCGCGTCGTCTGCCTCCAGATCCAGAAAGAGCTCCAGTACTTCGTCCACGACTTCTGCAGGGCGGGCTTCCGGACGGTCGATTTTGTTCACACAAACTACTACCGGAAGCTTTAATTCCAGGGCCTTTCGAAGTACAAATTTGGTTTGAGGCATAGCACCTTCAAAGGCATCAACTACCAGAATAACGCCATTAACCATTTTGAGTACACGCTCTACTTCACCGCCGAAGTCGGCATGTCCCGGGGTATCAATGATGTTAATTTTGGTGCCTTTATAGGTAACGGCAGTGTTTTTGGCCAGAATGGTAATACCACGCTCACGCTCGATGTCGTTAGAGTCCATTACGCGCTCCGCTACCTCTTGGTGAGCGCGAAATACACCGGACTGCTTTAAGAGCTCGTCCACTAATGTGGTCTTGCCATGGTCAACGTGTGCGATAATTGCGACGTTTCTAACGTCTTGTCTTGTCTCGTTCATGGAGCCTCCTTATTATTACAAAGCATGGCGGACAATACCGCAAAATGCTTAAAAATCTCTTGAAACCTTGACATTATAGCACCTAAAATGTCCGGTTGCAAGCAAATACACAAAATTACCCGTCTTGTACACAAAAAAGAGCATAAAGTTTAAAACTCACATTTTAAGATTTTTTAAAGAAGAAGAGAAAAACAGGAAAAAAGAAAGGTATGTTTCACTACATTCGTCGAGACCCGCGGTGGGTTAGACTTCTATTTCCTGAAATCCTGTAGTAAAATTTATCATGTTTAACGGATGACTTTTTAAAGTCCAAAATTTAAGAACCAATATCCAACTAGAAAGGGGAAATACAACATGACCGGAAAAGAATTAGAAAACAATCAGGTAACGATTATAGGTGAGGTGGTAAGTACATTTACTTATAATCACGAAATTTATGGAGAGGGCTTTTATATGATGGAGCTTAAGGTAGAACGCCTAAGCAGCTCACATGATATTATCCCTGTCATGATTTCAGAACGTCTTATCGATGTAACAAAGGATTACAGAGGATGTTTTATGGAGATTGAGGGACAGTTCCGTTCTTATAATCGCCATGATGAAAGAAAAAATAAGTTAGTTTTAAGCGTTTTTGCAAGGGAAGCAAATTTTGTGGAGCTTGATGAGGAAAATATGCCGGAGAGCAATAAAACCAACAGTATTTATCTGGATGGATACATATGCAAAGAGCCGATTTATCGTAAAACACCTTTAGGCAGGGAAATTGCAGACCTGCTTTTGGCGGTAAACCGTCCGTATGGCAAAAGCGATTATATTCCATGCATCAGCTGGGGCAGAAATGCACGCTTTGCAGGCAACTTTAAGGTGGGAGAAAGAGTGCTTGTTTGGGGGCGCATTCAGAGTAGGGAATATATGAAGCGAATCGACGAGGAGCATGTGGAAAAACGTGTGGCATACGAGGTAAGCGTAAGCAAGCTTGAAACAGTACCGGAGGATTGCTAAAGCTTAGGGGCAGATGATTTGTTCGTCTGCCCCTGATTTTTAAACCATGATAAAATTCTGTACATTACTCTTTAACAATTCAGCATCTTCTGCAGTAGAAGGATGTTCCGTGGTAATAATATAATCTGCTGCGCTGATATCTGCAATCTTGGCAAAGGCAGTCCGTCCTAATTTAGTAGCATCTGCTGCAATGATTTTGGTAGCGGCACGGGAAAGCATCATGCGGGCCAGCTCTACCTCTTGGCTGTAATAAGTGGTCAGACCGTTATCCTGGGAAATGCCGTCCACAGATAAAATCAGCTTGTCCGCGTGGTACTTCTCCAACTGAGTAATAGCGTCATCACCATAGGTAAATTGGTGCTTGGCGTTGGTAAAACCACCTAACAAAACTACATTGAAATTTGGATTGGAACCGGCCTCCAAGGCAATGGCAATGGAATTGGTAACAATGCAAAGATTAATCTTGGGCGGAATCATGCGAAACAGTGTCAGGGTAGTGGTACCGGCATTGAGCATGATGGTATCATTTTCATCAATCATATCCACAATTTTCTGAGCAATGGCCTGCTTTTGCGGCTGGTTTGCAGAGAGGCGCTGCTGCATATCCATATTGTAGTAGGTTTTATAGGAGCTCACGGCACCACCATGTACTCTGGATAAGAGACCCTTGGCTTCCAAATCTGCCAGGTCCATACGTATCGTCACATCAGAGATTTCAAACAGGGCACTTAATTCATTTACTCGTACCTTACCCTCTCGATTTAAAATCTCCAGTATCTTTTGTTTTCTTTCAAAAATATCCATAATCAAAACCTCTCTTGCGATAATTATCTTAACTATAGCACATATCGCAGGTAAATACCAGCTAAATTTAAGGTATTTGGGGAAGTTTATATAGTTGCTGATGCAGATAAAAAATAATAAACGTAAGTGAATATAAAATAAACTTTCGAATGCTTTCGAAAAACGAAATAATAAGTTATATATATGTTATAAATAAATTTCGAATGTCTTGACAACGAAGAGATATGGTAATAAAATAATAGAGAAATATAATTTAGACGACGAGATACTCTGGAAAGGATTTTAAGGATATGTATATAGGAGTTGATCTTGGAAGTACCAACATAAAAGCAGCTATATATGATGCAAAGCTTCATCTGATTGACCGGAAGTCCAGGCCGGTTACCTATATTCGTGAAAATGGATTTGTGGAGTTAGATACCATAGCGTATTGTCATACACTGACAGCGTTATTGGAAGAGATGCTTAAGGAGCATGGTATAGAGTGTGTAAAGCATATTGCATTTACGGGGCAGGCGGAGTCTTTGGTAGTCTTGGATGAGGCAGGAAATCCCCTTATGAATGCCATTTCTTGGATGGACGAGCGCTCTGTGGAGGAGTGCGCGGTATTGGCGGCGCAATTTACACAGGCAGAGTGTGAGGCGGTGACCGGACAGCAGGCAGTGCTTCCTACCTGGCCGGCTACAAAGATTTTGTGGTTAAAAAATCACAGACCGGAAATTTATGAAAAAGCAGCTACGTATATGCTGTTAAAGGATTATGTTGTTTATTATCTGACAGGGGTTATGCTTTCCGATATGTCCATTGCGACGTTTTCTTTTTATTTTGATATTTATAAGAAGTGCTATTGGAAGAAAATGCTGGATGCCATAGGTATCAGTGAGGCCAAGCTTCCTCCTCTGGCAGAGCCTTGTACCATTGCGGGCAGGATGCATGAGGAGATTGCAGGGAAGCTTGGGCTTAATATGCAGCCGGAGATTAATATCGGTACCTTGGATCATTTTACGGGCATGATAGGAACAGGCAATATTGCACCGGGCGGCATTACCTTGTCCACCGGTACGGTTATGGCCATGACTGCTATGGCCGAGGAACCTGTAGCACATGATACGGGTATTGCCATGCATTATGGCTTTAGGCCTGATACCCATGTAATGCTTCCTGTTGTAGAGAGTGGCGGTGTCAGTCTGGAATGGTTTCGCAGAACCTGTATGCCGGATGTGAGCTATGATGAAATGAACCGGGTGCTGGCCGAAAGGGGCGGCAATCAGCTGATTTTCCTGCCTTATCTGGTAGGTGCCAATGCACCGGAATTTGACACCCTTGCTACGGGTGTATTCTGGGGGCTTAGACAGGAGCATGATGTGTATGATATGGCCCATGCGGTTATGGAGGGTGTGGCCTTTGTACTGCGTAAAAATTGTGAGGCAATTACAGAGAAGGGGACAAAGCTTACATCCATTATTGCTACCGGCGGCGGTGCTAAAAGTGATATATGGTGTCAGCTGCAGGCAGATATCACTGGCCTTCCGATTTTGATACCGGAGGAAAAGGAGGCGGCATGTCTGGGGGCAGCAATTATTGCGGCAGTGGCAGATGGTGCTATTTCTGATCTGGAGACTGCTGTAAAGGATATCCGTATAAAGAAAAAATTCGAGCCTCATTACAGCGAGGAAACAGAACGTAAATATCGTCGTTTCTGCATGCTGTACCGGGCATCTCTGGAAATTGCGGGCTTTGATAAATAATATGACAGTTAAAGTTATTAATTTTTACGAAAAGTTATTGACTTATTATTAAATTAATATATAATGATATTAAATCATAAATTGACGAAAGTTATCAAAAGTCAATATGAAATAAAATGAAAAGAGGTTTTTACTATGAGCAAAAATTGGGCAACTATGGACCTTACAAAAGTTCCTAATATGGTATCAGCTACCGTTCCGGGTCCAAAATCTATTGAGTATCATGACAGATGTGCCGCTTACATGAAGGGTTACTCCAGTCAGGTAAAGCTTTTCCCGGTAACATTTGAATCCGGTTACGGCTATACACTTACTGACGTTGACGGCAATACATATCTTGATTTTTCATCCGGTATTTATGTAACCGGTCTTGGACATTGCCATCCAAAGATTAGTGAAGCAGTTGCTGAGCAGGCAAAGAAGCTTATGAACTGCCACGACTTTACTACCAGAGTAAAGATGGAATTAGTTGAAAAAATGCATGAAATTACAGGTGGTCGTTTCGGCGGCTTCCAGTTCTATGATTCCGGTACAACCGCAGTAGAAGCTGGTTTACGTTGTGCACGTGCAGCTACAGGCAAGCAGGAGTTTATCTCTTTCTTCAGAGATTTCCACGGTAAGACCTACGGTGCTAACTCACTTGCAGTAGTTGGTGCAGATACTCACATGAGAGCTCCTGGCTTTATGTTAGTACCTAGACCAAACCCATATCGTGACTTCTTTGGCAGAAGCGAAGAGGAAGCTTGGAAGGATTCTACTCCTTATATTCATATGATCGAAGGTATGCTTGACAACGCTTGCGCAAACGGCGGCAAGAATGTTGCAGCTATCGTATTAGAGCCTGTTCAGGGTTGGGGCGGTTCCATCATCCCTCCTGCAGATTTCATCCCTGCTCTTCGTGAGCTGTGCGATAAGAGAGGTATCTTACTTTTCGCAGATGAAGTTCTTAACTGTATGGCTAGAACCGGTAAGTATCTTGCTATGGATCACTGGAACGTTACAGCTGATATTACTACACTTGGTAAAGGCTTTGGTAACGGTTTCCCTGTAACAGCATTGGCAGTATCTAAGGATCTTGCTCCTGCAATTGAAAAGATTTCTGCTTCTTCCAGCTACGGTGGTAACCCAATGGCTTGTATCGCAGCTTTAGAGTCTATCAGAGTAATTGAAGAAGAGAATTTGAATGAGCGTTCTGCACATCTGGGCGAGATTATGCTTGCAAGAATGGAAGAAATGAAGGCTGCTCATCCAATCATCGGTGATGTACGTGCTATCGGTTGTCTCCAGGCTATCGAGGTTGTTAAGGACCGCGAGACAAAGGAACCGTTTGCAGAGGCTGGTACTATGATTTACCAGAAGGCATTCGAAAAGGGTCTGGCTTGGGTTCCATCAGGTCACATCTTACGTATGTCTCCTCCAATGATCTTAGACGACGCTGCAGCGCTTAAGGGTCTTGACATTATTGAAGAGGCTGTTTACGAAACTGAAAAGCATTTCGGTTATTAAGTTAAAAATTTAGTTTCTATGGTAACTTGAGTATTACACCCAGACAGTGAGCTGTTTGGGTGTAATAAAATTCTTTTTAGATTTAAAGGATGAAAGGATAGAATTTATGAAAACTGTAAAATTTGGTCTTATCGGCTGTGGTCTTATGGCAAGAGAATTTGCTTCTGCAGCTGCACGTTGGTGCCACCTGACAGAGGATGTTCCGAGACCGGAAATCGTTGGTATCTGCTCTGTTGCTCCTAAGGAAATGGAGTGGTTCCAGAAGAATTTTCCTGAAATAAAGTATGCTGTTTCTGATTATAAGGAGCTTTTGGACAAAGAGGATATTGATGCTATTTACTGTGCAGTTCCTCACAATCTTCATGAGCAGTTTTATATCGACATTATCAAGAGCGGCAAGGCGCTTTTGGGCGAAAAGCCGTTTGGTATTGACAAAAAGGCGAATGAAAATATTTTAAAGGCATTGGAAGAAAATCCGGGTACCTTTGTTCGTTGCTGCAGCGAATTCCCGTATTACCCTGCTATGCAGACCATGATTAACTGGTATAAGGAAGGCAAATTCGGCAAGGTTTTGGAAGTAAAGTGTGGCTTCTGTCACTGCAGTGATATGGATACCAACAAGCCTATCAACTGGAAACGTATGGTGAAGTTTAACGGTGAATACGGCTGTCTGGGAGATTTGGGTATACATACACAGCATGTACCGTTCCGTTTAGGATTTAAGCCAAAGACTGTAAGTGCTCATTTCAGTAATATCGTTAAGGAACGTCCTGACGGCAAGGGCGGTGTAGCAGTATGTGATACCTTTGACAACTGCACCCTTTTCTGTACTACAGAAAATGCAGACGGAGATGAGATTCCGATTACCTTTGAAACCAAGCGTATGGAGCCGGGTTCTACCAACCGCTGGTACTTTGAAATTTACGGCATGGATTGCAGTGCTCGCTTCTCCAGTGATGATGCAAATGCATTCCATTATACCTCCTCCTGGGGTAAGGAACAGTCCTGGAATCGTATTATTATCGGTTACAAGCCTATGATTCCTACGATTACCGGACCGATTTTCGAATTTGGTTTTACCGATGCTATCCAGCAGCAGATTGCAGCATTTATGCTTGAGTATTCAGGCGTGGAAGTTCCTTTCGGACTCTTTACTCCGGAAGAAACAGCACTTTCTCATACCCTTGCAACAGCAGCATTAAAGTCTCATTATAACAAAACTATTGAGTTTCTTGGATAATTTTGGTATAATTAAGTAGTAAATTTTTGCATCGTAATTATGAAGGTACTGAATAATTACGAAAATTTAAAAAACGGGAGACAAAAATATGTTAGTTAATTTAAATGATGTTTTGAGACCGGCTAAGAAAGGTAAATATGCGGTAGGTTTATTTAACGCTGTAAATCTGGAGCTTGCTCGTGGTATTATCAATGCTGCGGAAGCAACCCGTTCCCCTGTTATTATGGGTACGGCAGAAGTGTTATTGCCTTACGGACCATTGGAAGAGGTTTCCTATTACCTGATTCCTATGGCAAAGAAGGCATCTGTACCGGTTGTAATACACTTTGATCATGGTTTAAAATATGATACCTGTATCAAAGCGTTAGAGCTTGGCTTTACCTCTATTATGTATGACTGTTCCACAGATTCCTATGAGGAAAATGTACGTAAGGTAAAGGAAATGGCTGACATTGCACATTCTTATGGTGCAACTATTGAAGGTGAGTTGGGACATGTTGGTGACAATGAGGGCAGTGCAGAGGGCAGCTCTCATCTGGCAGATCCAAGCAAGTTCTTTACTGATCCAAAGCAGGCAAAGGATTACGTGGAAAAGACGGGCGTAGACGCGCTTGCTATTGCAGTTGGTAATGCGCATGGTGCGTATAAGCTTCCTCCTAAGCTGGATTTTAACAGAATACGCACCATTGCCAATACTATAGATGTACCTTTGGTACTTCATGGCGGTTCCGGTCTTACGGATAATGATTTCCGTCAGGCTATTAAGGAAGGTATCAGCAAGGTAAATATCTTCACAGATATTAACGTGGCAGCTGTAGAAGCTGAATTTAAGCGTTTCAGCAGCATGGACAAGGGTGTAATCGACCTGATTCCGGCAGCTGTGGAGGCCGTTAAGCAGGAGAGCATGAAGAAAATGCAGCTCTTTAGCAGCGACGGCAAGGCAGGCAGCCCTGCAAGCCCTGTAACCAATATGGGAGCAGATGATATCGAAAAGCTGACCAGACTTGTGACCGCAGAGGTTATGAAGTATTTGAAGAAATAAGGTTGACACTTTCCCCTCAGAATGTTAAGATAGTCCTATAAATAAAAAATTTTCCGGAGGTCGGATTTATGGCTATATTTACAGGCGCAGGTGTAGCGATTGTTACACCATTTCATGAAGATGGTAGTGTAAACTACGAGAAATTTGCAGAGCTTATTGAGTTCCAGATTGCAAATGGTACCGATGCTATTATTGTATGTGGTACCACCGGTGAAGCAAGTACATTAAGTCACGAGGAGCATTTGGATGTAGTAGGCTTTTGTATCAAGCAGGTTGCAGGCCGTATTCCTGTTGTAGCAGGTACAGGCTCCAATTGCACAGAGACTGCTATTTACTTATCTACAGAGGCTGAGAAGCTGGGTGCTGACGGTTTGTTACTGGTAAGCCCTTATTACAACAAGGCTACACAGAAGGGTCTTTATACCCACTTTAAGGCGATTGCTGACAGTGTAAAGATTCCGGTTATTTTGTACAATATTCAGGGCAGAACAGGTGTAAATATTGCACCGGAGACCATTGTAAAGCTTTGCAAAGAGGTTGACAATATTGTAGGTGTGAAGGAAGCCAGCGGCAACATTTCTCAGATTGCCAAGATTATGTCACTTGCTAACGGAGAGATTGACTTATATTCCGGTAATGATGACCAGATTGTGCCAATCCTTTCTTTAGGCGGCAAGGGTGTTATTTCCGTATTGAGCAATGTAGCTCCGAAGGAAACTCACGACATGTGTCAGCTTTACTTTGACGGCAAGGTGCAGGAAAGTGCAAAGGAGCAGCTTAGAGCTATTCCTTTATGCGATGCTTTGTTCTGCGAGGTAAATCCGATTCCTGTAAAGGCAGGATTAAACATGATGGGAATGGGTGCAGGTCCGCTTCGTCTGCCTCTGACAGAGATGGAGGATGCCCACAAGGAAGTACTTCGTCAGGCAATGACTGCATATGGTATTTTAAAATAAGTTTTTCTGGAGGCAGAGGAGAAAGCTCTGCCTCTTATTTGCTTGTCTGTAGGCAATTTCTTTGTCTGTGTGCATGCGTTTATTTATAATACAAGGAGAATAGTGACATGGTAAAGGCAATTATGCATGGATGTAATGGCAGAATGGGTACCATTATTTCCGAAATATGTGAAAAGGATGATGATATTATTGTAGTGGCAGGTGTAGACCCGACCGGTAAAGGCAGGTTTAGTTATCCTGTTTTTTATTCTATTAGTGACTGTGATGTGGAAGCAGATGTAATCATTGATTTTTCTAATTCTGCGGCAGTGCCGGAGCTTTTAGCTTACTCAGTGGAGAAGCAGATGCCTCTGGTACTTTGTACCACGGGCTTAAGTACAGAGCTGTTAGAGCAGGTAGAAGAGGCTTCTAAGAAGGTAGCGATTTTAAAGAGCGCTAATATGTCTTTGGGTATTAATTTATTGATGAAGCTTTTAAAGGAGGCTTCCCAGGTACTTGCTACGGCAGGCTTTGATATTGAAATCGTAGAAAAGCATCACAACCAGAAGCTGGATGCCCCAAGCGGTACAGCCATTGCTTTGGCAGATTCCATCAATGAGGAATTTGACGGCGCATATGAATATGTGTATGACAGAAGCCAGAGAAGAGCCAAGAGAGATGCGAAGGAAATGGGTATTTCCGCAGTGCGCGGCGGCTCTATCGTAGGAGAGCATGATGTGATTTTTGCAGGTCAGGATGAGGTCATTACCTTCTCACACACTGCATATTCCAGAGCGGTTTTTGGTAAAGGTGCCGTGGAAGCTGCCAAGTTTTTGGCAGGTAAGGGTGCCGGCATGTACAATATGAGTCATGTAATTAATGGTTAATTTTGGGAGAAATAAAGTATATGGAACAAAGTGAATTAAAGTATTTAAAGAGTCTTGCCAAGCAGTATCCTACGGTAGACTCTGCTTGTACTGAGATTATAAACCTGCAGTCTATTTTGAATCTGCCAAAGGGCACAGAGCATTTTTTGACGGACTTACATGGGGAGTACGAGCAGTTTGACCATGTGATGAAGAATGGTTCCGGATCTGTGCGCAAGAAAATTGACGAGCAGTTTGGTCATACCATGAGCATTAAGGACAAAAAGAGTCTGGCTACTTTGATTTATTATCCAAAGGAAAAGCTGGAGCTTGTATCCAAAGAAGAAGAAAATATGACCGACTGGTATACCATTACCTTACATAGACTGGTGCAGATGGCCAAGTATGTGTCCTCTAAGTACACCCGTTCCAAGGTGCGTAAGGCATTGCCAAAGGAATTTGCCTATGTTATTGAGGAGTTAATTACGGAAAAGGCCGAGGTACAGGATAAAGAGGCATACTATAATGCTATTATATCCACCATTATCCGTATCGGTAAGGCCGGGGATTTTATTATTGCACTGTGCAGGCTGATTCAAAGACTGGTCGTGGATCATCTACATATTGTGGGGGATATTTACGATAGAGGTCCCGGGCCATTCCATATTATGGAGAAGCTTTGCAGTTATCATTCTGTGGATGTGCAATGGGGCAATCATGATATGGTGTGGATGGCAGCTGCAAGCGGTCACCTGGCCAGCATTGCCACGGTTATCAGGTTGTGTGCCAAGTACGGCAATATGTCGGTTCTGGAAAATGATTATGCCATTAATTTGATACCGTTAGTTACCTTTGCAATGGAGACCTATGGTAATTCTGACTGCAGTTGCTTCCATGTGAAAAGCAATGGTGATTATGGCAACAAGGACCAGTTGATTGATACTTTGATTCATAAAGCAGTGACCATTCTGCAGCTGAAGCTGGAGGGGCAGGTGATTATGAGAAACCCTGATTTTGGAATGGAAAACCGCCTGCTTTTAGATAAAATTGATTTTGATAATAAAAAGGTTTGCATAGAGGGTAAGGAGTATTCCATGAAGGATACGGATTTCCCAACTATTAATCCCGAGCATCCATATGAGCTTAATGAAGAAGAAACTTTGGTGATGGAGCGTTTGCGTAATGCATTTATGAAAAGCTACAAGCTTCAGAAGCACACCCGTTTCCTTTTTTCAAAGGGTGGTATGTACAAGGTTTACAATGGCAATCTTCTTTACCATGGCTGTGTGCCTTTAAACGCTGACGGAAGCTTTGCACAGGTAACCATTGGTACCAGGCAGTATTCCGGTAAGGCACTTTATGATGTGCTGGAGAATTACGCTCGTAAAGGCTTTTACTCTAAGGAGGATACTTCAGAGCGCATCAAGGGTCAGGATATAATGTGGTATATCTGGAATGGTCCCGCATCACCGGTGTATGGTAAGGATAAATTTACCGTATTTGAACGTTATTTTTTGACGGATGAGAGTACCCATGTAGAGACCAAGAATGTTTATTATACATTATATGATAATGAGCAGGTGGTGGAGAGTATTCTGGAGGAATTTGGCCTGGATAAAAATACCGGGCATATTGTAAACGGGCATGTGCCTGTAGTTACCAAAAAGGGTGAATCACCTATTAAATGTGGTGGAAAGCTGTTGATTATTGATGGTGGTTTTGCCAAGGCATATCATGAGAAAACCGGCATTGCAGGCTATACCTTAGTCAATAATTCCTGGGCACTTCGTCTGGTAAGCCACGAAGAGTTTGAGTCCAAAGAGGCTGCTATTGTCAATGAGTCTGATATTTTCTCAGACTATATTGAGGTAGAGCAGTATCCGGTTCGTAAGCGGGTTGCAGATACAGATGCCGGTAAGGAAATCAGAAAGCAGATTGCTGAGATAGAAAGACTTTTACATGCTTATCAGGAAGGCCTTATTGCAGAAAATAGTTAAAATTTTAGAAGGCTAATCCATTTTGATTAGCCTTCTTATGATATAGCTCTATTATCTGCTTGTGCTATTGTTTGTGCTGTTGTTGTTTGTGCCGCTTTCTGTGCTGTTTTCAGTACCATTCATCATGTCATCCACACCATCTACAACATCACCTACGGCACCGCCGATAATACCTTCGGTTCCCAGGTTTTCGTCGATAGTACCTGTACCGGCACCTGTGCCTGTTCCTACACCATCGGTTGTATTATCTGTGGACATACCATTCATGTTGTCCATAGCAGACCCACCGTTTGTGGAGCCGCTATTTGTGGAGCCACCATTGCCGGTGCCATTATTGCTGCCGCCATTTTCGGTACCGCCGTTTTCAGTGCCTGTACCGGTAGTTTCGTTGCCGCCCTGTTCGGTTTCCGTACCTGTACCGGCATTATTATCTTCGGTAGAACGGCCACAACCGCAGGCTGTAAAGAAACAAACCATAGACAGCATAAGTGCAAGAGAAAGTGTTTTATGCAGTGTATACTTCTTTTTCATAATTACCTCCATTTCAGTTTTTTGCCATTACAGACAAGCTCGTCTTATAAATGGTCAACTTTAGTATGTGTGCTTTGAAATGGATTATACGGAGGAAATGTTATGCAATTTCGACCATGTATTGACATACATAACGGAGCAGTCAAACAAATTGTCGGCGGAAGTCTGAAAGACGCCGGTAATCAGGCTCTGGAAAATTTTGTAAGTGAATATGATGCTGCCTTTTATGCCAGACTATACCAAAAGTATGGATTAAAGGGTGGGCATATTATATTATTAAATCATAAGGACAGCGAGTTTTTTGAAGCCACCAAGAATCAGGCACTGGAGGCTTTAAATGCATACCCAAACGGTCTTATGATTGGCGGCGGCATTGATGATGACAACGCAGCAGAGTATTTACATGCCGGTGCCAGCCACGTAATCGTCACCTCTTATGTTTTTCGAAATGGAGAGGTAAATGTTTCCAATTTAAAAAAATTAGTACAGGCCGTAGGTAAAGAACATGTGGTATTGGATCTGTCCTGCCGGAAAATCGAGGGTGAATACCACATTATGACCGACCGATGGCAAAAAGCCACTAATGTTATTTTAAACCACGAGACATTAAATTATTTCAAAGATTTTTGTGATGAATTTTTAATTCATGCAGTAGACGTGGAAGGTAAAAGCGGCGGCATCGAAGAAGAGCTTGCAGCACTTCTGGGCAACTGGGCTCAGATACCCATCACCTATGCCGGAGGCGTACATAATTTTTACGATTTGGAGCTCCTTAGAACCCTGGGCAGGGGAAAGATTGACGTGACCATCGGCAGCGCACTGGATTTGTTTGGAGGGGAGATGGAGTTTCAGAAGGTGCTGGAGGTTATGGGGTAGAGTAATTTAATTATTAATAATTTACATTCAGGTACTTGAAACTATTGGCTTAAAATGTTATCATAAGTATAAAGGAAGTAACCGCCCACAAAGTGGTTAGCCTTCATGATGAGAAAAAATTCCTACCTTGCACGGCCAAGTACAGAGGTAGGAATTTTTAGTTGCGCTTATTGTGCCTATCTATGTAAGACAGGAGCGCGATGAGAAAAGAGCCACCGAGGAACAATAAACTTATTACTTCGTATGTATCCATTCGCACCACCTCCCTTCTATCTAAAGTAAGGAAGGCTTCCACCTTGTACACGGTTACCTAATTTCATTATAGCATTTTTTAAGTAAAATGTCTTTACTAACATTCTTGAAATTTATAAACTTTTTGTTAAATAATATTTGTTAGTCACAATATACTTCATTAATGATACCCTGCAAATATTCTCTAGCCTCCAGAATATCTTTCAACTGCTAAGCTCGTGGAGCTGCGTAAAGAACGACATTAACGGTATCTAAGTGTACTCCCAGATAAAATTCTTATTTAAAGAAAACATATTGACATTTTCTAGATTTGCAGTTAATCTACAAATAGAAGGGCACTACCGATAGACGGTTTTGTCCCAAGATATCGATTACAAAAAGTAACCTTTCCTTGGTGGCGGTTACTTTTTTGTATTATCGATATAAACAATCAGCAATGTTACCACAAGGGTAATCATCTTAAGTACAATTGATAATATCTCATAATCACTCATAAGTTTGCCCTACGATATATCGTCCATGTTGGGAGTTTTAACGGCAAAATTGTCAGTAATTATGGGAGTTTCCACGATTGTAAATATTACCAATCTTTATCTAAAATCAAACGAAATTACAGCCACTTCCGTCTCTTTCCCCCAACTGCTTTCCGGTATCAGTATCAGTTTATCAAACTTCCGGTTCAAGTCCAGATGATAGGAGCGTTTGCGGTTATTTGCAACCTTTAAGAGCTCAAACTGTTGTCCCTTTAATTCGCCGATTAATTTAAATTCTTTGCATAGTGTCTTTGGCATATGCATCTGTGGGCTGTCCAGTCTGTGGCAGGCACGTGTAGTGTGGTGGCGTTCACATTCGGAGCCCGGCAGGGTGTCTCGGTTTAAATCACTGTGAAATACTAAATGTACGGAGGAGACATTTGTCTCTGTAAATTCATAACAAATTTCGGAATGTAAAGGTGCCATGTAGTAGGTGCCTTCTTCTGTACTGTATATGGAATGTGCGCGGTCCTGACCATCGCGTAGCATATTTACAGTATCCTGTGATACATGCTTTAAAGCATGGGTGTCATTGGAAAACTTAAGCAGAGCTTTGCGGCAGGTGTCGGATACTGCACGGGTTTTAGACGGCAGGAAGCAGTCCTCATTTAACAGCAGCTCCTGTAGGGCGTCTAAATGGTCGAGATACACGTCGTGTGGAGTGCAGGCATTCTTTGTTGCAAGGAAGGCTGCTTTGCCTACTGCCTCGCCTAAAAGGGCACAGGTGCCCATAACGCGAATGCTGCTCATAGCAGTGTGGGTCATGCTGATATTGCGGCCTGCAAAAAACAGGTTTTCCACGTTTTTGGAGTACAGTGCGCGGTATGGCAAAGAATAAGGTGCCGGTGTTTTAAAGTCCGTATTTGGTACACCATGATGGTAAAAGCCACCCGGGAAATGGTCATCGATAGGCCAGCCACCATAAGCAATTTCATCCTCAAATACACGGCCACTAAGCACATCATTTTGGGTAATCATATATTCACCGCACATTCTGCGGGATTCTCTTTTGCCGGGCAGAAATCCCAGAAAATCAAGATCCCATTTCTCAGAGTTGAATTTTCCGGAGTTTTTGATATAGTCCCAGGTTCCGAGAGCGAGAGGTATCAGCTCGTCACGCAGAGTCTCTGTATCAGCAATGGAGTCTCTGTCTCCGCCTAATTCCAAATACCAGAAGTTTTCTGTATCGTCGTATATATCCGGTATTCTGTTCTCAAAGTCTTTTTCTGTCAGTTTCGTACTCCATTCAGGAGCAATAAATTCGATGCTTTGGTCTGTTTCGCGGCCGTATGGAAGGCAGGACATACCCATAGTCATAGTATCACGCAGGGTCATGGCTTCACCGGTATCAGAGGATGTTTCATCCTCACGGCCAAGGCGGTATTCTGCACCGCAAAGTGGTGCCAAAATACTATCACCGGAGCTGTCACAGAAAAATCTCGCTTCTATCTCATAAAAACATTGCGTGGTCATTTGGTAGCCGGTAATGGTTTGAATGCGGGTATTCCGACCATATGCAAAGTCACCCTTCTGCACGGAGGCATCCATGCAGGTGCAATTTAATAACAAAGTAATATTTTTTTCACGGCGTACAAAGTCGTAGAGCACGGTATCCCAGATAGCATAACTTTTTGTTGGATTTCGGTAAAAATTCTCCAGGGCAATTTCCTCTAATATGCCGGTTTCACGATTGTCCTTGCCTTTAGCACCGCATATCCACATACGTATTTCAGAGGATGCATTGCCACCCAAAACAGGGCGTTCATGCATAAGTACAACGTCCAAGCCTTCTCGCGCTGCAGAGATTGCAGCAGTCAGTCCTGCCATACCGCCGCCTACAACACACAAATCACATTTTAAAAACTTTTTGTTTAACATGGTAAAAACCTCCCTTGACTGATTGCTCATTATAGAATATAATTTATCATATTTCTTGATAAAAAACTTGGCATAAAATGCATTAAAATATAAAGAAAATGCAATGAGGTATACCTATGAAAAAACTTTTAAATCATATAAATGCATATCTGAAATATTTGAATGACGATTGCGGACTTTACGTATCCATACATTTTGGCGAAAAAAGGCTGACCTGCATTTCGGAGCGGTATCTGCCGCTGCTTTTAAAATATAACTATCATAGGAATCCTTACTGCATCCGGGCAAAAAGAGGAGAGGGGAATTTAGATAAGTGTATTTATTCACAGAAAAGGATACTGGAAAGTCAAAAACAGGAGCCTTTTTGCAGAATCTGCCATGCAGGTGTGTGTGAATATATATATCCTATTAGCGAAAGAGGGCATGTAGCCGGCTTTGCGGCGGTGAGCGGATATACTTCAGAGAAAGAGATACCTGTGGAAATGTGCGACACACTTATTCCGCCATTGGCTATTATGGTGGAGCAGTTTCTGGAGCTTTGCCAAGAGGAAGGAGAAAGTGAGTACAATTTAATTCTGCAATATCTGAATGAGTATCACACGAACATTACACTCGCGGATTTGTGTGAGTATCTTGGCAGAAGTAAGTCTTATATCAGCCACATGTTCAAAAAAGCGAACGGAGGCTCCATCAGAGAATATTGTAATAATTTAAAGTTGGAGGATGCCAGACGCCTGTTGGGGCTTGCAGAGATGTCTGTGACGCAGATTGCCTATGAAGTGGGATTTCATGATGTGAGTTATTTTATTAATTTATTTAAGAAAAAATATGGCATATCTCCGCTTCAATATCGAAAGAAAAATAGGGAATAAAAATTTGACAAATAATATCCCCTGACACAGCTCTCGCTGCATCAGGGGCTCTTTTGTCTGTTTAGGTATATATTATAACTTGGTTACGTTGATGGCCTGAGGTCCCTTTGCGCCTTCTGTCAGTTCGTATTCAACTGCCTGACCTTCGTCTAAAGACTTGTAGCCTTCCATGTTTAAACCAGAGAAATGTACGAAAACATCCTTGCCGGATTCATCTTTGATGAAACCATATCCTTTTTGGTTGTTAAACCACTTTACTGTACCTTTATTCATAATAAAGTACCCCTCACTTTCTTTTCTTCGATAATGTCAAAGAATAGTAGTAGTTTATCATAAAGGGCGACAAAAGTAAAGTATAATAAGTGCTAATTTTAGGCGAAAAAAATCGGTTTACTTGGTAAAAATGCTTGGAGATTTTGGATGAATATGGTATGATAAATGGTGTTTTACGAAAATAGTATAGTTTTATAAATTTTTACTAAGGGAGAGGCGATATGCAACTGGCTCATATATTATTTACTGCGGTAAATGCAGTGCTTCCGATTATTTTGTTAATCTTATTAGGATATTTTCTGAAACAGAAGGGGTTTATTACAAAGGACTTTGTAAAGATTGGTAACAAGTTGGTCTTCAAGGTCTGTCTGCCGTGTATGCTTTTTATTAATGTGTACAATATTGAAAGCTTTTCCGAAATACGCTGGGATATTGTTGGTTATGCAGTGGCAATGATTTTAGTGATTTTTGTACTGGGTATGATTACTGCTGTGTGTACCACGGATGTGGACAAGCGCAGGGGAGCGCTCTGGCAGTGTACCTTCCGCAGTAATTTTGCCATTATAGGGCTTTCTCTGGCAGGGGCTCTGGGCGGGGATGAGGCCATGGCTGTGGCAGCCGTGTTGTCAGCCTTCTCTATCCCTGTTTTTAATATTCTGGGTGTTATTGCCCTGTCTGTTTTTCTGAAAAATACTGATGGTAAGTCCCATGATGTGAAAAATATTTTGTTAAATATTGTGAAGAACCCTTTGATTATAGGCGTGACGCTGGGCCTGATATGTCTGGGCATTCGTACCCTTCAGGTGGAGCTGTTGGGGGAGGTGGTATTTGCCCTGAATAGAGAGACCAAATTCCTCTATACTGGCATCAACAATCTAAAGGCCATTGCTTCACCATTTGCACTGATCGTGCTTGGCGGGCAGTTTGAATTTTCCGCAGTAAAGTGGCTTTTAAAGGAAATCGTGGTAGGAACGGTTTGGCGTATTGTTCTGGCTCCGCTTCTTGGTATCGGCGGCGCTATATTGCTTAGTAAATATACAAACCTGTTGTCCTGCGGTGTCAATGAATTTCCGGCATTAATTGCCTTGTTTGGTTCGCCGGTGGCAGTATCCAGTGCCGTTATGGCAGGCTCCATGGGCAATGATGAGCAACTGGCTACCCAGTTGGTAGTCTGGACCAGTATCTGCTCTATAGTGACGGTGTTTTTGATTGTGTGTATCCTGATGGCTGGGGGATTATTGGTGGTGTGAGAGGAGCGCAAAAGTCCTCTAACCTGACACACTTGCCATATTTTCCCAATTGTGGTATAATAGCCTCGATTGGAGGTTTTAGCTATGAGCGAAGAAAATACAACTAAGCCAAAACGTACCAGGACGATTTCTATTGCCAGTAATAAGCCGGAGGGTAAGGTACATAGTATTACCTTGTCCAGTTGGACCTTTTGGGGGCTTTTATTGTTGGCATGTACATTGGTCGGAGTATTTTTTGGTATCTTGATTTTTGAAAGCAGACAGTTTGTACAGATTACAGATGAAATTCTTGCACAGCGTAACGAATACGCCGGCTTACAGAAAAAGTATGATGAACTAACGATTACAAATCAGGAGTTGACAGAACAGGTTCAGGTGCTTAGTGACACGATTAACAAAAGGGCCATGGAGGATGAGGTGGCTGCCCAGGCAGAGGCAGAGGCCAGAATTCCCACAGGTTTCCCGGTGACAGGCAGTGCCGTGACAGCGGAGCCTCCGGAGGAGGATACTGCATTGGATTTTGCAGTATATTATCAGGCGGATGTTACCTCGGTAGTGGTTTCTACCGGAAAGGGGCGAGTCCTTAGTGTCAGACAAAATGCATACAATTATTACGAAATTCAAATTGAGCACGGCAATGGTTATGTATCTGTGTATACCAATGCCGGACATCCTCTGGTGGAGGAGGGCGTGGAGGTGCTTAAGGGCACACCGCTTTTCTACGTAGATGAGGAGAATACCCTGATTAAATATCAGATTGCCAAGGATGGCGGACTGATTAATGCATATGATGTAATGAATATCGAGGGGTAAGGAAACTACTCTTATACAAATAAAATGCTGTTGCAGAGATTTGCAGCAGCATTTTTACGCTTCCGTTGTCAGATGAAATTATTAGTCCTTCTTTAAACGGCCAAATACCAACTCATATCCATCATTTCCATAATTTAAGGAACGGTTTACACGGCTGATTGTAGCAGTGGAAGCACCTGTTTTTTCAGCGATTTCCAGATAGGTTTTTTTGTCGTTAAGCATAGTAGCTACTTCATAGCGTTGGGAAAGACTTAAAAGCTCATTAACCGTACATAAATCCTCAAAAAAACTATAACATTCTTCTTTGGACTCCAGACTTAAAATGGCTTCGAACAACTTGTCCACAGCTTCGGTTCTGATTTTTTTGTTCATAAAAATGACCTCGCAATTTATATTGGTAGAATAACACTTTTACTCTGTAAAGTTTTAACTTGTTAATATAAAGTGTAGCACATTTGGTTCAGAATGTAAAGTTAATTATGACGTAGTTTTAAAAACTACTTGCTAGAAAAGCGGATTTGGTCTATAATGGTTTTATTGAGTGGAGGTAGTGTATTATGACCATTGATACCGAAAATTTACTGGAAAGTATTATGCAGAGCCTTGACCGGTTTGAGCATATTAAAGCTGTGGACATTCCCAACATGGATTTGTATATGGATCAGGTAACCACCCTGATGGAGAACAGCCTTGCTGCCGCATCCAGACATGGTAATGAGGACAAAATTCTGACGAAAACCATGATTAATAATTATGCCAAAAATGACTTACTGCCGGCTCCCGTGAAAAAGAAATATTCCAAGGAGCATATTCTGGTTTTAATTTTAATTTATTATTTTAAGGGCATTTTATCTATCGGTGATATTCAAAAGCTTTTTGCACCATTAAACGAGCACTTTTTTGCAAAAGAGAATGGACTCAAGATAGAGGATATTTATAATGAAGTATTTTCTATGGAAAAGTCCCAGATGGAGGTTCTAAAGCAGGACGTGGTGGCCAAGTACAATCTTGCTGAGGAGCAGTTTGAGGATGCACCGAAGGAGCATCAGAGATTTTTGAAAATGTTTGCATTTATATGTGTTCTTAGCTTTGATGTATATGTAAAGAAGCTGATTATCGAAAAGCTGATTGACGAGCTTCCGGAGCCGGAGCCTGATAAAAAGAAATAAGAGGGACTAAATATATGAATTACAGAATAGATTTGCACACCCATTCTATTGCCGCAGGACATGCCTACAGCACGTTTCAGGAGAATGTGCAGGCTGCTTTTGAAAAAGGACTTTCCGTATATGGGTTTAGTGAGCATGGACCTGCTATGCCGGGTGGGCCGCATCCGTTCTTTTTCCAGAATTTCAGGGTGTTGCCTGAGGAATATAAGGGGATGCGTATTTTAAAGGGCTGTGAGGCCAATATTATAGATTTGGAAGGGCATTTGGATTTGGAGGACAGCATACTTGCACATATGGATTATGTGATTGCCAGTATGCATCCACCTTGCGTGACGCCGGGCACTGCCGTGGAGAACACGGACTGCCTCATTAAGATAATGGATCATCCTGCCGTACAGATTATTGGTCATCCGGATGATGCAAGATTCCCTTTGGAGTATGACAGACTGGTACAGGCCGCAAAGGAGAAGGGAGTGCTTTTAGAAGTAAATAATAGTTCCCTTAGTCCTGTCAGCGTCCGAAAGGGCGGTCTGGAAAATGTGCAGACATATCTGACGCTTTGTAAGGAGCACGGAGTACCGGTTATTTTGGGCACGGACAGTCATTATGCGCCGCTTATAGGGGATTTCAGCTATGCGGATAAGGTACTTAAGGATATGGAGTTCCCTGAGGAGCTGGTGGTGAATACGAATTTGGAGCTGTTGAGAAGGTTTATTCCGAAGCTGTAAATTTATCGAAATAAATATTCTGCCGTGTGAGGCAGGGAAAAAATAAAGGGCTGTAAAAAAACAGTCTTAAAATAAGGCACCCTGCCGTGATAATCGCGGCAGGGTCTTTCAATGTCATAATCACTTATGTAATGTTCTCTTTTGGCATACCTTAATAAGCCTATCCTGTGATAGACTTACGTCGTAAA
>JAFXDD010000019.1 GCA_017516285.1 Lachnospiraceae bacterium
AAATATAATTTAATATCGCGGGGTGGAGCAGTCTGGAAGCTCGTCGGGCTCATAACCCGAAGGTCGTAGGTTCAAATCCTGCCCCCGCTACTAAGACTTTTAAGTCTATGCCCAGATAGCTCAGTTGGTAGAGCAAAGGACTGAAAATCCTTGTGTCGCTGGTTCGATTCCGGCTCTGGGCATTTTTGTTTGTTCAAATATTATCAGGAAGTGCATAAGCACTTCCTTTTTTGATGGAAAAATGTTATTCTTGAAACACACCAAGAATTATAGGGGGGAATAATATGATAACATGTTGTATTTGTAATAAGAAAATAGGTCGAAATGATCAGCAACACATCTTTTCAAATAAGTATAGTCAGTTAGTGATATGCGCGAAATGCAACGGTGCAAAGGAGAATTTAGGAGTAAACTCAGAAGGAAAAATTGAAGAAATACAACGAAGTCGCAAGTATTTCGAGGAGCTTCTTTATATAGGAATTGTGAATAAGGCGGCGAGAGAACCTCTGCAAGCTTTATTGAAAGAGGCAGAAAATGCTGAAAAAGAAAGCATTCGTTATCGATATAGGAATAGAGAATTATTGGTAACAACGGGCAATTCTTTTGAGGGCTACCGAATTACGGAATATCTGGATGTATTAAGTGCAGAAGTAGTATTGAATATTGGCATGTTTAGCGAGCTTGGAGGTGAAATTTGTGATATTTCCGGAAAAGCGAACAACATTGTGGCACAAAAGTTGAGTGATGCGAAAGAAGAAGCACTGGAATTGTTGAAAAATAAAGCATCAGAAAAGTGTGCCGGAGCTTTATTAGGAGTGCAATATAGTATGTTGAATCTGGTGGAAAATATGCTGGTGATTTCTGCCACCGGAACGGCTGTGCGAATACAGAAAGAAGCGTAAAAATAACTTGCAGATGCATGTAAATTTATTAATAACAAGTTAAATATATAAGGTGCCGAATTGACAATGGGCAGCTATTGTTGTATCATAATTGTATAGACAAATTAGTGTTTGATGGAGGTATTATATGAAAAATACCAAGAATATGCAAGTAAATGACAAACTAAAAAGAAGTTTTATATTGGTGGTATCTATTGCAAATATTGCCGCTATTTTAGCTGCCGGATTGATGTTAATCATTGATGCCAGATACAGTAAAGCTTTGGAGTTAAATGGTTTTATTCAGGGAGATTTGGGTGAATATAGTGCTTATTTAAATCGAGACGGAGCATTATCCAGAGATATCATTATGCTAACAGATGCTTCGGAATTAGCAGAGGCTCAAAAGGATTTGCAGACAACCGATGAAAAAATCAATTATTATTTTAATGAATTTGAGCACAAATTAGAAACCGACGAGGAAAAAGCATTAACAGCACTCATCAAGGAAAAATATCCTAAATATATTGAAGAACGTGATAAAGCCATATCAGATGGTATGAAAAATCATAATGAAGCAGCCTTGCAGCAGTTCCGTGATAATGCAATTCCGATTTTACGAGAGGTTATGGATGCGACTGAGCAGCTGATTGCCATGAACCGTGAAATGGGTGATAAGGTTTCTGACAGATTGATTATATTTAGTATTGTGATGGTGGTTTTTGTATTTGTAGTGATTGCTATTGCTGTAATAATAGCTATGCGTCTGGCATCCGCTACTTCAAAAGAGATTAATACATCCGTTGAGAAAATTCAGAAGGCCACAAAGAAGTTGGCAAAAGGTGAACTTGACGTTCGGGTGCAAATCGAGACCGGCGATGAATTTGAGGATATGGCGAAAGATTTTAACGAGGCTGTGGACAATCTGCACTTGTATATTGACACCATCAAATACGGCTTAACGGAAGTGGGCGCAGGTAACTTCGCAGTGAAGCCTCCCATTGAATTTGTGGGAGATTTCGTGGCATTGAAGGATGCTATAGTACATATTACTGAGGCATTAAGCAGTACCATGCGAGAGATTAATGACGGTTCCGAACAGGTAGCATTAGGAGCAGAGCAGCTGGCAGAAAATGCACAGATGCTGGCAGAGGGTGCTACTACACAGGCGGCGGCTATTGAAGAGTTAACCGCCACCATTGAAAATGTCACCAACCAGGCAGAATTTAGTGCAAGGCAGGCTGATGAGGCATGCAAGAGTGCCCAGAGCTTTGCAAATCTGGCAGAACAGTCCAGCCGGGAGCTGGTGCTTCTGACAGAGGCCATGATGCGCATTACAGAGACATCTAAGAAGATTGAAAATATCATTGCAGAGATTGAAGATATTGCATCACAAACCAATTTATTGTCATTAAATGCATCCATAGAGGCTGCAAGAGCAGGAGAAAGCGGACGAGGTTTTGCTGTGGTTGCAGACCAAATCGGCAAATTGGCAGCCGATAGTGCCCAGTCCGCTGTAAATACCAACACCCTTATCAAAGAATCCTTGCAGGAAATCAGTGAAGGAAATGCGATTACAGCTAATACGGTTTCTGCATTACAGGAGCTTATCGAAGGCATCCGTGCATTGGCTGAGGCGGCTCAGCAGAGCAGAGAGCTTTCTGCAGAACAGGCAGTTACCATGGAACAGGTACAGCAGGGTGTGATTCAGATAGCCGATGTAGTACAGAACAATTCCGCATCCGCAGAAGAAACATCCGCTACCAGCGAAGAGCTTTCCGCACAGTCACAGAATCTGAAGGCTATGGTAGAGCAGTTTCAGTTGTTAGAAGGATAGAATGAAAGAAAAAAACCATCCACCCTAAGTTATATAGGGTTGGATGGTTTTATGTTTTACAACTCCAATTTTTCCATTTCATCCAGTATCTCGCACATCACATCTAAGGCATCCTGAATAGGCTGAGGACTTTCCAAATTCACGCCGGCTATTTTGAGAAGCTCTATCGGTGACTTAGTACAGCCCCCGGATAAGAATTCTTTGTAGGCCTTTACGGCAGATTCCCCATTCTTTAGAATATTGCGGGCGATGGCTACGGCGCTGGCAAAACCAGTGGCATATTGATAAACATAGAAATTGTAGTAGAAATGTGGGATTCGCGCCCATTCTACGGCGATTTCCTTATCGGAAACCATATCCGGTCCGTAATATTTGCAGTTCAAATCATAATAAATTTTGCATAAAACATCTGCGGTCAGACTTTCTCCGGCTTCTGCCAAGCGATTGGTTTCCCGCTCATATTCCGCAAACATGGTCTGGCGGTAAACAGTTCCCTTGAAGCTATCCAAATAGTGGTTTAACAGGTACGCACGCTCTTTTTTGTCGGTGGTATTTGCCAGCAGGTATTCCATTAACAAAATTTCATTACAGGTGGAGGCTACTTCTGCTACAAAAATCTTGTATTCAGCATAGATAAAGGGCTGGGTCTTGTTGGAAAGGTATGAATGCATGGCATGACCCATTTCGTGAGCCAGAGTAAACATATTGTCCAAAGTATCATTGTAGTTTAATAATACAAAGGGATGGGTGTCGTAGGTATCGGATGAGTAGGCACCACTACGCTTTCCTACGTTTTCATACACATCAATCCAACGGTTGTTAAAGCCTTCTTCAACCACTTTCACATAATCTTTACCAAGAGGGGCTAATGCCTTTAAGACTATAGCCTTTGCCTCATCGTAGGATACCTTTTTGGCAGAGTCCGGTATCATGGGAGTATATATATCATACATATGCAGTTCATCTACGCCCAATAGCTTCTTGCGCAGGGAAACATAGCGATGCATGTTGTCCAAATTCTGATTTACGGTCTGAATCAGATTATCATAAACAGAAGGAGATACGTTATTTGCGTTCACCGCAGCTTCCAGAGTAGAGCTGTATTTGCGCATCTTCGCACTGAAAATCTGCTTCTTCACCTGGCCGCTGTAAAGGCTTGCCAGAGTATTTTTATATTGGTCATAGGTAGCATATAACTTTTCAAAAGCCTCTTTTCTGACAGTTCTGTCAGATGATTCCTCAAGAGCAATAAAACGTCCGTGAGAGATGCGTACGGTATTGCCATTTTCGTCCAGCATTTCCGGAAAGCTTAAGTCGGAATTGGTAAAAATAGAGTAAGTTTGGGAAGGGGTACGACCCATTTCAGCGGTCATAGCCATGACCTTTTCCAATTCTGCACTCAGGCGATGAGGCTTCAGACGTTGGATTTCGTCAATTAATCCGCGATAAAGCACAAGAGCCGGTTGTTCTGCATAAAACTGTTCCAAAGCGGCACTATCCGCCTCCAAAATCTCCGGTTCAATAAAGGATAATGTGCTGCTGATATTAGAAATAATGCTATGCAGCTTCTGGTTCATACCCTGGTGTGTGGTATCCGATGTATCCTGGTCGCTTAAGCGGCTGGCGTAGTTCATAGCCTTGTAAGCTATACGCTCTATGTCAGCATTTTGAGCCAAAGTAGTCAGGAGATTCTGGGCAGATGCACAAACGGTACCTTCCATTTTAGCCAATTCTTCTGTCATAGCCTGTATATTAGCCACATCTGACTCCCATGCGGGAATATTCGCATACATATCTGCCAGATTCCAGGTAAATTCTTCTTTTACTTCGCTTCGTTTGGGTAATTCCTTTGCCATATCCGAGCCTCCTATTCGTTCATGTAAGTACAGTATACTCTCTAATCATATCACGGTCAAAAGGTATTTATGCAAAAGAGAAGGAAGAAGATAAGCTTAAGAATTTCTAAAATGTATTTGCAATAAAAAGTTCCCGTGATAACATGAAAGAGAAGGGAAAGTGTTATGGAGGGAGTATGTTATGAAGAAAAGAGTATCCGTTATTCTGTTAACTTTATCTATGTTTTGTTTGGCTTCATGCGGTATCTCAGAGGCACCAAATAATATTGTCTCTACACCGAAGCCTACGGCGACGACTCCTGCCGTAAAGGAAGAGTTTGCGACTACAGAGACCACACCGGAACCAACACATAATCTAACGGCAGCAGAGTTGTTTGCCACTGTTCTGAGAGATGAAAAGTCCATATATTTCAGTGAGTTGGGATACAATAGGCAGACGGAGTTGCCGCCTTCCAAAACAGGCACTATCTCAGAACTTCAGTTCGGATATGAAAACCACTATAATATCGCAAATTTCGCAGTGGTAGATTTGGACGGCAATAGGATTCCGGAAGTAATCCTGGAGGTGGAGGAATATTTTGGTTATATCATTCTGAGCTGTCAGGATGGCCGTATTACCGGGAATGGTATGTACTATCGGGGATTTTGTGACTTGAAGAAAGATGGACTTTATTTTTCCACCAGCGGAGCAGCTTATGGTCAAATTAACCGATTGTATTTCATGGGTGATACATGGGAAAGCGATGTTTTGGCAGAACATAACGATATGCAATATTTTGCTAAGGACATCATTACAGATGAGCGTGCCTGGAAAAAGGCATATGAAGAATTCGATAATAAGGAATCCGCAGAGTGGTATGCCTTTACGCCGGAAAATATTGATATTTATGTGCTGAAGAATAAGGAGCTGGCAATTAAGTATGCTGATTTGCCTAAAGAACTTAAGAATCGGCAGGAATATTTGGACTCTCTGAGTTATTTGCAGGAGCTGACTTATGATTTATATCAGAAGTCAGAAGAGGAATACAAAGAAGCTGTCAAGTCTTATTTCGAACATTGTGAAGGAGAGATGGAGAAAATACTGTATCAGTGTATAGACAAGGAAGGTCCGGGGGCAGGGCTGGAAAAGGAACAGCAGATTTGGCAGGAGAATTTTGATAAGAGATTAAAGGAAACTTTATCCATTCATAAATGCAATAGTATAGAGGAGCTGCTGAATTCAGATTTCGGTTTTTTGTATTGGGAGTACGGTGATATGATGCTGCGACGTACCTTGCGGCTATTGGACAGGTATTATGAGTGCGGTGAGTACCGCGTGTTACCCACCAAAAATGTAGAGGAGGGTCATACATTCCGTGAGGTGAAGGAAACCATCACAGCTAAGAATGCTACCAATCTGCGGAATATGCCCAGCCAAGGAGAGGATAGCAAGGTGATGGTCACTCTGAAAAACGGTCAGACCGCTACCCGAATCGGTATCAGTGATACGGGCTGGTCCAAGGTGGAGTATGAGGGAGTGATTTACTATGCTGTGTCAAGCTATCTGACAACGGATTTAACAAAGCCCACACCGGAGCCAACGCCTACTCCGGAACCGGTGGATGACGGCATCAAGACAGTATTTACTCCTTGTGAGGAGATGGTATCGCCCAAGATAGAGGTCAATTTACGGGCCCTTCCCAGTGTAACCCATCCGGATGCGGTAGTGGTGGTGAAGCTGCCTTACGGGGCAGTGGTAAAGCGTACCGGTATTAATACGGACGTGGGCTGGTCCCGGGTAGAATATGAGGGACAAACCCTGTACTGCGTGAGCAGTTATGTATACGTGGTAGAGTAATATAGGGAATATGGGACAAGCACCATGGTGGCAAAGCTACCATGGTGCTTGTTTTGTGGGAGTCGGAAGTGGAGTGGTCAGCATTTGGCTAATTTTCCATAAACAAATTGAAAAAAGTAGGGTTTTAGTCTACAATAGGGATAGGCTTTACAAAGGGGTGCATTATGAGGGAGAAATATGCCGTAAACAGGCAGAAAGAAAAAGAAAAACAGCTACGAAGACAGATTCGGGAAGCAGGTGCGGATATACTGGAGTCCGTGAATTTTCAGCTTACCAGAGAGCATATCCAGCATGGCACAGTGACTGTGCATGCCCATTGTATCAATGTGGCCAAGCATAGCCTGATGCTGGCGGACAAGCTGAAGATTCGTGTCAGACACAGGGAGTTGATTCGCGGGGCATTGCTTCACGATTATTTTTTGTATGACTGGCATGACAAGGAGCATATCAATCCTTTCAAGCTTCACGGATTTTTTCATCCGGGACGGGCACTTAGGAATGCCACCCGGGATTTTGAACTGACAGAGCGGGAGCAGGATATTATCCGCAAACACATGTGGCCCATGACCATTGTGCCGCCCAAGTGCCGGGAGGCCTGGATCGTCACCGCTGCAGATAAATGGGTGTCCTTGCTGGAGACCCTTCGGATACACAAGTAAAGTGTGCAAATTTTTTGCCTGTCTTATAATGATAGTTTAATTGGGCACATTGTAGGGTGATATATGTCCTATAAAGAACTCTTGAAAAACGTCGGCCCTTGGCGATGGTACTTTCGAGCCTAGTGCCGCTACGTTTTTCACGAAGCGAGAGCGGGTTCGTATAGGATATATATCATCCTACAAGGAGCCCTGCAATACGTATTATAAAGGAAGAAAAAATTGGGAATACTACAGGACAGATTAACTGAATATAGTCAGAGTGATTTCTATCCTTATCATATGCCGGGCCATAAGAGGAATCCGGCAGGGACTTTGCCGGGAGAATGGACAAGCAGGGATATTACGGAGATAGAGGGCTTTGATAATTTGCATGATGCTACAGGCATTTTACAGCAGATGCAGGAGAAAGCGGCAACAGCTTATGGTGCGGAGGAAAGCTTCTATCTGGTAAATGGCAGTACCTGTGGGATATTAAGTGCCATCAGTGCGGCGGTACCCTTTGGAGGAGAGCTGCTGATCACAAGGAACTGTCACAAATCCGTATATCATGGTGCTTATCTGCGGCATCTTAGCTTACATTATCTTTATCCGGATATGTTGGAGGAGTATGATATCTGTGAGGCAATCACTGCAAAGCAGGTAGAGGAAGCTCTGGAGGCACATCCGGGAGTGGCGGCAGTACTGATTGTTTCGCCTACTTATGAAGGCCGGATTGCGGATGTAAAAGCCATTGCAGAGGTGGTTCATAAGAAAGGATTGCCGCTGATAGTGGATGAGGCACACGGCGCACATTTGGGTTTTTCGCCGGATTTTGCACGAAATAGTGCCCGCTTGGGAGCAGATATAGTCATTAACAGTGTGCACAAGACCTTGCCGGCCATGACTCAGACTGCTTTGCTGCATGTAAACGGCGGACTTATTGACAGACAGATTTTAAAGCGCCACTTGCGGATTTACCAGACCAGCAGCCCGTCTTATGTGCTGATGAGCAGTATCGAAGAAGCTGTGGATATGGTCGGGGAAGAAAGTGCTTTTGAAGAGTTTGTAATCCATTGGAGAGAATTACTGACAAGACTGTCAGAATTGAAAAATCTGAGGATTTTACCGAATTCTTTTGAGGAATGCAGAAAAAAGAAGCAGGATATCGGTAAATTGATTATTTCTACCAAAGAAACGGAATTGTCCGGAACGAAACTTTATGATATGCTGTTAACAGAGTATCATTTGCAACCGGAGATGGTATGTGAAAGCTATGTGCTTTGCATGTTTACCATAGGGGATACGAAAGAAGGATATGACAGGCTGGCTGAGGCTTTGCTTGACATAGACAAACAAATACAAGGGGCCACAAAGACCGGATTCGGCAAGCTACAGGTGCCGGAAACAGTCCTGCCTTTTTATGAGGCCTGGGATCGGGAGCCGGAAGAGATACCCTTGAAAGATGCAGAGGGACGCATAGCAGGAGAGTTTCTGAACCTTTATCCGCCGGGTACACCTATTTTGGTGCCGGGAGAAAGACTTACCAAGGATATTATCACCTTTTTAGAGAAGTGTTTGTCAGAGGGGCTGACAGTACAGGGGATTAGCAGAGAAGGATGTATTAAGGTATTACGGGGGAGAATGTAATGCCAAAGGAGAGAATTATGAGAAAGACGAAAATTATTTGTACTATTGGACCTTCCAGTGAAGAAGAAGAGAGATTAAAGGAACTGATGCTGGCAGGCATGAATGTGGCACGCTTCAACTTTTCTCATGGTACCCATGAAGAACAGAAGGGCAAGTATGAAAGATTTGTAAAGGTGCGCGAGGAACTTGGCTTACCCGTAGCAGCTTTGATTGATACCAAGGGACCGGAAATCCGCCTCCACGATTTTGAAGGTGGTAAGGTGGAACTGGTGGCAGGTCAGATTTTTGTACTGACCACAGAGGAGATTATGGGTACCAGCGAAAAGGCAACCATTTCCTATAAGAATTTGAAGGATGATATTTCCGTAGGTATGTCCATTTTGATTGATGACGGTCTGATTGAAATGACCGTGGAAGAGATTAAGGGTGAGGAAATTATCTGCCATGTGGTAAATGGCGGCTTTGTATCCAACCACAAGGGCGTCAATGTACCCGGTGCGGTACTTTCCATGCCTTATATCAGTGATGTGGACAGAGCGGATATTGAGTTTGGTGCGGAACTGGGATTTGACTTTTTGGCAGCATCCTTTGCCAGAACCAAGGAAGATATTTTAGAGGTGCGTAAGATTCTGGAGGAAAAGGGAAGCTCCATGAAGATTATCGCAAAGATTGAAAACATGCAGGGTATCGAAAATGTGGAGGAAATCCTAAGCGTGGCAGACGGTATCATGGTAGCCCGTGGTGACATGGGTGTGGAAGTGCCCTTGGAAGAGGTGCCGGTGCTTCAGAAGCGCCTGATTAAGATGGCTGTGGCACAAGGTAAGCATGTTATTACAGCCACTCAGATGTTGGAGTCCATGATTAAGAACCCCAGACCTACCAGAGCAGAGGCTACCGACATTGCCAATGCGATTTATGACGGTACTACCGCAATCATGCTTTCCGGTGAGACGGCAGCAGGTGCTTATCCTTTGGAGGCAGTACGTACCATGGCCCGCATCGCGGAAGCGGCAGAGAAGGATATCGATTATCGCGGCAGAATGTATCGTTACGGCGTGGACAATCATACAGATACCACTACAGCTATTTCTTTTGCAACCTGTAGCATTGCCATGGACTTGAAGGCAGCAGCCATCATCACCGTTACTCTTTCCGGATTTACTGCAGAGATGGTAGCAAGATACAAGCCCGCATGCCAGATTATCGGTTGCAGTACAGAACATCCGGTGTTGCGCCAGATGAATCTTTTGTATGGCGTGAAACCTTTGGAAATCGATAAAGAATATTCTGCAGACGTGCTTTTCGTACATGCTGCGGAGGAAGCAAAGAAAGCAGGATACGTAAACAGCGGCGATATCGTGGTAATTACAGCCGGACTGCCATTAGGTGTAGCCGGAAGAACCAATATGATCAGAGTACTTGAGGTAAGATAAAGCATGGGAAAAATCGTCTGCCTGATGGGCAAGAGCTCCACGGGAAAGGATACAATTTATAAAAGACTGTTGGCGAAGGAAGATTTGGGACTGAAGCGTATTGTGCCCTACACCACCCGCCCCATGAGAGAAGGGGAACAGGAGGGGGTAGAGTACCATTTTACGGATGAGGCCGGCTTCCAAAAGCTGAAGGAAGAGGGCAAAATCATCGAGGACAGAGCCTATGACACAGTGCATGGGCTGTGGCGATATTTTACTGTGGCGGATGATGCTTTGGACCTGAGTCAGGGCAGCTATTGTATTATCGGTACCCTGGAGGCCTATGTGCAGATAAGGGAGTATTTTGGTGCGGACAAGGTGCTTCCCGTGTTGATTGAGCTGGATGACGGCGAGCGTCTGCAGCGTGCGCTGGGACGCGAAAGGAAGCAGGAGAATCCCCGTTATGAGGAGATGTGCCGAAGATTCCTGGCAGACAGTAAGGACTTCAGTCCGGAGAAGATTAAAGAAGCAGGCAATCCGCGGAGCTTTTACAACGGTTCCCTGGAGGCCTGTATTAGAAATATTGTCAGATATATTCGTGATAATGCGTAAGCATCAACTAGCCGATATAATATAGAGAAGTACTAACGGGAAGGAGGTCGTGTACCATGGATTTGAAGATTAACCAAATACAGCAGTCTGCGCCCGTGGAACACACCACTCAGGTTAGTCAGGGTGACAGTACCTTCAAATTTACACTGGTCAGCCATATCGAGGAGGCAGAGCTGCAGACCAAGCTTCAGGGTCTTATGCAGGCTATCACCGAGGAGGGAGACAAGCTGGCCAAACGTAAGGACTTGCGGGATATGAAGCATTATCGGGGACTGGTGAAGGAGTTTTTGAATGAAATCGTCAGCCGTTCCCATGAGTTTTCCAGAGAGAACTTCCTGGACAGAAGGGGCCGCCACAGGGTATATGGTATCGTCCGTCTGGTGGATGAAAATCTGGACGCTTTGGCCCAGGAATTAATGAAGGATGAAAAGGACAATCTGGCGATTCTCTCCAAGATCGGAGAAATCCGCGGGTTGTTGCTGGATATATTTACATAATAAGAATTGGGTTGGGGATAATGTGCTTATGTACTGTTGATTGATGCACATTATGTCCTATAAGCAAGGTCTTGAAAAACGTCGGCCCTTAGTGAGGTCAAGCCGCTTGCGGCTTCGAACTTAGTGCCGTTACGTTTTTCACGAAGCGAAAGCGTCCTGCGTTAGGATATAATGTGTGGCAATCAACTTTGGGTGGAAAATCCCCCATCCCTAACCCAATTTTATCAAAACGGAGGAAAAACTATGGCGGGATTTCAGGATATCATCGGGCAGGAACAGATAAAGGAGCATTTGCAAAATGCACTGTCCACAGGCAAAATTTCACATGCGTACATAATCAATGGTGAAAAATCCTCCGGTAAGGAGTTTATTGCTAAGATTTTTGCCATGGCGCTTCAGTGTGAACGGGAAGGGGTTGAGCCCTGTAATGAGTGTCGTTCCTGCAAGCAGACCTTGTCCAAGAATCAGCCGGACATTATCTATGTGAGCCATGAAAAGCCCAATACCATCAGCGTGGATGATATCCGTGCCCAGGTCAATAATGATGTGGCAATCAAGCCTTATAGCAGTAAGTATAAGGTGTATATCATCAATGAGGCGGAGAAGATGACGCCCCAGGCTCAGAATGCTATTTTAAAGACATTGGAGGAACCCCCGGCATATGCGGTAATTATGCTTCTGGTATCCAATATGAACAGTCTGCTGCCCACCATTTTAAGCCGTTGCGTGACTTTGAATATGAAGCCCGTAAGGGATGAGCTGGTTCGTAAATATTTGATGGAGGAGCTGCAGGTGCCGGATTACAAGGCAAATGTGTGCGTGGGCTTTGCCAGAGGAAATGTGGGAAAAGCCAAGCTTTTAGCCTCTTCCGAGGAGTTTGAGAATATCAAGTCAGAAGCCCTTTCCCTGTTGAAATACATCAAGGAGATGGAGATACAGGAGATTGTGGCTGCCATTAAGAAAATCAATGAATACAAGCTGGAGGTTCAGGATTATTTTGACATCATAGCCATCTGGTATCGGGATGTGCTTTTGTTTAAGGCCACCATGGATGCCAACCAGCTGATTTTCAGGGATGAGATACAGACCTTGCGTAAGATTGCAGCACGATGCAGCTACGAAGGAATCGAAAAAGTCATTCAGGCCCTTTCTACTGCAAAGAAGCGTATGGAGGCCAATGTAAACTTTGACTTGCTGATGGAGCTATTGCTTCTGGAGATTCAGGAGAATGGCTGATATCAGGAAAAGAATTGTTAGGAGTATTAACAGTAATATGACAGAAAAGAGAATAAACGTAAAATTATTGTGGGCAGTGCTGTGTTTGGCACTGCTCACAGGTTGTGGAAATAAGGTGGAGGAAAATGGCCCCACCGATACCAAGGAAAGCATAGAAGCACAACCGGAAGCAATTCCGGAAGTGACTCCTGCGCCCACCGCGAAACCAAAGGAGTGGAATACACCGGAGGATTACCGCGTAGTGGACACCTATGTGGCACCGGAGGCTATTGCAGACAGTAAGTTTGATATGGAGACGGCATTGACCTGTATTCCATTGAAAGAGGCGTATGCCCCCTATTTTAAGTTCGGTTTGGCCATGTCCGGTTACAATGCCCAGACCTTTGCCATCGAAAGCCCGGAAATGAAGGAGCTGGTCAAGTATCATTGTAATACAACCACAGCAACCAACCTGATGAAGCCCCAGTATATGCTGATGCAACAGGAGTCTCAGGAAGCGGTAAAGAACGGGTCTGAGGACCCGGTACTGGATTTTACGGTTACGGACAAGCTGTTGGCTTTTTGTCAGGAAAATGAAATCGGTGTAAGAGGTCATACCCTGGTATGGCATGCCCAGACACCGGATTGGTTTTTCAGAGAAGGTTATACGGATGACGGGGCCTATGTGGACGCAGACACCATGAAGTACAGACTGGAAAGTTATATCCGCCAGATGCTGGAGTTTTGCCAGAACAATTATCCCGGTGTGGTATATTGCTGGGATGTGGTGAATGAGTGCGTGGAGCCCATGGACGGCGAAACGGAAAGCGGTTGGAAATGCAGAACTGCCGGGAACAGCCCGGAGGGAACCAACCAGTGGTATGATATCCTGGGTTACGAATATGTGGAGCTGGCCTTTACCTATGCCCGCAAGTATGCAGCGGAAGGTGTGGCACTGGTCTATAACGATTACAATACCTGGGACAGCAATAAGATGTTCCATGTGTATAATCTGATGAAATATTTGAAGGAAAAAGGCTTGGTAGATGCTTTGGGCATGCAGTGCAATCTGTCCGTAAATACGGATTTGTTGGATGTATACAATTCCATCGGCAAGTATGCGGAGCTGGGATTGGAGCTGCAGGTGACAGAGTTGAACATCGTGGCAGAAGATACCTCACCGGAGTCCTACGAAAAACAGGCTGCCTGCTACAAGAAATTCATGCAGTATGTCTTGTCCTACGACAAGGATAATGGCGGCAATGCAGATATCTCGGTGGTGAATATTTTCAGTCTGATGGACGGATATTTACTTTACCCCAGTGACAGTAACAACTATTGTGTGTTTGATTGCAATATTGAACCAAAGCCTAATTACTACTCCATCATTGATGCGGTGGTGAAATCGGGCAAGAACAATCCGGAAATACTGAAGTAGTCATATTTTATCATTGCAGGCGGGAAGAGATTCCCGCCTATTTGCGTGTTTAGGGATTCTTGCGAAGATTCAAAATGCACTTCAAATGTTACATTCGGCACACGGAAAGGTATTCCTTTTAGAGATGGATACGAGTAGAATATGAGTATAGGAACGGTTAGGGAATACAAAGATAAAAGGAGGAGTTACATGACTACCGGTGAAAAAATAGCTATGCTACGAAAAAAGAAGGATTTGACCCAGGAGCAGCTGGCAGAGATTTTAAAGGTCTCAAGACAGTCGGTTTCCCGCTGGGAAATGGACGTGGCATTTCCGGAGACAGAGAAGCTAATTAAGCTGGCAAAGCTTTTGGATTGCAGCATTGACTTTTTATTAAGTGAAGAGAATTTGGAGCAGGAAAAAGCGAAGAGCGAATACTCAATGAAGGAGATTTGCAGATTTATCCGGGAATGCGGTTATTTCTTTTTGGCTACAGCCAATGATAATGAACCGCATCTGCGCCCTATGGGGATGATATATGGAGATGATGAGGCCTTGTACATAGCTACGGATAAGCGTAAAAATGTATATCGGGAGCTTACGGGGAATCCTATGGTGGAATTGGCAAGCTACAGCCTCAGTAGTCGGAAGTGGACCAGAATCCACGGCAAAATGACCGTAGGAAGCAGCCTGCGAATCAAAGAAGAAATGTCCGAAATGTACCCCATGCTTAAGCAGGAGTATGCAGGGGAGGAGGATATGTTTTTGGTGATATTTAGGGTAAATGTTGAGAGTGTGAATGTATATTAAGGAGGTTACCATGGAAAAGTTGACAGAAGTGACGGCGAAGATTATGGCAGAGCGTTTTGGTAAGGATAATGTGATTGCCCTGGCTACAGTAGGGGAAGGGGATCCTTATGTAAGATATGTGAACGCCTATTATGAGGAGGGTGCATTCTATATCATTACTTATGGATTATCCAATAAGATGCGCCAGATAGAGAGGCACGAGTCAGTATCTATAGCCGGAGAATGGTTTACCGCCAAGGGGAAAGGTGTGAACATGGGGTATTTCGGTAAGCCGGAGAATGTCCAAATGGCTAAAAAACTTCGCGAAGTTTTTGCAGAATGGATTGATAACGGACACAATAATTTTGCGGATGAGAATACCGTTATTTTAAAGATTGAACTGATAGAGGGAATACTGTTTTCACAGGGGAGACGGTATCACATTGATTTTGTGGGATAGGGAGGTATAAGCATATGAAAAGAAAATCTATCGGATGCAGCCATGAAATGCCTGTGCAGCCTGCTTTCATAGTAGGTACTTATAATGAGGATGGGACACCGAATTTTGCACCCATTACCTGGGTCAGCATGACCTGTGAAAAGGATGAAGATTACCTGATTGTTATCAGCATGTGGGGAACTAAGATGACAAAACAGAACACCCTGCGCAATCGTAAGTTAAGCATCAATATGGTAAGCAAGGATATGCTTGAATTGATGGATTATTTTGGACAGACATCCGGCGCACAAGGTATGAAAAAGGACTTATCTTATACGTATTCGCAAGGGGAATGTGTAGAAGCACCTATATTGGATATGAGTCCCTGGGTATGTGAATGTGAGGTACAAAGCATCGTGAATACCGGAGAATCGGATACGTTTTATTGTCGTGTAAAAAATGTACAGATAGATGAAAGGGTAGAAACAAGCGGCTGGGGAATCGATTTGACTTTGTTGAATCCCGTTATTTATTCCGGTAGTTATCATTCAATTGGACAGTATTTAGGTGAGATAGGGGATTTTTATATCAAGGAACAGAATGAATCGTCGTGCCAATAACTCCCCCTTTTCATAATCCCAAATCTATGGTATACTACAAAAGTCGTTAGAAATTTTGTGGTAATAGATTGGAGAAGTAAATGATTAAAGTAGTTGGAGTACGTTTTCGTACAGCAGGAAAAATATATTTTTTTGATCCCGTGAAGTTTGAAATCAAAAGAGGGGATCATGTGATTGTAGAGACTGCCCGCGGTATTGAGTTTGGTACGGCAGTGAGTGATGTAAAAGAGGTAGAGGATGATAAGGTGATACAGCCTTTGAAGCCGGTACTTCGTATTGCAAATCAGAGGGATGTGGAGCAGGAAGCAGCTAATAAGCTGAAGGAAAAGGATGCTTACAAAGTGTGCCTGGAGAAGATTCAGAAGCACGGACTGGAGATGAAGCTGATTGATGCAGAGTATACCTTTGACAACAATAAGGTGCTGTTTTACTTTACAGCGGATGGTCGTATTGACTTCCGTGAGCTGGTAAAGGATCTGGC
>JAFXDD010000020.1 GCA_017516285.1 Lachnospiraceae bacterium
AGGTGGTGTAAGAGGACGGCGGTTAGTCACCGCCTCCTACTTAATTATAAAAAATATTTTTATAAACACAGGAGAGAAGAAAAATGACTTGCGAGAAATGTGGAGCAAAACTAAATTCTAATACTAAGTTTTGTCCCGAATGCGGACAGAAAATTATGATTAGCCCAAAAACAATCCAACTGAAATGCAAAGAATGTGGCGGTACTATGTCCGTATATAGTGACAGAATTGTATTATCATGCCCTTTTTGTGGTTCAAAGGAAATGGTTCACGAAAGTGACAAGGTTACAATAGAAAGAATTAAAAACCAAACATACAAAGAAATTGAACTTGAAAAAATCAAATTAGAGAATACAAAAGAACAAAGAAAAATTGAACAAGATCAACAGAAAGAGGCTGATAAACAACTAAATAATTTTAGGAAAGGAAAGTTTTCAAAAATTATATTAATCTCTTTTATAATATGTTTGCTTACAATGTTTACTGCATTTTCTAACGGGCGTATATTGTCTGGATTAATAGCAATTGTTCAAGTGGGATTGTTTGCCGTATCATGGCTTATGGGAATGGGATTTGTTAAAGAAAAAATACCGAGACAACATATATTATTTGCTGTACTTGGCTTTGTTCTTATTATTCTTTTTATAAAGACAAATTCAATACAAATAGGAAATAAAAGTGCGGTTAGTCCTACGATAACAGAAAATGCAGAGACCGATGAAGAAGAGGGAATTTATACATATCAAGTCCGCAATTATATAGGAAAAAACGCAGGTTCTATAGGAACAATCGTTGGCGGTTATCGAGTTGATGAATATGGGCATGGAAAAATCAGAATCATTTTTATGGCTGAAAACGGAATGCTTGTAAATCAGAAAGATGATGCACAACTGAAAGAATATGTTGTAAGTGGTCAGAACCTTCAACCTGATACAAATATTACAATAATTCATTTAAGGGATAGAAAAGGCGAACCATATAGTAATTTGGTTGATTATCAAAGCTATGAAGAAATAATACTTTATGTAAATAAGATAGGTGAAAGTACTTTTGAAAAAACAGACATCACACAAATAAATCCTACTTTGGATAGACATAAATTTTATGTTCGCGATTATGTTGGCAGAAATTCAGCGTCATTTGGAACTGTTATTGGAAACAGTCGAGTTGATGAATATGGAAATGGTAAGTTGCGTTTGTCTTTTGCATCTGAAGACGGAACATTTGTAGACGCAAATGACCTAAATATTTTGAAGCAGTATATTATAATAGACCAAGATATAAAAGCAAATACAGAACTTGTTTTGGAATATGAAACAGATAGTAAAGGCGAGGAATATGATAATTTAATACGCACACAAAATTATGAAGAAATAACCTTAAAAGTCAAAAAACTTGACAATTCAATTATTGCAGAAATGCAAGAAGATTCTTCATCCGAAAGTACTGTAGTGGAAACTGTTCCAACTGAATCAGAAACTGTAGAAGAAACTATAGTGACCAAGCAAATTACAGTTACAATGAATGAAGATGAGTTCTTGGGCATGAGCTATACTGATGCTGAAAAATTATTGAGAGATATGGGATTTTCTGAGTTTGAATATCAAGTTTTGGAAACAAAAGACCAGTCGAAAACAGATGAAACTATTGGAGCTATAGAAATAAAAAGCTGGATTTTTGGTAAAGGCGATTTTTCAAAAGGTGATAAATATGAAGAAGATGCTATTGTAGTTCTTTGGTATTACGAATGTGAAGAAATAATAGAAGTTTCTAATTTGACTGTAGAGAATTGTGAAGATTTAGCAATCGTACTTTCTGAAAAAAATCCCGAAAGTTCTATTGTGAGTTCATTCGCAACCGAATATAAAGGTCAAACTATTGAATTTGATGGTTGTGTAGCATATAGTCAATATCACGGAGATTATAGTACAAGATACGATATTCTAATTTATGCAGGTAATTATAACCCGAATAGTGCAATAGGACCTCAATTCCAATTTGAAGATGTAAATTATTCAAATTTAGGATTGAGTTTTTCCGATGATATTAATGATTTTATTTCAATCGGAACAAATCTTCGCATCGTAGCAGAAATAGGTAAATTCGATTCAAATACTGGCTTGTTTAAGCTTAAACCTGTATCTATTGAAAAAAGATAAAAATTATACCCAATAAGAGTTCTCATTCTTTTCGAAAAAGGATGAGAACTCTTTTGAAAATCTTAACTAAATGACATTGATGGCCCTAACCCATTCTTCTCTTTTCATAAACCCTACTTCAAAAGCATCAGCCCGATTGCAACAAGCATAAGTAACGCATAAAACATAATAAATAATTTAGGAACGCGTTTTTCACTGTCTGTAAAGGAAATATATTTTTTGCTGTTTAGTTTGTCGCTCATGATAGTCCATTCGCTGTCGTATAAGGAGGCCGGCAGCTGCTTCTCGATAATGCTGATAACCTTCATCTTGCTGCTGTTTAGAATGCCGTAGGACTCAAGGATTTTTAGCCAGGAAAAGTCTAAAATGCCTACAATAACAAACATAAGTGCCGCAATGGAAGCCAGCGACGGCAGGTCGTTGACTAAGGAACTGACCACACTGAAAACCGCTATAACGGCAGCATTTACGGAGATGTAGAAGCTGTTTACATTCTGGCGGCGTTCCACCAGCGTTTCGGATGTCTGCAAAAATATCTTGTACTGCTCTAAAAGCTCGTCCTTGCTAAGGGTTTCAATTTCTCCATTAAAAATATTGTATTCGCCATGTTCATAAGAAGAAATCTTTTTTGTAATATCTGTGATGTCCTTGGCTTCAGAGGCAATGAGGGACTTTTTGCCTGAAAAAGGGTCTTTATCATACAAAATATCATTCAGCTTGTAAGAAGCGTTGAGTTTGTAAAACATGATATATTTATTGTATTTTTTGGCCATTCTCAATTCCCAGGTAATGTTTGGACTTTCATGAGAAGTATCGCCTACTAAGAATAAGACCATTTGAGACATTTTGATTAGTTTTAATGCTTCTATCTTCCAAAAGAAGCCGCCATTTTCCAGAAGCAGTACATTGGCATCCTTTTGAGCCATTGTTTCCAATTCAGCCTTTAATTTCTCAGCATCTTTTCTGTTTTTTCCGGAGTGGACAATGAATATATTTATAATAATACCTCTTTAGTATGTTTTCTAATTAATTTGATGATAAAGTAGATAGAAATATTTGTCAATATTTAAACCAGTTTGTCGTTCCATTCTTTACATATCCTACCAAATAATGTTATAATCATGTAGACAAAAGAATTTTACATGGAGAGGCTTATGAACGGATTAAAGAAACTTTTTGCAACAGTAGATATGACGGAGGGAAGGCCGTGGGAAAAGATTTTGGTGTTTACCTTCCCGATGCTTTTGGGCAACATTGCGCAGCAGCTGTACAATACGGTGGACAGCGTGGTAGTTGGTAAGTATGTGGGGGATAATGCACTGGCGGCAGTAGGTAGTGCCGGACCGATTTTTAACCTGTTATTGGTGTTATTTGTGGGTATCAGTACGGGGGCCAGTATCATGGTGTCGCAGTATTTTGGTGCCAGGAAGCGAGAGGAATTGTCTGTCACCATTGGTAACTGCATTGTTCTGACCGGTATCGCATCTGTTTTTATTATGATAGTGGCGACGTTGGCGGCAAGGCCATTGTTGGTGCTATTGGATACACCGGAGAGTATTCTGGATTGGTGTACTTCGTATTTGAGGATTTTGTTCCTGGGTATTGCAGGGCTTGCTTTTTATAATATTCTTTGTGGTGTGCTGCGTGGTCTTGGGGATTCCGTCTCTGCGCTGGTATATCTGGTAATAGCAAGCTTGCTGAATATTGTTTTGGATTTATTATTTGTAGTTAAGTTTAATATGGGTGTATCCGGTGTGGCGTTGGCAACGGTCATCGCACAGGGTGTTTCAGCCACTTTATGTTTGTTTAAGCTGATGAAAATGACGGATATGTTCGATTTTGGTGTCAAGTACTTCAATCTGGATAAGCGTATTTCCTTAAATGTTATTCGTTTGGGGCTTCCGTCCGGTGTGACCCAGGCCATTATGTCTATGGCAATGCTGCTAGTGCAGTCCCTTACTAACAGTTTCGGAGAGCAACTGATTGCAGCCAATGTTATTATTATGCGAGTGGACGGTTTTGCCATGTTACCAAACTTTTCCTTTGGCACGGCACTGACTACATATGCAGGACAAAATGTAGGGGCGAATAATTATGACAGGGTTTCTAAGGGTGCAAAGCAAGGCACCTTGCTGGCAGTGGGAACCTCTACAGTGATTACGGGAACGATTTTAATTTTTGGTAAGTTCCTGATGAGTATTTTTACGGATACTGCAGCATTAGTGGACCTGAGTATGCGCATGATGCGAATTCTGGCAGCCGGCTATATTGCAGTGGCGGTGACCCAGAGTCTGGCCGGCATTATGAGAGGTGCCGGAGACACCATGACACCGATGTGGATTTCCATTGTACAGACTATTGTTATTCGAGTGCCTTTGGCGTACACTCTGGTAAATTTGACAAAGAGTGCTGTCAATCCAGACGGACGTCCGGAATGTCTTTTTGCATCCTTGTTGATATCCTGGGTGCTTGGAGCAGTACTGACGGGTATTTTTTATAAACGAGGCAAGTGGAAAAAAGGAGCACTGTAGATGCAAATGAAAAGGAGAAAATAACATGGCAGTTAGTATGATTTTATCACTGTTAAGTGGTGTGGCGCTTTTCCTGTTTGGTATGTCATTAATGGGAGATGGTCTCAAAAAAGTGGCAGGCAATAAGCTGGAGTTGATTTTATATAAGCTAACAAGTACCCCAATCAAGGGCGTGCTTTTGGGGGCTGCGGTAACGGCAGTTATCCAGTCTTCTTCAGCAACTACTGTTATGGTAGTAGGCTTTGTAAATTCCGGCATGATGAAGGTTGCCCAGTCTATTGGTATTATTATGGGTGCCAATATCGGTACCAGTATTACGGGCTGGATTTTATGTCTGTCCTATATTGACGGCAGCAGTGGTATTGCACAGCTGTTATCAACGGCCACGATTTCCGCGGTAGTAGCCATTATTGGTATTATTTTTAAAATGTTCATGAAAAAGGAAGCATTTCGTAATGTGGGTGACATAATGCTGGGCTTTGCCATTTTAATGGTAGGTATGCAGACCATGAGTGGTGCCGTGGCTCCGTTAAAGCAAAATGAAGCATTTACCGGCATGTTTACCATGTTCTCCAATCCTATAATGGGTATTTTGATTGGTATTTTGTTTACAGCAGTGCTGCAAAGTGCATCTGCGGCGGTAGGTATTCTGCAGGCACTTTCTATTACCGGAGGTATTACCTTTGCGTCATCCCTGCCGATCGTTATGGGTATCGGTGTGGGTGCAGCTTGTCCGGTTTTATTGTCTGCTATCGGTACCAATAAAAATGGTAAGCGTACTGCTCTGATTTATTTGATTAATGACTTGTTTGGCATGATAATCTGGTCCATCATTTTCTATACGGCTCATGCTTTCATGCAATTTACGTTTATGGATATGGTTATGACACCGGTAAGTATTGCATTGATGAATACAGTGTTCCGTACAGCTACCATATTAATACTTGTTCCTTTTATTAAGTATATTGAGAAACTGGTATTTTATCTGGTTAAAAATACAGATGAGGATGAAGCTGACCAAAAGGATTTTGATTTGCTGGAGGAGCGTTTTTTGGCATATCCGGATATTGCCATTAATCAGAGCCGTACCGCTATGAATGGCATGATAAAAAAGGTAAACAAAAATATTGCAAGGGCATTGAGCCTTTTGGAGGAGTTTTCTTACAATAAGTTTAATAAGGTGCAGGAAAAAGAAAATTTAATTGATAAATATGAGGATAAGCTGGGCACTTATTTGGTGCAGTTAACCGGTAGAGAACTAAATACAGTGCAAACCAGACAGGTGTCAAAGCTGTTACATAGTATTAGTGATTTTGAGCGTTTAGGGGATCATGCGGTAAATATTTCCATGGTGGCAGATGAGTTACATGAGAAAAAGAATTATTTTTCCAAAGAGGCTCAGTACGAGCTTTCTGTGCTTAAGGGTGCTGTGAAGGAAATTGTGTCAATTACCAGTGATGCCTTTAGTCGTGATGACTTCATGCTGGCTCGAAAAGTAGAGCCTTTGCGTGAGTTGATTAGTATTTTGTGTGATGAACTAAAGATGCGTCACATCGAAAGACTGCAGGCAGGTGTCTGTGATATTAAAAAGGGATTTGCATTTAATGATTTGCTGAACAATCTGGAGCGTATAGCGGATCATTGCTCTAATGTGGCAGTGGCAGTGATAGAGCTGGAAACCCATAATTTTGACACTCATGAATATTTGAAGAGAGTACGAGAGGCCAAGAACCTTACCTATAGAGCTTGGTTTGAAGAGTTTGAAGCCAAATATGATATAAATGGTTATAATAAAAAGAAAAGCAGCTGATGCTGGTTTGTATAGAAGCAGGAATGGAGTTAAATGAATACAATCAAAGAGAAAAAAGGTCTGAACATTAGTGCAAAGTCCTTTATTACAGCAATTGTTATTATATTTATACTAATGGTGTTAACTTACGTACTGACCTTTTTGGTTCCGGGCGGTGAATATACCAGGATTATAGACGCAAACGGTAATCTGGTGATTGATGTGACCGGAGAATTTGCACTCGTTGCGGGCGGTATCTCTTTTTGGAAGTGGCTTTTATCCCCCATACTGGTGCTTGGAGCAGAAGGAAATGGTTCGCTGATTGCAGTCATTATATTCCTATTGGTGCTGGGCGGTGTATTTAATAGTCTGGATCAATGTGGACTCATGAGGTATTTGTTGCAAAGAATTACCTTCCGGTTTGGGGCGAGTAAGTATCGGCTGATGGCTTGTGTAACCTTGTTTTTTATGGCGATGGGTTCTTTTATCGGTTCTTTTGAGGAATGTGTACCTTTGGTACCGATAGTGGTAGCATTGGCTGTTGGCCTGGGCTGGGATGCCTTGACCGGTGTTGGTATGAGCCTTCTGGCAGCAGGCTGTGGATTTGCAGCCGGTATTTGTAATCCTTTTACGGTAGGTGTGGCTCAGGAGCTGGCAGGCCTTCCCATGTTTTCCGGCATGTGGTTCAGAGTCATAGGTTTCGGGCTGATTTATGGATTGCTGCTGGTATTTTTATTCCGCTATGCGAAGAGGATTGATAAGACCGGACAGGAACAGGGGCAGGTCGATGGACTTGGCGCCCACAAGCCCAAAAACATAATATTTGTGGCTGACAGGCAGATGGACAAAGGTGTATTCTTTTTTGCAGCGATTGTAGGTTTGGGAATCGTATTTGTTTTAAGCAGTGTCTTTGTGACGGTACTGCAGGATTATACCATGATTATTGTGGCGGTAATGTTTCTGGTGGCAGGAATTACGGCGGTATCGATTTCCGGTACCAAAGCTCGGACCTTGGGCAGCACTTTCTGGAATGGACTGGTGAGCGTGCTTCCGGCAGTACTAATGATTCTTATGGCTAATTCTATTAAGTATACGATGACAGAGGCACACATTCTGGATACGATACTGCATAGTGCTGTTACGGCGGCAGCAGTGCTTCCGAAATGGGCAGTGATTTTGTTTATTTACCTGTTGGTACTTGTCATGAATTTTTTTATTCCGTCAGGCTCCGCCAAGGCCTTTCTGATGATACCGTTAATCGTGCCTGTGGCGCAGGTGTTTGGCATTTCTGCACAGCTTTGTGTTTTAGCATATGCCTTTGGTGACGGCTTCTCCAATGCCTTTTATCCAACCAATCCGGTGTTGCTTATCAGTCTTGGATTGGCAGATGTAAATTATGGCACTTGGGCAAGGTGGAGTGGTAAGTTTCAGATACTAAATTTGATGTTGACGGGTGCGCTGTTACTGGTGGGGCTTGTAATTGGTTATTGTTAAAGGCTTGTAATAGAGTATTTACAGGATTAAAGGATTGCTTAGTGGAAAGGATACACAATTATGATAAAGGTTATGGAATACAGGGGCCATATTCGCAATTGGGCGGCACTTTGTGGGGAGCTGGATATTGATGCTTCCTTGTCCCGAGAAGCCCGCGAGGAGGCTATTTTAATAAAGGCATATAAAGTCTGGGGGTATGATATGGCTCACCACATGCATGGTATGTTTGCCTTTGCACTGTGGGATGAAGAGGAGCAGAAGCTTTTCTGCTTAAGAGACCAGTTTGGTACGAAACCTTTTTACTATTATATGTCAGCGGATGGCAGGCTGCTTTATGGAACCATGATTCGTCAGATTTTGGAGCAGCCGGGTTTTGTAAAAGAGCTCAATGAGGAAATGCTTCAGATTTACCTGACGCTTACCTATGGAGCCGGTGAAGATACCTTCTTTAAGGGGTTAAAAAAGCTTTTGCCGGGGCGTTATCTGGTATGGCAGGACGGAAAGCTGGAAATTACCCGTTATTGGAGTCTGCAGTTTCAGGCAGATGAAAGCAAGTCTCTGGAGGATTGGGCGGATGAAATACATACCACCATTCAGCAGATTATGCCTGAGGTAAAGGAAAAGAGCGAGTACGCAGAGTCTTTTCTTTCAGGTGGCGTAGACTCTTCCTATGTGCTGGCTATGTCTGATGTGCAGGCAGCGGACTCTTGCGGTTATGATGAAGAGCGTTTTGATGAGTCAGGACTGGCGGCACAGACCGCTGCCTTATTGGGGCGTGATATTCACAGATGCCGCATTACTCCTGAGGAATATTTTGCTGCAGTGCCATATGTGATGTGCCATATGGAGCAACCATTGGGAGATGCCTCTGCTATTGCTTTTGCTTTGGCATGCAAAGCTACCGCACAGCATACCAAGCTTTGTTACTCCGGTGAAGGCGCGGACGAATTCTTTGGCGGCTACAATATGTACCGCAATGCAGAGCGCTATGGAGAGAATCTGAAGAACTTTTATGTGGGTAATACCAACATCATGAAGGAAGACGAAAAGCGCAGAATTTTAAAGCGTTATTATGAGGATGTGCTTCCTATCAACCTGGTAAAGGACATTTATGAGGAAACGGAAGATCTGGACCCACTAACCAAAATGAGTGATGTGGACATCCAAATCTGGCTGGAAGGGGACATTTACCTGAACGTAGATAAGATGAGCGAGGCCGCAGGCCTGGAAATCCGCATGCCGCTGACCGACCGCCGCATTTTCGACATTGCTTCCCGCATGCCTTCTAAATACAAGGTGAGCCCGGAGCAAAATAAAGTGGCTCTCCGTACCGCGGCAGCCAAGGTACTGCCGGAGGAAATTGCCTTCCGCAAGAAGCTGGGCTTCGTGGTACCAATCCGCATTTGGATGGCAGATGAAAGATATAACCACGATGTGCAGACCAGACTTATGGGTCCGACTGCGGAGAAGTTTTTCTATGTAGAGGAAGTAAAGGCTATCTGGGAGGAGTATATTGGAGGAAACTCTGATAACTGGAGAAAGCTCTGGACCATTTACTGTTTTGTGGTGTGGTACGAGGAGTATTTTGGAGCGTAGTTGTGGTTGCGAGCATATTGAAGGAGGTTTACAAATTTTTTCAACTTTCTCAAAACTTTCCATTGCTCTTCTTCATATAAAAGGTTATAATAACCTAAGCAAATTAATTAAACACAAGGGAGAAATTATTATGGCAAATCAAATTTACATACTAAATGCTGCTGGTGAGCGCAAGGCTGAAATCACCAGTCCAAACACTGCCGTTCTTACATGGCATGGCGAATATGAGCCAGGTGATGTGATTATGATGGAGGTGGATGCACCGGGGCATTATATGGTGCGTGTGGATGACTGTGTAGATGAGTCATTGGTTTATCTGACAGGTACGACGCTGCGTTATCCGGTCATCTTTGATGAGAAAAAGAACGCACACAATCCAAAGGCTTTTGAGGGAGCACGTCATTATCTGACACTGCGTCCGGCTGCAGAGTGGGAGCTGGGTTATCGTAATCTGGCAGTGAATGCAGCAGACCAGCATGACGTAGAGGGTGTATATCCTCATGCAACTGCGAATGTAGAGACACGCGGTGAAGCAGTTTTTGCAGCACGTAATGCTATCGACGGTGTGTTGGGTAATCGTTCTCACGGTCATTGGCCATATGCTTCTTGGGGCATTAATATGCAGGATGATGCAGAGCTTACCTTAAACTTCGGCAGACCTGTTGATTTTGATACGATTGTTTTGGTGACTCGTGCAGATTTCCCTCATGACAATTGGTGGGTTGAGGCTACTTTTACCTTCTCTGATGGCACCAGTGAGGTGGTATCCATGGAGAAGAGCTATGAGCCACATCGCTTCGCTATTACACGCAAGGGCATTACCTGGATAAAGCTTGGTAATTTGATTAAGGCAGACGATCCGTCACCATTCCCGGCACTGACTCAGATTGAAGTGTACGGCACAGATGCAAAGTAATTAAATAGATACTTATATAAGTTCATAATTGGTTGAACGTTCCTACAAACTACCGTAATAGTTTTGCTATAAGTTATAGAGGGCTCCCCCGGTCCTCTTATAAGTAGCGGAATTATTACGGTAGTTTTTTGTGTGTACTGACAGGAACGGTATAATCAGGAACATTTTGGTTTATCATATTGATATATTTTGGAAATAATTTATGAAAGATAACAAGGAGTACTTATGAACAAGAAAAACAAATCTGCCAAGTCCGAATCAACCGGTCGTTGGCTCAACAGAATTGAAAAAATAGGAAATAAGCTGCCACATCCGGTGGCATTGTTTGCGTTATTTGCAGGAGCTATAGTAGTGTTGTCTGCAGTGTGCGCAGCATTAGGTGTATCCGCTACCGGTGAGTTGATTTCAGGCGGTGAGTTGAAGGAAACCACAGTGACAGCGGTAAGCCTTTTGACCAAGGAAGGGATTACTTATATGTTGACTAACGCAGTGAAAAACTTCACGAGTTATGCGCCTCTGGGAATGACACTGGTGGCCATGCTTGGCGTGGGTGTGGCGGAGCAATCCGGCCTCATTAATGCCTTGTTGAAAAGCACAGTAAAAATCACGCCCGCTAAATTCATTACCCCTATGGTGGTGTTTTTGGGCGTTATGTCTAATGTGGCAAGCGATGCGGGTTATGTTATTTTAATTCCTCTGGGTGCCATGATTTTCCGTGCTTATGGAAGGCATCCTATGGCCGGCCTTGCGGCAGCTTTTGCCGGTGTGTCCGGTGGGTTCTCTGCGAATTTACTGATTGGTGCGTTGGATGCCTTGCTGGCAGGCATTACCCAGACCGCGGTTTCTATTATTGACCCGAATTACCAGGTTGCGATTATGGGTAACTATATCTTTTTGGCATTTTCCACTTTTCTGGTGACCGCTTTGGGTACCTTTGTGACGGACAAGATTGTGGAGCCTCGTTTAAAGGCTTTCAGCGGGGAAGTGATGGGGGAAGAAGACCAGTCTCTGACAACGATTACACCGGAGGAAAAGCGTGGCATGCGTAATGCCGGCATTGTGGCTTTGATTTTCGTGGCGGTGATTGTACTTGCCTGTCTACCGGAAAATTCGCTTTTTAAAAATGAAAACGGCACACTTTTAGGACGTCCTACCTCACCATTAATTGACAGTGCTGTGATTTTGATTACATTATTATTCTTTTTACCGGGTGTGGTTTATGGCAAAACGGCCGGTGTTTTTAAAGGGGAAAAGGATGTATGTGCAGCTCTTGCCAAGTCTATGTCCTCTATGGGTTCCTTCCTTGCGCTGGCCTTTGTAGCGTCTCAGTTTATAAATTATTTTAATTATACGCAAATTGGCACCATAATTGCCTTGACTGGAGCTAATTTCTTTCAGAGTATAAATATAGGCTTGATACCGCTTATGGTAATTTTTGTGGTTTTTTCAGCAATAATGAATTTGTTCATGGGCTCCTCTTCCGCCAAGTGGAACATTCTGGCACCGGTTTTTGTACCCATGTTTATGTTACTGGGTTATAGCCCGGAGTTGTGTCAGCTTGCCTATAGGCTTGGGGATTCCTGTACAAACGTAGTGACACCTATGATGACTTATTATGCGGTTATTCTGATGTTTGCCCAGCGCTACGACAAAAATGCCGGTGTGGGCACCCTGACTGCTACCATGTTGCCTTATAGTATAGCCTTTTTGATTGGTTGGGTCTTGCTGCTGGTGGTGTGGCTGTTACTGGGGCTGCCGATTGGAGTAGGCACAAGCATTTTTTATAATATTGGGTAAAGCGAGCAGTAGCTTCATCATACCATGCCATTATTGCTTAAATTCATAAGGATTATACTGTCCAGAATCCTTGCGTGGTGATACACCATATTCCTTTATGTATGCCCGATAGAAGGAAGAGTAGTCATGGAAGCCTGCCGCAAGGGCTGCTTCGGTGAGGCTTTTTCCTTCGTCCTTTAGTTCATGAACTAGTACCAGACGTTTACGGCGAATATACTCGTTGATGGTAAGGCCGGTAGCCTTGTGGAAAGCTCTGCATAGATGATATTTGGAAAGGTAAAACTTGTCTGCAAGCATGTCCAGAGTAATGTCCTCTGTGTAGCAGTTATTCAGATATAGCAAAACATCTTTGATCGGACCGCTTGTAAAATCCGCCGTAGAAAAACGAGTTATTTTATTAATTAAATATAGAATTTCAATAATAGCAGCAACAAGTACTGGGGAATTTCTGTCAGCAGTAAATTCCTCTGAATACTTTTTGTATCTTAAGAATGCATCATATAGTCCGCTGGAACGAACGAGTTCAGCGGCTATTTTATTGTCGGTACCAACGGCTGGTCTTAAAAATTGGGCTTCATAATCCCCACAGTTATGCTCCTGAAAGAACTCAGGTGATACCATCAGAATAAAGCGGCGATAGTGGACTTCGCTGTTGTGATATATACGGTGCATTTCATGCTTTCGGATAATAATAATATCTCCGGGCTCAAGGGTATATGTTTTTTCCTCAACCACGTATTTGGCGTCACCTTCTCCAAAGAGAAATATTTCGTACTGATCATGGCAGTGCAAACGAAACTTTTCATTGGAAGGTATATCGGTAAATTGTTCACTTATAGAGTAATAGGGTTTCTTCATAGGGCATTCCTCATATGGTTTGTTTGTATCTATTTTAATACAAGAGCGCAATATTTGCAATGTCTGTGCCAATATTTAAGTAGTTATTTTGAGAATAATGTGATATTTTTAAAACATCTATAAGGATATCCGGATAATCCAAGATAGAATAGAGAAAGGATAGTATTTATCATGTACGATAAAATAAGCGGTTTTGCAGATGAAATTGATGCATCAGTAGATACACAGTTTCAGGTGCTTAGCAAATTACATATGCAGTATATCGAAGTAAGGGGTGTTGACGGAAAAAATATTTCCGAATTGTCTGAGGAGGAAGTAGCTGCTTTAAAGGCAAAGATGGATATATGTGCTATTAAGGTATCTTCTATTGGTTCCCCTATAGGAAAGATTAAGCTGGATGCTTCATTCGAAGGTCATTTTGAGCTTTTTAAGAAGGTAGTAAAAATTGCAAAGGCTTTGAATACAAAGTATATCAGAATGTTCAGCTTTTATCATGATGGTGGGGATGTATGGACCATAGAGGAAAGAGCAGAGGTTCTTGCAAGACTTCGCAGAATGATTGCATATGCTTGTGAACAGGATGTGATTTTACTTCATGAGAATGAAAAGGATATTTATGGTGATACTGCTGACAGATGCGCAGATCTGATGAAAGAATTATATTGTGACAACTTCAAGGCAGTATTTGACCCTGCAAACTTTGTTCAGTGCAAGCAGGATACCAAGTATGCCTACGAGCTTTTAAAGGATTATATTGCGTATATGCACATTAAGGATGCCTGCCTTGCGGATGATAAGGTAGTGCCTGCCGGCAAAGGCGATGGTAATATTCCGTATATTTTAAAGGAGCTTTTTGCAAAGGGCTACGATGGCTTCTTAAGCTTGGAGCCACACCTTGGCAGTTTTGCAGGTCTGGCAGCACTGGAGCTGGATGACAAGATGTTAGATTTGCCACAGGGCGGTGAGGGCACTTTTACACTGGCATATCGTGCATTGTGTGAGATATTGGCTGAAAATGAAAGGATGTAAAATAATTATGGACAAATTAAGAATGGGTATTATCGGATATGGTAATATGGGAAGTGGTCATGTAAAAAGCTTAATGAGCGGCAAAGTATCCAATATGGAGCTTGCCGCGGTGGCAGATATTGCAGAGGCAAGAAGAGCTGCAATGAAGGCAGCCTATCCGGAAATTCCGGTATTTGAAACGGCGCAGGATTTATATAAAAGTGGTCTGTGTGATGTAGTACTGATTGCGGTGCCTCATTATGACCATCCTTTATTGGCCATAGAAGCCTTTGAGCATGGGCTTCATGTGATTACGGAGAAGCCTGCTGGTGTGTATACCAAGCAGGTAAAGGAAATGAATGAGGCTGCAGCAAAGTCTGACAAGGTATTTGGTATTATGTACAATCAGAGAACCAACCCGGTTTATCAGAAACTGCGTACCATGATTCAGAGGGGCGATTTAGGACATATTAAGCGTATTACCTGGATTATTACGAACTGGTACAGACCACAGGCTTATCATGACAGCAGTACATGGCGCTCTACCTGGAAAGATGAAGGTGGCGGTGCGTTAATTAATCAGAATCCACATCAGCTGGATTTGTGGCAGTGGATGTTTGGTATGCCGGACAGAGTGTATGCGAAGGTTGGCTTTGGTAAGTATTACAACATTGAAGTAGAAGATGACGTAATGGCATATTTCGAGTATGACAATGGTACTACAGGTGAATACATTACCTCAACCGGTGAAGCCCCGGGCACCAATCGTCTGGAAATTGCCTGCGATATGGGTAAGGTGGTTATTGAGAATAATAAACTGACCTTCTACAGAAATGTTATTTCCGAAAGAGAGCACAATAAGGTCAACAAGGCTCCTTTTGGAAAACCGGAGTGCTGGGAGTGCAATATTCCTGTTGATTTCTCAGGCGGTACCAGTCATCCTGGAATTATGCAGAACTTTGCAGAGGCGGTATTGAAGGGTACGGAGCTACTGGCACCGGGTGAGGAAGGCATCAAAGGTCTGACCATTTCTAACGCCATTCATTTAAGTGCATGGACCGGTGAAACAGTAGATGTAAAGAACTTTCCTGATGGCAGGTTCTATGAACTGTTACAGGAAAAGATTGCAAATTCTACAGTAGTGAAGGCAGAATCAAATGTAGTTTCCGACACTAGCGGAACATATTAATAAAGACAAAAAGCACTTTACAAGTTGCTGGAAAAGAGGAGATATGATGGATAGAAGAATAGGTGCGCAGTATTACACGTTGCGAGAAAGCATCAAGACAATTGAGGATTTTGAGGAAACCTGCCGTAAGGTAAAAGAAATCGGTTACAAGATTGTTCAGATTTCCGGTACCCCATTAGGGGCTGCTGAAATGAAGGCTGCTTTGGATAAGTACGACTTGAAGGTAGTAGTTACTCACAGAAATTTTGATGATTTCCTTAGTAATCTGGATGAAATTATGGATTACAATAAAACATTAGGTTGTGATATTTGCGGTATTGGCTCTATGCCGGGGAGATACCGTGAAAGTAACCAGGGTATTTCTGAATTTATTGCAGGAATGAATGCAGCTGCAAAGAAGCTTAGAGAAGCCGGCTTATATTTGGGATATCACAATCATGCCTTTGAATTTGCAAAGTTTGACGGCAAGATGATAATGGAGCGCTTGATTGAGGAAACAGACTCTGAAAATGTCAAGTTTATCGTAGATACTTATTGGCTGCAGGTAGGCGGTGTGAATCCTGCAAAGTACATCAAGAGAATTGGCGAAAGAGCTATGGCGGTGCACTTTAAGGACCTGATAGGTACCACAGACAATAAGCAGGTAATGGCTGAGGTAGGCCAGGGCAACCTAGACTGGGATGAAATCATTGCAGCCTGCGAAGAAGCCGGTACTAAGTGGGCTCTGGTAGAGCAAGATATTTGCCAGCGTGACCCATTCGAGTCTATGCAGATGAGCTACGAATTTTTGAAAACCAAAGGATTTAACTAGAGATGAAAAAGGTATGTGTAGTAGGATATGGGGCAATTGGACCTGTTCATGCCAAGGCTTTGGAAAGAGTAGAGCAGGCTACATTATATGCGGTGTGTGATATTGATGCCGCAAGATGCAGGGCTTGCGCAGAGTCATATTCCGTAAAAGAATATGTAGATTTTGACGAAATGCTTCAGGATACGCAGATTGACAGTGTCCATATTTGTACACCACATTATCTTCACTTTGAAATGATACAGAAGGCGTTGGCAGCGGGCAAAGATGTGGTAGTAGAAAAGCCTGTCACTATGACAAGGGAGCAGTTTGCGATGCTGAAAACGCTGGAAGGCGCTGAGCGTGTGTGCGTGGTTTTGCAAAACCGTACAAATCCTTGTGTGGAAAAGATGAAGGAATTGGTGGAAAGCAAGGAGCTTGGTAAAGTGTTGGGTGCAAAGGGCATCTTGACCTGGTATCGTTCAAAGGAATATTATGACAGCGAAGAATGGCGGGGAAAGTGGGCTACCGAAGGCGGTGGCGTACTGATAAACCAAGCCGTACATACACTGGATTATTTTAGTTATTTAATTGGTAATGTAGTGAATGTGAAAGCCAATATGTGCAATTATTCCTTAGAAAAAGTCATAGAGGTAGAAGACACCTTTACTGCAAGACTGGGCTTTGATAACGGTACTACAGGCATTTTCTTTGCTACCAACGGATATCATGAAAATTCTGCTCCTTACTTTGAGATTGCTTTTGAAAAGGGTCACGTCCGCTATCAAGACAAAAAGCTTTGGGTAAATGGCAATATGGTGGAAGAGGATACCCATCCAAGCATAGGCAAGGCCTACTGGGGGAGTGGACATGGAAAACTGTTTAAGCTTTATTATGATGAGCAGAAGTATTTCAGCATAGCAGATGTGCAAAATACCATGGAAACCATGTTTGCAATGTATGATAGTGCAAACAGTAGTGGGAGAGAGATAAAATTGTAAATAGGGATATCCCGGATATAAACGAAGGGGTCATTGCAAATGATATGATCCTCCTTAAGTAGACAAGGTAAATAACCAAAATCTACTTAAGGAGGATTTTTTATGCATCGAAAATATACACCCGAAGAAAAAATACAAATAGTCGAAGGATATATAAATGGTGAATACTCATGGGAAGAAAAAGCCCATGCACTTGGATATAATGCTGCGCCAGGATGTTTTAAGCGGTGGCATAGAATATATCAAGAACAAGGTCCAATGGGACTTATCCCAACAGCCGGTAATAATACCTATACAAAAGAATTCAAAGAAATGGTTGTCGGACAATACCTCGATGGTGTTTCTTCAGCAGTTGATTTAGCTGCTAAATATAAAATTAGCTCTGAAAATATTTTATTGCGATGGGTTAGGTTGTATAATGCCAATAAAGAACTTATGGACTACTGTCCAAAACGAGAGGTTTATATGGCAGAATCAAGAAGAAAAACAACTATTGAAGAACGTAAAGAAATCGTAGAATACTGTATCAATCATAATCGTGATTATAAGGAAACAGCAAGTATTTATGACGTCTCATACAGTCAGGTATATTCATGGGTAAAAAAGTACGATGACCACGGCGAAGAAGGATTAACTGATAAACGCGGTCGTCATAAAACAGATGATGAGGTAGATGAATTAGAGCGCCTTCGCAGGGAAAATGCCCGATTAAAGCGACAACTACAAGAAAAGGATATGTTAGCTGAATTGTTAAAAAAAGTACAAGAATTCGAAGGGAGGTGAGGCTTGGAAAACTTCGCTATGATTCAAAATTTATGGCCATAAAGTTTTTTAATGAAACAAAGAACTGGAGTATTAATTGGATGTGTAAGCAGCTTGAAGTATCAAGAGCCTCCTACTATAAATGGTTGCACCGCGAGATACCTGAACAGGAAGCAGAAAATATAAAGCTGGCAGAACTTATAAAGGAGTATGATGAACGATTTAATCACATCTTAGGATATAGAAGAATGACCTCGTGGATTAATCACTTCAACCATACCAACTACAAGCCGAAGCGAGTACATAGAATCATGAAAAAGCTGGGGATTCATTCTGTAATCAGAAAGAAAAAGAAAAAATATGTTTCATCAACACCAGAGGCTATAGCTGAAAACAAGTTGGGTAGAGATTTTTATGCAGATGCTCCCAACCAAAAGTGGGCTACAGATGTGACTGAGTTTAAAGTTCCGAGTGAGAACAAAAAGTTGTATCTAAGTGCAATAATTGATTTATATGACAGGTATCCGGTTGCATACGTAATCGGCACCCGAAATGACAACAGGCTTGTATTTAGAACCTTTGATAAAGCACTGGCTGCCAATCCTGAAGCAAAACCGCTTTTTCATAGTGATAGAGGATTCCAGTATACCAGTAAAGCTTTTAAAAGAAAGATCAGGGAACATGAAATGGAACAGTCCATGTCACGGATTGGACATTGTATAGATAATGGTCCAACAGAAGGATTCTGGGGAATTATAAAATCAGAAATGTACCAGATGTATGAAATCATTGACGAAGCTTCTTTAAGATTTGCAATAAAGGATTACATCAGGTTTTACAGTGAAGAGCGTCCTCAGGACAGATATCATTGTAAAACACCGCTGGAAGTTAGAAATGAAGCGTTGTTCTCAGGATGTCCCGTAGGATACCCTATTTCCCGAAACAAGCGAATTGAGAAATACAAAGAGAAATGGTGTGCATAGAAAAACGACCGCACAATTTGTACGGTCGTTCATCAGCACTTCATTTTAGATATTTAACCTGTCTACTTGACAGGGGGCATATCAAAATGCAGTGGCCCCATTCTTAATCATAAATTATTCAGCATCTAATAAAGATAATGCAGCTTCGTCAGCAACGATTGTACAATCCGGATGAAGCTGTAAAACAGAAGCAGGAACCTGTGGTGTGATAGGACCGGTAACTACCTTGCGTAAGATTTCTGCCTTATCCTTGCCGCTTACCACAACAACGATTTTCTTTGCCTGCATAATGTTGCCGATACCCATAGTATAAGCCTGGCGCGGAACGTCTGCCTCAGATGCAAAGAAGCGCTTGTTAGCTTCGATAGTGCTTGCCTGTAAATCCACACAGTTGGTCTCTAATGCAAATGCGTCAGCAGGCTCATTAAAGCCGATGTGACCATTGTGACCAAGACCTAATAACTGTAAGTCGATACCGCCCATTTCAGCGATAATTGCATTGTAATCTGCACAAGCCTTTACAGCGTCCGGTTCTAAACCATTTGGTACGTGTGTACGAGCTTTGTCGATATTTACATGGTCAAATAAATTGGTGTTCATAAAATAACGATAGCTTTGGTCATTCTCCGGAGAAAGTCCCTTGTACTCATCCAGATTTACAGTAGAAACCTGACTAAAATCCAGGTCACCCATTGCGCAGCGCTTAATCAGCTCCTTGTATGTACCTACCGGTGAACCGCCTGTAGCTAATCCCAGTACACAATCCGGCTTCATAATAATCTGAGCGCCAATAATATTTGCAGCTTTTCTGCTTAATTCGTCATAATCCTTTGCACGACATATAATCATAATAAAATCCTCCTTGATTTTAAAGTATTCGATTTCATGAAAAATTATAACAGAGTATCTGTGGTTTTTCAATAATCTTAAAAAATTTTTTGCTTTATAGGCTTTAAAGCAACATATAAAATCATACCCAGTACGCCGCAGGAAATCACTTCACCAATACCTACTGTCAGCATCATGCAAGGAATCGGAAGGGGATCACCGTAGCCATAGCGCAGTACCAGCGGAATGATAATTGTGTTGGCAATAATCGGAGGCAGTGTGCTTAGCACAGGACGAGTCTTCTTAAGTCTGTAGGTTCCCACTGCGCCAATAAGGGTGGCAAGACTGCCAAATACCACATCCGGCAAAATACCGCCTGCCAGAGTGTTGCCGATAAAGCATCCAACAAACAAACCGGGAATGGCGGCGGCAGAAAAGACCGGCAAAATGGTTAGTGCCTCTGCAATACGCACCTGTACAGCCTGAGTACCAAAGGGCGCAAATACTACGCTTAGTACTACATAAACAGCAGCAATCATAGCCGCCTGGGTTACGAAAGTTACGTTTTTGTTTTTCATATGAAATTCTCCTTAGTTTTGTTTTACGTGAGGATGGTTTCGAACTCACGTTGTTGCTTGCTGAAGTAGTTATTCCTGAACAATCTTCAGCGATTAGTAGTATAGCACTGTTTGGGGAGAAAAGCAATATATAAAGAAGTAAGCTGGAACGTTTTAAACTGAGAAGTTGTTATAAAAAACTCTGGAATTTCCTGTAAAATAGTCATATAATAAAAAATAGATTTGTGAAAAACTTATAGAAGCAGAGGAACACAACATGAGAAAATACAAAGATTCCATAAAGCAATACTTTTACTGCTTTATATTAGGTCCGGTATTTATGATACTGGAGGCCGCAGGAGAATTTATTTTACCTTTTATCAGCGCCAATATTATTAATAAGGGGGCAGCAAAGGGGGATGCAGCATATGTGCTGCAGAATGGATTTTATATGCTTTTAATTGCAGCCGGCATGTTGATTGCCGGTGTGCTTGGCGCCCATTTTGCCATTAACGGTGCAGCCCACTTGGCGGCGGATGTGCGAATGAAGACCTTTACCAAGATTCAAAAGTTTTCCTTTGCAAATATAGACGATTTTTCTACGGGGTCTTTGATTACGCGTATTACCAATGATATCACGCAAATTCAAAACTTTACCCAGACGCTTTTACGTGGTATGTTTCGCAGTCCGATTATGTTAATCGGCGCTGTTTATATGTCTTTTAAGTTGAATCCCAGACTGGCACTGATTATTTGTGCGATTGTACCGTTTTTGGCAGTGACCATTGCGTTGATTATTTATATTGCATCCCCGCGTTACACCAAGATGCAGGAGCAGCTGGACGCATTAAATAATAATGTCAATGAGACAATCACCAATGAGTATGTTATTAAGTCTTTTGTGCGGGAGGAGTATGAAAAGGAGAAGTTTAACAAGGTAAATACCTCCTTGATGCAGAAGAGTGTATCTGCGCTGAAGATGATGATTTTACTGCAGCCGGCCAGTGCTGTTGCCATTAATGTGACTACGTTGTTGGTAGTGTGGGTGGCAGGTGAGCAGGTGATGCTGGGTGGTATGGAAGTGGGAACACTTTCTGCCATGATTACATATTTGACTCAAATTTTGATGGCGCTGGATTTTCTGGCAAATATTTTCCTGCAGGGTACCAGGGCAGCTGCTTCCGACAGGCGTATTACAGAGGTTTTGGAGGCAAAGATTGATTTGCATGACGAAGCTGCGGCGGAGAAGCACAAGGTAATTGCCCGTGGTGATATCGAGTTTAGAAACGTGGGCTTCCGTTATTTTAAGCATAATGCAGATAATGTTTTAAAGAATATTAACCTTCGTATTAAGGCGGGGCAGCTGGTAGGTATTATCGGTTCCACGGGCAGCGGTAAGACTACCTTAGTGTCTCTGATACCCAGGCTTTATGACGCGGATGAGGGGCAGGTACTGGTGGACGGTACGGATGTAAAGGAGCTGTCTTTGTATCAGCTGCGTGAGAGTGTTGCCATGGTGCTTCAAAAAAACACGCTGTTTTCCGGTACAATTGCGGAAAATCTGCGTTGGGGGAATGAGGAGGCATCCCATGAGGAATTGGACTGGGCTTGCCGGATAGCACAGGCCAAGGAATTTATCAGTGGGTTTGCGGAAGGTTATGACAGAGAGCTGGAGCAGGGCGGTACCAATTTGAGCGGTGGTCAGAGGCAGAGGCTTTGTATTGCCAGAGCTCTTTTGAAGCGCCCCCGCATATTGATTTTGGATGACTCTACCAGTGCAGTGGATACAGCAACGGATGCCCGTATTCGTCAGGCGTTCCGTGAGGAGCTGGATGGGGTGACCAAGATTATTATTGCTCAGCGTATTAATTCTGTGATGGATGCAGACCAGATTATTGTCATGGATCAGGGGCAGATTGTGGGTAGCGGCACTCATCAGGAGTTAATCCGTACCTGCAAAACTTATCAGGAAATTTATTATTCACAGAAGGATGAGGAGGAGTCTGAAGATGGCAATCAGTAAAGAGAGAGCGGAAAGACTCCGTGCAAAGTATAGCGGCAAAGCTGCCGGTCCTGAGAAAAAGGAATTTAGCGTGGGTGGACCAGGTGGTCGTGGCCGTGGTGCGATGTATGGCAAAAGTGGTAAACCAAAGGACACCAAAAAGACAGTAATCCGATTAATTAAGTATATTGGGGAAGAAGATATTTTGTTTGTATGGGCATTGGTTTGTGCGGTTGTGTATACGGTAGGTAATCTTGCTACCTCCTATATGCTCAGGCCGATTATTAATAAGTTTATTTATTATAATCCGGAGGATTGTGATTTGAGCAGCAGAATGGAAGGGCTGCTTGTGGGAATTTTGATGATGGCAGCAGTATATGCGGTTACTATTTTGACACAGTGGCTGCAGCAGCGCATTATGCTTGCGGTATCTCAAAAGTCCTTGAAGCGTATGCGTCAGGAGCTCTTTGACAAGCTGCAGACGTTGCCGCTGCGTTATTTTGATGAGCATACTACAGGTGATATTATGAGTCGTTTTACTAACGATATCGATACCGTTGGTGAGATGTTAAATACCACCCTGATTAAAATAATTTCCGGTGCTATTACGATTGTGGGTACGATTTTCTTGATGCTTTATACCAATCCTATTTTGGGCGCCATTACTATTTTGATGACACCGATTCTGACGTATGTCAGCAAGACCATTGTGCAAAAAGGCCGTGGAGCATATCAGGAGCAACAGCGCAATCTGGGCGCTATCAATGGCTATGCTCAGGAGACGATTACCGGTCAGAAGGTAGTAAAGGTATTTAACCATGAAACTACTGCGATAGAAGAATTTGCATTTTTAAATGATGCTTTCTGTAAGGCGCAGATTAAGGCACAGTTTCGCGCCGGAATTATGGGGCCTGTGACCCATCAGCTTTGCAATATCTGCTATGGTATTACAGCCTGTGTAGGCGGTCTACTGGTTATTTTTCGAGGCTTTGATGTGGGAGGCTTGACCGTTTCCCTGAATTATACCCGTAAGTTTAATCGTCCCATTAACGAGATTTCAACCCAGATGAATACGATTTTTGCAGCCCTTGCGGGTGCAGAGCGGGTGTTTGAAGTTATGGACGAATTGCCGGAGGGGGCCGGCGAGAATGTGGAGATTGTGGATATGCCGGCAATCAAGGGGCATGTGGTGATGGAGCATGTGAACTTTGGCTATAAGTCGGAGGTGACGGTTCTGCATGATATTTCCCTGTACGCAAAGCCGGGCCAGAAAATTGCCTTTGTAGGTTCTACCGGTGCAGGCAAGACTACCGTGACCAATTTACTTAGCAGATTTTACAGTATTACAGAGGGACGCATTACTATAGACGGCGTGCCAATTGAGCATATTGATCGCAGGCAGCTTCGCAGTAATATTGCCATGGTACTGCAGGAAACCCACTTGTTTACAGGCACTGTCAGAGAGAATATCCGTTATGGGCGTCTGGATGCTACGGATGAGGAAGTGGAACAGGCGGCAAAGATTGCTTCTGCACACCAGTTTATTATGCATTTGGAAAAGGGTTATGATACTATGCTGGAGCAGGACGGTGCCAACCTTTCTCAGGGACAGCGCCAGCTGTTAAACATTGCACGCGCGGCTATCAGTAAAGCACCCATTTTGATTCTGGATGAAGCTACCAGCTCTGTGGATACACGAACGGAGCAACAAATCCAGCATGGTATGGATGCCATTATGCAGGACAGAACCACCTTTGTTATTGCACATCGTCTGTCCACCGTTCGCAGTGCCAATGCTATTATGGTGCTGGAAAAAGGCCGTATTATCGAACGTGGCACCCATGAAGAGTTGTTGGTATTGGGCGGCAGATATGCGGCATTACATAGTGAGATTATTGAACTGGAGTAGATTATGAAAACAGAAACACAAGCATATTATGAAAAAATGACCAAGTCACCTTTGACACGGTTGATTATTTCCCTGGGAATACCAACCACCATTTCCATGTTGGTCACAAATATTTACAACATGGTGGATACGTATTTTGTAGGTACGCTGGGGGAGAGCCAGCAGGCTGCAACAGGCATTTTGTTTACACTGCAGGCCATTATTCAGGCCATAGCTTTTATGCTGGGGCAGGGAAGTGGTTCTATGGTGTCCAAGGCTTTGGCAGATAAGGATACGGAGGAAGCTTCAGAGTATGTGTCAAGTGGATTTTTCTCGGGAGTAGCCATAGGTGTTGTACTGATGGTAGTTGGACTTATCTTTCTGAATCCGTTTATGAGGCTTTTGGGCAGTACGGAGACTATTTTGCCATATGCCAGACAGTATGGTGTATGCGTTCTGGTTATGTGTCCGATTGTAATTTGCTCTTTTGTGTTAAATAATAACCTGCGTTATGAGGGCAAGGCATTTTATGCCATGATTGGTCTGGTAACAGGTGGTATTATCAATATTTTCGGTGACTATTTGTTGATAAAGGTGATTCCATTAGGGGTATTGGGCGCCGGCATTGCCACGGCGGTGTCTCAGTTTATCAGTTTCTTGATTTTATTGTATTTTTATAGAAAAATGGCTCAGGGAAAGATTAGCCTGAAGTTTATCAGCAGGAAAGCAGAAACTTATCTGACGGTTTGCCGCGTGGGCTTCCCGGCTTTGATTAGGCAGGGCTTGAGTTCTATATCCAGCGGTTTGTTAAACAATCTGACCAGACCTTATGGAGATGCGGCTATTGCAGCCATGAGTGTGGTAAATCGTTTTACGGCATTTGTAATGTGCGTTGGCCTGGGGGTAGGCCAGGGCTTCCAGCCTGTGGCGGCCTTTAATTATCAGGCGAAGAAATATTCCCGCGTGAAAAAGGGACTGTTAGTTACTATGGGCGTGGGCTTTTGTATGATTTGCTGTTTGGCGATACCGGGTTTTCTCTTTGCAGAGAAGGTAGTATATTTGTTCCAGAAAAGTCCGGCGGTGGTGGAAATCGGTACGACGGCCCTTAGGTGCTCTTGCATAGGCGTAGTATTTTTATCATTGTCAGTGCCTATCAATATGCTTTATCAGAGTACCAGACAGGCGGGCTTGTCCTCCTTCCTGTCCATGCTCAGAAATGGACTTACTTTAATTCCGCTTTTACTGATTACGACGCATTTTTGGGGACTTAGGGGGATTCAGATTTCACAGCCATTGGCTGATATAGCGACCGGTATTATCAGTATTCCGTTTATTTGGTCCTTTCTAAATAAGAAACTGGAGGATTCACCAGAGTAATAAACGGAGTGTTGAAAGATTTTCCGGAACATAAAGATAGAGAATTGAAAAATCAGTGTATTTAGTTTATGATAGAATAAGCAAAACAAAGCGTTACATTTACAAATTTTTTTGAAGGAGTTTCATAAAGATTTGGGAGGAGGAACAAATGAGGGCTTTAAGCGAAAGAACGTCCAACTTTACAGATTCTGTCATTCGTAGAATGACGAGGATAGCAAATAAGTATGGCGCAGTCAATTTGTCTCAGGGATTTCCGGATTTTGACCCACCAAAGGAAATAACGGACAGGCTGGCTGAAATTGCATCTGTGGGGCCGCATCAGTATGCGTTGACCTGGGGTGCGCAGAATTTTAGAGAGGCTTTAGCGAGGAAGCAGGAGCATTTTTCCGGCATGCCGGTGAATCCTGATACTGAAATTGTTGTAACCTGTGGCAGCACGGAGGCGATGATGGCTTCTATGATGTCCGTGACCAATCCGGGGGATAAAGTAGCGATTTTTTCACCGTTTTATGAAAATTACGGAGCGGATACGATTTTGTCAGGAGCGGAACCGATTTATATTCCATTGGTGCCACCGGAATTTACTTTTGACCCTGCCGTACTAGAACAGGCTTTTCAGGATGGAGCAAAGGCGCTGGTACTGTGTAATCCGTCCAATCCTTGTGGAAAGGTATTTACTTATGAGGAGATGGAGACGATTGCTGAATTGGCAATTAAATATGATGCTTATGTAATTACGGATGAAGTGTATGAGCATATTATTTACGAGCCGTACAAACATGTATACATGGCTGCTCTTGCGGGTATGCGCGAAAGGACAATTATTTGTAATTCTTTGTCCAAGACCTATTCCATTACAGGCTGGCGACTGGGGTATGTCATTGCATCACCGGAAATCATTGACAGAGTAAAAAAGGTTCATGACTTCCTGACAGTAGGAGCAGCAGCACCTCTTATGGAGGCAGCAGTTACAGGTTTGGAGTTTGAAGATGCCTATTATGAAGGGCTGCAGGCTCATTATACACACATGAAGGAACTATTTGTGGGCGGTCTCAAGGAATTGGGCTTTACCATAACTGAGCCTCAGGGCGCATATTATGTATTAATGGATGTATCCGAGTTTGGGGTAAAGGATGACGTGGCATTCTGCGAATGGATGGCAGAGCATGTAGGAGTAGCGGCAGTGCCGGGCTCCAGCTTTTTCCGTGAGGATGTGCATCATCTGATTAGATTCCATTTTGCAAAGAAGGATGAAACCTTGCAGGAAGCTTTGAAGCGACTGGAGCTTCTTAGAGAAAAAGTCAGCACGGCAGGTGAAGTTAGCTGGCGATAAATAGTATGCGACATCTGTGTCATATTAAATAAATATAATTAGTTTAGGAGAGAGACAATGTTAGATATTTTAATTGCAATATTATTTGGTTTGGTAGAAGGTATTACCGAGTGGCTGCCTGTCAGCAGTACCGGTCATATGATTTTGTTGGAGGAGTTTATTAAGTTTGAGGGTGTGTCAGAAGGATTTTTTGACATGTTTGAGGTAGTTATTCAGCTGGGTGCTATTATGGCGGTGGTTATTCTGTATTGGAATAAAATCTTCCCTTTCAAAATTACCAAAAAGCATGCCATCAAGGTGGAAATTGACAAGGATATATTTTCACTGTGGTTTAAGATTTTGGCAGCTTGTGTACCTGCGGCTATCGTGGGTTTGCTGTTTGACGATATTTTAGAGGAATATTTATATAATGGTTATGTGGTTTCTGCTATGTTAATTATTTTTGGTATTGCTTTTATTGTAGTGGAAAACTGGAATAAAGGCAAGAAGTCCCGTGTGAACAGCCTGGCAGAGCTGACCTATCAGGCGGCTCTGATTATCGGTGTATTTCAGCTGATTGCAGCAGTATTTCCGGGTACCAGCCGCTCCGGTGCCACTATTGTTGGTGCTTTGCTTATCGGTGTCAGCCGTACCGTGGCAGCAGAGTTTACCTTTTATCTGGCTATTCCGGTAATGTTTGGCGCCAGTCTTTTAAAAATTTTAAAATTTGGTCTGGCATTTACCGGTCTGGAGCTGGCAGTGCTTCTGATAGGTATGCTGGTAGCCTTTGTAGTTTCCATGGTGGTAATTAAGTTCCTGATGGCATACATAAAGAGACACGACTTTAAAGTGTTTGGCTGGTACCGAATTGTGCTGGGCGCTATTGTGCTGGCGTACTTTGTGGTGTTCAGATAAGGGGAAAACCATTTTTAAAAATCCGGTGCTCTGTTGTCAGTTTCTTATGAGATTGAGCGGAGGGATATTATAAACCTCCGCTTACTTCTTTGACTTTTGATGATGCTTTCGGTATTCTCCCGGTGTCATATTGGTGTTCTTTTTAAAGAACCTGATAAAGCCGGACACGTCAGTGTTACCAATTTTTACAACAATTTCATTCATACTCATATCTGTTTCCTGCAGTAATTGCATGCACTTTTCCAGCTTTAGCTTAGAAATATAATCGGAAAGACCGATATTCATAGAGTTTTTAAACAGCTTGCGCATATGCTGTGGTGAAATACCAAAGTGGTCTGCCATAGCCTGGATTTGAAAGTTATATTCAAAGCAGTGCTCGTGGATATAATACACAAGCTGCCCCACCATGTCGGTGGAAGCTTCCTCCGTGGCTATCGTTGTATTATCCATGATATTTTGCACTATATGAAACAAATTCTGAAAAAAGTCATCTATGGTATCAAAATTTATCAATAAGGTAATATCCAATTGTTTGGATAAATTACTGGAGTATCCAATGTTTGATATATTTGGGAGCTTTTTCAATATAGAAAATATATCATAGCAGATATATTTTGCTGTATGAAGGCTGCATCCGGCTTCCTTAATATAGTTGTTTAATCTATCAATAACCTCAAATGCATTCTGTTCATCACGGGAGAGCAGTGCCGTGTATAACATAGTGATATCAGTAGCAGGATAAGGTATCTCCGGCATATGGCTCTTATACATTTCAGGAGTAATAAGACAGTTTTTGCCATAAATCATACGATAATCAAGGGCATTAATACTGTCCATATAAGACTTACTTACTAAATCATAAGAGTTAACCAAGGACCCCATACCTATACTGAGCGTCAGGCCGGAATGCTCTGACACACATTTTTTGATATCTGCAATTGTATTCTGATAGAAAGAAAAATCAGGACAATTACTATTCAGCAGAAAAACAACCTTTGAGGAAAGTGTCATATCCTTCACTAAAAGCTGCAAATTATCCGGCAATATTTCCTTTATAACCTTTGACAAATTGGAAAGGTCATAGGTTTCAGTCTCTTTTTGTGGTGTGGGTTGCTCAAATATGGCACTGCATATACAGTAGTATTGCATATCCAACTGAATGTCCAGATTGTTGCACGCATTGTAAAAAGCTTCCTGTGTAGTAAAATTCCCTTTAATTAAAGTGGTCAGAAGATGGTCGTAAATTCCTTGCATAGATTGATTTATCGTCGCGGAAAGAATAGTGTTTTCCTCCAGTGTATTTTCATATATTTGCTTAAAAATCTCTAATTCATTTTTAGTCTCTGTTTGCGTTTGCTTTTTATCCAGCATATAGTTTGATAAGGTGCGAAGAGGAAAATAAGTTTTCTTAATGCCTCTGAATATCAAATAAAGGCCGATAATAATCGCCAGTGAGAGAATGATTACGGATTGTATTATAATACGATAAAAGCCTTGATAGGCGGTCTTTTTAGACAAAAATCGTACATAATAAAATCCGGTCTGGATGGAGTGAGAGACAAAAAGCATCACACCATTTTCTGACTCCCAATAGCACTTTTCTATAATTTGAGGTGAGTTCTTTAGCTGCTCACAGATAGCCAGAATGTCCTGTTCCGTGGCATGGGGAGCTAAAAAGCTTAAAACCTCAAAGTCTGAGTTAAGTAATAATATATTTTCCTCCATGTCCGTCTGAGAGGAACGAAACAAATCATAGATATAATCCTGCTCAATAAGTAAAGCAAAGGAACGGCTGGAATAAGTACCATCTTGGTGAAAACGATCATATAACGGTGAAAAAAAGTACAGGTGCTGAGGCGGATTGGTCAAGGAATTGGTTGGCCAATAAAAGGGTGCAGTAACTGTACTTATTTGCTCATACCATTCTTGTAAGCTATAGCCCTTCCCAAGTAAATCCTTAATAAAGGTCTGATGTGTTAAATCCCCCTCCTTAATCTTGCCCTTAGAGGAATAAATAGAAGAATCCCCTTTGGAATAAATAATAATATCGTTTAAGGAGCTTTGAAGAGATACCAGCTCCTCGATGGTATCGATAGCATCGGTGGTGCTGTTCTTCAAGGCATATTTTGATAAAGTGGTATCCTCTGTCAGAATTAATGACAAAGTATCCAGTTCGTCAATTTTAAGGTCAAAGGTTTGCTGAATAAGCTTTGTAGAAGCTAAATTGGAATTAATAATTTCTTTTCTTAATGCTTGAAAGGTAAATATTAAAGATAGACAAACAATTAAAATTGGAATAAAGGTGCTCATCAAAAAAAGGAGCCAATACTGCCCTGCTAAAGATTTTGATTGTTCTTGTCTTTTGTCGTTTCTCATAAATTCTAACGCTCCCAATTCATTTGATAGTTCCATTATACCATTTTTGATTTGGGAAACGCAACTCAAAAGCGGAGTGTCCAATACTTTCCATTTATCCAATTATCTTTCCTTTTTGGTATGAGGTGTCTTGATAAAAGGTATTCTTTTTTACAAATGAGAATTCGGATTTGCAAATTGTAAGTGAAAAATAGAGTTCGGTATAATGGTGAGGTAAAGCTAAAACAATTACAGAAAGGACCTTGTGATGCAAAAACAATTGTTATACGAGCGAATAGAAGCGGATAAGGAAGAATTATTTGCACTCTTAGGAAGTCTGATACAGATAAATTCAGAGAACTTCGGCTCACACGGAAACGAAAAAGCGTGTGCGGAATACGTCAAGAATTATTGTGAGACGCTGGGATATCAGGCAGAGGTTTACTCTCCTATGGATATTCCTGAATTTGAAACGCATCCGGATTATTTAGCAGGCAGAGGCCTGGAAGAACGAAGAAACTGCACAGTAATGGTGCCGGGAAAGCAGCATGAAAAGAAACTGATGCTGGCAGCACATATGGATACCGTGGAAATCGGTGATGAAAGCAAATGGGTATTTCCACCCTTGTGTGGCATTGTAAAGAACGGAAATATTTTAGGACGAGGTGCCTGTGATGATAAATATGGAGTGGCAGCTACCTTGTTTTTAATAAAGAAGATGAAGGAACTGGGCATAGAGCTTCCTTACGATTTGCTGTTCACCGGCTATTGTGATGAGGAGTATGGCGGAAGCAACGGAGCTCTGGCAGCCTGTCTGAAATATCCTTGTGATGATTATTTAAACCTGGATTGTAAAAATTTTGAAATCTGGAACTGCGGTGTAGGTGGCGGAGAATTAGTATTTCAGGTAAAAAGCAAGGACACCGTGGACAATTGCAGCAAGGTACTGGAGGGACTTAATATTGCAGAAAGGCAGTTTAGAGAATTTGCAGCAAGAAGAAGAGCCGAATTAGAGCGTAATCCGGTATTTGCGGGTACCATTGTTGCGCGTAATGCATATCGTATCATGTGTTTTAGAGCCGGTGGACAGGGTGGTACGGATATGGACAGCGGTTATTTTAAGGTTACGTATTACACCGATAAAACGGAAACAGAGATAAATACGGAATTAGCAAAATTGAAGCAAATATTGGATAAAGAGCTTGAAAAGTTGGGACTATGTAAGCTGCAGATTACCAAGGCTACACGCTTTTTCCACTATGTAAAAAGTGAAGAAAACAATCGCATGATTTCTCTTTTAAAGAAAGCAGGAGAAGAACAGGGCAGGGTGCTTTGTGAAAAAGGAGCCTGTCTGTCTGACTTGCCAATGTTTGTATTGTATGGTAGTCCACGGGCAGTATGCTTTGGAATTGGCGCTGACTTCCATCGTCCGGGTGGTGCACATCAAACCAATGAATATGTGGAATGCGATAAGCTGGTAGAATTTACCAAAATAGTCGGCGGTTTTTTGCTGGAATACTAAAAAAACAGTATTTTGTGGAAATATTATATAAAACTTGAAATGGAGAAAATGCTATGAAATCAAATACACACTATTCCCCTACGGAAAATGGCTTTGCCATCAGCGGAAGCAGCGAGGTGTTTAACAGACCTCTTTATGGGGGACATGCAAGCGATGATACACCGGAGCGCTTTTTTACCTTCGCGGGAGATGTGCCGCAGTTTATGGGAACTGTTTGTGACTGGACCAAGGGACAAGTGACTTATCAGGAAAAATGCGGGGTATTAAATAGCGGTCTTGCCATTACACCCGGAGGGCGCTTTCCATTTTATTATTCCGAGGATATAGACCAGACCTCCCGCTGGTTTCATAATTCCGAAGATATTCTGGCAGAATTCAAAAATGGCTGGATGGAATATGAGCTGACTCAGATTTCTTCCTGGTTTCCGGATGTGCGTGTAAAAATGGAGGCATATCCGTTAATGCCGGAGGATGGTTATCTGGTGCATTATACCATCTCAACGGACCAAAGAGTTTATTTTGTAGCAGGTTTTGGCGGCCTGACCGATGTACAAGGGAGATTTGAGTATAAGGGAGAGCCGAGACGATATTTTTCAGCCAGTGATGTAAAAGGAAATGTAATTGAGCTTGGCGAAAACCGTGCCTGTATCACACATACCGATGGCAAAACCATGCATGTTGCCACCAGCTTTGCAGCTGAATTTGCCTGTGGTTCCGCAAAGGCCATGGCTGAGCCTTATGTAAGTACGTTTTTGGCAAGCGAGGCGGAGCATGAGGATGACCGGGTGGTAAGAATTTCCGCAGTAATTGAGCCGGGGCAGACCTTGGACGGATATATTATTGCGATACATAATTCCGATGAAGAGACCTTAAACAAATGGTTGGCAAGAAAAAATCCTATGGAATACATTAAGCAGCAGATTTATGCAAAAACAGCATGTATAGATGTGGCAACACCGGAAAAGACGTTGGATTTGACTATTGCACCCACTGTGATTGCTATGGATTCCTCATGGCACAAGGATTCCTTTCATCATGGTGCCTTTGCGTACCATGCACCATTTCTTGGCTGGAGAAACTGGTATGCGCCTACTGTTTTGGGCTGGGGCGACAGAGTGGCCAAAACCATGGAAATGTATTTTGGTTTTATTACACGGGGAGATGTCAGCAAAGAGCGTATCTGGTATGACGATACACCAATTCCTGCCGGTCAAAAGAAATTTGACAGAAGATTCCATAATATGGAGAATCCTGTGGGCAGACTGCCGTCACATTTTAATACAGATCTTACACCGAGCTATGGTCCGTACAACATGCAGGAATGTGCTCTGGATATGATGCTTTATTATATTGAATGGACCGGAAATCTGGAAATTGCAGAAAAATATTATGAGGAGCTGTGCTCCATGGTGGAATGGGAGCGAAGGGTATTTGACCCAGATGATGATGGCTTATATCAAAATGTGTTAAATACGTGGATTTCTGACGGCCATAATTACAACGGTGCAGGCTGTGCCCAGTCCACTGCGTATAACTATCGAGCAAATTTAGTGTTATCAAAGATTGCTAGAAGGATTGGCAGAGATGGTGAGGCTTTTGCAAAGCGTGCAGAAAAAATTAAGAAGGCTTTGAATGAGAAGCTATGGCTTGCAAACGAGGGGGTTATTGCAGAGAGTCTGGATACCATAGGCAATTGTTTGATTCATCCGTCTGTAGAGCTTGCTACGGTATATCATGTGATGGATTCCGACATGATAGATGATTTCAGGGCATATAGGACATTAAAATATAGCGAAAAGCATCTGAAAAATATTGTAACACTGGGCTCCGACGGAAGATTGTGTTATTCTTCTGCGTGGCTGCCAAAGCAGTATTCACAATGTGGCATCTTCCCTTCAGAAAACGCCCATTTGGCATTGGTTTATTTCAAGCTTGGTCTTAAGGAAGAGGGCAAGAAAATTTTGGACGGCATTGCAGACTGCTATTTTACCGGCAGAAACCCGGGCATGGCACCTCACATTCAGTCTGCGAGGGGAACCTCTGATTTTGGCGATTTGGATTTTTCCGATGTATCCAGCACCTATTTGCGCCTTGTGACAGAGGGCCTGTTTGGTATTCGCATAAATCATTTGGATGCCTGTATCTATATTGCACCGGGCTTTCCGAAGGAGTGGGAGCATGCAAGCCTAACCTTAAAGGATATTGCGCTTCACTATACCAGAAGAGGCAATCAGGAAATCTTTAATATCCACTGCGACAGGAAAGAAAAGAAACTGATGAGGATTCCTATGCGCTCTACTGAGGTGGAAACTGTGCTACTGGACGGAGCACCAATCGATTATAAGATTACAGCGGCTCCAAATCATAGCTTCCTGATGATAGAGGTGGACAAGGTGGGCAGGTTCCAGCTTCGCATCATGCATGGTTGCAGCCCTGTTCCGACCATTACTGCCCCTGATATGGTTCTTGCAGGAAGCAGACTGAGTTTTGAGGTTAAGGGTGCTAAGCTTGCCGGAGTATTTGATGTTTCAGAGGTACTGGAGGACATTACCATCGTGGGGAATAAGGTGTATGCAAAGGCAAAGGATGTAGCAGGAGATCACACGCTCTTTCTTCGTGCTGTGTCAGGTGAATACGATGCCTGGCTTGCAGCCGATTACGAGATATTAAACGAGGAAGCAATAGAGGAACTGCTGGAAGACAGACCATTTGTACCGGTCGATATTACGAAATTTTTTAACTGCAATATGACAGAGGTTCATGAACAGGCTTATATATATCCAAGACCGGAGGGATATTCTATGGGGTTATTCCAAAACGGTCGTTATTCCCACAACTGGAATCAACGCGGACGACGAGTAGTTTATGTAGATGATACGTTGTTTAGAACCTCAGGCGGCATCGTGCATTCTCCTAGTGGAATACCGTTTGCTACACCGGCAGAAAAGGAAAATCTGGCCTGTGTATCGATGTATGACGTATTCCCTACGGATATTACTATTCCGCTTAGTGGAAAGGGGCAGGAGATAGCAGTACTCTTTATTGCAAGTACATATTGTATGCAGGCTCATGTGGAGAACGCCTGCATAACGGTTACCTATGCGGACGGCACACAAACCTATAAAAAGCTTGTTTATCCGATACATATGGATGACTGGCTTACCTCTGCATTAACCACCGAGGGCGAAATTTTCTACTTTAACGATTTCAATCATGCTACCGTGCAGAAGATTAGAATTGATTCCGGTAAGGAACTTGCAAGTATAAAGATAGAAGCGGTTGCGAATGAAATCATTTTAGGTGTTGCAGGGGTAAGCATCAGCAGGTAATGATTAAAGGAGACGAGGAGTTATGTTTCAATTACCGCAATTAGGAAAGGCTGCTATTCCATTATTACACTTTCCTACCAGGTATCAGGCGTTTATCTTTCGTGCGTACGAGTATGTGCCGCCATCAAAAATTGCACAGCTTCTTGGTACTACCGAGGAAAGGGTCAGACAGGCGGCACAAGATATGGGGCTTACAAAGGCTTGTGACAGTAATATATGGCTTGAGAAGGGCTACATTACCATTATTCGCAGATTGTGGCACATTTTACCTTATGAGCAGTTGCTTGAGCTTTTGGAGATGGATAGTAAAAGCCTGGCAATAATCTTAAAAGAAGAGGATTTTCTGGATATTAAGCTGGGAAATAAGCCGGTGTGTGAACCGGTAGCTTTTAGAGACCTGACAGAAAAAGAGACGGAACAGACTGGATACATAAAGGAAGTGGTACAAGCCTTGGATATGCAGGGAACGGAGCCCTTTGCTTTTCAGTATGATGTGAAGGACATGGGGTTCTCAGGCAGGCAGCACTTTAATATCAGAATGACACATGGCTTTTCCGGGCTGTATCAGAAAGCTTTTGACATAGACAGTGAGGAGTATTTTCCGGACAGTATGCTGGAGGCCTATCAGAAGGTGGGGGTCAATGCAGTTTGGACACAGGCCGTTTTGTATCAGCTGACAGAATATCCCTTTGATAAGAGCCTGTCGGCAGGTTATCATAAGCGACTTGCCAGATTAAAAGCCTTTACAGAAAGATGTGATAAATACGGCATCAAGGTATTTTTGTATTTGAACGAGCCGCGAAGTATGCCGGAAAGCTTTTTTGAAAAGCATCCGCATATGAGAGGTCACAAAGCAAGAGAAAATAAAATATGCCTGTGCACCTCTAACAGGGAGGTACAGGATTACCTCACAGAGGGGGTAGCATTTATTTGTAAGGAAGTGCCGAAGATAGGCGGTTTCTTTACCATTACCAGGTCGGAAAATGTAACAAACTGCTACTCTCATTGCAGGCAAAGCAATTGCACCTGCCCCAGATGCAGTAAGCGTAGCGAAAGCGATGTGATTGCAGAGGTTATCGGCTGCATGGAAAAAGGTGCGCATAAAGTAAATCCTGAGATTAAGGTCATTGCCTGGAGCTGGAACTGGAATGAATTTCATTTGGATATTATTAAAAAGCTGCCGGAGCATGTAATACTGCTAAGCCAAAGCGAGCGATTTATACCCTTTACCATAGGAGGCATTAGTGGAAGAGAACGGGACTATTCTATGAGTATTATCGGCCCTGGTGAGTGGGCTAAGGCTGAATGGAAGGCAGCAAAGGAACGCGGCTTAGAATTAATGGCCAAAATACAAGTTAATACCACTTGGGAATGTTCTACGGTGCCTGCACTTCCGGTATATCCGCTGATAGAGGAGCATATCCGCAGGATTAAGGAGGAAGGCGTGGAAAATCTAATGCTCAGCTGGACCCTTGGCGGGTATCCGTCCGGAAACATTATACATGCAGCAAAGTATTTCTATGAAAGATATGATGAAACAGCATTGGAAGAAACCGAGGCACAGAAAAAGGCAGGAGAAATTTTTAGTCATGCCTTTCAGGAGTTTCCATTTGATGCAGGGGTCTTATATAAGGGACCGCAAAATGCCGGACCGGCTAACCTGCTGTATCTGGAGCCTACCGGCTACAATGCCACCATGACCTGCTATGCTTATGATGATATAGACAGCTGGAGAAGTATTTATCCGAGAGAGGTCTATGAGGCACAGCTGTGTAAGCTTTGCAGTAAGTGGGAAGAAGGACTGAGGCTTTTAGAGCAGGAAAGACTGGAACGTGATTCCGGCCAGACACTTCCGCAAAGCGAAATGGAGATTATGGCAGCTGCAGCATATTGCCTGTTTAAATCCAGCCTAAATCAGTTCCGTTTTTATCTGGCAAGAGAAAAGCAGGACAAAGAGGTGATGCTGGAACAGGCCGAGGCAGAGCTTGTCTGTGCAAGGAAAATGCTTGACATGATGAATTTAAATGCGGCAATTGGCTTTGAAGCAGCCAATCATTATTATTTCTCTAAAGGATGTTTGGTTGAAAAGCTTGTGAATTGTGATTATGTGATAAGACAGCTGGAGCATACATGAAAAAATAAGAAAAAAGAGAAATATAGGAAATGGAGCTAACTATGAAGGAATTAATATTGGAAGAGCTTACCACCGCCCAAAAGCTGGGCATGGTGATGGCAGGAATTATCCGTCCGTTAAAGCCTACGGACAATTACGAAAGCTTTGACGAAAACTTGGAATACACACTGGAGCTTATTCGCAAGCATTCCCTTGGAGCAGTGTGGATACCGCCTGCCATACCAAGGCGTGCAGAGGTTATGGCAAAGGTGAAGGAGACCGCAGATTATCCGATTCTTATTATGACAGACGTGGAAAATGGGCTTGGTGAATATAAGATAGGAAGACATAATGCCATTGGTATGGCAGATAAAGAGGAACTTGCTTATACCTTTGGTAAGGTTACGGCTATTACTGCAAGGCAGCTGGGATATAACGTGGTATGTGCACCTGTGCTTGATATGCAGAGTAAGTGGGGAGCCTGCGGAACCAATATTCGTTCTCTGGGCTGTGATAAATACAGGGTTACGGAGCTTGCCAAAGCAGAAGCAGAAGGGCTGCGAGATGGTGGTGTGCTTAGAGTAGGCAAGCATTATCCAGGCGGTGACAATCCACTACGTATTGATTCTCATATGGCAGAACGATATTCTGAGATGACAAAAGAGGAACTCTTGGACTACAGCCTGTACCCTTATCTGGAGCTTATGAAGGATGATCTGCTGGATGGTATTATGACGCAGCACATGAAACTTGTGAATATAGATCCTGATTATCCTGTAAGTTTATCCAAGAAAGGAATAGATATTATTCGTGAGCAGGGCTTTGATGGATTTGCCATTACGGACGCACTGGATATGATGGGTATTAAAGCCAAATTTGGTGACACTCGTTCCAAAGGCATGTGTGTGGCAGCAGGCAACGAATTTGTTTTGCCATGGTTCTCTACAGTAAAGGCATATAAGGATATGAACGATTGCTATAACGAAGGCATCATAACTGATGAGAGACTTGACGAGGCAGTACGACGCATTCTGGCAGCTCAGAAAAAGGTATTGGAGATGACACCGAAGTACACAGAGATTACAGATGAGGATGCGGTACAGTTTGCTAAAATTAACAGTGAGTCTGTGCACGCAAGAGTAGATGAGGGATTGAATATTGCCCTTCCTCGTGATAAAAGATACTTCTTTGTCATGCTGGTACATAACGAAAGCGAAATAAATGATATGGGCAAGGTATCCGTGGATACCTTTACCAATGGCTGGTATTTCCCGGCTAGAGTTGCAGCTAAGATAGAGGAACTTTTCCCGAATTCTTATGTACGCCCGATATATCAGTTCCCGACGAATCATCAAAATTGTAACGTGCTTCAGGATTCCATGGACTATGATGATGTAATCTTTATCACCTTTGCAGAATCACCGGCTTACACAGGAGCAGATAATCTGACGCATCGTATCGTGGCACTGATTACGGCTATGCAGTATACCAATCGTATTTCTACGGTAGTACACTTCGGTAATCCTTTTGTACTGGAGGAGCTACCGCATATACCGAGAATTCTGATGGGAAGCGTAGGTGCAGATAATATCGACGCAGCACTGGAGGTTTTGGCAGGCAAGCGCGAGGCTAAGGGTGTGCTGACTTATGATGTGAAGTTTAAGTAATTGACAGGAGGATATTAACATGGACGTAAGCTACTGCAATAAGGGAGGAATGATATGAGCCATAATATTATGCAATATACCACACCGGAGCAGGTTGGTATCAAGTCTATAAATATTCAAAAATACATTGAAGTGCTAGAAAAAAATAACCTTGCCACTCACAATATTATTATGGCAAGAGGAAACACGATTTTTTTTGAAAAGTATTGGGCACCTTTTCATCAGGACTTTCTTCACAGAATGTATTCTGTAAGCAAGAGCTTTGTTTCATTGGCAATCGGTTTTCTGGAGCAGGATGGATTAATCAATCTGGATGATACAATCTCTAAGTATTTCCCAAAGGAAGCAGCCCTTCAGTCTGATGAGAATATGCGTAACCAGACTATTCGTCATATGTTGATGATGAGTACTGCCAAAACGCCTCAAAACTGGCTTGATGCAAGAACGAATGACAGGGTACGCTTTTATTTCGAGAATGACGAAAAAGATTCAAGGCCATCCGGTACCATCTATTACTATGATTCCACAGGAAGTTTTGTGTTGGGAGCTGTTGTGGAGCGTGTTACCGGAAAATCCTTTATGGATTATTTAAGGGATAAATTGTTCTGCAAAATCGGTGTGTCAGATGAGGCATACTGCTTGAAATGCCCGGGCGGACATTCCTGGGGCGATTCTGCTGTTATCTGTAGACCTATGGATCTTTTATTGGTAGCCCGTTTTGTTTTAAATGGTGGGAAGTGGAATGGTGAACAGATATTAAACGAAGAATACATCAAAATGGCAACCTCCAAACAGATTGATAACAATTATTTGGGACTAAATGATTTTGATACACAGGGATATGGTTATCTGTTTTGGATAACTTACCAGAATTCTTTTTTCTTTAACGGAATGGGCAGTCAGTTTGCAGTATGTGTGCCGGACAAAGACCTCATTTTGGTATGTAACGGAGACAATCAGGGAAAAGAAAGAGTTGCATCTGTTATTTTTGACAGCTTCTATGAATTAATCGTAAATCAGGCCGAGGATATACCACTTCCGGAAAATAAAGTAGCGCAGGAGGCACTGGAGGGGTATACCAAGGACTTAAAGCTTTTAGTGGCAAAGGGTGAAAAGCATACGGAATGTGAAATGAAGGTGCATGGTGTTACCTATATCATGAATGAAAATCCTATGGGTATTTCGAAAATGTGCCTGACCTTTGAAGAAAACAAGGGATGTTTTGCCTATACAAATGAACAGGGAGACAAGAAAATTTGGTTCGGATTAGGATACAACGAATTCGGATTGTTTCCACAGGAAGGGTATTCCACCGAGGTGGGAAGTGAATACGCACAGGGGAACTATTATAAATGCGCCGCATCTGCTGCATGGATAGAGAAGAATAAGCTGCGTATCGTAGTGCAGATTATCGACCGCTATTTTGGAAATATGAGCATTACTCTTGGTTTCCAGGGTGACAGGGTAGGTGTATTTATGCAAAAAAACGCTGAAGATTTTCTGGAAGAATATAAGGGCTATGCACAAGGGAAAGGTAGTTTTTAATAGACTCAATGTGTTGAAAAGACACTGAGAATAAATTTTTTCATAATTACAGAAAGGAGACAATGTATGAAAAAAGGTAAAAGAATTTTATGCCTGATGTTAACGTTTCTTATGACGCTTAGCATTATTTTGTCGAGAGGGGGTATAACCATACTTGACGTAAAGGCAGACGGAGAGGCGAATAAGATTTTAAAGGGTACACCTCTCTTTGATGGTCAGGTTGATGAGATGTACAAGGAATCCCTGACCTTGAGCACAGGTGTTGGAGCCAATGCTTACAACACAGCCTGGGATGACAACACAGGTAACATTTATTTTCTGTGGGACGATACTTATCTGTATATTTGCGCGGAGGTTAAGGATGATTCTGTTTGCAGTGCAGGTGATGTTTACGTTGCAGGGAACAACCCTAATAAGAACGATAATTTGGAATTTAGATTGTGTATGAATTCCGGCATCGAGGGAGCCAATGCTACGACAATCAAGGTGGGTATTGATGCCTATGGTATCAGAGCTTATGGCTTAGATGCGGATATGGCTGCAACGGATTACTCCAAAATCCAGTACAAGACTACTCGTCGGGATGAAGGGGAGAATTCCGGATATGTGATAGAAGCTGCAATTCCACATACGGATGGTGGCATTCTGAACCTGTTGAGCGCAGGAAAGCTGGGCTTTAAGGAGCAGTTTAATGACTTGGAATATGATGGCTCTTATTATAACTTTGCTCCAAGCCGTACAGGCGAGGGCGCAAAGGAGCTGGTTTATTATGAACTTAGTCAGGATATGGTAACAGACGGTGATGTGAATGAGGCTCCCGAAATGATTAAGGATAAGGTAGAGGTGACGGATTATATTGAGCTTTCTTTTGCAGCTGATGGTAACTATTATTTATTGACTGGTACTGGGTTTGGTAATAGTTTACCAGATGCGGAGCAGGGTATCATTAATATCGGACATGGCAATATGGTTACAGCAACAGGAGGAGGTTCAACACTTGCTAAAAGTGCACAGTATATGGCAAAGGTTGGATTTAATGCTGCCAATATTTATAACACTGACTATAAGTATATACGTGTATTGTATTCTGCAACCAATCCGGAAGGAGCAAGCAATGTTACGATAAGACTTTCCGGAGATGGATGTAGCGGAGAAGTCATAGACTTTACAAATGTAGTGGAAGATACTAATGGAGAGTTTGTATTATCTTCTACAGGCGAAATGTTAACTAATATGAAAGCGCGCTATGCAAAAAAAGATGCCCATATGTCTTTAGTATTTATGACCACAGCTGAAGGCGGAAGTTATCAAATAAAATCCTTCTATTTCTTCAAAACGGAGGAGGAAGCAAACAATTTTGTTCTTCCAAGTGATAAGGAAGAGATTGATTTCTTAAAGCTTTCCTTTGCAGACCCTACCGGTTATTACAAGCCGGATAATGCGGAGGGGTATGGTAATAGTGTAGTCAATACGGATTTGGGAACTATTGATTTTCAGCATGGTAATATCAATCCGGGTAGTAATTATTCCAAAGGTTCACAGTATTTGACAAAGGTCGCTTTTCCGGCAGATGGAGTTTATAACGGTGAGTATAAGTACTTACGTGTGCTGTATTCTGCTACCAATCCTACAGGGGTAGAAGAGGTTCCACTGAAGCTATACGGAGATGGAATCGGTGATTACTTCATCTTTGAAGATACAGTTAAAAATACTAATGGAGAGTTTGTATTATCTTCTACGGAAATGCTTACAGACAAGATGATAGGGCGCTATGAAAAGGGAAAAGCCTGGATGTCTTTACTGTTTATGACAGAAGAGGAAGGGGCAGATTATAAGGTAAAGGCACTCTATTTCTTTAAAAACGCAGATGATGCAGCGAAGTTTACGCCGACCTCTGAGTTGATAGAAATTAAGATAAACGAAAATGATATTTCAAACTATCAGGTGGTAGTGCCTGTAAATGGTATTGGTAATGAGTATACCAGTGCACAGAGTATTGTAGCAAAAATTTATGAGCTTAGTGGAGTAACGCTTCCTATTGTATATGACAGTGCAGCTGCTACGGATTATGAGATATTGATTGGAGATACCAACAGAGCAGAAAGCAGTAAGCATTATGATATTGGTGGACAGTTCCATCCATCCTACGAAAAATTTGCAGTTGCGCCATATCGTATTGAAATGGCGGGCAATAAGCTTGTATTTGTAGCTGCGGCTTCTCTTTGTGTGGACAAAAATGCAGAATTATTTAATTGGCTTATAAATAGAGGCGCAGAAAGCGGAGAGGGCGTTAATATTACTGCAAATGAAGAAGGCATAGTGGCTCGTGGTTTGTATACCTTTAGTCCATCTGTTTGGCCTGAGGTTACTAATGTGGAGGAGCCGGAGCAGTTTACAGACAGCTTTGATACGGATGAAGGCTATTGGACAACCGATTCTGAAAAGCAGGGCTGGACAATTGCTGATGAAGGGGATAACAAGGTATTTTCTACAGGAAACAGCACCTCTGCATTATCCTATCTGCATGTATATGAAAAGAATGTATCCTTTGAGACAAAGCTTAAGGCTTCTGCAGCACAGAGCGGTCAGATTGGCTTATTGCTTAGACATACAGCAGACTATGCTTATGTGAAGGCAGGATATGATTTTGCTGCAAAGGAATGGTTTATTGACGTACGCGAGGGCGAGGACTTTCTGCTGTACCGCCTTGAATCCCAGACTGCAGAATTTTCCGCAGATACCTGGTATGACGTAAAAGCAATTGTGGATGGTGAAACTGCTACATTATATGTAAATGGCGAAAAGCTGCTTGAAACGGATGATATCATCCAATCTACACCGGGTAAGGTGGGTGTGTTTGCAGATGGCGCAGCTGCAATGATAGATGACGTAAATATTTCTCTGCTTAGCGGACAGGGAACCTTCTGGAAAAATTCAGTGCACACAAAGCTGCCGGATGAGGCTTATCGTGAAGGCGGAAGCGTTATAGAATTAAAGGATGGAAGCCTGGTATATCAAAGCAGATCCTATGACAATGTTTCTTTTACTTCTACTGATTCCGGTAAGACCTGGGTTCGAGCAGAAAAAATGTGGTCTGATGCTTTTGGAGGTCCGAATATCTTAAGACTTGAAAACGGCAACCTTTTACGAATCAATAATATTACTATTGAGGATGGCAAGAGATGGAAGGTTTCAGAAGTATCAACAGATGAAGGCGCGACCTGGACTCGTGTTGGACAAATTTGTACTCGTGCATATCAGGATGACGAAAATGTAATTGCTTCTAATATGAATGATAAAATCACCATGATGTCAGACGGCCGTATTTTCTTTGTACAGGGCTACGAGGCGAAAAATGGTGTGAAGATTCATGGCTGCACCACCTTCTGCGAGGTTTATTACTCTGATGATGATGGTGTAACGTGGACAAAGTCAACCATGGATTCTTTTGATATTGAAGGAAATAAGGTAAGTGACACACATAAGCAGGGTGTTTATTTTGCAGAAGCTAAAATTTTGGAGACTGCAGAAGGAAAGCTGAGAATGTATTGTTCTCATAATGATTATGGTTATATTGTGTATAGTGAATCCTCCGACAATGGTGTGACATGGGAACCGCTTCAGATTATGACAGAGTTTATGTGCGTTACCTCCTCTATGCAGTTTGTAAAGGATACCTATGCTGATAATGAAACTACATATTACATGGTTTGGGTAAAAAATGACAAGGAATTGATAATAGGACAAAGTACATATCCACGTTCTCGTCTTGCTATTGCCAAGAGCACCGATGGTATAAATTGGGTTAATCTTGGAGAAGCATGGCGTTGGGAATGCCATTATAGTAATGGTGTAAGCAACATTCAGCAAATAGTTGATCCATTTATTAATGTAACAGCGGATTATCTGTTAGTTGGTGCCGGTATTTCAGAAAAAACAGGCGAAACCTCTCATCAGGCATTGCGTCAGCATGTTTGGAGTGTACAAAAGAGTACTTTAGAGGAAAATACCTGGAAATCTGATGATACCAGTCATTGGCAGGAAAGTGTTAAGGGAGACAAGGTAAATGTAGCTGCACATACTTCTACAGGAGAAAATGCTGCAACCTGTCCGGAAAAGGCAGTATGTGATGTTTGCGAGGCAGAATATACCGTTCATAGCTTTGACACCGATACCTGGAAATCTGACGCAAATGGTCATTGGCATGAATGTGCATGTGGAGCAAAGACAGATGAAGCAACCCATACACCGGGAGCAGCTGCGACTGCAACTACAGCGCAGACCTGTACGGAATGTGGCTATGAGCTTGCACCTGCTACAGGTGATACAAGCGACAGCAGTGATACAAGCGACAGCAGTGATGCAAGTGATGGTACTGATGCAAAGGCGCCTGAAATAGTTGAAAGTGCAACAGATGACAGTTATACACTTGGTTCCAATGATGAAGTAATCATCAAATCTACCGGAGAGTTTGCGAAATTTGAAAGTGTAGAAATGGATGGCGAGATTGTAGAGGAATCTAATTATTCTGTAAAAGAAGGTTCTACCATTGTAAGCGTTAAGGCCGCATATCTGGAAACACTTTCCGTTGGTGAGCATATTGTGACGATTAACTATAATGATGGAAGCAGTGTTGATGCTAAATTGACTATTATTAAAACAGCTGATACAGATACTGACGAAGATAATAAGTCAGATAATGCTGATACAAATGTAACTGATGATAATACTCCATCCTCTAATGGTAATAGCAATCCAACGGAAGCTGCTTCCGAAGCGATAGATGCAAGTTCTACCAGTACTGGAGATAATAACAATTTATTACTTTGGATTATATTGGCAGTGGGAGCAATGGCTGTAATGGTATATGTCGTATGGTTAAGAAAAAAGAAATATAATTAAGTATTTAGCTGAGGTGGTGGGGCGTAAGCCCCATCGCCTTTAAAAACAGAAGAAAAATTTTGTGGCGGAAAAAGGTGATGATATGAAGAAAATTGGAATAAGCTGTGAAACTATAGTAAAGAAATATGGCTACGAAAAAGCTTTTGAGATATGCAAGGAGAGTGGATTTGATGCCGTTGATTTTAATTTAATGCAGTTTGGTAGGCATCTTGATGCACCTGATATTTATAATGCATCAAATGATGAATTTGAAGAGTATTTTACTGCTATTAAAAATAAAGCCGCATCATTGGAACTTGAGATTTCACAGACACATGGAAGATGTACAACATATACGCCTGACGAAAAACAGTGTGAATATACAAGGTGGGTTTGTGAAAAAGATTTACAAGCAACCAGATTACTCGGTGCTCCTGCCTGCGTAATACACTCTATTAAAAGTATAGATTATCCGAAACATCATCTCGATGGTACGTTTATGCAGCAAAAGAACAAGGAGCTTTTTGATTTTTTGATTCCTATAGCAGAGAAGAACCATGTAAAATTTGCCCTGGAAACATATGGAAGAGGGAATGTGAGTGGTGTGACCAAAGCGGAATTCTTTGCACATGTCAACGAATTGAAAAAACAGTTTGATATGCTTGATACAAAAAATAAAACAATATGTGTTGACACCGGGCATACACATGAGGCAGTTCGCTTTGGAGTTCCCGGTCCGGCTGAGACTATAAGGACATTGGGAAGTAATGTAACCTTGCTTCACCTGCATGATAATAACGGTTTCCGGGATCAGCATCTGCCTCCAATCATGGGAAACGGTACAATAAAGTGGAGCGAGATTTTCGATGCACTTGATGATATTGGGTACGAAGGGGTGTACAATTTTGAACTTGTGTTGGGGCGTTATGGTAATGTTCTGTCTGATGCGATTCACTTTTTGGGTAAGTGGCTTAGGTACTTTGTTGATAATAGAGGTGAGATGAAATAAGCGTTTAATATAATAAATAGTGCCTCATTGCAAGAATATTCTATTTAGCAAGTTGTTATTCGTTTTGTCGAATTGATATAGATGCGGGGTGTAGTGTAAAATGGGGACAAGAATTAAAGAAAGCGAGTTAAGTGTTATGACGAGAAAAAGAACTAAACAACAAGGTAATGTGCAGACCAGTTTCCTTAAAAAAGAAATATGGAGACACAGAGAATTATACTTCTTTTTATTACCGGGTCTGATTGCATTGATTATTTTTTCCTATGGGCCTATGTATGGTCTTGTAAACGCTTTTCAGGATGTAAAGTTTGGTAAAGGGTATGGAATGAATGATTGGGTAGGATTTTATCATTTCAAACGTTTCTTTAACAGTACCTGGTTTAAGCCGGTTTTAATAAATACGATATCCATTAGTTTTCTGAAAAATATTGTGACATGGCCGGTACCGATTATAGTAGCTTTGTTATTACATAATTGTACCAATACGGGGATAAAGAAAACAGCTCAGATGACCAGTTATCTGCCGCACCTTTTGTCTACCGTAGTTGTGGTCAGCATTATTAATGTTTTCTGCGCAGGAGACTACGGCCTTATCAACATTTTGTTGCGTAGCAGTGGGTTGGAAAGAATTAATTTCTTTGGAGAGCCCGGTTGGGTGTATCCTTTGTATATTATTTCGGATATATGGAAGGATTCAGGATATAGTGCGGTTATTTATCTGGGAGCCTTATCTTCTGTTGATGAGGAGCTGATGGAGGCTTCTAAGATTGATGGTGCAAACAAGCTTCAAAGTATATGGTACATTCAGCTTCCTTGTATTATACCAACTATTGTGACAATGTTTATTATGAGCGTTGGTAACCTGTTTGCTATGGGGGCAGACAAAATGCTTTTGCTGCAGACAGATTTAAATTTATCAGCTTCTGAAATCATATCTACTTATGTTTATAAGGTGGGTATTGTGCAAACGCAGTATGGTTTTTCGGCTGCAGTAGGTTTATTTCAGAATGTTATTAATGTAACATTACTGCTTACTGTGAACTGGATTTGTAAGAAAAAGCTTGATACATCAATTATATAATACGTGAAGGAGTGGATAAGTTTATGAAGAAAAAGAAAAGTGGAGAAAGAGCATTTGATATTACTGTCAATGTGATTTTAGTAATGGTGGCGGTGATATGTATTTATCCTATCTGGTATGTATTGATAGCTTCTGTGAGTTCACCTGTAGCTATCGGTAATGGTGAGGTACTGTTATGGCCCAAGGGCTTTAATCTGGATGGATATACCAGATTGATAGAGAATAAAAATATCTGGATTGGTTATCGAAATTCTATTTTATATACAGCTGCAGCAACTGCAGTAGATTTCTTAATACAGATACCGGTTGCTTATGCATTATCTCGTAAAAGTCTGCCGGGACACAGAATTATCATGGCGTTGTTTGTATTTACCATGTATTTCAGCGGTGGTATTATTCCAAAGTATTTGTTGCTTAATTCTTTGGGGATGCTTAATTCACCGATTGCGTTGATTATTCCGTCCTGTGTAAATGTATTTAATATTATTGTAGCGAAAAGCTTTTTTGAAGGCAGTATACCGGATTCGTTGTTTGATGCGGCCAGAATTGATGGCTGTGGATATACACGTTTTTTTGCACAGATTGTATTGCCACTGTCACCGGCCATATTAGCTATTATTGCATTGTACTGTATTCAGAGACATTGGAATGTTTATTTGGATGCGGAGATGTATTTGATAGATTCCAAATACTATACATTACAACAGGTCATCCGAAATATTACTGCAAAAGTGGATGCAAATCTGATGGAGGTTATGGAAGGGGAAGAGCTTATGAGAATCATGCAGGAAAAGCAGCTTCTCAAATATTCAGTGATTGTAGTATCCGTGATACCGTTGATTATCATTTACCCATTTGTACAGAAATTCTTTGTGCGAGGTGTTATGGTAGGAGCGGTTAAGGGATAGGCAATAAAAAATAAAAAAAGAAAAGGAGACCAACATGAAAAAAGAATTTTTCAAAAAATGGTTAGCTGCATCTCTTGCAGCATCAATGATTCTGGGCACAGCAGCTTGTGGTCAGCAGGAAGTATCAAATGGTGAAGAAACAAAACAGTCCACCAACACAGGAACTTCCGAAACTGTAAATGCTACCTCAGAGGTAGAAGATACAGGCATTTCTTTTCCATTGAAGGAAGAGGTTACTTTTAAACTTGCTTATATGAATGCAGGTGATGCGGAAGCGGAACTTCTTGAGAAGTGTGAATTCTGGCAGGAATTATACGAAAAGACTAATGTAAAGATTGAGTTAGTTAAATTACCTGCAACAGACACTATGACAAAGTTGAATGCAATGTTTATGTCTGGACAGGATTTGGATGGTATATTCTCATCTTTCATGAATGATGCAAATATTAATGAATTGGTAGCGTCCGATTTATTAATGCCTCTGACAGAGTATGTGAATGATCCGGAAATCATGCCTAACTTCCATGAGCGTATTCTTGCTGAATCTCCATCTACAAAGGGTGTGATTACATATCCGGATGGTGAAATCTATGCATTGCCTAGATACGATGGCTTAGAGTCATCTTATTTGGAAAGCCCGATGTATATTAACAAAACTTGGGTGGAAAAAGCAGGCTGGAAGGTTGAAGATATCAAGACTATCGATGATTTGGAAACTGTATTAACCTATTTTGCAGAAAATGATATGAATGGAAATGGTAAAGACGATGAAATACCTTACATTGTTTTACAGGGACAGGCTAAAAATCATTTTGAAGCTTTCATGGGTATGTATGGTATTGCAACCAAGGACGGCAGCTATGAAAACTATGTTTATGTAAAAGATGGCAAGGTTGTATTTGCACCTACAACAGATGCATATAAGGATGCTATTCTTAAATTAAATGATTGGTATGAAAAAGGTTTAATTTGGGAAGAAGCATTTACTGCTACATCTGAAACATGGTTGGCTAAATATAATGGTGAAGAAGCAGTTATCGGATTATACATGAATAATTATCGTGCATTCCCTACTGCAGATCAATATGTTGCTCTGACACCTGTTGAGGTGGAAGGATATGAAGCAAGCTGGTATGTTCATCCGGGCTTAAAGGGCGTAAAGGGTATATTTACAGTTACAAAGTCTTGTGAAAATGCAGACATCCTTGTAAAGTGGATGGATCAGTTCTATGATATGGAAAATGCATGGAGATGGAGTAATGGCGAAGAGAAGGATGGCAGATATACTATCGAGAATGGTATGTACAAGTTAAATAACGAGTTAAAGGCAAATACAGCTAAAATGGAAGAGTTGAGTAAGACCGCACCGGCAATTGCTTCTGTTGTTAACTGGTCTACATTTGGATATACTACCGCCGATTACAAAGAAGGTCGACTTGAATTAACAGCAGCTCAACAGGCTGCTGAGGAAACCTATGAACTGTATCGTCCATATTTGAATACAGAAATCTGGCCACGTCCTTATTTAATCAATGATGTAAGTACCAGAATATCTGAATTACGTACGGATATTTTCAGTACTATTAATACAAAGAAGGCTGAATGGATTACCGGCAAGTCAGATATTGAAGCTGATTGGAAAGCATATTGTGAAAACCTGGAGAAAATGGGCGTAGATGAACTCGTTTCCTTAATGCAGAGTGCATATGACAATTACATGGCTGGACAGCAGTAATTCCATCTTTGTATGTAGTACACTTATAACATATCAAGGTTGACTGAGGTTTGTTAGTCTATATATTTCCCCACCTTTAGGTTTACCGCCATAGGTGGGGAAATTTTAGTATGAAGCTCTTTAAAGGTAGGGCTGTAGCTTTGCAAATAGTAAGTAAAAGAGCTATGGTAAATGGAGTAATGAGCATGAAATTCAAAGAAGAAAAACATATATCGGAACCTTATAAAATGCAGTATCTGGAAGGTCTGGAGACACTGGTAAACGGACTCGAGCAGGAGACTATGCAAGGTCGTGTGGCTATCTGGAAGGATATGATGATCGATAAGGAAAAATACCGCCTTCAATTTGCAGAGCTTCTCGGCTGGCCATTAACTCAGGAAAGAGAGCATATTCCTTGTGCGGTAGTTAGTCAAAGGCTTTCTCAGGAATCAGACTGTATTGTGGAGCGCATGCAGTTTACAGTACTGAAAGGTGTAGTCATGACGGGCTTGTTATTTTGCCATGATGAAAGCACGAAGAGGCCTTTTGTACTGATACAACATGGTGGTTCCGGTACGCCAGAGCTTATTTCCGGTGCTTATGGCAGCACCAGTAATTATAATGATATGCTGGAACGTGTTTTCAGGCAAGGAGCCAATGTATTTGCACCACAGCTTTTATTGTGGTCAAAGGAGCAGTATCAGCCGGACTATGACAGAGAGGTACTAGATTCCAGATTAAAAAATGTAGGAAGCTCTATTACGGCAGTGGAAGTCTATTTTTTGATGCGAGTATTGGATTATTTTGCACAACAGCCTTGGGTTGGTAATATAGGTATGGTAGGGCTATCCTATGGAGGGTTTTATACCCAGCTTCTGGCAGCACTGGATACCAGAATAAAAGCGTCGGTTTCCTGCTCTTATTTCTGTGATGCGGCACATTGGGCAAGGACGGATTGGAGCTTTAGGAATATTGCCAAAAGCTTCGGAGAGGCAGAGCTTGCCTGTCTGGTGCATCCGCGCAAATTATTTCTGGAGATGGGGAACGAGGATAATTTATTCGATTATCGAAAGAGCATAGCAGAATATGAGCGCATTCGTCTAATATGTGGTAATGATACAGAAGATTGGCTGGAGTTTACTGTGTTTGATGGAAATCATGAGTTTTACAAAGAGGATAAGCATATAGAAAAATTTATGGCGTACCTGCGCAAAGAAAATCTGGAGTTAAGGTAATGAATAGTAAGGAGTGGAATGAAGATGAATGATTTTTTTGGTTTCCAAAAGAAAGAATTTATATTTGATGGACAGAATGCACTGGTAGTATTACCGAAAAAGTCTAATGGCAGACTTGTATTAAAAACAGAATATTTTGGTGCGTTTCCGGAAGTGGAGGTTCAGCTGGTGAAAAACGGTTTTACCCTTGCACATGTAAGAAATACAAACAGATGGGGCACGGAGGACAATGTAGACAGACAGGCGGCCTTTATTAAGCGTCTGGCAGAGGAATATCATTTAAATCCAAAGGCTGTGCTGGTAGGCATGAGTTGCGGCGGCATGCAGGCAGTATATCTGGCGGCAAAGTATCCGGAGTGTGTTTCTGTGATGTATCTGGATGCACCGGTCATGAATTTCTGTAGTTGTCCGGGTAATATGGGAATAGCAACAAAAGAGCGATGTTGGGAAGAGTTTTACAATGCTCGTAGAATGTCCCGCTCAGAGCTGTTAATTTATAGAGAGCATCCTATGGATAAGCTTCCACAGCTGAAGGAGCATAATATTCCGGTTATTCTGGTATATGGAGATAGTGATGAAAATGTTCCTTACATAGAAAATGGTATCATGCTGGAGCGGTTTTATAGAGAAAATAATTTGTGCATTAAGGAAATAGGTAAGGAAGGTTGCGGTCACCACCCTCACGGTCTGGAGGATCCAAAGCCTATAGTTGATTTTATTATGGAGCATACGAAATAAGAGGATTGTACAAGATTATATGATAACGTTGAAAAATAAAAAGTTATTCTTACTAGATATGGATGGTACCATCTATCTTGATAATGAATTGTTTGAAGGCACCAAAGAGTTTCTGGAATATGTAAAAGACATCGGTGGCCGGTATATTTTCCTGACCAATAATTCCTCTAAAAGTGTTGATAAGTATATTGAAAAACTTGATTCATTGGGAATTGAATCTACAGCAGATGATTTTTTGACATCAACCAATGCCATGGTGTTGTATCTTACCGGGAAGCAGTATCATAAAATTTATGCTTTGGGTACTGTATCATTTAAGGAGCAGTTACGACAGGCAGGTCTTCCTATTACGGACAAGCTGGAAAATGATATTGATTGTTTGTGCATGGGATTTGATACGGAATTGAACTTTCAAAAGCTGGAAGATGCCTGTATCCTGTTGAATAAAGGGGTAGATTATATTGCTACCAATCCCGATTGGGTATGTCCTACCTGGTATGGTTTTGTGCCGGATTGTGGTTCAGTCAGTCAGATGCTGTTCAATGCCACAAAGAGAAAACCGATTTTTATAGGGAAGCCTGAGCCAACCATGGCTTATCTGGCAATGGAAAAGACTGGCTTTAAGGCGGAAGAGACCGCATTGATGGGAGACAGGTTGTATACAGATATCGCCTGTGGTGTTAATGCAGGTATCAGTACCATTTTTGTACTTAGTGGAGAGGGTACCATGAAGGATGTAGAGGCAAGTGAGACGAAACCGGAGTTTATTTATCAAAACATTGCGGAATTATTTGAAGAGTTAAAAAAAAATATATAGGAGCATGAATATCATGAGCGAAAAATTTAAAGGTATTTTCCCTGCATTACTCACACCATTTGATGAAAATGACAGGGTTAATGTAAAGGTTTTAGAGGAGTTAGTAGATTACAATTTAAAGAAAGGCGTCAATGGCTTTTATGTAGGCGGCAGTACTGCAGAAGCCTTTCTTTTGACGGAGGAGGAGCGTCTGCTTGTAATGAAGACGGTAAGTGAGCGTGCAAAGGGCAAGTGTACCTTAATTGCACATGTAGGTTGCATTTCCACCGCGCAGGCTATTAAGTTTGCCAAGGCTGCAGAGGAAATGGGCTATGATGCAGTTTCTTCCGTAGCGCCATTTTATTACAAATTCTCTTTTAAGGAGATTAAGAAGTATTATTTTGACATCGTGGATGCCGTTAGCTTACCAATGTTAATTTATAATTTTCCTGCTTTTTCCGGTGTAAATTTAACCGTGGACAATATCAAGGAGTTTTTAGAGGATGACCGTTTTATCGGTGTTAAACATACATCTAACGACTTTTTTGCATTGGAGCAGTTTAAGGCTGCATTCCCGGATAAGTTAGTATACAACGGTTATGATGAAATGCTGTTAGCCGGACTTTCCATGGGCGCAGATGGCGCTATTGGAAGTACCTTCAACTTCATGGCTGAGAAGTTTATCAAAATCCGTGAATTATTGGCGCAAAATGATTTGGCAGGTGCACAAAAGATTCAGAAGGATGCTAATATTATTATTCAGGCACTTTGCAAGGTTGGTGTAATGCAGGGTGAAAAGGCAGTGCTAGATGCACTGGGCTTTGATTTTGGTCCTGCAAGAGCACCATTTGCGCCGCTGACGGAGGCACAGAAGAAAGAGCTGTTGGATGTGGTGTTGCCATTGTTGTAAGCTGAAAGGTAAGGTGCAAATATGTTGAGAGTGGAAAAACCATATGATTTTAAGCAAGAGCTAAGGCAAATTCATAAAAAGGATCGCAGGGACTATGCACTGAGACCGACAGAGTATGAGCTTGTATTAAGGGATGGAATACAAATTCTGTTGCCTGATTATGAAAATGAAGTTATCATGACGGCAGCAACAGATTTTATGGATTACCTTCGCGTCTCTATGCAGCTTTCATCCGGTATTGGTACTGAGCTTGACAACTGTCATCAGAGTATCAAGGTTTTGTTATGTCAGGAATTGGGTGATGCAAGCGGATATATGGGTCATCGGATTACTGTAGGAGACGATGGCATCATTTTAGAGGGCTATGATGACCGTGGTGTTGCGCAAGGCTTTTATATGCTGGAGGATTTGATGAATTTGCGAAAAGCACCATTTCTAAAAAAAGAAACGCTTCAAAGAAAGGCATTATTTTCGCCTCGAATTACCCATTCGCCTATGGGTCCTTTTGAGTATACGGATGAGGCGCTTTCACTTATTGCTCATCATGGTTTTGATGCTGTAGAACTGTGGATAAAGGAACCTAATCAGACATTGGTTGGTTATCAGGATTTTAATCAGATATGCGATAGGGCAAGAAAATATGGTATTGACGTATATGCGGAAATTTATATGAACCACACTGCTCATCCGGATGATCCGGGTGCACAGAATTTTTACGACAGAATGTATGGAGAGTTATTTGAAAAGTGTCCGGGTATTAAGGGTGTCACTTTTGTGGGAGAAGCTTCTCATTTTTGCAGTAGAGATCCAAAGGTAGTACAGCGTTCTAATCCAAAGGATATTACAAGCAATATTCCTATAGGGAAAATTAAGGCAGGTTGGTGGCCATGCTGTGATTATCCGCAGCTTATTTCAATGATTCAAAATGCGGTTTGTAAGTTTAAGCCTGACGCAGATATTATTTTTTGTACTTATAATTGGGGATTTCAACCGGAGGAGGAAAGAATTAAGTTAATCGAAGCGTTGCCGGATGGCATTTCACTACTTGCTACATGGGACATGTTTCATATGTTTAAGCTGGGTGAAGTGACGGAATACATTGCTGATTATTCGCTGCAATTTGTTGGACCAGGCGAATATTTTCGTAGCGAAGCTATTGCAGCCAAGAAGAAGGGCATGCGCTTGTATTCTATTTCCAATACGTCGGGCAGAACATGGGATTTTGGTGTTATTCCGTATGAGCCTATGCCTTATCAGTGGATTAAGAGATATAAGGCAATCCTTAAGGCGCGTGAAGAGTGGGGGTTGTGTGGCCTGGTTGAAAATATTCATTATGGTTTCCATCCATCCTTCATAGTGGAGCTGGAAAAGTGGGCTTTTTTTACAGAAGTCAAGCCGATGGAGCATATTTTAGAAAAATTATTGGCGCGAGATTATGGAGTGGAAAATCTTACAGTTGTGGATAAGGCAATGCATATATGGAGTGAGGCAATTAAGCATTGTATTCCTACAAACGAGGATCAGTATGGAACCCTAAGAATAGGACCATCATATCCTTTCTGGACGACAGAACTTAACCCGCCGAAGATACCTTCACCTCCGCAGGCTTTCTGGGGAAATTCAATTTATCATGCTAAATATACAACACATCATGATTTAATGTCTTCATTGCCAGGGGTACGGTTGTTTGCGGAAATTGAAGAATTTTCGAAGCTACGGGATTTACTTCTGGAGGGAATTGAGGTTTTAAAGACGATAGAGAGACCAAATGATAAGCTGCAGAAGCTGATTAATTTGGGTGAATTTATGTACCGTACGGCAGTAACAACAGTGCATTATAAGGAATTTTATGTTTTATTGTCTAAGCTTCAGATTGCCGGCACCAGAGCCAATGCTGCTTTGATTTTAGATGAGCTGGAGGGAATTTTGCTTAAGGAACAAAAGAATGTGGAGGAGACTATTCCGCTTGTACAATGCGATTCTCGCCTTGGTTGGGAGCCAAGCATGGATTACACGACTAACGAAGAGTGTCTGCGCTGGAAATTAAAGCAGATTGAAGCAGAGCTAACTTATCGCATTCCGATGATGCGAAAGAGTAATGACGTTTAATGTCAAATTGATTTAAAGAAATGAGGAATTGAAATGGAAACAAAAACATTTAATATGGCGTACTCTTATCCTGAAGAGGTGGAAAAAGCTAAAAAAGAGAACTGGCCGGTTCTATTGCCTGTTGGGACCATGGAATACCATTCATCTATATGCCCATATGGCTGCGACGCACTTGCTGCAAAGGGAATTATGGAAAAAATAGGCGAAAAAATGGATTGTATGATTCTTCCGACTGTGTGGTACGGTGTATCGAGTTATGCGGTTGGAGGACCGGAAAAAAATACGATTAATATGGACGTGGACATTTTTGAGGGATACATATATAATATCTTGAAGTCACTTCTGTGGAGTGGATTCAGAAATATTAATATTTTAATCTGTCATCAGACAGAGGAGATCCTGCCTACAGCGGCTGCGTGTATTAAAGCCGGGAAAAAATTAACTTTTGAGTTTTTGGAGCAGACAAAAGGCTACGGATGGTGGGGAAGGAATGAAAATAAAGAATTTTATCAAAACTTGTCCGCTACTGATAATCCGTGGAACTGGATTCGAGTGTTTAACGGAAGTCCTAAAAGACTGGGATTACCAGGGGATCATGCAGGGAAAGAAGAATGTTCAGAGTTGGAATATTTATATCCTGGATCCATTAAGCTCGAACGATTAAATGATTGTGATGATTGGTTTACAGAAACAGCGAAAGAAATGTCAAGAGAACATGGCGAAGAACGCATAAGTAAAATAGTTGACGAGATGGTTACCACGATAAAAGAATATCGTCCATGCCTGTAAAGTTGCAAAGGATTCATGTCTATTTTTATATACAAAAGTTAGAATAGTAGGTGATTTTATGGAAACTATATTTTCGACAGCATTAGAGCAAATGATAGTTTTATTTTTACTCATGATTGTGGGATATGTTTTGCAAAAGAAAAGTCTGATTGGCCAAAATGCAGGTAAAGTATTATCTGATTTGGAAGTTTGTATTTTTTGCCCTTGCCTTACTTTGGTAACGTTTACCAATAATTTTACAATTGATGTATTGCGTGAAAAGCTTTCATTATTAGGAGTAAGCATAGCATTGTTGTTTATTTTTACAATACCATTTTCTAAAATAGTATCTAAGTGGTTAGGACGAACGGAGAATGAACGTGCGGTTTATAACTATGCTCTTTGCTTTTCTAATTTGGGATATCTTGGTTATCCAATCGTTCGTGCTGTTTTTGGGGATGCTGCATTAGCTAATATGATGATTTTTTGCTTGCCTATAAATGTGGCAATTAATAGTTATGGTTTATATATTTTACTTCCTGAAAGAGGTTTTTCCTTTAAGAAACTTTTAAAACCAGTTACGATTGCTCCGTTTCTTGGGATTGCCTTGATAGCTTTAGACATGGAATTACCGAGTGTATTAAATACTTTATTAGAAAGTTGTGGAAACTGTATGGCTCCAGTTGCAATGCTGCTTATGGGAATTGTATTGGCGGAGCAACCCCTCAAGAGAATGTTTATGAATACACGTGCATATGTTGCATCTACACTGAGGTTGATTGTAATCCCGCTTTTGGTGGCAGGAATATTGTATGCTCTAAATATTACAGGAGAAACACTTTTGCTTGCTTCCGTAACACTTGCAATGCCGTTGGGACTAAACAGTGTTGTCTTTCCGGCAGCTTATGGTGGAGATGTCACAAGCGGCTCACAGGCTACCTTTATTTCAAATTTGATGGGAATTGTAACGATTCCGATAATGCTGAGTCTATTTTATGCAATGGCTTATGGCATTTAACAAACCAATGTTAATTTATAATTTCCCTGCTTGACGCACTGGGCTTTGAATTTGGTCCGGCCAGAGCACCATTTGCACCATTAACGAAGGAGCAGAAGAAGGAACTTTTGGATGTGGTGATACCGCTATTGTAAGAAAGGAATGTTGTTGAGATGTTTTAAGGCTTGGAGTACGCTCCAAGCTTTAAAATATATAACAAGATACATGCAAAATGCCCTGTAATTCTTAAAAAATTATAAACTCACAAATTTTCTGTGACAAAATGAGACCTGAATGCCTATTAAGTAATAGAGGGATGTTTTTACTTTATGCATGATTCGTAATGAAATTTAGACATTTTGTTTAAATTACAATGACTGGTATATTGGTATTGCAATACGGAATGTAGTGTGCTACAATGTGAGTAGAGGAGGTCACATTTTTAGGTTACAAAGGATGAGACTTTCATGTAAAAAAGCATTCATCTAATATATGGACTTAAAGAGTCGGAAAGTACAGGTGGAATGTTGGAAAAAGATATTACAGAAAAAACCTTGGAAGCCTATAATGATGTGTTTGCTGATATCACAAATGTTTTTATGTTTAACGGCAGACGTGTAATCAAGGAAGCGGAGCTGACAGATGCCGGAGCACGCAGTTACTATAAGGCAGACGGCAGGGTCAGGGAGCAGGAAAGGGATGTGGCCAAGTACTGGCATAAGAACAAGCTTAAAATCGCCATGCTGGGGATTTTGACTATAAGAAGCGCTGGACGATGCCCGTAAATCTGATTGACTGTCTGGAGCATGTTTCGGAGGAGCTTAAACCATTTGTTAGTGACTACCGGATAAATGTTTTTGATGTGGCGTTTCTGACCAGAGAGCAGGTGGAGCTGTTTCAGAGCGATTTCAAGGTGGTGGCGGATTATTTTGTTCAGATGAGGGAGAACAACGACTACATACCAAGCAGGGAAACTATAGAGCATGTCAGGGAGGTATTTGACCTGATGTCAGCTGTTTCAGGCGATGCAAGATTTGAGGAAGCGTATTCCGAGGAAAGGAGCGATACGAATATGTGTGAATTTTTAGACAGAGTAGAGGCACGTGGTGAGGCACGTGGAGAAGCATGCGGTATCATCAAGGGGACTGTGGCAACCTGCCGTGAATTTCATATGACGGATGAGCAGATATTGTCTAAAATTTGTGTTCAGTTCAAGTTGGATGAAAAGGAAGCGGCAGGGTATCTGTAGCGAATTTTTAGACAGAATTAAAACAAACTCGTAATAAAAATTTCTAAACCAATAAAAATCAAAATGATACCGCCAAAGATGTTTGCTTTGCCGGCTAACTTAGTGCCGGCTTTTTTGCCTATTTGTAGTCCAGATATACAAATTACAAAGGTAACAATGGCGATAATGAATGCAGCTATAAGAGCCTCTGCCAAACCATACTCTGCGATTGTGAAGCCTACGGAAAGAGCGTCGATAGAGGTGGCAATGCCTTGTATAATGAGGGTTGAAAGACCGAGGCCCTGGTATTCTGATTCCTCGTCGCAAGCGTTGCGACTTTCCAAAAGCATCTGAATTCCAATATATCCAAGAAGAGCCAGACTAATCCAAGGGATAAGCTTTTCGAAAGCAGTCATATATTGCAGGATAGTGTGTACAAGAAACCAACCGATAAGAGGCATTAAAGCCTGAAAAATTGCAAATACGCCTGCTATAACGGACATTTTGCGTGGCTTCATGCATGGCTCATGCAGTCCGTTTGCAAGAGACACACAAAAGGCATCCATAGCCAATCCCACGCCTAAAAGCATACTGTTAAAAAAGAAAATAAAATGAAGTTCCACCCTTGCTCCTCCTTTGTCTCAGGGTAGAATAGCACAAAAGGAAATATATGTCAATTCAATCTATACAAAAAATAAGTAACTGCCAGCAAGTCTGCGCAGCCTCCGGGTGACAAATTCCTTGCAATGAATGCATCATCCAAATCTTCCAGTTGTTCATAAGACAGCGGTTTGTTTGCATCCAGAAGTGCGTGTGCGGCATTTGCAGCATAGGCAGCACCGTCGTGTCCTCCTCTGTGATAGAGGTTGGTATCGTTTACATTAGCTATTAGATGCAGGAGTGCGATTATCCCGGCATCGTTATGGTTTAATCCTGCCTGCAGTGCGTTTTTGTAGGCAGGAAGACTAAGTCTCATCACAGAAGGAAAGCCTGCGGCAGCCTCGCCGCGAATGCCGGTGATACCTTCCTCCAGATAGAGGCGTTGGCCCGCTGAAAGGGTTGTTTGGGGCTTTGATTCACCAGTTATTGCCATGGAGTCTGTGATGGCCGGGTGAGACGCAGAAAGTGCAGTAAAGTCTGCCTCTACGTGGGGGGTGACCATTTCCGCGCACTGTTTCATCAATGCATTAACTTCTGCAATTGGGGTTTCGGAGCTCCAAAGACGCCCCAAAGCCCCACAGAGGATGCCTAGAGAGTAAATGGCACCCTTGTGGGTATTTACACCCCCGGTGACAGTATACATGGCTTGTTCGGCCTTTAAACCGGCTTCACGCAGCTGCGGAAAAGTGTCGACAGGTGCCATATGTCGGGTGCTTTGACCAATTTGCAGGCAGTCCAGAAAATAAGGTTTCATAGCATGGGCACTGCGAAGAAAGGTGTATAAGTTCATATCCTGATGACTTCCGTTGTTGCGCATATCCACCAGTCCGGGTTTAGGGGTAGTCATAGCCTCGTCTATCAGGCTCTGCACTGCCATAGCCGCAATGTGTTCAAAATGAGTGCTTTCCGGTTGCGTGTTTATGGCAAAATGCCCCTGTATAATAGCCAGGGTTGCAGCCTGTAATTCAGGTACTGTATGGAGGCGTCTGGCTGCACATGCACGTCCGGGAGCACCGCATATAATGCAGTTGCGGCTTTTTCCGCCCACCAGATGGCGCTCCAGCTTCAAGCCGTTTCTGTCCAACACGTCCATGTCAAATAATCGTCCCAAAGGGATGGAATCTTCTATTTCTGTACAAATTTTCTTTAAGGTAATTGCTTCTATATCTATCGCATACATAGCCAGACAACCTGTAACAGTAATTTCTGTACTGTGAAAGCGTATGTGCTTTTGCGGCAGCTTACTATGCAGGGCATCCAGACCGACCTGAAAGGCGCACTGGGTGAGAGGAGTAGTTTTTACAGGACCTGCAATGTTCATGGTAAAGCATATAAGCGGACAGTGATAGGTCTTTAAAAGAGCCTGTTGTTTGCGTACACGTTCTTCTCTGGCTTCCAGTACCTGAGTTAAGGTAACCTCCTGCATGGTGCACCTCCTGTTAAATAATCAAATCAGATTGCTTTTCCTGCTGTGCATCCAGCTTCTTTAGATTATCCTCAGCACCTTCTCCTACACATCCCACCAACAGATAGCGTTTGTTAAAGCGGTCGTAAATAAAATGATGCAGCAGATGAAAGTTCTCAATCTGGCTGGTACGACTTACATGGATACGAGGACCTGTACATGGATGAAGCTTGCCATCAATGGAAACGTGATAGTTGTCAGCATAGGTAATTGGCAAATCATTTTTTATCATATCGTTGACCTTTTGTTCTAATTCCTGAATGTCAAATTGCGGCTCTGTATCCGGAAAGGTAATAACAAAGCCATGCTTTACATCATCATGTCCACAACGGCTCATGTCCTCTGTTGGCATGCAGGATTCACACAAATCCTCTGCTGTATGCGCCATGAGGCGGTATGAGAGAGATTTGTAAACGGTTTTTCTGATTTCCTGTGGCTCCGGTCCAAAAAGGGTAGGACGGGCGATAAGGATTTGCTCCCCTACACCAATAAGCAAATTGGCATTAAAGCCTAAAAGCGGATAAATCAAATCAAAATGCTCCACAATAACGCGCTTACCGTTGTGAAGTGCTTCTATAATAGCATCTGCCAGAATACTCATCTGGGTAAAACCATTCTCAAAACGAATATCAACGTGGTATGTATGAGGAGCAAAAAAGCCTGTCTGAGAATCCTGTTCCAAGAGAGGAAGGGGACGGATATAAACTCCGTCGTCGTCATTGGTCAGCTCCAGACCCGGAAACATACCACGAATAAGGGCACTTTTGCCGGAACCGGCCTCGCCGATTATACCGATGAGCTTGTCGAAGGGTGACAAGTATAATTGGGCCAGCTGCATGCCAAGTGCATACATTCGCTGGTGACCTCTAGGGGCGAAATAACTGCTTAGTATATGATTTTGTTGACGATCTTGCATAAGATTACCTCCTTGTGGCAGGCATAGCCTGCAGATATTCAAAAGTAGTTGGTGGGACTAAAGTCTTTATAGCATCTGTGTCACCGGCCTTTATATGGGCACGTACAGCACTGGCACTGACAGGGACACCATGCACTTCCAGTCGAGGCAGTTCTTTGAATAGAATACCATTCCTTGGCAAGTGAAGCTTTAGGGCTTCGTTGTATTGCCGAGTCATAGGTGACAGTGGCTCCGTTCCCACAAAGCGTGTGGTAATGCCAAAGTATGGCACAAAGTGTCTGGCAAAAATTTCAATGTCCAGTAAGCAATGAATTTGCTCGGATTTTTCTCTCTCCTTTATAAAATAAGTAGGAAAGGTAGCGGAGGAGATGAGGTATGGTCCCGTAGGAAGTACGGTAACATTCGGTAAATCCATGGTGCCTAATTTGGCCATTTCCATGCGGTCTGCAGTAGAAAATGTGCTTTTGTCCTCGGAGAGAATGAAGACATAGAGCTTGTCACATTCCTTGGCTGCAGTCTCAATAAGGTAGCGATGTCCTAAAGTAAAGGGATTGCAGTTCATAACAATGGCACCTACTATAATCTCTCTATCGGAATTGCAACCGGCTTTAGGCGTGGATATGCCGGCTTCTCCATCTTTTGCAGACAGGGTATTCAGAAAATGTCTAATGCCGTCTTTGCGGTTCTCCATTAACAGGACCGTGTCTGTTTGCACTACCGGATAAAAAAACAAGGAAGAAAACAGGTACTTGTTAGATGGCTTCGTGTATAGGAACAAGTGGCGGTATCCTTCTTCAAAAGCGGCCTGCCGTAAGCATGTGAGTACGGTTGCAGTCAGGTCCTCACCACGGCGACCGGCATCTACAGCGATGCATTTGAGTATGTTTTCCTGTCGACTGCCCGTAGCTGCCAAAGTCTCACCGTCCCAGACCAGTACAGTTTGAGAGATGTCTTTATCGGCTGTGAGGCCGGCACGGGCAAGAAATTCGGTCCAAATATGAAGTTTTGTGCCGGTTAGTTGATGAAGAAGCTCAATGTACATGGTTACCTCACGTTTAAGATAATGTTAGTTACATTATACATAATTATTTTGAGTCTGTAAATAAAATATGGAAAAAGAATTGCATTTTATAAAATTGTATTATATAATATGGGTGAAATGATATAGTATAATATAAAACAAATGATTAACAGAATACTGTAGTGCAGAGTGAGAAGATGATGGAAAGGAGCATTGGATAAGTATGGAGATTTTAAAAAGTGCTTCAGCGGGAACGATGGAGTCCAGTGATGTGTATGTGGAAATAGAGCCGGGCGGCAAAGAATTGGAGATTTCATTAGAATCTGTAGTGGAGCATCAGTTTGGCGAGGCTATTATGCAGGTGGTGCATGAGGTATTGGCGGAATGTGGTGTGGACAGTGGTATTGTGCGTGTGGTGGATCGAGGTGCGCTTGAGTGTGTGCTTCGTGCCAGAGTGGAGACTGCTGTGATGAGAGCGGGAAGGGAGGCAAATTAATGCGTCGTAGTATGTTGTTTTTGCCGGGGAATAACCCGAATATGCTGATGAATGGTAATTGCCTGGGGGCAGATGCTGTGATTTTTGATTTAGAGGATGCGGTTGCACCTGCCGAAAAGGATGCGGCACGCATATTGGTGCGCAATACCATGCGTTATATGGATTTTTCCGGCTGTGAAATCATTGTGCGGATTAATTCCATAGATACACCATATTGGCAGGCAGACCTGGAAGCGGTGATGCCTTATAGACCGAATTTGATTTTACTGCCAAAGACAGGCTGTGCTGAAGATGTACTGGTAACAGACAGATATATGACTATGGTTGAGGAACAACATGGTATGGAGAAGGGGACGGTTGGGTTGATGCCTCTTATTGAGACTGCTATGGGCGTGGAGAATGCATTTGGCATTGCTTCTTCTACAAAACGAGTGAAAGCTCTGTTTTTGGGGGCTGAGGATTTGACGGCAGACTTACAGTGCAAGCGTACCAAGGAAGGCAGAGAGATTGAATATGCCAGAACCAGGCTGGTGGTGGCAGCGAGAGCGGCCGGTGTGGATGTGTATGATACACCGTTTACGGATGTCAATGATGATGAGGGGATTGTAAAGGATGCAGCTCTGGCTAAGGCTCTTGGCTTTACCGGAAAGGCAAGTATTTCTCCAAGGCATGTGGAAGTGATTAATCAGGTGTTTAGTCCTACAGAGAAGGAAATTGATTACGCCTACGAAGTAATGGAGGCAATTCGATTGGCAAAGGCTTTAGGAAAGGGTGCCACCTCACTGCATGGCAAGATGATTGATGCACCTATTGTGGCAAGGGCTGAACGTACCATTGCCATGGCAAAAGCTTTGGGACTTGGAAGGGAGGAAGAGTGATGAATAAGCTGGTTCATTCGATTAGAGAAGCTGTTGCGCTTTCAGGCCTAACGGATGGCATGACCGTTTCTTTTCATCATCATCTTAGAAACGGTGATTATGTATTAAATATGGTAATGGATGAGATTGCTGCCAGAGGACTTAAGGATATTCAAGTAAATGCAAGCTCTTTATTTGATGTACATACACCACTTTTAAAGCATATAGAAAATCATGTGGTTACCGGGTTGGCTACAGATTATATTGCTTCGGGAATTGGGCGTGCTATTTCCATGGGCGTGATGGAAAAGCCTGTGGAGTTTAGAACCCATGGTGGTCGCCCAAGTGATATTGCATTAGGCAGAACTCCTATTGATGTGGCGTTTATTGCGGCGCCTGCGGCAGACCCTATGGGTAACTGCTCCGGTAAATATGGTCCAAGTGCCTGTGGAAGTCTTGGGTATGCTTTTGCGGATGCCATGTATGCAAAGAAGGTTATTGTAATTACGGACAATTTGGTGCCATATCCTTTACAGGACTGGTCTATTTCAGAGGATTATGTTGACTATGTGGTAACCGTGGATGCTATCGGTGACCCGAAGGGGATTGTGTCCGGTACTACGCAGATTACAAGAGACCCGGTAGGTCTGATAATGGCTTCTCATGCAGCAAAGGTTATAGAAGCTTCCGGTCTTTTGAAGGATGGTTTTTCTTTCCAGACGGGTGCCGGTGGGGCATCCTTGGCAGCAGCAAAGTTTTTAAAGGGCATTATGTTGAAAAAAGGCATCCAGGGCAGCTTTGGCCTGGGTGGTATTACGGGATATATGGTGGATATGCTGCGTGAAGGATGTTTTCGTAATCTGATGGATGTGCAGTGCTTTGATTTAAAGGCAGTAGAGTCCATTCGTACGGATGCAAGACATCAGGAAATATCTGCCATGCATTATGCCAGTCCAAGCAGCCGCAGTGCGGTAGTAGACAGTCTGGATGTGGTTATTTTGGGTGCTACGGAAATTGATACTGATTTTAATGTGAATGTACACACCGACTCCAATGGTTACATAATGGGCGGCTCCGGCGGACACAGCGATACTGCAGCAGGTGCTAAGCTTTCCATGATTATTGCGCCTATGTTCAGGGCAAGGCTTCCTATGTGACGGATCATGTAAACTGTATCTCCACCCCCGGAGAGGATATTGACGTGCTGGTAACACAGGGCGGTATTGCCGTGAATCCACGCAGGACAGAGTTGAAGGAGAAGTTGGTGACTGCAGGACTGCCTGTGATTGACATTTATGATTTGAAAACAAAAACAGAGCGCATTACCGGTAAACCGAAGAGGCTTCCTAAGGGTGAACGCGTAGTAGCAAAGGTTATCAGCCGGTATGGTGACGTTTTGGATGAAATTTATAATGTGCCTGAGAAGGCGTGACGAAATAGCACCGGACAGGGAATAAAGGAGCAAAAGCATGAGAAAAATTAATGCAAAAGCTATCACGGAAGTGGTAAAGAAATTGTGTATCGAGGCAAATTGTCATTTGCCGCAGGATATGAAAACATGTATATCTGAGTGCTGCGAACAGGAAAAGTGGCCTCAGGCAAAGGAGATTTTGGAACGTATTATTGAGAATTATGAGATTGCTGATGAGCAAAATCAGCCTATTTGTCAGGATACCGGTGTGGCTTGTGTGTTCTTAAAAATCGGTCAGGATGTGCATGTAGTCGGTGATATCAATGAGGCGGTAAACGAAGGCGTGAGACAAGGCTACAGTGAGGGGTATCTTAGAAAGTCTGTTGTTCGCGACCCACTGGACCGTGTAAACACCGGTGATAATACACCAGCCATGATTTATTATGAGCTGGTACCGGGAGATAAACTGGAAATTACCGTGGCTCCAAAGGGCTTTGGCAGTGAAAATATGAGTCAGATTAAGATGCTGCGTCCTTCTGACGGTCTGCAGGGTGTGAAGGATTTTGTTTTAAAGGTTGTTGAAGACGCGGGGCCTAATCCTTGTCCACCGATTGTGGTAGGTATAGGAATTGGCGGTACCTTTGATAAGGCGGCTTATCTGGCTAAGAAGGCATTGATGCGCAGTACCTTGGAACGCAATGCAAATCCTTTCTATGCAGAGCTGGAAGAACAGCTTTTGGAGGAAATAAATGCCCTTGGTATCGGCCCTCAGGGTTTTGGCGGCAGAACCACGGCACTGGCAGTCAATATTGAGCAGTATCCTACCCATATTGCAGGACTGCCTGTGGCGGTGAATATTAACTGCCACGTGACCAGACATAGGAAGGAGGTACTTTAAATGGCTATTTCTGTTACGGCTCCTTTGACAAGGGAGCAGGCAAGAGGCTTAAAGGCCGGTGACAGCTGTCTGATTTCCGGTGTGATTTATACTGCCAGAGATGCTGCGCATAAGCGTTTGTGTGAGCTGGTAGAGCAGGGCAAGAACCTGCCAATGGATATTGAAAACAGTATCATTTACTTCGTGGGGCCTACACCGGCTAAGCCGGGACAGGCAATTGGTTCGGCGGGGCCAACCACCTCTTACCGTATGGATGCCTACAGTCCGACTTTGATTGCACAGGGCCAGACCGGTATGATTGGCAAAGGCAAACGTGGTCCGGAGGTTATCGAGGCCATGAAAGAACATGGTGCTGTTTATTTCGGTGCTATCGGTGGCTGTGGTGCCCTGCTTAGTAAATGTATCAAAAAGTCTGAAATTGTAGCCTACGTAGATCTGGGGGCTGAGGCTATACGCAGATTGGAAGTGGAAAATTTTCCTGCTATCGTGGTTATTGACAGTGAAGGTAATAACCTGTATGAAAGCGGCAGAGCAGCATATTTGACTCAGTGTGAGGAAGGTTAAAAGGAAAAACTTGACAAAGTACGTTTTAATCCTTAAAATTATTTTAAATGATTTTTGGGAGTGAAGCGCATGGAACCAATTTACAAAATTGACCCTAATCTGGAGGTGCCTATTTACCAGCAGCTGGTGGATATTATCAGAAATGCCATAAAAAAGGGGGAGCTTGTGTCAGGTCAGAAGCTGCCTACTGTGCAGGAAATGAGCGAAGAGCTTTCTGTGGCCAGAGGGACGATTAAACGTGCATATGACGAACTGGAGCGAGAAGGTCTGGTAGAAAAGGCTCAGGGAAGCGGCACATTCATCAAGTATCAGCCGGCCAATTCCGGGAGCCGTAAGGAGCAGGCTATGGCGGCTATTGATGCCTTGTTAAAGCAGCTGGAGGACATGGGGCTGTCTGCAGCGGAAATCAATATTTTTCTAAACCTGAAGCTTAGGGAATGGGCAGAGGAAGAGGCCTATATCAAGGTGGCTGTGGTAGAGTGCAATCCGGAGAATTTGTCTCAGATGTCAGAGCAGCTGCGTCATATTCCGCAGGTGGAGCTGCATTCCTTTTTGTTGGAAAGTATACAGCAGTACCCGTATCAATTGGGTGACGATTTTGAGCTTATTGTGGTTACGGCAACCCATGTAGAGTATATGGAGCGTGTCTTGCCGGCCAAAAAGAGAATTGCCCAGGTGGCGCTCAGACCGTCTACCAGATGCCTGTCACATATCATTAAGCTTCGCAGCGGTATGAAGGTAGGAATTATGGGTTACAGTGGTCGTTTTTGTGAATTGCTGCATACTACCTGTGAAAGCTATGCGGAGGATGTGATTTTGGACGAACCTATGATTTTTGCTCCTGAGGTGGATGTTGCAAGCTACTTAAAGGGCAAGGATGCTGTACTGGTGCCGAAATTTTACGAGCAGTACTGTAGCACGCAGGCTGCTGATGCCCTGCGTCGCTTTAAAGGAGAGCTTATTCATTGCTATTATGAAATGGATGAGGGGTCTATCCTTTATCTGGAAACCAAAATCAAACGCTTGTTAGAAGAAAAGCGTATATAAAATATTGCCGTCCGGTTTTGCCATTGCTTGCATTATCGGGCGGTTTTTCTATGCCCATAAGTGACAAATTTTTCTAATTTAATATTGACAAATGATATAGAACAATATAGTATATAGATGTATAACAATTATATATTAAACATGCAAATATGTCACGAGGTGTTATAATGGAAAACCAAGAAAAAAAGGTCCTGGTTATTGGCGTTATTGGTGCTGACGTTCATGCCGTGGGCAACAAAATCCTCTACCATGCTTTTACGGAAGCCGGTTTTGAGGTCGTGAATCTGGGTGTAATGGTATCCCAGGAAGAGTATATTGCTGCAGCGATTGAGGCGAATGCAGATGCAATTGTAATTTCATCTCTGTATGGTCAGGGAGAGTTGGACTGCCGCGGTATGCGTGAGAAGTGTGATGAGGCTGGTCTTAAGGGTATTCCACTTTTGGTTGGTGGTAATATCGTTATCGGTAAGCAGACCTTTGAAGATGTGGAGCAGCGTTTTAAGGACATGGGCTTTGATCGTGCATTTCCACCGGGTACTGCACCGGAGACTACGATTGAAGCTTTGAAAGAGCTGTTACATATGGAGGAATAGACCAAATGAAGGCGGTCTTATTGATTGACTTCGGCAGCACATATACGAAGCTGACCGCGGTTGATGTGGAAGGGGAGTGTGTTTTGGGCACGGCTCAGGCTTACACCACAGTTTGGACCGATATTAATGATGGGTTGGAGGAAGGACTTAAGCTATTAGAGGAGAAAACCGGAAAGCTTTGCTATGATGCATGCTATGCCTGTTCTTCCGCAGCCGGAGGTCTCAGAATGGTTACCAGTGGCTTGGTACCGGAGCTTACCGGTGAAGCAGCCAGACTGGCAAGTCTTGGCGCCGGAGCAAAGGTGGTGGGTGTTTATGCCTTCCAGCTGACAGAGGATGATTTAGAGGATATTCGAGCCAGTGCACCGGATATTTTCCTTCTGGTAGGCGGTACAGACGGCGGCAATACCGAATGTATCCTCCACAATGCGAAAATGTTAGCTTCCATGAGTCCGAAGTTTCCCATTGTCATTGCCGGTAATCGCACCGCTGCCCGGGAATGTCAGAGGATTTTAGCGGATTATGAAGTCTATGTATGTCCAAATGTCATGCCAAAGTTCGGAATGCTTCAGATAGAACCCACTCAGAAGAAAATCCGGGAGATATTTTTGAATCGCATTATTCAAGCTAAGGGTTTGTCCAAGGCGGCAGAGCTTCTTTCTGATATTATGATGCCTACCCCATCAGCAGTGCTGCAGGCAATGGAACTGTTAGCACAAGGATGTGAAGGCGAGTCCGGAATCGGCGATTTGGTAGCAGTAGACGTAGGTGGTGCCACCACGGATGTGTATTCTATTGCGGATGGTATGCCGGAGCACATGAATACGGTTTACAAGGGCTTGCCGGAACCTTATGCCAAAAGAACGGTAGAGGGTGACATCGGAATGCGTTACAGTATTCAAGGTATTGTAGATGCTGCCGGTCCGGAGCAAATCAGTGAGCTGTCAGGACTTTCCAAGGAAAGAATCAAACAGTTAGTAAGTGATTTGAAAGAGCATACGGACAAGGTATCTTGCGGTGAAGATGAGTTGGAAAAGCTGGATTTTGCACTGGCCTCTATGGCTACCAGAGAAGCAGTGACTCGCCATGCAGGTACTATAGAAGAGACCTATACGATGATGGGTCAGACCTTTGTGCAGTCAGGCAAGAATTTGACAAAGGTAAAACAAATCGTTGTAACAGGCGGAAGCCTGATACATACAAAGCGTACAGCGGAAATTGCCGCACACGCACTTTATTCACCTATGCAGCCTGCTTCACTCAGACCAAGAGCGGCTGATGTGTGGGTAGACAGAACGTATATTTTGGCTGCGATGGGATTACTTTCTTCGTATTATCCCCAGACAGCCCTTCGTATTATGAAAAAGGAGCTTGAATACCATGGATATTCAAAATAAAAGAATTTCCGACGAGGAATTTGCTCGTCTTCGCCAGGAGGTACTGGCACAGTGGCCGACAGGTAAGGATGTAGATATTGAGGAATCTGTTGCTTACCATAAATCTATGCCGGCAGAACGTGACTTTTCCAAGAAATTATTGGATGCAAAGAAAGCAGGTAAAACCTTAGTGCAGCCTCGTGCAGGTGTGCCTGTTATTGAAGAGCATATTAAATTAATGCAATTTTTAGAGAGTCAGGGTGAGGCAGACTTATTGCCAACTACGATTGATAGTTACACCCGTCAGAATCGCTATGAAGAGGCAGAAAACGGTATTTCCGAGTCTATTCGTCTGGGACGTGCCATGTTAAACGGCTTCCCGGCTGTTAACCACGGTGTTGCCGGATGTCGCCGTATTGTAGAAAGCGTAAATGTTCCGGTACAGGTTCGTCACGGTACACCGGATGCCCGCCTCTTAGCAGAAATTTCTATGGCTGGTGGTTTTACCAGTTATGAAGGTGGTGGTATTTCCTACAACCTTCCTTATTGTAAAAACATTCCTATGGAGCGTACCATTCGTGACTGGCAGTATGTTGACCGTTTGATGGGCTTGTATGAGGAAATGGGTGTTTCCATTAACCGTGAGCCATATGGTCCTTTGACCGGCACACTGGTTCCGCCATGTATATCTCATGCAGCTGCTATTATTGAAGCACTTTTGGCAGCAGAGCAGGGTGTAAAGAATATTACGGTAGGTTATGGACAGTGCGGTAATCTGGTTCAGGATATTGCGGCTATCCGTACGTTACAGGAATTGACCGATGAATATTTGCAGAAGTATGGTTACAGTGATGTACAGGTTACTACGGTTTTACATCAGTGGATGGGTGGTTTCCCGGCTGATGAAGCAAAGGCATTTGGTGTTATCTCTACCGGCAGTCTGATTGCTGCCTTGTCCAAGGCAACCAAGGTTATCGTTAAGACACCTCACGAAGCAGTTGGAATTCCGACGATGGAAGCAAATGCAGAGGGCTTACGTTGTACCAAGCAGGTAGTAAATATGATGGCGGATCAGAGCTTTCAGGATGCACATCTGGAAGAGGAAAAGGAAATTATCCGTCAGGAGACACGTTGTATCGTAGACAAGTGCTTTGAGCTTGGTAATGGTGACATTGCACTGGGCGTTTGCCGTGGTGTAAAGGCTGGTGTGCTGGATGTTCCGTTTGCTCCTTGTCGTGCAAATGCAGGCTTGATGCTTCCTTGCCGTGACAATGAAGGTGCTGTTCGTATGCTAAATACAGGTAATATACCATTTACACAGGAATTAAAGGATTTCCATGCTTCAAAGATTAATGAGCGTGCAGCAGCAGAGAAGCGTAAGGCTTCCTTCCAGATGGTTATTGATGATGTTTATGCGATTGGTAAAGGCCGTATGGTTGGCCGTCCAAGATATTAATAGACAGTAAAAGGAGAGAGATATCATGAAGATTATTGATGTTGTTTGTTCTGCCGGTCGTACCGGTTTCTACTTTGATGACCAGCGCGCTATTAAGCAGGGCGCAGGTCATGATGGTGTATTTTATGTTGGCGAGCCTGTTACAGAGGGCTTCCGTTCTGTACGTCAGGCAGGGGAATCTATTTCTGTCATGCTTGTATTAGAGGATGGACAGATTGCTTGCGGTGACTGTGCTGCGGTTCAGTACTCCGGTGCAGGCGGACGTGACCCGTTATTTTTAGCAGAGGATTTTATTCCCGTCATTGATACCTATATTAAACCGGAACTGGTTGGCAAGGAGGCTGATGATTTCCGTGGCCTGTGTGCTATGATGGAGGCTATTCAGGTGGAAGGCAAGCGTTTACATACTGCCATTCGTTATGGTGTATCTCAGGCTATTTTGGATGCTGTGGCAAAGGCAACCGGTCGCCTGATGTGTGAAGTTGTAGCGGATGAATATGGTTGCACCGTTTCAGAGGAGCCGATTGCTATCTTTACCCAGTCCGGTGATGATCGTTATGACAATGCTGATAAGATGATTATCAAGGGTGCGCAGGTTCTTCCACATGCACTTATTAATAATGTAGAAACGAAGTTGGGACGTAAAGGAGAAAAGCTGGCTGAGTATGTAGCATGGTTGAGAGATCGTATTTTAGAGAACCGCACAGATGCTAACTATAATCCGGTAATGCATATGGACGTGTACGGAACCATTGGTGCTGCTTTTGGCAACAATAATTACAAGGCAATGGCTGATTACATTGAAGAGCTGGGCAGAATTGCAAAGCCTTTTAAGCTTCGTATTGAAGGACCTATGGACTGTGACTGTGACAGAGAAACCCAGTTAGTTGCACTGGCAGGCTTAACGAAGGAATTAGATGAGCGTGGTTGTGATGTAGAGCTGGTTGCTGATGAATGGTGCAATACTCTGGAAGACATCAAGCTTTTTGCTGACCACAAGGCAGGTCATATGGTTCAGATTAAGACTCCTGACCTTGGTGGTATCAACAACACTATTGAAGCAGTTCTGTACTGCAAGGAAAAAGGCATTGGTGCTTATCAGGGTGGCACTTGTAATGAAACTGACCGCAGCGCACAGGTTTGTGTACATTGTGCAATGGCTACTAAGCCTGTTCAGATTCTGGCAAAGCCTGGTATGGGTGTTGATGAAGGTTATATGATTGTTTATAATGAAATGAATCGTATTTTGGCCATGCGTAAGGCGAGAAAGAACCTGAAGTAAAGATATTTGTTTTGGACTGTTTTATGTTTGTTTTGTGTATAGACATGCAGTCACAAATATGATATAAATAATATGTTCGGGGAAACAGGTGCAAGCCCTGTACGAGCCCGTCGCCGTGAGGCACATGAAGAAGTATAAGTCTTACCCGATGCCACAGTCGGGAACAAGCCATTGGAGCAATCTGAGAAGGCTGATTTGTATGGTGTCAAGTCGGAATATCCGGACAAATACTCAGTGTTACAACCGCGAGTGCCGGTTTGCTGGGAATATTTACAATTTCAAAGGAGATAAAGAACATGAAAATGAAACGTTTTAAAACTAAGTTGTCATGCATCCTTTGTACTGTGCTGATTGTGGCTATGGCACTGTTTACAACTGCTTGCAGCGACGACACCAATGCAAATGCTGTATCTACGGAAACCGCTGTTATCATGACAGAAGGTGTGGTTTTGGGAGAAGGAGCGACTGCATTTCACTTTACTGTAGTGGACAAGGATGGCAAGGAAATTACCTGTGAAATCCACACGGACAAGACTACGGTAGGGGATGCTTTACTGGAGCTGGGGCTGATTGCCGGTGATGAAGGGCCGTATGGTCTTTATGTAAAGACGGTAAACGGCCTGACTGTTGATTACGACAAGGACGGCAAATACTGGTCCTTTTATGTAAATGGCGAGTATGGTTCTGCAGGTGTTGATACGACAGAAATCGTAGCAGGTGCAAGCTACGCCTTTAAGGTGGAGTAGCCGTGAAGCTCACGGTTAGAGAAATGGCAGTTTTTTCTATGCTTGGAGCAGTGATGTATGCCTCCAAGATGATTATGGAGTTTGCACCTAATATACATCTTTTGGGTGCATTTATTGTAGCGTTTACAGTCGTTTACAGAAAAAAGGCACTATATCCTATATATATATTCGTGTTGTTAATAGGACTTTTCAATGGGTTTAATACATGGTGGCTTCCTTATTTGTACATATGGACAGTGCTATGGGGCGTGGTAATGCTTCTGCCTACAAGCATTCCAAAGAAATGGCAGCCGCTTGTATATATGACAGTGAGTGCGCTACATGGTTTTTTATATGGCATTTTGTATGCACCGGTACAGGCACTTGTGTTTGGGCTTAGTCTGGAAGGTACTATGACCTGGATTGTGACAGGGTTACCTTGGGACTTCCTGCATGGGGTGAGCAATTTCTTCTGTGGCATACTGATTGTACCGATTATTACAGTATTACGGCTGGGCGAGAAAAACGTTGTTCATTAATTTTAAAATTGCATAGGTTTAAAGAGGCCGGAGTTTACATGACTCCGGCTTAAATTTAATGAATTTTTAATAGACCTTCATACGAATATGTGATAATATAAATATACTATATTTTTTTGAAAAGGAGTTTTAACTTACATATGGACGAAGACGCCAGTACAATTATTTTTATGATTTTGTTACAAGTAGTATTAATTGCATTAAATGCAGTATTTGCCTGTGCCGAGATTGCCATTATTTCTATCAATGACAATAAGCTGGCAAAGATGGCAGCAGAGGGTGATAAGCGAGCAGTACGATTGGCCCGACTTACCAGCCAGCCGGCCAGATTTTTGGCTACGATTCAGGTGGCCATTACCCTATCCGGATTTTTGGGCAGTGCTTTTGCTGCAGAGAATTTTTCCGGAGTTCTGGTAGACTGGGTGATAGGAATGGGTGTTCCGATATCCGCAGAGGTGCTTGATTCCATTGCTGTTATTCTTATTACGATTATATTATCTTATTTTACACTTGTATTTGGCGAGCTGGTGCCAAAGCAGGTGGCAATGCGTAAGGCGGAACCGCTTGCACTGGCTATGTCAGGCCTGATTAGCAGTATTGCAAAGGCTTTTGCTCCATTGGTAAGTTTTTTGACTTTTTCAACCAATGCAGTTTTGCGGTTGTTTGGTATAGACCCTAATGCGGTGGATGACGAGGTGAGCGAAGAGGAAATCCGCATGATGGTAGAAGTGGGCAGCGAAAAGGGAACCATTGACCATGATGAGCGAGAGTTTATTCAGAATGTTTTTGAGTTTGATGATATTTTTGCTGAGGACATTGTTACCCGTAGGACAGATGTGATTATGCTGGATCTGGAGGATTCCATGGAGGAATGGAAGGATATCATTTATAGCGCAAGACATACACGTTTTCCGGTTTGCGATGGTTCCGTGGACAAGATTGTGGGTATTTTAAACTCCAAGGAATATTTTCGCTTAGAAGACCGTAGCCGTGAAAATGTGCTGGAGCAGGCAGTCAGACCGGCGTACTTTGTTCCTAATAGAATAAAGGCGGATACCTTATTCCGCAATATGAAAAAAGAAAGACAGGCCATGGCAGTAGTACTCAACGAATACGGCGGCATGACCGGCATTATCACAATCAACGATTTGGTAGAGCAATTGGTAGGTGATTTGAGCTATGATGGTGAAGCCGAGGAAGCACCGCTTATCGAGCAGATAGACGACAGCACATGGAAAATTCACGGCAGTGCTCTTTTAGAGGACGTGTCAGAGGCACTTGGAGTGTCCTTTAACTGTGAGGAATATGATACCTTTAACGGCCTGATTTTCCAGGCCATGGGAAGTGTGCCGGAGGAGGGCGCTGATATTGAGCTGCAAATCGATGGTTTGGTGATAAAGGTGCTGGAGATTAAGAAGCATCAGGTAGAGACCGCGTTGGTGCGGAGATGATTTAAGGAGATGTATCTAGAATGGCAGTCATTCTGATACATCTTCTTTTTAATCACAAATCACACCATCCACATCCTTCACATTGCAAATAGTATTCAGGTATGTATTTCCGAGCTTGCTTTTATCGCAGAGAATATAGCAGCGTTTGGAGTTTTTTATCATAATTTTGCGGATGGAATTCTCCAGGATGGAAGCATCGGTCACTGCCCCATCGTCAGAGATACCACGGCAGGAGATGAAGGCAATGTCGGCGTTATAATTTTGCAGGGTGCGCTCCGCATCTGTACCTACGTAGGACAGGGTGTCCAGAGTCATTTCACCGCCTACACAGAGGGTGCGGATACCCATGGTAGCCAGTGCAATGGCGGACTGTGCACCATTGGTAATTACAAAAAGGTTTTTAAATTGGGTAAGGTGGGGCAGTAAATAGTCGGTGGTGGTAGATGCATCCAGCATGACGGCGTACCCATCCTTTATCAGGGAAGCCGCCTTAATGGCAATTTGCTTCTTTTCTTCATTATGCTCTAAATCACGGATAAAGCGGGGAATACGCTTGTCTGGTGCATTTTTCTTCAAACTGACGAGGCCTCTTTTGCAAAGAAGGAGGTCTTTTTGTTTGAGGTCAATAATATCACGGCGGACAGTAGGCTCACTGATAAAGAGTTTGGCAGCAAGTTCCTGTACGGTATGATCCCGCTCTGATAAAAGTCTGATGTAATCGTTTTCTCTTTTGTAAGAAGACATATAATCACTCCAATAATCATTTTTGTAAATATTATAATCAATTTGTGATTGTATTGTCAATATGTTCCAGAAATATTGATTAGGATTTGATTTTGTTATATGATAAAGCCAAACAAAAATATAAGGAGATACAAAATGGACGAAAAAAGAAGTTATGTTGGTTGGGAGCTTATTACAAACTTTGTAATTGATGCTTTTGTAGGTTACGGCATTCCTAGAGAGGATGCAGAAATTTGTGCAGATGTTTTACTGGAGTCTGATAAAAGAGGTATTGAATCTCATGGTGTAAATCGTTTCAAACCGATTTATCTTGACCGCATCAAGGCAGGCATTCAGAATCCTGTTACCAATATTGAGATTGTGAAGGATTTTGCAGCAACAGCGGTACTTGACGGTCATGACGGCATGGGTCAGGTTGTCAGCCACAAGGCTATGAGCATGGCAATTGAAAAGGCCAAGAAATATGGTATCGGTATGACGGTAGTACGTAATTCCTGCCACTATGGTATTGCAGGTTATTATGCTACTATGGCTACCAAGGAAGGATTAATCGGTATGACAGGTACGAATGCACGTCCGTCTATTGCACCTACTTTTGGTGTGGAAAATATGCTTGGTACTAACCCTCTTACCGTTGGTTTCCCTACCGATGAAGAGTTCCCATTCGTATTAGACTGTGCCACTTCTATTACACAGCGCGGCAAGATTGAATATTATGCGCGTATGGGTATGGACACTCCTGCCGGCATGGTTGTTGGCCGTGATGGCAAGGCTCATACAGATTCTGTTGCAATTTTAGATGAATTAAATACTGCACAGGCTGCACTTGCGCCGCTTGGTGGTATCGGTGAAGACCTTGCAGGTTATAAGGGTTACGGTTACGCTACCGTTGTAGAAGTGTTATCTGCAGCACTTCAGCAGGGTAATTTCCTCCGTGCACTTTCCGGTATCGGTGCAAACGGCGAAAAGGTTCCATTCCATTTAGGACACTGGTTTATTGCTATTGACCCTGAAGCATTTATGGGTCTGGAATCCTTTAAAAAGACCTGTGGTGATATCCTTCGCGATTTGCGTGGTTCCGAGAAGGCTCCTGGTTGCGACCGTATCTATACAGCAGGTGAGAAGGAATATCTGACCTGGTGTGAGAGAAAGGTTACCGGTGTTAAGATTAATCCGGCGGTTCAGAAGGAGATCATTGCCGTACGTGATGAGTTAGGTCTGACACAGTACAAGTTCCCGTTCGAGGACTAAGCATACATATTGAGAGAGGATTATCAAAATGGATATTAAACAGGAATCTTTACAGAAGCATTATGAGTGGAACGGCAAGATTGAGGTCGTATCCCGTTGTGAGATAAACGACCGTCATGACCTTTCCTTAGCATATACACCGGGTGTTGCAGAGGCTTGTCTGGTAATTAATAAGGACGTGGATAAATCTTATGAATTGACACGTCGTAACAATCTGGTGGCTGTTATTACCGACGGTACAGCAGTGCTGGGTCTTGGCGATATCGGTCCGGAAGCGGGCATGCCGGTTATGGAAGGAAAATGTGCCCTTTTCAAAACATTCGCTGACGTAGATGCATTTCCTATTTGCATACGCAGCAAGGATGTGGATGAGCTGGTACGTACTATTTATTTGATTTCCGGATCCTTCGGTGGTATTAACTTAGAGGATATTGCTGCACCTAGATGCTTTGAAATTGAGCGTAAATTAAAGGAAATCTGCGACATTCCGGTATTTCATGATGACCAGCATGGTACCGCTATCGTAGTAGCTGCGGCACATTTAAATGCACTCCGTGTGGTTAAGAAGGATATCGGAGAAGTAAAGGTGGTTATTAACGGTGCCGGCAGTGCAGGTATTGCCATCGGTAAGCATTTATTAAATATGGGTGTAAAGCACCTTACAATGGTAGACCGTTTCGGAATTATCTGCAAGGGCATGGAAGGCTTAAATCCGGCACATGCAGAAATGGCAGAGCTCACCAATTTAGAGCACAGGAAAGGTAATCTGGCGGATGCCATGAAGGGCGCTGACGTATTTATAGGCGTGTCCGCTCCAAATATTGTCAGTGAGGAGATGGTGCAGTCCATGGCGAAGGATGCCATTGTGTTCCCTATGGCAAACCCGACACCGGAAATCATGCCGGACAAGGCTAAGGCAGCAGGAGCCCGCGTGGTTGGTACCGGCCGCAGTGACTTCCCGAACCAGATCAATAATGTATTGGCTTTCCCGGGTATTTTCCGTGGTGCATTAGATTGCAGAGCAACCTGTATCAACGAAGAAATGAAAGTTGCTACTTCCTATGCACTGGCTTCCCTTATTTCTGATGAGGAGTTAAGTGAGGAAAATATCATTGCACCGGCACTGGATAAGAGGGTAGCCAAGGTGGTGGCAGAAGCTGTTGTAAAAGCAGCCAAGGAAACCGGTGTTGCAAGAATTTAATCGTTTATTACTTATATAGTTCCTAATATAAAAATGGATTTCTTAAGTGGCGGAATTTTGACATAATGTTCGAAAGGCACTTGCTTAAGGAATCCATTTTTGATATAATATTATATTAATTAATTACAAGGAGAAAAGAATTTATGTGGGATTCAGTAGTAGAAATTTTTAGAGGATGGAGCTTATTATCCATGTTTTTGCGTCTGTTTTTGGCAATGCTTGCAGGAAGCATTATCGGTATAGACCGCGGTATGAAGCGTAGAGGTGCGGGGATTAAGACCCATGTTATTGTATGTCTTGGCGCCGCCATTGTTATGATGACCAGTCAGTATATGATGCAGATTTATCCGGATGCCGCTGATTTGGGGCGTATGGGAGCACAGGTTATCAGTGGTGTCGGTTTCTTAGGTGTAGGAACCATTATTGTTACCGGTAGAAATCAGGTAAAAGGTCTGACCACAGCAGCCGGTCTTTGGACCTGTGCCTGTGTGGGACTGGCAGCGGGTATCGGTTACATAGAAGGTGTGTTGCTTTGTTTGTTCTTTGTTTTGTTTACTTTCAGGGTGTTAAATAGTGTAGACTATATGCTTCAGAAAAACAGCAAGGTATTTGACATTTATCTGGAGTTTTACAACAATAGAAGCGTGATTCAATTTAAAGAGCAGCTCCATGCAGAGGGCTTTAAGCTGGCAGTGTTTGACCTGACCAAAAGTAAGATTAAAGGCGAAGGTCCAAGTGCAGTTGCAACCATTGAAGTAGATGAAAAAAGAAAACGCCCTATGTTAGTAGAAATACTGAGAAATATTGAAGGCGTGAAGTTTGTAGAGGAGTTATAAATACTATGGCATTATTAAAGTTACGACCAAGTTTTAAAGACTATTTATGGGGCGGTCACCGCTTAGTTGAGAAGTATAACAAGCAGTACGAGGGAGATATTTTAGCGGAGTGCTGGGAGTTGTCCTGCCATCCGGATGGGCCGTGTTATATTGAAAATGGGGAGTATAAGGGTCAGACATTGGCTACATTTATTGAGGCAGAGGGGCGTCAAGTACTGGGTACCAACTGTGCCCGTTTTGAGAACTTTCCGATACTTGTGAAGTTTATTGATGCAAGGGACAATTTATCTATTCAGGTGCATCCAAATGATACTTATGCGTTAGAGAAAGAAGGTCAGTACGGCAAGACAGAGATGTGGTATGTGATGGACTGCGAGCCGGGCGCATTTTTATACTATGGCTTTAAGCAGGAAATCAGCAAGGAAGAGTTTGCAGAGCGTATTGCCAATGATACTTTATTAGAGGTATTGAATAAGGTGGAAGTGCAGAAGGGGGATGTTTTTTTCATTGAAGCAGGTACCCTGCATGCTATTGGCAAGGGTATCTTGATTGCAGAAATTCAGCAGAACTCTAATCTGACCTATCGCGTGTATGATTATGGTCGTGTGGGTGCTGACGGCAAAAAGCGTGATTTACATATTGAAAAGGCACTAGAGGTCACTGACAGAGTGCCTATGTTAAAGAGTAAGAATGCAAATCCTCATATTGCAGACTGCGAATATTTTACCGTAGATAAGCTCAGTATGGATGGCCAGCTCATGAGCTGTATGAGCGGCAGGGTCAGCGAGAAAAGCTTTGTAAGCGTACTGTTTACAGAGGGCGCTGGCAGCATCAGCTGTGGCGGAGAGGAGCTTACATTTAAAAAGGGTGACAGCTTCTTTATGACAGCAGGCAGTGGAGATTATACGATACAGGGTCAGTGCGAGGCACTGGTTACTACGGTGAGGGAGTAATGTAGGGGCTGTAAAAAAACAGTCTTAAAATAAGGCACCCTGCCGTGATAATCGCGGCAGGGTCTTTCAATGTCATAATCACTTATGTAATGTTCTCTTTTGGCATACCTTAATAAGCCTATCCTGTGATAGACTTACGTCGTA
>JAFXDD010000021.1 GCA_017516285.1 Lachnospiraceae bacterium
AACCGTTATTACTGTTTAAGGTTTTGTTCTCTGAATTTCTTCCAGACAGGATTTCCTTGTATCCTGTTTATTAGGAATCTTTCAGGGTTGCATTGCTGTTTATTTGTCAAGGTACTTGAGTTCTCACTCAGCGCATCTCACATAAGATGCGACCGCAGAAGGAGGGATTTGAACCCTCGCGCCGCTATTAACGACCTGCACCCTTTCCAGGGGTGTCCCTTCAGCCTCTTGGGTACTTCTGCAAACTGGAAGAAATACTTTAATCAGCATCCATTCTTCTCTATATAGGATTGCATCTATACTCCGAGGAGCCAGCACTCCAGCGGAGAGGGTGGGATTCGAACCCACGCGCCCTTCCGGACAAACGGTTTTCAAGACCGCCTCGTTGTGACCACTTCGATACCTCTCCGTAACCGCTGACTTATCAGCGGCAATTAGTATCATATCAAAAGTCATTCCAATTGTCAACAACTTTTTTCAACTAATTTTTATTTTTTTTACAGTTAATTTTTATTTATCTTCATGGTAAGTGCAATGCGCTTTTTGTTGACATCCACACTCATAACCTGAACTTCCACTATATCACCCAGTTTTACCACATCCAATGGGTGCTTAATGTACTTTTCAGACATTTGAGAAATATGCACCAGACCATCCTGATGTACGCCTATATCCACAAAAACTCCGAAATCAATCACATTTCGCACTGTTCCCTTTAAAATCATACCCGGGGTTAAGTCCTTCATATCCAGCACATCGCTGCGAAGAATCGGTGCAGGCATCTCGTCACGCGGGTCGCGGGCAGGCTTTACCAGTTCCTGAATCATGTCCGTAAGCGTCAATTCGCCCACGCCAATCTCTTCTGCCAGCTTCTTTTTATTCATCTTAGAAGTCAGTACAGATACTGTTTTGCCAAGTCCGGTGCCATTTGCAAGCGCAGCTTTGTCCAAATTCAACTTACCCAAAAGCTTTTCACACGCTTCATAAGACTCCGGATGCACACTGGTCGTGTCAAGCGGATTATCCCCACCTGTAATACGCATAAAACCGGCACACTGCTCATATGCCTTTGGTCCCAGCTTAGACACCTTTAGCAGCTGTTTTCGATTGGTGAAGCGACCGTTTGTTTCACGATACTCTACGATATTTTTGGCAAGTGTTTTGCTGATGCCGGAAATATATGCTAAAAGCGGTGCTGAAGCAGTGTTTAGGTCTACGCCCACTTTATTTACGCAGTCCTCTACAACACCGGTTAACGTATCGTTTAGTTTCTTTTGATTCATATCATGCTGATATTGACCCACACCGATAGACTTTGGATCTATCTTTACCAGCTCTGCCAAAGGATCCTGCAAACGTCTGGCTATGCTGGCAGCACTTCTCTGAGCTACGTCAAAATCCGGAAATTCCTCTGTAGCCAGCTTGCTGGCACTGTAAACAGAAGCCCCTGCTTCATTTACAATTACATATTGTACCGGCTCCTTAATTTCCTTTAACAAAGAAACAATGACCTGTTCTGACTCTCTGGAGGCAGTACCATTTCCTACACTGATTATATCAATATGGTACTTGGCAATTAATTTCTTTAACTCACGCTTAGCCTCTTCCACCTTATTCTGAGGTTCCGTAGGGAAAATAACCTTGGTATCCAGTACCTTGCCGGTAGCATCTACAACTGCCAGCTTACAGCCGGTACGGAAGGCAGGGTCCCAGCCCAGCACCACCTTGCCGGCAACAGGTGGCTGCATAAGAAGCATTTCCAAATTCTTGCCAAATACATTGATAGCACCATCCTCTGCCTTTTCTGTCAGTTCATTACGCACCTCACGTTCGATGGCTGGAGCAATTAGTCTGTCATATGCATCCTGCACCACTTCCTTTAAAATCGGCGTGGTATATGGATTATCCGTAATAATAACCTGATTTTCCAGATAACCGATAATACGCTCTACCGGTGCAACTACCTTAACAGTCAGGATTTTTTCTTTTTCACCACGGTTCAGAGCCAGAATACGATGCCCCGCAGCCTTCACCAGCTTTTCTTCGAAATCATAGTAATTCTCATAAACACTCTTAACCTCTGCATCCTTAGCAGTACTCTTTATAGTACCTTCCTGCATAGTGAAATCACGAATATAAATGCGATAATCCGCTTCGTCAGAAATCTGCTCTGCAATAATATCCTCTGCTCCCTGTAAAGCCTCGTCCGCAGTAGCAACTTCCTTTCCTTCTATATCAGAGATATATTTGGAAGCCTCCACCAGCACATCCTCCGTGGCAGTCTGCTCTAATATATAAGTTGCAAGAGGTTGCAAGCCCTTTTCCTTTGCCACGCTGGCACGTGTCTTTCTCTTTGGCCTGTAAGGACGATATAAATCCTCCACCAAAACCAATGTTTCCGCAGCCAAGATTTTCTCCTTCAACTCCTCTGTCAAAGCCCCCTGCTCTTCAATGCTGCTCAGCACCTGCTCCTTTTTCTCCTCCAGATTACGCAAATACTGCAAGCGTTCGTGCAGATTACGCAGCTGTTCATCATTCAGAGCCCCTGTAGCCTCCTTACGATATCTGGAAATAAAAGGAATGGTGTTCCCTTCATCAATCAGCTGCACAGCAGCCTCTACCTGAGATTTTTTAATTTCAAGCTCCTGTGCTATTTTTAAGCAAATGTCCATGTAATTGTCCTCGCGGTCTGTAATTATTTGCATTTTTGCATATGCACTAGTATACAATTTTTCCGAGCATTTTTCAAACAAAATTTTTAAACCAGCACGATTGCATATAACACGTTAAAGTGCTATACTATATATTAACAAAATTTTTATCACGGAGGAAAAATAATGTACAAAACAACACGTCAGCTGAAGCAGGAAGCTAAGCAGGCGCTGGCCGGTAAATGGCCTTTAGCAATTGCTATGACCCTTGTTTCAGGCTTTATCGGAGTAAGCCTTAGTTACCCTACTCAAAACGGAATTATGGTAACTCTCTTTTCACTTATAAGCACCGCACTCAGTGTTATTTTAAACGTCGGCCTCTTAAGCTTTTTGTTAAAGCTTTGCTGCGGCCAGAAGGACCAGGCTGCATTCAAAGACCTTTTTTATGGTTTTCAATGTCATCCGGGCAAAGCACTTTTACTATATCTGTTAATGATACTGTATCTGTTACCTGGAACACTTATTTACGCCATATTAGCAGTTGTCTTTTTGTTTACCATGCTTGCCGGCGCAGGTGCTGATATTGCTTCTATTATGTATGGTTCTTCCCTTTATTTTGATCCGACTGCATACATAGGCTTCTTGGGAGTATTCCTTTTGTTTACCTTGCTCTATATCATATATGCAGTTTACATCAGTACCACTTATGGTCAGGTTTACTATCTGTTACTGGATTATCCTGAATTGCCTGCCACAGAGATTTGGAAGCGTTCCAAGCAGTTAATGAAGGGCAACAGATGGCGCATGATTAAGCTGCAATTAAGCTTTGTTCCGATACTGCTGCTTTTCGCCATCGCTTTTGCATGCCTTAGCATAATACCGGCTTTGATTATTGTAGGTACCATTCTCTTCTTTGTTGCTACCTTATGGGTGGGTGTACACATGAATACGGCGCTTACCGCTTTTTATCTGGACCTTGTTCAGATACAGGCTGCCAAAAATTATAAAGCTACTGCAAATCAGTACACCACTTATACAGCAACCGATACTATCAGTGATACAAACCTGACACATGACTGTGAAGCCGCACATCCTGAGACACAGGATAGCAGCGAAAGAAATTATAGCGGAATTGACCCTGAAACATTTAAATAAAGATTTATGTAAAAAGACCAGGAACATCATTGCTCCTGGTCTCCTTTTATATTCAGTGATTTTAAATATGCATTTATAAACGGGTCAATGGCTCCATCCAGTACGGCATCTACATTGCCGCTTTCCTCACTGGTACGGTGGTCCTTGACCATGGTATATGGCTGCAGGACATACGAACGAATCTGATTGCCCCAGCCTATTTCTTTGACCTCACCGCGGATGTCGGACAGCTTCTCGGCATTGCTTTCCTGCTTGAGCATATACAGCTTGGCCTTTAACATCTGCATAGCCTTGTCCTTATTCTGATGCTGGCTTCGTTCATTCTGGCACTGTACCACAATGCCTGTCGGTAAATGGGTAATACGAATAGCTGAAGAGGTCTTGTTGATATGCTGACCACCGGCACCGCTGCTTCGGTAGGTGTCAATACGCAAATCATCCAGATTAATTTCTACATCTACATCCTCTTCGATTTCCGGCATGACATCCAGTGATACAAAAGAGGTCTGCCGCTTGCCCTGAGCGTTAAATGGTGAGATACGCACCAAGCGATGCACACCTTTCTCGCTCTTCAAATAACCGTAGGCATTTTCGCCATTTACCTGCCAGGTCACGGACTTAATGCCGGCCTCGTCACCATCCAGATAATCCAACACCTCAATACTAAAGCCCTTTCGCTCTGCCCAACGGGTATACATACGATACAGCATGCTGGCCCAGTCGCAGCTTTCGGTGCCGCCTGCACCGGCATTCAATTTCAAAATGGCATTATTCCTGTCATATTCGCCGGAAAGCAGGGTACTGATACGTACCTCCTCTAACTTACTGATAAAATCCTCCAGCTCTGCCTCTATCTCGGGAATGAGACTTTCATCCTCTTCCTCATAGCCCATCTCAATCAAAGTAAAAATATCATCCTTTTGATTGGATAGCCCCTGCATCAAGGACACTGTATCCTTTAAATTCTTTAATTCCTTCATGCGCTTGTTGGAGTAATCCGGGTCATCCCAGAAGCCCGGGGCTTCCATTTCCATCTCCAGCTCTTCAATACGCTTTTCCTTGCTCTCCAGGTCAAGGGAAGCTCTTACCTCTGCCAAAGGGGTCTCATAGGTCATAAGCTTCTGCTTCATCTGATCTAATTCTATCATACTTCCTCCAAAGAAGTTATTTTAAACGACCACAGCACTGCTTGTACTTTCTGCCGGAACCACATGGACACGGATCGTTCGGATAAATACGTGCTTCCTTCTTTACCGGCTTACGTGCAGCTGTATCGTCCTTATTGGTGCCGGTTACCTTGGCAACCTGCTCACGCTCTACCTTCTGTTCAATCTTTACTCGATACAAAATACGTACAGTATCTTCTTTAATATTGGCAGTCATGGCGTCAAACATATCATAGCCTGCCATTTTGTATTCAACCAACGGGTCACGCTGACCATAGGAAGCAAGGCCTGCGCCCTGACGCAGCTGATCCATATCATCGATGTGATCCATCCACTTGCGGTCAATAACCTTTAACAGAATAACACGCTCAATTTCGCGCATGCTCTCAGCCTCCGGAAACTCTGCTTCCTTGGCTTCGTAAAGCTTCACTGCCTCTTCCTTTAACTGTTGCTTTAAGTTATTCTTCTTGGTTTTGTGAATTCTATCCATGGTAATCGGCTCTAACGGCACGATTGGCAGCAGGATAGTATTGAGCTCCTGTAAATCCCACTCTGCAGGCTCTGCATCGTCACTGATAACCGTGTCTACACTGTTGTCCACAATATCCTGAACCATCTTGAGAATGGAATCACGCATGCTTTCGCCATTCAGTACGCGAAGACGTTCATCATAAATAATCTCTCGCTGCTCATTCATAACACCATCGTATTCTAATAAATTCTTACGAATACCATAGTTGTTGGTCTCAATCTTTTTCTGGGCACCCTCAATAGCCTTGGTAAGGGAGCTGTGCTCAATCTCCTGATTCTCAGGAATACCCAATGCATTAAATACACCAATCAGTCTCTCAGAACCAAACAGACGCATCAGGTCATCCTCTAAGGAAATAAAGAACTGAGACTCACCCGGGTCACCCTGACGACCGGAACGACCGCGCAGCTGATTATCAATACGTCTGGATTCATGACGCTCCGTACCTACGATACGTAAACCTCCCGCAGCCCTGGCCTCATCATCCAGCTTAATATCGGTACCACGTCCTGCCATATTGGTGGCAATGGTAACTGCACCATGAATACCTGCATCTGCCACGATTTCAGCTTCCATTTCATGGAACTTGGCATTTAATACCTTGTGCGGTATGCCTTCCTTACGAAGCAGCATACTCAGCTCTTCACTGGCTTCAATGGTAATGGTACCAACCAGTACAGGCTGTCCCTTAGCATGAGCTTCCTTGACAGACTGCACGATAGCATACAGCTTCTCCTTTCTGGTCTTGTATACGCTGTCCTGCTTGTCAATACGGGCAACCGGACGATTGGTAGGAATCTCTACTACGTCCATGCCGTAAATATCACGGAATTCCTTTTCTTCGGTAAGGGCGGTACCTGTCATACCACTCTTTTTCTCAAATTTATTAAAGAAGTTCTGGAAGGTAATGGTGGCAAGGGTCTTGCTTTCACGCTTTACCTTTACCTTTTCCTTTGCTTCGATAGCCTGATGTAAGCCATCAGAATAACGACGACCCGGCATAATACGACCGGTAAACTCGTCTACAATCAAAACCTGGTCATCCTTTACTACATAATCCTGGTCACGGAACATCAGGTTATGAGCGCGCAGCGCCAGAATAATATTGTGCTGAATCTCTAAGTTTTCAGGGTCTGCATAATTTTCAATCTGGAAGAAACGCTCTACCTTGGCCATACCTTCTGCAGTAAGGTTGATAATTTTGTCCTTTTCGTTTACTGAGAAATCGCCTGTCTCCTCCTGCTCAATGCCCATAATGGCATCCATCTTGGACAAGGCCTCCAGGTCCTTACCTCTCTTCATCTGGCGAGCCAAAATATCACATGCCTCGTACAGCTTGGTAGACTTGCCGCTTTGACCGGAAATAATAAGTGGAGTACGTGCTTCATCAATTAATACGGAGTCCACCTCATCGATGATGGCATAGTGGAGCTCACGAAGCACTAACTGCTCCTTATAAATAACCATGTTGTCACGCAGATAATCAAAGCCCAACTCATTATTGGTCACGTAAGTAATATCACAGGCATACTGTGCCCTTCTTTCCTCGGAATTCATGTGGTTTAATACCACACCAACTGTAAGACCCAGGAACTGATGCACCTGTCCCATCCACTCTGCGTCACGATTTGCCAGATAATCATTAACAGTAACTACATGTACTCCTCTGCCCTCTAAAGCATTTAAATATGCCGGCAAAGTAGAAACCAGCGTCTTACCTTCACCGGTACGCATTTCTGCAATACGTCCCTGATGCAATATAATACCACCGATTAACTGCACACGGTAATGCTCCATGTTAAGTACACGTCTGGCAGCCTCACGTACTGTGGCATAGGCCTCAGGCAATAAATCATCCAAAGTCTCCCCTGCTTTAAAACGTGACTTATACTCTGCAGTCTTTGCGCGCAGCTCCTCGTCGGAAAGCGCCATCATACCATCACGCAAGCTCTCAATCTTGTCCACTAAAGGTATAATACGCTTAATCTCCCTTTGACTATGAGTGCCAAATAATTTATCTGTTATTTTCATGTTAGGATAATCTCCTTTTCACCTTTTTGCATATAAATACATTTTATTTTACCACGTTTTTCACAATAGTTCAACTTTTAACTATGAAGGAAAAGGAAACATTTTATTAATTTTTTGTTTCCAACATCAAAAACCGCCTGATGAGTATATCATCAAGCGGTCTCTTGTTAATATGATATTATTTCTGATGATATCCATCCAGGAATTCGCCCATACGTCTCATAGCATCACCAAGTTGTTCTGCCTCAGGAAGCATTACGATGCGGAAGTGGTCAGGCTGTGGCCAGTCAAATCCGCTGCCCGGAACCATAAGGATATTGGTAGCATGAAGCAAATCTCTTGCAAATACCTTATCACTTGTGATATTGAACTTCTTGATATCCAGCTTAGGGAACAGGTAAAAGGCTGCACTGTTCTTCACATAAGAAATACCGTCAATCTGATCAAGCGCTCTGATAGTAGCCTCTCTCTGCTCATAAATACGACCGCCTGGTGCCACCATGGATGCCGGTGTCTCCATATCATCCAGTGCAGCTGGAATAACAATCTGTGCCAGAGTATTTGCACAAAGTCTCAAGCTGGTCAACTGAATAATACCCTTGCGATATTCCTCTGTCAACTGTCTTGGACCACTGATAACCATCCAGCCCACGCGGAAACCGCAAAGACAGTGAGACTTAGATAAACCATTCATGGTAACGATAGGTAAATCCGGAGCCAAAGAAGCAATGGAAGTATGCTTCAAACCATCCATAACCAGTCTGTCATATATTTCATCAGAGAAAATAAGTAAACCATGCTCTCTTGCAATCTGTGCCACTTCTAAAAGCAGCTCATCCGGATACAATGCACCTGTCGGATTGTTCGGATTGATTAAAACAATTGCTTTAGTCTTTGCAGTAATCTTGGAACGGATATCGTTTAAGTCAGGATACCAGTTAGCCTGCTCGTCACACACATAAAAAACAGGATTGCCGCTTGCAAGATATACGGAATTACCCCAAAGTGAATAGCTAGGACTAGGTACCAGCACCTCATCGCCAGGATTTAAAAGTGGCATTAAAGCGAAGGATACTACTTCACTCACACCATTACCAATAAAAACATCATCAGGAGTAATGCCCTGAATACCCTTGGTTTTCTCATATTCACAAATAGCCTCTCTAGCCTTTGGCATACCCTTAAAGTCACAGTAACCAAGTCCCTTTTCCTCCTGTCCTTTCAATGCATCCTCGATGCTCTTTGGCAGACGGAAACCAAAAGTAGCCGGATTACCGGTATTTAACTTCAAAACGTCAATACCTCTTGCCTGCATTTCCATTGCCTCAACAAATAAAGGACCTCTGATATCTGAATGAACATGAGTCATTCTGTCTGCAGTTCTAATCATCTCCATAACACTTCCCTACCTTTTTCTTTCTTAAATATGTATTCGTACAAAATAATTATATCTGACCTTTCACGTCGTCAAATATATATAATTATATATTTTTTCTTTGATTTTGTCTATATTATCTGAATATAAAATAAAAAATGTTTGGTATTCGTTTCCTCACACCAAACATTTTCCATTACATATGATATTTCTTTAATTTTTAGTGTTCAAAACCGATTATCAAGCCGCCTGCTTCTGCATAAAAGCTGCATAACCCAAAAGTCTTGGCAATAATAATCTTAGCATTTGGAAATTCTTCCAGAAGAGCCTGCTTTAACTTCTGAGCTGTACTCTCATTGTAACAGTGGTCAATAATAACCTGCTTGCCTTTGTAACCGGCCTTTTTCATATTGTTTACCAGACAGGCAATAGCCTTTTTTTCACCACGAACCTTGTCAGTAGGATTTAAAACCCCGCCTGTGGCATCACCAATCACGCGAATGCCCAACATACCTGCAATGGCAGCTACCGCAGGATTTACACGACCGTTATTTGCAAGATTCCTCATGCTTTCCAGACAAAACTGCAGAGATGTATTCTTTTTATATTCTATAAGCTCCTTACAGATAGACTCAAAATCCTTACCTGCCTTGACAAGTTCCTTCACCTTATTGATATGAAGCTTCATCTCCGGACCTGTAGAACGACTGTCAAAAACAAAAACCTTTCTGCCGGGATGCTCTTCTTCATATTGTTCCTTGGCTGTCATGGCTGCATTGTAGCTTCCTGACAATTCACTGGTAATGGTAGAGCAATATATCTCTTCAGCATCTCCAAATGCCTCCAACCATTCACCTACACCCGGACATGCTGTACGAGAGCGCCCTTTATAGCTTGACAAATCATCTACCATCTGACGCACATCCAGCTGAGCGTCATCTCTGTAATCCTTTACGTCCGTAGAAATGATTAAGGGTGCTGCCTGATAATCTATACCTTCTAATTCATGCATATTTGCGGATGAATCTGCTACAATTTTAACCTTCATAAATCTTACCTTCCTGTCTATTCACAAATCAAATCCATAAAAGTAGTTTTAAAAACCACTTCATTAGGTTTTGAGTATACACCATATTCTGCCTTGCGTCAATGATGAATTGGCAAGTTCATCCTTTTTTTCATAAATGTAAGCGCCTTTGTGCATGGCACATTTGAACTGCTTTACAATAACCGAGCGCGTAGTTGTTCACCGCTCATGGCACTTAAATATGCCGGTGGCACATCGAATACGGTCTTGCACCCCTTCTGTCCCTCTGCTGCCATGCGATATGCTGCTCTTGCATATGCTACAATAACAGAAGACGTAAATTCCGGATTGGAATCCAGCTTCAGGCTGTACTCAATCAGGTGGTTGTTTTCTTCATTCCAGCCGGTCTTACCGCTGCGAATAACAAAGCCGCCATGCGGAATGCCGCTGTGATTTGTCAAAAGCTCTTCCTCACTGATAAAGTGAACGGTAGTGTCATAATCTGCAAAATAATTTGGCATCGTTTTAATCGTCTCTTCCACCAGAGCAGCATCAGCCCCCTCTTCCAGTACTACAAAGCACTCACGGGTATGCTTTTCTCTGGTAGTAAGCTCCGGATTTACACCACTTCTGACAGTCTCTAAGGCTGCCTCCACCGGAATGGTATACTGCTTGGCATTCTTGACTCCCGGAATACGACGAATCGCATCGGAATGCCCCTGACTAACGCCCTTGCCCCAGAAGGTATAATCCTTCCCCTGCGGAAGAATTGCTCCCGCATACATTCTGTTCAAAGAAAACATGCCCGGATCCCATCCCACGGAAATCATAGCTACATTGCCTGCTTCCTGTGCAGCTGCATCTACCTTTGCAAAATGCTCCGGTATCTTTGCATGGGTGTCAAAGCTGTCAACTACATGAAACAACTTCGCATATTTCGGTGTCTGAACCGGCAAATCAGTAGCACTTCCGCCACAAAGAATCATTACATCAATTTTGCCCTGCCACTGCTCCACATCATCAATGTGACAAACAGCTGCATCTTTTGTAAGAATATTTACACTTTCAGGGCTTCTACGGGTAAATACTGCCACAAGCTCCATGTCCGGATTTTGTTTGATAGCACATTCTACCCCACGACCCAAATTTCCATATCCTAAAATACCAATCTTTATACTCATAATAATCTCCTCCTTGGCATTACACCAAACATTTATTTCCCCTACGATAGACAGTATACAACAAAAACGTAGATTTTACCACATTAAATTGATAAATTTTTACTCCACACTCTTCAAAGCCTCCACCGGATTAATTTCGTTTAACGACCTGTCGGTAATCATATTTACTATCAGAGCAAAAGCCAGAGATAATCCACCCGCCATCAGGTAGCTGACCGGATGAAGTGATACAGCCAGGTATATAGACGGCAACGCAAGTATACTTGTCAGTGTCTGTGCAAAAGCATATCCCAAAGGCACTCCCAGCAAAATGCCGATACCGGTCAAAATCATGGTTTCTTTATTTACGTAAGAATGCACCTCATTGTCATAAAAGCCCAGCACCTTAATAGTGGCAAGCTCTCTGATACGCTCAGAAATATTAGTGGTGGCCAGGGTAAACAATACCGCAAAGGCAAGACAAGCCGCCATAATAATTACAATATAAACTACCATATTTATTAAGGTAAAAGCGGAAGAAAACTGCTCCTTCATTTCATCTGTGCTGACACAGGTCACAATGCCTTCCTGATTGCCCAAAGCATTACAATAAAGAACCGGATCCGGGCAACGCTCTGAAATATGAATGAAAGCTCCGTTTGGCTTGAAATCGCCAAAATATTGTTCATAGGTAGCTCTTGTCATATAAATATAATTTCCCAGATAGTTTTGTACAATATTGGAAATGGGCACCTCAGACCTATCCAGTTCCATGGTTTGAAGCTCCACTAAGTCCCCTCTTTCGATGTCAAGAATCAACGCCGCATTTTGTGTCAGGGCTATCTCGCCATCCTCTAGAACAAGCTCCTTTCCTTTTGTATTTCTCAGCTGCACATAAGACTGCAGTGCTTCCCCATCCGGTGCTACAATCAATTGCACAGTCTCCGTGCCTCCTTCCGCATTCTCCAGCTTTACAGATGATATTATGGCATTCAGATACGTATCCACATTACCATCTTTATCCAGATATCCCAGAAGCTTTTCATTGTCTGCTGCCGTAGACACGGCCATGGCATCGTAATAAAAGGTTTTCTCATACTGGCGCGGCACTAAATCTGTTACAGAGTCCTTAACAGCAAATCCAAAGAGCAATAATGCCATGCACCCCATAATGCCTGAAACCGTCATAATCAGACGTTTCTTATAACGAAATAAATTACGGGCTGTTACTTTATTAAGAAAAGACATATTATTCCAGACAAATGGTATCCTTTCCAGCAAAACACGGGAACCGGAACGGGGTGTTTTGGGCCTCATCAAAGTAACCGGAGTCTGTATCAATTCATTACGACATGCAAGCAAGGTTGCTGCCACAATACCACCTACAAAGAAAATCGGTCCGCTAAGACCAAACACCGGCTCGAACAAAAACTCATAACCGGGCAGCAAATACATAGTACTGAAAATATAAAATATAATTCCCGGCAGCACAACAAAGGCACCTATGGTTCCGAGAATACTGCCTGCAGCACTGGCACACAAAGCATACAATATATATTTGCGACGAATTTCACCATTATGAAAGCCCAAGGCCTTATACGTGCCGATAAGTCCTCTATCTTCCTCCACCATTCTGGTAATGGTAGTTAAACTAATTAAAACAGCCACCACAAAAAATACGATAGGAAATACCGTACCAATGGATTCAATAGAATCGGCATCACTGGCGATATTGCTATAACCACCAAGGGAATTACGATTCTGGATATACCACTCTGCCATATCCATATCTTCCAGCTCTTTTCTGGCTTTTTCAAGCTCCTCCTCTGCCTCGGCTTTGCCGCCTTCATACTCAAGCCAGCCTTCCTCTAACTTGCTCTCCCCCTCTGCTTTGCCTTCTTCATATTCCTGACGGCCTTCTTCCAGCTTACTTTCTCCCTCAGCCTTGCCGGACTCGTACTCTGCCCAACCGGCAATGAGGTCTGCACGACCGCTCTCCAGCGCCCGCCTGCCCTCTGCAATCTGTTTTCTGCCTGCTGTAAACTGCTCTTCTGCAGAAAGTTCTTGTGATTCTAATTCCAACTGTGCTGCATGCAATTGTGCTCTTCCACTGTTAATCTCTGCCTGTCCTGCTGCCAGCTGTACTTTTCCTGCTTCCAGCTGAGCCTCCTGGGCATCTAACTCTGCCCACTCCTCAGTATACTTGTTGCCTGTGACGCTTTCCATTGCAGCCAAAGCTTCCCTTCTAAGCTTAAGCCCTGCTTCTCCCACTGCAATCTGGGCAGCGGCAGCATCCAACTCGCTTTGCCCTGTTTCCAGTTTAATATAATTGTCCTCAATCTGCCTGCGAGCCTCCGCAAAGGCCGCGTTCGCCTCTGCTTCCTGTGTATCTAAGGTCTGCTCCGCTTCCTCTAATTGCTTGAGACCGGCCTGAATATCACGCTCTCCCTGAAGCAGTTTCCTTCTTGCATCCTCCATTTGAGTCAGAAACTCCGTCTCCCCCTCCGACAGCTGTTTTTCAGCGTCCTTTAACTGCTCCTTAAGCTCTGCCTCGCCCTCTAACAGCTCCTGCTCTGCCTTTTGCAGCTCATCATATACTTCCTCTTTGGCCTTTTCCAATTCCTCGTAGGCCTCTTTACGAACAGCCTCTGTACGCGCTTTGGTACGCTGCTCTTTAATTTCAGACTCAATATAATCGCTGAAAGCCTCTATCTTTGCCTCATACTCTTGGGAGTAACAAAACAGCTCTCTGCTGCCCTCCAGCGTAATATAAACAGCCGTAAATATGTCACTGTTCACAGCCTCCGGCAGTATATATATGGTATCTTCCTCTGTAGAAGAAGATCGGAAAGACACAGTGCCCCCCGCATTATTTACATCTAATATATCAATAATAATCGCAGCCACCTGAAATTCGTGGAATTCAAAGGAAGCTTCCTCATCCTCTTTTAAATCCTCCCTTACCTGAAAGGTATCTCCTACCTTCAAACCGGAGGCCCCCGAAAACTTTTCTGTAATAGCCACCTCATGTGTTTGCTCCGGTAAATGCCCTTCCACAACAAAAGGCTGATTGATTCCCTCCGGCGTGTAAGTCTTTAAGGCCGCACTCATGTCGCTTCCATTTACAAGAACATGCACCGTTTCACTATACACTCCGGTTGCTTCCTCCACACCTTCAAGACCACTAAGAACCTCTAAATCCTCGTCCGTCAGACCCAATGTAGACATAATACACAAGTCAAACAACTGCTGACTATCAAAAAAATTATCTGCTGAATGCCTTAAATCCACACAGGCGGCTTTCAATCCTGAAAACATGGTGGTCCCCAAAACGGTGATAATCATGATGGCAAAAAAACGCTTTTTCCCCTTCCAGATAGAGCGCCATATATCCTTTTTGTATGCACTATTTTTCTTCATATTCTCTTACCATTCTATTTCGGAAATCGGTGTCGGATTGGCATTGGTTTTCATTTCAATCACCTTACCGCTCTTAAAACGTATCAGTCTGTCCGCCATAGGGGCCAGGGCTGAATTATGCGTAATCAACAATACTGTAATGCCATCCTTACGGCAGGTATCCTGCAACAACTGCAAAATCTGTTTGCCCGTATTGTAGTCCAACGCTCCGGTGGGCTCATCACACAAAAGCAGCTTAGGGTTTTTGGCCAAAGCTCTGGCAATCGACACACGCTGTTGCTCACCGCCGGAAAGCTGTGCCGGGAAATTCCCTTTTCTTTCTGATAACCCCACCTTATCCAAAGTCTCAGAAGCATCCAGATATTCTTCACAAACCTGAGCTGCCAACTCCACATTTTCTAAAGCCGTCAGATTCGGCACCAGATTATAAAACTGAAAAACAAAACCAATGTCCGTACGTCGATACCCCACCAGCTGCTTATTATTATATGCAGTAATATCCTGTCCATCCACAATAACCTGCCCGCTGGTGGCTCTATCCATGCCGCCTAAAATATTAAGGGCCGTGGTCTTGCCGGCACCGGAAGAACCAAGTATCACCGCAAGCTCCCCCTTTTCCACCAAAAAGCTGGCATCATTCAGAGCCCTTATAACCGTCTCACCGGCCACATATTCCTTTATTATATGATTAAATTCTATATAAGCCATACCATTCTCCTCACACAAACCACGCAGTACATGTTTATTATATTATTATATCCCTTTTTCCCTTCTTTTGTAAATATGTTGCATAATAAAACCATCTCTGATAATATAACTTGTAGGGGTCTTTGCGAATGGTGCGTTTAAACTGTTACAACAGTCCGGCCATAAACCGTAACTTTTCTTCGAAAATACTCTTTACAAAACGCACTTGTAGTCATATAATGTAGTTATTAAAACTACATAAAGTAGTAATCATTTGAATAGGAGTTTTTATGGAAAATTTTATTCTCAGCAGCTGCTCTACAGCAGATTTATCTAAAGAGCATTTTGAACAACGTAATATTCACTATATTTGCTTTCATTACGAATTAGATGGTGTGTCCTACCAGGATGACCTTGGACAGTCCATGTCTTTTGAGGACTTTTATGTTGCCATGCAAAATGGTGCTGACACCAAGACTTCACAGGTAAACGCCGGCGAATTTGAAGAATATTTTGAACCCTTTTTACGAGATGGTAAAGATGTTTTACACGTATGCCTGTCTTCCGGTATTTCAGGTACATACAATTCTGCAAATATTGCCAGAGATACCCTCATGGAAAAATATCCTGACAGGAAAATTTACATCGTAGACTCTCTCGGAGCCTCCTCCGGTTTTGGATTATTAGTAGATAAGCTGGCAGATTTACGTGATGCCGGCAAGAATATCGACGAAGTATATGAATGGGCAATAGAAAATCGCTTAAAGGTTCAGACCTGGTTCTTCAGCACAGACCTAACCTTCTACGTTAAGGGCGGCAGAGTCAGCAAGACCTCCGGCTTTGTAGGCAACTTATTAAACATCTGCCCTCTGTTAAACATGGACGGTGAAGGCAAATTAATTCCCCGCCAGAAAATCAGAACCAAACGTAAAGTAATCCAGGCCATTGTTGAGCAAATGGAGCAATACGCTGAAAATGGCTTTGACTACAACGACAAATGCTATATCAGCCACTCTGCATGCCCGGAAGATGCTAAAACCGTAGCCACTATGATTGAAGAACGCTTTCCGAAGCTAAATGGCAAAGTGTTAATCAATGACATTGGTACCACCATCGGCAGCCATACCGGACCAGGTACCGTGGCGCTCTTCTTCTGGGGCGCAACGCGCGACTAAATTCCGGTTTGTGGGGGCGACGAATAATTGCTCCCTCTCGTCAAATCTATGTTTTGCTAAGGACAGCTATATAAGTTCTTTTAGAACCCGCTCTCGCTCAGTGAAAGGCTGCAGCGGTACTAAGTTCAGCTGCGGTGTAAACACCTTGCTTCACTAAGGACCGGCTCCTTTCAATGGTTCTATAAGTACTTATATAGCTGTCCTTAGCATTACACAGTAAATACCATAGGGAGCAATTATTCTGTCCTACTACAAAACGGAATTTGCCACCACACTACAAAAATAGCAAGCTAGTCCTTATTGAAAA
>JAFXDD010000022.1 GCA_017516285.1 Lachnospiraceae bacterium
ATGGCCGCAGACATACAAACCATTTAAATATACAAACCTGGCTTCGCCAGTAACTAGCTAAAATCACTGAAGCCTATGCTACCGCAGACACCGCTACACACAATCCAGCAAACTTTTTACTAACGGAAGCTTGCTTATTATAGTTGAGCGGCTATATGGTATGCAGCCGTCATAGTACTGTGTTGAAGGGAGGCTTTACGATTTTATTTATGGGGCATTGAAAGGCGCCGGTCCTTAGCGAAGCAAGGTGTTTACACCGCAGCTGAGGTTAGTACCGTTGCAGCCTTTCGTTGAGCGGAAGCGTCCCCAAAAATGAAATTGTAAAGCCTCCCTTCTACAAAGAACTGGGACGGCTGCAAATCGATAAACCGGAATTTACGCAACCACTACCGTGCCATCTTCTTTCACAGTAATATCCATGTCATCTTTTACGTAATTTAAAAACTCTTCACCCAGGGAGTCAATAACCGGCATGGTTACGTCATCGAGCCACACATCAGCCAGTACTGCGCCGGCTGCTGCCAGGGAATCAATTGGCTCTGAGAAAAGCATGCAGGCCGGCTGTCTTTTCATAGAGCAGGCACAGTACAGTACCAGTCCGCCTGTAGTAGAGCCGATGGTTCTAGGCAGGCACAGAGCCTTTCCTGCCATTTGCTTGCCATATAAATCCGGATTATTCTGGTCACCGCAGGTAGCCTTTTTATCCCCAAACTGCAGTGCCTTTTGGAAAGATGCCAGTGTATTCAGTCCGCCGTGGGAAACCAATGCCTTTGCTGTAATCGTTCCCGGGGCTACAATTCTGCCTTTAAACTCTTTCATTTGCTGCTACCTCCCTTTGTAATCTGTTCTAAGATTTCCGCATCCGTATAGTATCTTGCGGTGGTATAGGTCCTCAATTTATTGCTGGAGGTTATCACCGGCATCTTACCACTGAGCGGATTGTTCATATACATAAGCGGGCAAATATAAGATGTAATTACACCTGTCTCCTTAAATATTGCCGCATAAGGGGTTTCCTCAAATTTCTTTAATACACCGGGTGCCGCGGTGAAAACAGTAGGAATGACAACCTTGCTATTGCCGGCCTTTTTCAGGCCCTCCTTCACCTTCTTGGTCCAGTCGATTAACTGCTCTAAGCTCATATGTGGACATCCCATAAAGCAAAGCTTTGGCGTGGCGTCCTTATCCTTCCAGATTACTGGATAGCTTGCATATACTCTCTCAAGCTCAGCATCATCTACCACATAAACCTGAGCATTTTCAGCAATTAATTCCTGGCCGTATTTCACTGCTTCCGGTGTAATATTCTCCACATGATACAGACCCACAGCACCATTAGATGCCGTTGCTGCACCGAAATCCTTTAAATAGGTCTTGGCAGCATCATTAAGCTCCCCGTCCAGCCATTTATCCAGACCGATAATATAAGGCACATCCTCCATCACCTTCATACCAATGGCAGAGCCCAAAAGCTGCGCCTCCGGCTTCCTTGTGGTTTCAATTTTGACAATCCAGGTAGCTTTTCTGCCTTCATCAGTCAAAAGTCCAAAATTCGGCACATAGCCCAGTACAGAGCCCATTAAATCAATAATACCGGAATTACGGTTGCATCTGGCACCCAGCACAGAGTTGGCATACACTACCGCTGATGACTCTGCCCAGGACAGTACATCACCCATCTGAGGGATATTGCCCACCTCATCCATGTAGCAAGTACAGGTAAAAGCATCCTTATCCATCAGACCAAGCTTTTGCAGTTGCTCCTCGTAATCTGCCTGCTTGGAGTACATAAAGTTTTTAAAAATAAAATTCTGCAAGAAATTACTTGGTACATTTGGGTCTAATGGACGTGGATCAGCAGAAAATTTCTGTGTGGACACATTTCCTGCCTCTATTAATTTGTCCATCAACCCATATACCGGTGTCAATGCCTTTAAACCAAAGGAAGTAACCAAATGGTTGTATGTACCGGTAACTGGCACCATGCTGTCTGCCCCAAAAAGTTCCCCATAACGCGCCAGTGTCTTCATAATCTGGGCCAGTACCTCGCCCTTTTCGCCATCCAGAATAGCCTGTTGCTCTTTTGTTAAATTCATACGCCATGCCTCCTATCAAATCTTCATTGCCACATCATAAGCACGCCAGATTACCGTTCTTAAATTGCCTACCTTCAGACAATCACCTACCAGATACACATTAGAGCCTGCTTTTGTCAGCGGGTTCGGAATGTAACCGGCAGAGCTGATAACACTGTCACATGCGATTTCTACGGCATTACCGTCCTTGTCCCTGCAAACGATACCGGAATCATTTACAGCCTGCAGTGCAGTTTCCAGATATACCGGTACTCCATTTAGAGCAAACCATTCACGCAGGTAAGAGCTGTTTGCCAGACATACGCCTGTCTGCGCAATTAAATCATTCTTCATTTCTACAATAATAGGTTTTTTACCCTGTAAAGCCAGCTCATAAGCAATTTCGCAGCCGGTCAAACCACCGCCGATTACTGCTACCGTCTCTCCAACAGGAGCTCCATTCAAATAATCACAGGCCTCTATCATCTTTTCATGGCCGGTTACACTTGTCAACTCACGTGCGGTGGAACCGGTAGCAACAATAACAGGCTCCCCGTTAAATTGTGCTGCATCCTTTACTTCGGTATTAAAACGCACCTCAATCTGCAGGTCTGCCATCTGCTTACGATACCATGCCAAAAGGTCACGAAGCTTGCCCTTGTAGCTTTCTGCACTGGCAGGAATAAACGTACCACCCAGTTTGTCTGTCTTTTCATAAATAATCGGCTCATGTCCACGCAGCTTCAATACTCTTGCTGCCTCCATACCACCGATACCACCGCCGATAATATGTACCTTCTTTGGACTGTCTGTAGCTACAATCTTGTGTTTACCCCACTGCATGGTTTCCGCGTTAACTGCACATCTTGCCAGATGCAGGGAATCCATCAGCTCCTGGTCATTTGGAACACCCTCATAGTGACACATATTAAAACAGCCGTTGTGACAAAGAATACATGGTCGAATATCATCCTCCTGTCCCTTCATCAGCTTGGTTACCCACTCCTGATCAGCCAGGAACGGACGTGCAAAGCCGGCGCCGTCAATCTTGCCCTCTGCAATGGCATCTGCAGCTACGCGTGGATCCATACGACCTGCACAAACTACCGGAATATCTACAAATTTACGAATATGTGCTACATCCTCTAAATTACAGTTCTCCGGCATGTAAATAGGCGGATGTGCCCAATACCAGGCATCATAAGTACCATTGTCACAGTTTAACATGTCATAACCTGCATCCTGCAGATATTTAGCCGCCTTTTCAGACTCCTCCATATCACGTCCCACTTCTACATAATCCTCACCCGGCAAAGCGCCCTGTCTAAAACCCTTGGTCTTGGACTCTACGCTATAACGAAGAGATACAGGGAAATCATCGCCACATACTTTTTTAATTTCCTTTACAATTTCAACTGCGAAACGATAACGGTTTTCAAAAGAGCCGCCATACTCATCTGTACGCTTATTTACATACTTTAAGGTAAACTGGTCTAACAAATACCCCTCATGCACTGCATGAATTTCCACACCATCTACACCGGCATCCTTTAACAGCTTGGCAGTTTTACCAAAGGCGGTAATAAACTCCTGAATTTCTTCTACGGTCATTTCACGTGAAGGCACCTTGTCTGACCAGCGGTTCGGTGACGGACTTGGTGCAGCAGTAATTTTGTCCAAATCCATAAATGGCTTGGATACTACACGCAACGCCTTATTGGTATACAACATCTCCATTAAGTGACTGATAGTAAAAGAACGTCCAAAGCCGGCCGTCAGCTGCACAAACAACTTAGCTCCTGTCTTGTGAAACTCCGGCATCCATGCAGCCAAATCCTTGTACATCTTTTCGTTCTTGTACAGCCACTGGCCAAACATTGGATTATACACCGGCTGACAGCCCGGAAGCACCAGACCTACATTATTCTTGGCTACTTCCATAATGAACTTTGCACCAGCCTTGTCAAAATGGTTAATCTCCATCCATCCCAACAAATTGGTACCACCCATAGATGTCAGAACCACGCGGTTTTTAATCTCACATTTTCCAATCTTCCATGGCGTAAATAAAGGTTCTAATCTTTGCTCCATACTTGAGACTCCTCCTTGGTAAATAATATGTTTCTCGATCCTTTTGCATGTATACCATGCTCTTAATCAAAGTATAGCATATATAATTTGAATTTCAAAATAATTTATGAAAATTTGTAAGAAAACCTTTCAAAAAACAGAAAAAAGCATTATACTAATATCATCAGAATTGAAACAGAAAGGACTTATTTCAAATGAAGAAACAAACACTTGCAATTCTTTTGTCCACCGTACTGGTTTTCAGTATGTTTACAGGATGCGGAGACTCAAGCGAGGTAGGAGCATCAGTAGCCACGGATGAAACCACTGCCGGTACAGAAGAGACCCAAGAAACCACTACCGAAACAGCCACCACAGAAACAGAAATCATCGAGGAAAATCATGACGGCATGTACCGAAGCGAACTGACAAATGAATGGATTGACGAAGCCTTGCAGAATCAGCGTCCGGTAGCCATTATGGTAGACAATGAAAAGATTGCCCTGGATCACTACGGCCTTACACAGGCCGATATCGTATACGAGATGATGAACAGCACCGCCAACGGCGAAATTACCCGTTTTATGGCTCTGGTAAAGGATTATGCCGCAATTACCCGCTTCGGCAGTATCCGCAGCGTTCGTCCTACCAACTTTATGATCGCGCCGGAGTACAATGCCATCCTTATCCATGATGGAGGTCCATTTTATATCAATGCTTATTTGCAAAACCCTTGGGTAGACAATTTAAGCGGTGGCTTTGCTCGTATTGAAAACGGCAAATCCAGAGAATATACGGAATACGTTACTGCCGGCGAAATTGAAAGCAGAATGGCTGCCAAGAAGATTGATGTCGAATACAACTCCTTTTATCAAGGCCCTCACTGGCTGTTTGCTGATGAGAAAAATCCAATAGACCTGACCGAAGAGACCAATGATACTGCCTGTACCTTCATAGACCTGCCATTCCCACATAACGATTCAGAGCTGGAATATGATGAAGAAAGTAATACATATTTATATTCAGAATATGATAAAGCACATATCGACTTAGAAAACGATAACAAACAGCTGGCCTTTACCAATGTTATCCTTCAGAGTGCAGAAGTAGTTCAGTTGGACATCAACGGCTATATGGAATTTAAAGTATTCCAGGAAAACGGCGTAGGCTACTATATCACAGGCGGAAGAGCCATCCCGGTAACCTGGGAAAAGGGTATCGACGTTCAACCTACCAAATTTTACGATGCTGCAGGTGAAGAAATTATCCTGAACACCGGCAAAACCTATGTAGGACTGGTATCCACAGACAGATGGGATGAACTGGTTCTTAAATAAGCACACAAGCAAACGGGCAGGCTTTTACGCCTGCCCTGATATATTGACATTATTTCACATCTTCTACCTTCTGTTCCAGCGGTTCCTCCAAAACCACCGGATTACGCATGATTTTGCGGAGTTCACGTAAAGCCAGCGCATAATACAGGCCATCACAAAAACGCTCATCAGAAACCAGACTAAATGGCATATGCTTCTGAATGACCACCTCTCCCTTTTCTACTACCGGGACCTGCTTCTCCTTACCCATTGCAAAAAAGAGACCGTTTGTACCAAATTCACATGTATGATGGAATACATGATTAATGCCCAGTGATTTTAGGTTTGTTATGTAAAATGATGTATGAAACGGACTGAATTCAATAATGGACTTTGGCAGCATATTGTGTCTGTCCATCCACATCAATACCCCTGCAACAACATTCAAAACAGAACTTGGTATGCCGGTAAAGAAACGCACCAGCTTATCCGTGTCATTCTCCTCTGTTCTGAGAATGGTTTCCTTGCGGATTGCTTCATTGATTGCCTCAGCAATCTCCAAAATCGTCTCAGTGCCCTCAAAGCAAAGCTTAATGGTCGTATCGGGGCTGTTAATATGTAATTCCGGATGTATGGTAAAGCTGACCCAGATTTTCGGTCTGGCATAGATTTTACCATTCATTACAAAACGGTTCAGCCTTGGCTTTAACGCTATCATCCTGACTATACCTGCAATAAAGATATGCATGTATCCAAGCTTAATGCCCTGTGCTTCCTTTTCTTTGATGTATGTGTCCCAAGCCTCACAATTAAAGCTGTCCTCATACATCGTCATAGCATCATAACGCTTTTTCATCAAAAAACCGGTGATAAGCTGCGTTGGATCAACATTGCGAATTCTCCGGCCATCAGGTCTGTTACCCCACATAGAAACCTCCATTCGTAAAAATTTCATACATTTTTTACATTTCTTTTCTATTGTACATGATATGACGTAAATTGACAAGTTTTTTATTTTTACGCACTTGATGTTTTTTGCTTTTGTATCAGCCAGTTTCTTTTTTTTTAAGAATTAAACTGCTACAAATCTTTTACATTATATGGTATACTATCAATAATGTTTGATATACGCATCCGAAGGAGTTACATACATCATGCCAAAGAAAACATCTTTACTATTTAAAATTATAAAAGCTCTGGTACGACTTTTTTATGGTAAAATGGAAGTCGTAGGCCTGGAAAACCTACCGGCAAATAACGCAATTATTGTAGGAAATCATACCCAAATGAATGGTCCTATCGCAGGCGAACTGTTTATGCCGGATAATTGTTATATTTGGTGTGCCGGACAGATGATGCACTTAAAAGAAGTGCCGGATTATGCCTTTCAGGATTTCTGGTCACAGAAACCTAAATGGACCCATCCTTTTTATAAAGCAATGTCTTACATAATCGCACCACTTGCCGTTTGTCTTTTTAATAATGCCAGAACAGTGGCCGTATATCATGACATGCGTGTCATATCCACATTTAAAGAAACGGTAAACATGTTAAAGGAGGGTAAAAATTTTCTTATTTTTCCGGAAAAAGATGAGAAGCACAATAATATACTATACAAATTCCAGGAAAATTTTATTGACGTAGCAAAACTTTATTACAAGAAAACCGGTATGGAGCTCACCTTTGTACCTATGTATATTGCACCCAAGTTAAAGAAAATGTACATTGGCAAGGGTACCACCTTTCACAGTGAGAATAATATAAATGAAGAAAGAAAGCGAATTGCCACTTATTTGTCTGACGAAATTACGTCTATCGCACGAAATTTACCATTACACACTGTTGTACCATACCGCAATATTCCAAAGAAATACTATCTCACAAACAAAGATATTACAGAGGTACCAAAATGAGAAAACCAGTAGTTGATTACAGTACTTTCAAACTATCCAAAATAAACGAGCCACAATTTAAGCATCTACTATATTTGCCGGGATGGATTGGTTATTTTATTCTTTATTTTCTAACAGAAAACCTAATTCCCCGGGACAAATGTTATCCGGTCCACTGTTACTTGGATGACGTCATTCCTTTTTGTGAATACTTTGTTATACCGTATGTAGGCTGGTATTTGCTGATTGTGGGTTCTCTGATATATTTTATGCTCTACAATCCCGATAACTTTACAAACATGATGAAGTTTATTATCGTAACCCAGGTTGTTGCCATGGCCATTTACATACTCTTTCCAAATCGCCAGGACTTAAGACCGACAGAGTTTGTCAGAGATAATATTTTTATGGATATTGTAGGTCTTCTGTATACCGCGGATACCAGCACCAATGTTTGTCCATCCCTGCATGTAGCTTACTCTATCGGAATTGCTTCCACCTGGTTAAAGGAGAAGTCCGCATCCATCAGATGCAAGGTGCTTATAACCATCTTTTGCTTCCTGGTATGCATATCCGTTGCCTTCGTGAAGCAGCATTCCGTAGTGGATATTTTTGTCGCCCTGCCTGTTTGTTTACTGGCTGAATGGATTGCATTCGGCAAATCCTATTGGAGGAAACCTAAAAAAGCTCAAATATGAAACAATTATTATTTATTTTAAATCCCATTGCCGGTACCAGAAAAGCCGGCAAAAATCTACCTGAAATCATATCCGTTTTTAATCAGGCAGATTATGATACTCATGTATACGTTACTACCTGCCAGGGAGATGCCACCCGCGTGGTGAAGCAATTTGCCGGACAGGTGGATTTGATTGTCTGCTGTGGCGGAGACGGCACCTTAAACGAGACCATAACCGGTGTCATAGAGACAGGACTTCGTACCCCTATCGGCTACATCCCGGCAGGCTCCACCAATGATTTTGCCAACTCCCTGCAACTATCAACCAATGTGGTAAAGGCTGCCAGACAGATTGTGCATGGCACCCCTCAGCCATATGATGTAGGCAGGTTCGGAGACCGCTATTTTTCCTATGTAGCTTCCTTTGGTGCTTTTACCAAAACCAGCTACACCACACCGCAAAACATCAAAAACGCTCTGGGACATGTAGCTTATTTCCTGGAGGGTATTCAAGAGCTCTCCAAAATAAAAAAAGAGCACCTTCAGGTGCAGACAGACCAGGATATTCTGGAAGATGATTATCTTTTTGGTGCCATCTGTAATTCTACCAGCTTAGGCGGTATTTTAACCCTAAATCCTAAGCTTGTGGATATGGGTGACGGCAAATTTGAACTTCTTTTAGTTCGTGCTCCCAGAAGCATCCAGGAGCTCCACGAATGTATTCTGGCACTCCGTAACCAAACCTATGACTGCGGCATGATTACCTTCCGCAGCACTGCCAAGCTTACCATTACGGCTAACCCTTCCATGGCATGGACCCTGGATGGTGAAAAGGCTGACGGTGGCGAGACTATTTATGTTGAAAATATGCACCAGTGTATATTACTGGTGCATTAAGCAACCAACTATTCATCTTTAAAAAGGTCAAACAAAGCGGCGGTGAACAGTACTTTTTGTCGTTTCACCTCCGCTTTTGTCAAAAACATATAAAAAGAGTCCCTTCCGGAAAACATTTTCCGGGAAGGAACTCTAATTCGTTCTAAAATATCAATTATTAATTGGGGTCAACCCACTTTTACTGCTTAATGCTCTTAAGTGTCGGGAACAGCAATACATCTCTGATCGCCGGTGAATCCGTAAGCAGCATCACCAATCTGTCAATACCGTAACCGATACCGCCTGTAGGTGGCATACCGATTTCCAGTGCATTCATGAAATCTTCATCAGTGGTATTTGCTTCTTCGTCACCCTGTGCCAGTGCGGCTTCCTGTGCTTTAAAGCGCTCACGCTGGTCGATTGGGTCGTTCAGCTCAGAGTATGCATTACACATCTCCCAGCCGTTGATAAAGAGCTCAAAGCGCTCTACATAGTCCGGTTTGTCCGGTTTTCTCTTGGTCAAAGGAGAGATTTCTACCGGGTGATCCATAATAAAGGTCGGCTGAATCAGGTGCTCTTCTACAAATTCTTCAAAGAATAAGTTTAGGATATCGCCCTTTTCATGACGTTCTTCGAATTCAACGTGGCGTTCCTTTGCAAGTGCCTTTGCTTCTGCAGTATCTGCCACCTGGTCGAAGTCAATACCGGAATATTTCTTTACAGCCTCGATCATGGTCATTCTTTCGAATGGCTTGCCCAGATCAATGGTGTGTGGGCCGTAGGTAATAGTAGTGGAGCCACATACTTCCTCAGCCAGGAAACGGAACATATTCTCGGTCAGATCCATCATACCAAAGTAATCGGTGTATGCCTGATATAACTCCATCAGGGTAAATTCCGGATTGTGTCTGGTGTCTACGCCTTCGTTACGGAATACACGGCCGATTTCATAAACTTTCTCCAAACCGCCTACAATCAGTCTCTTTAAATATAACTCCAAAGAAATACGAAGCTTTACATCCTCATCCAATGCATTGTAGTGTGTATTAAACGGTCTGGCTGCTGCACCGCCTGCGTTTGCCACAAGCATAGGGGTCTCTACTTCCATAAAGCCCTGTGCGTCCAGATAGTTACGGATAGACTTAATGATCTTGGAACGCTTAATAAAAGTTTCCTTTACTTCTGCGTTCATAATAAGGTCTGTATATCTCTGGCGATAACGAAGATCGCTGTTAGTCAGACCATGATATTTCTCCGGCAAAATCTGTAAGCTCTTGGAAAGCAAAGTAATCTTTGCCGCATGAATGGAGATTTCACCTGTCTTCGTACGGAATACTTCACCTTCAATACCGATGATATCACCGATATCAAACTTCTTAAAATCTGCGTATTCTTCCTCGCCTACGCTGTCACGTGCAACGTAAGACTGAATATTGCCCTTTAAATCCTGCACATTGCAGAAGGATGCTTTACCCATTACACGCTTGGACATCATACGTCCTGCAATGCGTACTACCTTGCCTTCATATGCATCAAATTCTTCTTTTAATTCGGCACTGTGATTTGTCACGTCATATTTGGTAATCTGGAATGGATCCTTTCCGGCTTCCTGCAACGCTGCCAGCTTCTCTCTGCGAACCTTTAACAGCTGATTAATGTCCTGTTCCTGAACCGGTGCCTGATTCTGTGTATTTGCCATGTCATTTACCTTCCTCTTTAAGAATCATCTGTGATTAGTTGGATCTCTGGATCTCTAAAACCTTGTACTGAATCACTCCAACCTGCGTCTCAACCTCCACAATATCTCCTACCTTGTGGCCGATTAAAGCATGACCTACCGGGCTTTCATTGGAGATTTTGCCCTTTAAGGAGTTTGCCTCTGTAGAACCTACGATTTTGTACTCCAGCTCTTCATCAAATTCAATGTCTAAAATTCTGATTTTACATCCGATACTAATTTTGTCAATGTCTACTTCGTCCTCATCAACAACCTCAGCATTCTTTAGAAGCTTTTCCAACTCTTCAATTCTGGCCTCGATATCCCGCTGTTCATCCTTTGCTGCATCATACTCAGCATTCTCAGATAAGTCGCCCTGTTCACGAGCTTCTTTGATCTTCTGAGCAACTTCTTTACGCTTGATAACCTTTAACTCTTCTAATTCGTCTTCGTACTGTTTTAAGCCTTCGTAGGTTAAAATGTTTTTCTTCATGACTGCTCGTCCTTCCTTTAATATATTTTATTACACGATTTCTCTTGAAGTCTATGCACCAAAACGTGTCCATAGAACAACAAGCGAGGGATTTTGCATAAAATCCCCCAAACTAAGCCTTCCTATTATACTTGTTTTTTACAAGAGTGTCAATAAAAACTTTATAAAATTTTGTAGTTCAACCAAACATCTGCTCCACACCGGCCAAAAGCGCCTCCTTTGTCTCCATCAGATTCACTGCGTTACGAAAGCTTGCGCTTCCCGGAAGTCCCGCACTGTACCATGCCAGGTGCTTTCGCATTTCCCGGATGCCGGTAAATTCACCCTTGTATTGTAATTGCAGTTCAATATGCCTTTTAATAACTGCTGCCTTTTCTTCTTTCGTAGCAGGGGGCAATAATTCCCCTGTCTCCAGATAATGCAGTATTTCCCTGAAAATCCACGGATTGCCCTGGGCACCACGACCAATCATCAATCCGTCACAGCCGGTCTCAGTAAGCATTGCCTTGGCGCTGGCTCCATCCACAATGTCACCATTGCCAATAACCGGAATACCTACACGCTCCTTTACCTGACGGATAATATCCCAGTCTGCCTTGCCGGAATAATACTGCTCACGAGTCCTACCATGCACTGCTACCGCTGCTGCTCCGCACTCCTCTGCAATATGGGCGATTTCCACGGCATTTACTTCCTTATCGTTAAAGCCTTTTCGGATTTTTACCGTAACCGGCTTGGAAATGGCACGGGAAGTTTTCTCCACAATTTCTGCCACCAGCTTAGGATTGCGCATCAAAGCACTGCCTTCTCCGTTACCTGCCACCTTTGGCACCGGACAGCCCATATTAATATCCAGTATGGCAAAAGGACGCTCTTCTATACGCTTAGCCATCTCTGCAATAATATCCGCATCAGAACCAAACAGCTGCAGGGACACCGGGCACTCCTCCGGATGAATCTCCATCAATTCTAAAGTATTCTTATTATTAAAATAAATAGCCTTTGCGCTAATCATTTCCATGCAAATAAGACCTGCTCCCTGCTCCTTGCACAGCAAACGAAAAGGCAGGTCGGTTACACCTGCCATAGGAGCCAGGATAATATTGTTGTCTAAGGTTACGTTTCCGATTTTTAATTGACTCATTATGCTTCCTCTAACAAATCGCTGATATCCTCATGTAAAATAAACACACGGTAGTACATACTAAGAGCCTCAAACAGCTCCTGTCTGGTCTGTCTGATTTTATTTACCAATAAACCACTACCGATTTCGTCATAATAAATATCCGTTTCCTCCGCATTGGTCTCCATATTCAAGGTACCATCCTCATCAAACACCAGTGTAAAAATGCCGCCCACCTCTTCGGTAAAAAGCACGCATATAATATGCAGCTCATCTTTAATAGACTGGGGAATTGCCTTAAACTGCTCATTAAAATAATATTTCTGCTCGTATGCGTTGGCACCGCACAATACAATTCTTTCTGTCATGTTTTACTCCTTACACATATCCATAAAGCCCTCTTACAGAGACTTCTCCCGCATATACTGCTTCCACACCACCATCCGCCTTACGGACCAGAAGCCGTCCCTGTTCATCTATACCAAGAGCAACTCCCTCATAAGCTCCCTGAGGCTCCAGTACGCGCACCTCTTTGCCCAGATTGACCAGTCTGCGCTGATACTCCTCCAACATAGGCTTAAGGGACGCCGCCTGACAAAATGCCTCATACAGCGACTCAAACCGGCAAAGCACCTCCGTCAAAAGTACCTGCCTGTCTATCCGTCGACCGGTGGCAAGATACAGGGATGATGCATGCATCAATCCTTCTTCCTCAAAAACAGCCTGATTTACATTAATGCCCACACCGATTACCACATATCTGATACTGCCCGGTACAGCCTGCATTTCTGTTAAAATGCCACTCACCTTCCTGCCGCTTATTACAATATCGTTAGGCCACTTAATCTGCACCTGTTGGAGCTCAGACTGCAGTTCATCCGCATGCGCCGCTTTCGTCTGCCTCGTGCCTTCATATACTGCCTGGATGCCCTGAGCCACTGCCAGCGCCATGACCAAGGTCAGCATGCTGGCCTTCTCCGGTGCAAAGTCCGGCTTCAGCAGCAGAGAAAAATAAAGATTCTCTCCCGGTGCGGATACCCAGCTGCGTCCTCTTCTGCCACGTCCGGCAGTCTGTGCATCTGCCACAATCACTGCTCCATGTGGCAACTCTTCTGCCATGCGTGCAGCATCTTCGTTGGTGGAGCCGGTTTCTTTGTAATATATAAATTTTCTCATGATTTTGGCAAGGTGGCCGCCATCACAGCCTTAATGGTATGCATACGGTTCTCAGCCTCTTCAAACACCTTAGACTGCGGAGACTCGAAAACTTCATTCGTAACCTCCATTTCTCTAAGCCCGAATTTCTCTGCAATGGTAGCACCAATCTTGGTCTTTACATCGTGGAAAGCCGGCAGACAATGCATAAAAATTGCATCCTTGTCCGCATTGGCCATAGCCGCAGCATTTACCTGATATGGAGAAAGCTCTCTGATACGCTCCTCCCATACCTCGTCAGGCTCGCCCATAGATACCCAAACATCTGTGTAAATCACATTGGCATCCTTGGTACCTTCCTTCACGTCCTCAGTCAGAGTAATGATGGCACCGGTCTCCTTTGCAATAGCACGGCACTGCTCCACCAATGCAGCTTCCGGAAAATACTTGCGGCTGGTACATGCCACAAAGTGCATACCCATCTTTGCGCAGGCAACCATCAGGGAATTACCCATATTGTAACGGGCATCGCCCATGTAAGTAAACTTGATACCCTTTAAATAACCAAAATGCTCACGAATAGTCAGTAAATCTGCCAGCATCTGCGTAGGATGGAATTCATTGGTCAAACCATTCCAAACCGGCACCCCTGCATACTTGGCAAGCTCCTCTACCTTAGCCTGCTCAAAACCACGATATTCAATACCATCAAACATGCCGCCCAATACACGTGCCGTGTCAGCAATACTCTCCTTTTTACCAATCTGGGAGCTGACCGGGTCTAAATAAGTAGTACCCATACCCAAATCATGGGCAGCTACCTCAAAAGCACAGCGCGTTCTGGTACTGGTCTTTTCAAAAATCAGAGCAACATTTTTGCCCCTGAATTCATCTACCAGAATTCCCTTCTTTTTCTTTGCCTTGTACTCTGCTGCCAAATCAACTAAATATGTAATTTCCTCTGCTGTAAAATCCAGCAATTTCAAAAAATGACGTCCCTGTAAATTCATAACATCCTACCTCCATAAATCTGCGACTCCACCAGGCGCTGTCTGTTTAAAAAAATCAATAATAGCCGTACATCAAATATACGGCTATTATATGATAAATTACGCATTTTCGCAAGAATAATTATTTCGTTACAATTTCCTGCAAGCTGGATGCCAGCCCCGCAATGCCCTGAATTTCAGAAGGAATGATAATCTTGGTAGCCTGGCCGTCTGCAGCCTTTTCAAAAGCTTCCAAACTCTTGATACGAAGCACTGCTTCATCTGCACCTGCATCCTTGAGCATACGTAAGCCCTCTGCCTTTGCACTCTGAACCTTTAAGATAGCCTCTGCCTGACCCTCTGCTTCACGGATACGCTTCTCCTTTTCAGCCTCTGCACGCAGAATGGCTGCTTCCTTCTCTGCCTCTGCCTGTAAGATGGCTGCCTGCTTTTCACCTTCTGCCTGAAGGATACTTGCACGCTTCTCACCTTCTGCACGGGTAACTGCCTCACGACGCTCACGCTCTGCCTTCATCTGCTTCTCCATGGCATTCTGAATTTCTGCAGGAGGAATAATGTTCTTTAATTCCACACGATTTACCTTGATGCCCCATGGGTCAGTAGCCACATCCAATGCTGCGCGCATCTTGGTATTGATGATTTCACGGCTGGTAAGGGTCTGGTCTAATTCCATTTCACCAATGACGTTACGAAGTGTGGTAGCCGTCAGGTTCTCGATAGCCATCAACGGATTCTCCACACCATATGCGAAAAGCTTCGGATCGGTAATCTGGAAAAATACAACCGTGTCAATTCGCATAGTAACGTTGTCCTTGGTAATAACCGGCTGCGGAGCAAAGTCAACAACCTGTTCCTTTAAGGTCACCCTTCTGGCAACTCTGTCAATAAACGGAATCAGAAACTTCACACCTACATGCCATGTGCCCTGATAAGCACCCAGACGCTCTACTACATAAGCCTGTGCCTGCGGTACAATTTTGATACAGGATACTAAAATAAGCAATGCGATAACAAGTAATGGGATAATAATCATAATTTTCTTCCTTTCTCTGTTAAAAATATTTTATTACATTTGGAATAATACTATTCCTTTTCTACGATTAATTTGACGCCGCTGATACTACGAATCACAACCATGGTGCCTGCTTCGTAAATCTCACCATCATTCACAGCTCTGGCCGTCCATTCCTGACCAGCTACCGTTACCTGCCCGGTAGCCTGGATATTACATATCTGCTCCGTCACAATACCCTTTCTGCCAATCAAACTATCTGCATTGGTTCTCTCACGGTTCTTGTTAAAGAAACCAAGAGCCAGCTTTCTGACACCAAAGAAGCTCAGAACGGATACTGCCACAAACACCAGTATCTGCAGCCACATAGGCCCTCCTACCGCCGCAATGGCAAGTGCTACCAGCGAACCAAGTGCGAACCATATGGTAAAAAGTCCCATAGTTGACAGTTCAAAGATAATAAACACAATCATCAAAACCAACCAAAAATATACAGGTTCCATCATAAATATCCTCTTGCCTCCTTCTTTCTTTAAGTTACTTCTATCATACTATAAATATGCATGATATGCAATGTATTTTTCAGCACTTTAAAGTGATATATCGTGCATAACTACTCATGCAATCCGGTTATTTTTTTACGTTTCATGGATGTCTGATATTCTCTGGGAGTCATCCCCAGCTTCGCTTTGAACTGACGATAAAAATGAATCTCATTGGAGTAACCGCTCATGAATGCAATCTGCTCCAGCGTCAAATTGGTTTCCGTAATTAAATCCATGGCATAATCCAACCGCATATTAATTAAATCCGTTTTAAAAGGTATCCCAAAAAACTCCTTATACAAAAACTGGAAATAAGAAGCACTTACCCCTAGCTTCTCTGCCAGCTCAGCCGGTGTAAAGTTTTTGTATGGTCTGGACAACATATTGAGTCTTATATTCTGAAGACCGTACGCATAAGGGCTATATGCACCATAAAGCTTAGAGCTTTTATCCTCCTGCACTAATTTGTTCAATACAATCTGAAGTAGCATAGATACATTCTGACTGCGGTATTCCGGAACGGCATAGTTATTTTCCCACACAATATTCTGCATATACTGTGTAAATTGTCTGCTGTCCTTTAAAGGAATAGGACGATGTAAAAGTGCAGCGTATTTCGCTTCAAAGTCTGCCTTATCTTCCGGTTCAAAATACAGCCAGTCATTTTTGTACTCCACATCCAGACTGGCATATTGATATGGTACATTTGGCCTTATAATAACTGCACTATTGGTTTGGACCATAAACTGCTCCTCTCCCACCCACAGCCTGGCCGGACTTCTGAAAATAACAAACAAATAACAATAAATCCCATTCGGACGACTCATACAAAAATCCTTGGGATGCTTGGAATTATAACCGCCTCTATATACAGTATACATAATGCCTCACACAAAGCCCAACGGCCTTCTTCTTTCACAAAAAAATAATTAAAAAGGTTAGTAATTCATATTATAGGACATTGTCCGGAAAAGGTCAACTCGTTATACTGAAAATATAATAGTCCCCTAAATCAGACTATTACTCAAAACATAGAAAGGATATAAAACAAATGAATACAATCATTACACAAAACAAGGAGTGGATTGATGCTACCTGGGCAAAGGTAGATGAAAAGTTAAGCCGTGTTGCTGTAAAAAGCCGTGAAAAGCTTCCTTACACTACCAAAGATGGTGTCCATGATGACAAGAAGGAAAACAGCGTTACCTGGTGGACCAACGGCTTCTGGGGTGGTATGATGTGGCTGATGTATGAAGCTACCGGAAACGAAGAATACCGAAAGACCGCTGAGCGTTCTGAGGAACTGTTAGATGCCGCTTTAAAGCAGGTGAAGCAGTTACACCATGACGTAGGTTTTATGTGGCACTTAACCAGTGGTGCAAACTATCGCCTCACAGGCAACGAGGATTCCCTTACCAGAAACTTCTTTGCTGCAACAAGTCTTTTCTCCAGATACAACATCAGCGGAGACTATATCCGTGCATGGAACGGCAACATGGCAGGCTACTCCATTATTGACTGTCTCATGAATTTACCTTTATTATACTGGGCAAGTGAGGAAATCGGTGATGACCGTTTTAAGAAAATTGCTATGCGCCATATGGAAATGGCTATGCGTGACCATATCCGTCCTGACGGCAGCGTAAATCATATCGTTGACCACGAAGTAGACAAGGTAGGTGTTGCACGCATTCTGGGCGGTCAGGGCTACAACGAAACCTCCTGCTGGTCCAGAGGTCTGGCATGGGCAGTATACGGCTCCGTTATTTCCTATATTCATGCCGGCAAGCCGGAATACTTAGAAGCAGCCAAGAAAACCGCTGACTACTTTATTGAGCAAGTAAAGAAAACCAATTACCTTCCTTTAGTGGACTTCTGTGCACCGGCTGAGCCTGTTTACTACGACAGCACAGCAGGCGTATGTACCGCCTGCGGCTTACTGGAAATCGCCAAGTATGTTTCCGAAGAAGAAAGTAAGTACTACACAGAGGCAGCCATTAACATCTTAAAGGCCTGCGATGAGCACTTCTGCAACTACGAAGAAAACGAAGATGCACTGGTGCTGATGGGCACAGAAAGATACCCTCACAATGAAAACGAGATGAGAGGCTTACATATTCCGATTATTTACGGAGACTTCTTCTTTGTAGAAGCACTGTGTAAATTAAAAGGTAGAGAGTTCTTTATTTGGTAAGTACAATTAAAACTTTGAGCGTGCACCTTAACTTTTAGGGCACGCTCGTTTTTCTATTTCTCAGATACAAAAAACTGCATACAACGGAACAATCAAAAAATCTACTTCTGCCACTCCATCAGACTCCCAGTAAAACAATTCAAGCCCCTTTGCCGCCAGTGCACATGCTACATAATTTTCTGCAAAAACGCCTCGAAAACGCTCGCTTTCCTGTCCTAATAATATACCTATAGTCATCCCCATCCTTGCATTTCCCCCGGCTCAGCATATTTTGCCATATCTGCGATATAGGAGTTCAAAATCATTTGCCGGATTTCCTCCTGAGACAATACAGCCTTAGGAGTAAGATAAGACATGACCACCGCTGGCAAATGTTCCGCTTACTTACTTCTCTTCACTTCATCAAACTTCTCCACCAGGCACTCCTTCTTGTAAAATGCAATGCCATAGCAGATAATGCTTCGATATCCCTTGTCAAATTCTGCCGCATATCGCCTGTCATCGATTTGCTCCACTGCCTCCCGGCACGCTGCCTCCATCCGGTCAGCCTTTTTAACATGCTTGGCCTCAATAATCATCACCCTGCGATGGCTTTTGTCCCGAATGACCAAATCGGTGCGACCTGTACCATGCTCTCTGTTGGATTCCACATAGTACCCTGCACCTGCGAACACCCCTGCGATAAATGCATGATAAAAGTCTTCCTTGTAGTCATGGTAGCTGATAGTATCAAAAAGCAACTCGGAAATAATGTCCGTAGTCTTCCCTGCATCACCTGACCACATAGCATCAAATAACTCCCGGCGGTCCATGGTTACCACCCTGGCTCTAAACCATTCAACCACTGTCTTTCGGAAAATGTCCCTAATCTCTTCGTTTGGAATTCTAAGAAACATCTTCCCATCACCCGCCGGCTCACCGCCAGGCCATTCCTCAGGAGCTGCCTGAGTCAGATAGCCCGTCAGGTAAAGCAGACTCCAGAGATTTGACTCTGACGAATGCACCGTATCATATGTCAGATTCTCCTCTATGTGCTCTTCGATACATCCCCCTGCCAGCAGCACTTCGAACTTATCATTCACCATTAAATCCTGACGCTCACCGCTGTTGGCCATCTCAATGAAATTCCTGAGGATGCCATTGTGACTGGTATTCTCCCAATAACTCATAGGCTTGATAGCCGGATTACTCATAAGCGCACTCACATGGTTGAGTACATCCCATGGGCAGTAAATATCCGCTGAACCAAAACGATACCCATCATACCATCTGCGCATTTCCTCTAAATGGTCCTCAAAACCGGTATCCTGAAGAAGCCTCTGCACCTCCGGCTCGGTAAAGCCAAAAAACTCCTTAAAACGCTCCCCACTGATGGTGTCTGTTACCAAATTGTTGATACCCGTAAAAATGCTCTCTTTCGCAATCTTTAAACATCCTGTAATCACAGCAAACTTTAGGAATGGATTGGTCTTTAAGGTCTTACCCAGTACACCCCTTATCAGGTTCAGCATCTCATCATAGTAACAGTTTTCATTTGCCTTAGCGATAGGTACATCATACTCGTCAATTAGGACAATAACCTGCTTACCAAAATGAGCATGCATCATACGCATTAACGTGTAAAGTGCACTGCTCGTCTCAGCTTCATTTCCTCTTCGGAATCTAATTTGGGTAAATAGTGCCTTATCTGCTGCATCAACCAGATCACTTTCTAGCAAATAAGAATGCTCTGCATACAAATCAGACAGCAGCATCTGTAGCTTCTCTCTTGCACCCTCAAAATCCCTATCTTCCACTTCCTTCAGCGTAATAAATACCACCGGCCACTGATTCTGCCACTCTTTACACAATGCCTCATCCTCTGCTATCTGCAGACCCTCAAAAAGCTTCCGGGTATCCTTGCGGATATCAAAGAAATTGGACAGCGTGTCCAGTGCCAGCGACTTCCCAAAACGCCTTGGTCTGGTAATAAGGCTTACTTTAAAGTTCTGATGCAAAAGCTCACTTATCAAGCCTGTTTTGTCAATATAGTAATAACCGCCACTTCGTATTTCTGAAAATCTGTCATATCCTAAAGGTAAACTTATCTTTCCCATGTGCATACCATCCTTTCCTGACAAAGGGCGCAAAGCAAAACACCCCATGGTACACCAATACCAAACTTCGTTGATATGATTGTACCACAGGGGACTTGATTTAGCAAGTTTGAAAATATGCCTACAGATACTGCTGTAGCTCTTCCTCCCCGGCATAATTTAATCCATGCACCTCATTTACCATGGGAAGCATTTGCTGCCTGCAATCAATCAGCAGCGTTGCAAATACGTTCTCGCCTACGTTTGTGTAGCTGCCCAATGCTTCGATGGCAGAGCCTGTTTACTTACATATACTTCAGAATCTCATCCTCATTCATATCCAACCTCTTTGCCGCTTCAGACAAATTAATTATACCGTCCTTGACAAGTGAAATACACATGCTTGTTGCACCTTCACTTCTACCGGAGTTATAAATCCTTTTTGCCTCATAATCCAAAATCCTTCCACCCATAACGCTAGCTACTCCTTCCTTTACCTTCTCGTGCCCCACTGCGATATGCCCAAGCACCTTCTTACTCATATCAATAATACAATGTCTGGTATACTCGTCAAGCTCCCCCTTTTCGCTAAGCTCCTCCAGACGTTCCATAATATCCTGATAAATCAGTTCCAGCTCTTTTAATTTCTGCTCATTTCTATTATACACCTCAAATTGGTTTTTGTATACAAAAATATGAAAAGGAATCAGAAAATATAACTTTTTCTCAAAGAGCTCGTCCACGGAATAGTTTTTGATTTTCATCACCGGAACCGCATATGTAACCTTTCCATCCGGTGTTTTGATGGTTATGCTTAGCTTGTCCGGTGTTTTGCGGCTACTGTTCAGGTAAATAACAGCAGCCTTTGGAAACTCCACCATAAGTCCCTCTGCTGTCAGCTCCGCATCCTCTAAGGCTATCTGGGCATCATACTCAAACATCCTGATAATCATGCTGTGGTCTTCCGTACTCTGACTTTCAATATGATAATTTCTTTTCCCATGATTTCCACAAATCATAAAATGACTATCCGTTATTCGCTTATCCTCCTCCCCATCCTGTTGCTCCAGATAGTGCACATCACTGCCAAGCACCACCTTTTCCTCTCCTGTATAATGTTCCTTAAATACTTCGTTCACCAATGGTATCAACAGTTGGGGGCAGTCATTGACCATGGTTCGGTGTACGTCATCATAAGGCGTCGAAGATTTCTTCATTAAACACTGTCCTTTCAAGATATTGAAGGAACATTAGTCGACAAAAAATGCCCCTCTATTACCTAATAGGCATTTAGGAGCACTTTTGTCACAAAAAATATTATAAAATTTTTATAAATTTATTTTTTAATCTTCTTTCCACATATCAATAAAACACATGATTTCCAATAACCGTACCTTCTCTGGTACCATTATTTCTGCGGAAGTATAAGGCATCGCCTACGTTGGTATAGCCGCCCAATGCTTCAATTGCTGCATCATAGCAGCTCTGTGGCACATTGCCTCTTGCCATTACGCGGTCCAGCTTGCCGCTCATGGCCGGTGTAAACTGTCCGGAAGCGTAAATAACGCCCTGTAAGGTATCCTGATAGGAAGCACTTCTGACACGGTTACATACCACAGCACCTACTGCCAGCTTACCTTCGTAGCTTTCGCCGCCTGCCTCACAATAAATCAGGGCCGCCAACAAGTACAACTCATAATCCGTAGCAGACATGGAGCCATAATACTTCACAAGCTTGCGCTTATCCGCCTCTTCCTTCATTTTACGTTCGGTGATTTCATCCATGCTCTCACCGAAATCTACCTTAAACTCCTCTGATACATGTTCACGTAAAATATAGCCAACCTCGTCACCATATTCTACGCACAACCAGTTTTCGTCCTCTTCATTTACTACAACCAATTTTTCATCCTTGGCTGCAAATCCCAGTACTGCTGCTTCTGCATTCGCTTCCTGACGAATACGAAGCGCATCGCTCTTTACTACAGCAACAGAATACCCCACTTTCAGCGCCTCTTCTATAGCATCAGCACCAAAGAGTAAATATTCATCCTTTGCCCAGCCAATCAGGTTACCACTCTTTATCTTGGTCCACCCCTCTGCCTTCTCCAGTACAATGGCACCACAGTCTCTGTAAAGCTTACCTGCAATGATAGCATCCTCGTTTGGCTCTTCCCTGACATTTAAAGTATTGGTAACATTGCTCATTACCAACTCGTAAGAAGTTTGTTTTTCCTCTTTTACTAACTTAATTTCTTCTTCGGTTATACAGTTTGTAGGGTCAAGCAAAGCAGCAATGCCGCTGTTATAGCTGTCCAGACAGGTCTTTACTGTGTTTGCACTGGCTGTTACAGGTACGAAAGCATTTTCCAGACTTGTAAACAACACGGCAACCAAAGATAAGACACCTACTGTAAACTTAAGATATCTTTTCACTTTTTTTCCTCCACTTTACTACCGCATGTAATAACTTTATTACGTTTGCGATAATTTTATTACGAAATTATTACATTTCGAACATCCGAAGGCTATCTTAGCAAAATAATGCTGTTTTGTCAACCTTTGTATCGAATAAAGTCCCGAAAACACCGCAAAATAGGCATTTTTGTGCACTTTGACGGCAAAAAAAGAGGCAAAACCACCCAAAAACAGATGGTTCGCCCCACTTTAGTCCTAATTATAATCTCTTAGATTTTTCCACGCAAGCCTCTATGGCATCCATCACACTGCCACGGACACCGCCCTTTTCCAGAGCCTTGATGCCTTCAATGGTAGTCCCCCCCGGGGAACAAACCATATCCTTTAATACGCCCGGATGCTCGCTGCCGTCACGCATAAGCTTGGACGCACCCATAGTCGCCTGTGCAGCCACCTCATAGGCCATTTTACGTGGCATGCCCGCCTGTACTGCTCCGTCTGCCAAAGCCTCCATATAAAGAAAAGCGAAGGCTCCGGAACTGCTGCCAATAGCACTGAAAACATCCATTAACTTCTCGTCAATCACCTGACAAGTACCAAAAGACTGACACATCTTTACAGCCAGTGCTACATCCTCCTCCGTAGCTGATGCCCCCTTACAAATAGCAGTGCAGCTTTCTCCTACCATTGCTGCAGTATTAGGCATCCAACGGATCAGTCTGGTCTCTGTATTCAGTCTTTCCTGGAGCCATACAAGGCTCTTACCAGCAGCAATACTGATAATCAGGGTATCCCCTGTGACAAAAGGCGCTATCTCTGTCAGTACCCCTTCCATAAACTGGGGCTTTACTGCCAATACAAGTACATCCGAGCCCGCTGCCACCTCTGTATTGCTCTTATTCGTATCGATATGGTACTTGTCTGCCACGGCCATTCTGACAGCCTCTGCTACATCACTGCCCGAAATATCCTCTGCAGCAAAAACGCCTGATTGCAATAGTCCTGCAAGAATAGCCTTTGCCATATTGCCAAGTCCAATAAATCCAAGCTTCATAATAATCTCCATTCCGCCGCCTTTTAACCCCGCGGCACAATTAACCTTCTAAAATCTCCTCTGTCTGGCCGCCTCGTACATAAAAAGCGTGGTGGCAATAGCCGCATTCAGGCTTTCCACCTGCCCTGCCATAGGAATTTTGACATATGTGTCAGCTAAATTTGCTGTCTGTTCCTTCAAACCATTGCCTTCGTTGCCGATAAGGAATGCGCTGCCCCCGGTATAATCAAAGGCATCATAATATTGCTCTCCCTTCAGGTGTGCCGCATAGACCGTAATACCTGCGGTCTTAAGCTTTGCAACTGTCTCGGCAATATCCTGCACATACACAAAGGGCACCCGGTAAATACTGCCCATGGTAGCCCGAATGGTCTTTGGATTAAAAATATCTACCGTTTCACGGGTCATAATCACCCCTGCGATGCCGGCTCCCTCTCCCGTACGGATGATTGTGCCCAAATTGCCGGGATCCTGCAAGTCCTCTAATACCACAAACACCCCGTCACGTCTTAAAAGTAACTCTTCTAATTGATACTGAGGCCACTTTACAAGGCACAAAATTCCTTGCGGTGTCTGGGTGTCTGACATTTTGGCAAGCACTTCCTCACTGACCAGCTCATATCCTGTCTCAAGCAGCTTACCATGAATGCTGCCCTCTCTGTGCTTATCCCAAAAGGACTGCGTCATATATACTTTATAAATACGGTCTGCAGGTGCCTCCTCGAACATTTTGGGCCCCTCCACCACAAAAATACCATCCTTGCGGCGTTCCTTGGCCTTTTGCACATAAGCACACACCTGCTTCACCTGAGCATTGGAAATACTTGTAATCATATTGCACCCAAATTAGCGAGCCAACGTTCTGCTGATTTCGTACTGGTACTCGTCAATGGTCTTCTTCATTGCTAATGCTTCATCAATATCCACATCAATGATATCCCCATGTTTAATACCAATAACACGATTGGTCTTGCCCTCTAATAAAATATCTGTAGCATAAGCACCCATCATAGATGCATAGTAACGGTCCTTACAAGTCGGTCTGCCGCCACGCTGCATGTGACCCAGAATGGTAGCACGGGTCTCAATGCCGGTAGCCGCCTCAATTCTGCGAGCCATGGAAATAGAGTGACCGATACCCTCTGCATTAATAATCAGATGATGCTTTTTGCCTTTCTTACGATTTGCAATAATATTGTTAATAATGTCTATCTCGTTGTGGTCATACTTCTCCGGAAGCAAAATATCCTCTGCACCGTTGGCAACACCGCACCATAACGCAATGTAACCTGCATGACGGCCCATTACCTCGATAATAGAACATCTTTCATGTGAAGAAGAGGTATCGCGGATTTTGTCGATAGCCTCCATAGCAGTATTTACCGCAGTATCAAAGCCGATGGTATACTCTGTAGAAGAAATATCCAGGTCAATAGTACCCGGTATACCAATCGTATTAATGCCTAAATGAGAAAGCTTCTGTGCACCTCTGTAGGAACCATCACCGCCAATTACAATAATGCCGTCAATACCAAACTTGCGACAAATATCGGCGCCTCTTTTCTGTCCCTCAGGCTCCATAAACTCCCTACATCTGGCTGTACCCAGAATAGTACCGCCTCTCTGAATAATATCAGAAACACTTCTGGAATTCATTTCTACGATTTCTTCGTTTAATAAGCCGTGATACCCTCTGTGGATACCCATAACCCTGACGCCTTTGGCAAGAGCCTGTCGAACCACTGCGCGGATTGCGGCATTCATGCCCGGAGCATCACCACCACTTGTTAATACGCCAATTGTTTTAATTTCCTTTGCCATATATTTCTTCCTTCACTTTCTTCAGTCTTCGTCCGTATCTTTATTTATTTTAATATGTGAAATAAATAACAATCCCTCTGTAGTTTAATACATTTGGTGTTTAATTGCAATGGTTTTATACCACCTTTATATTGTTTTTCCCAAATTTTTCATATAATTGCTCTAACAATGCCTCATCAGCCTTTACATTATATTCCTTTGGCAGGTCTTTTCGCTTTTTGCCCTCTGCTACATAAATAACAACCTGGTCACGACCCTCACTCTGTGACAAAAGCTCAAGTAGCTTCTTTTCTGCAGCAGCAAATTGCTGCATAGTATCAAAGCGTACCCAAAGCTTCCTGCCAATATCATCAAAAGAAGTGATTCGCTCGCAAATCAGCTTGGCATTTTTGTCCTCTTCCACGGACACTCGGCCCCTTACGAATACCTTTGCATCTTCTTGAAGCAGCTGACTGTTACGCTCATAATCCTTTGGAAATACCACTACCTCAACCACACCATACAAATCCTCGATTTCCAGAAAGGCCATGGTCTTGTCATTTTTGGTATATTTGATTGTTTTCTGGTTAATCATACCGCCAATCGTCTGTGTGGTTCCATCCTCCACATTGACCTTGCCTGTTTCCTCATCCAGCATAAAGTCACCGGTAGTAGCGGTAATATTATTTTTCCAAATATTCATATAGCTCTCTAACGGATGGCCGCTGACATAAATGCCCAGCACTTCCTTTTCCATCATCAGAACTTCTTCCTTACTGTATTCACCTACATCCGGAAGTGTAATTTCAAAGTCCTCTTTATCCTCTTCACTGAGCAAATCCATCAGACTCATCTGCCCTGCGATATGGTTCTTCTTGCCACTGGAAAGCCTATCCATAATCGGCAGGTACGCATACATAAACTGCTTACGGGTACCCCCAAGAGAGTCGAAGGCGCCTGATTTAATAAAATGCTCCACAGAACGCTTGTTGCACTCGCTGTCCTGTACCCTTGTCAAGAAGTCCTGAATAGACTTATATAAACCATGGTTATTTCTTTCCCTGCAAATATATTCAATAGCCGGTCTGCCCACACTCTTAATGGCAAGCAGCGCATAACGTACTGCATTATCCTCTACACTGAAGTCCCCATTACTCTGATTAATATCAGGAGGCAAAATTTCAATACCCATGTTTCTGCAGCAAACAATATACTCCGCACACTTACGCGGATTATCAATTACACTGGTAAGCAGAGCCGCCATAAACTGCACCGGATAATAATACTTCAGATATGCGGTCTGATAAGCCACTACCGCATAGCAGGCCGCATGAGACTTATTAAAAGCATACTTAGCAAAGTCCATCATATTTTCGTAAATCTGACCCGCCACTTGGGCACTGATACCATTGGCAATACAGCCCGGCACCCCTTCTTCCGGATTACCGTTAACAAAGTTGGCCCGCTCCTTCTCCATAACAGACTGCTTTTTCTTACTCATGGCACGGCGCACCAAATCGCTTCGACCCAGAGAGTAACCGCCCAAATCACGCACAATCTGCATTACCTGCTCCTGATAAACGATACAGCCATAGGTTGGAGACAAAATAGGCTCTAACTGCGGACACAGGTAAGTAACCGGTTCCCCACTGTTTTTGCCCTTTACATACTGTGGTATAAAGTCCATAGGTCCCGGTCGATACAGGGAAACACCGGCAATAATATCCTCTAAATTTTCCGGCTTCAGCTCCTTCATAAAGTTCTTCATACCGGGACTTTCCAGCTGGAACACACCCTCCGTCTTACCGGTACCGATATAATTTAACACCGCCTTGTCGTCGTAGTCAATGGTGCTTATATTTAAATCCACTCCGGTACTTTCCTTAACCAAATCCACAGCCTTCTGAATAACAGTCAGGGTACGAAGACCAAGGAAATCCATTTTCAAAAGACCCAATTCTTCCAGCGTGGTCATGGTAAACTGCGTCGTAATCGAACCGTCACTGCCTCTGGACAACGGTACAAAATCATCTGCTGCACTAGGACAAATAACCACACCCGCTGCATGCATGGAGGTATGTCTCGGAAGCCCTTCCAAACGCTTACACATATCTATCAGATAACGAACCTGCTCGTCATTTTCATACTGGGAACGAAGCTCCGGATTCAACTCCAAAGCCCTGTCCAGTGTAATATTCAGTTCATTTGGCACCTGCTTAGCCAGTGCATCCGCATAGGCATAAGGCAGGTCCATGACACGTGCCACATCTCTGATAACGCCCTTTGCCTGCAAAGTACCGAAGGTAACAATCTGCACTACCTTCTCTGCGCCGTACTTCTCGCCAACGTAGTCAATAACCTCCTGACGTCTTTCGAAGCAGAAGTCAATATCGATATCGGGCATGGATACTCGTTCCGGATTAAGAAAACGTTCAAACAGCAGACTATACCGGATAGGGTCAATGTCCGTAATATGCAGACAATAAGAAACAATGGAGCCTGCCGCGGAGCCTCGTCCGGGACCTACTGCAATACGGTTCTTTTTGGCATAATTAATAAAGTCCCAGACAATCAGGAAATAGTCTACATAACCCATTTTCTGAATAACAGAAAGCTCATAGGTAAGACGCTCCTTTAAGGTCTGTCCGGTATTGCCCGCAGGCTGATTTTCATCCTCACCGTAACGCTCGTGCAAGCCTGTAAAGCACAAATGATTTAAGTAAGTCCAAGGTGTAAATCCTTCCGGCACTTCAAAATGTGGCAGCTTGGTTACGCCAAATTCGATGTCCACATGACATCTGTCCGCAATTTTTTGAGTATTATCAATAGCCTGAGGAGCCATGCGAAACAATTCCCGCATTTCCTCCTCACTCTTCACATAATACTGCCCGCCCTCATAACGCATTCTGTCCTCATCGGCCAGCTTCTTGCCGGTTTGCAGACAAAGCAAGATATCGTGGGAATCCACATCATCCTCGTAGGTATAATGCACGTCATTGGTAGCCACTAACGGAATATTTAACTCCTGACTCATACGTGTCAACTGATAATTTACTGTACGTTGCTCCGGCAGACCATGATCCTGAAGCTCCAGGAAATAATTACCCTCTCCAAAGCAATCCAGATACTTCAGAGCCATTTTACGAGCCTCATCATAGAGCCCCTTCATAATATAGCGCTGCACCTCACCGGCCAGGCAGGCACTCAGTGCAATAATGCCCTCATGGTACTCCCTAAGGACCTCCATATCCACCCGGGGTCTGTAATAATAGCCCTCTGTAAAGCCCTTAGAGACAATCTTCATTAAATTCTGATAGCCGATATTGTTCTCAGCAAGGAGCACCAAGTGATAATATCTGTCCTCCCCGCCTGTAAGTTCCTTGTCAAAACGTGAATTTGGTGCTACATAGACCTCACAGCCGATAATCGGATTGATTTCCTCTGCCTTACAGGCCCTGTAAAAGTCAATCACACCATACATAACACCATGGTCCGTTATGGCTGCACTGTTCATGCCCAGCTCTTTTACACGCTTTACATATTCTTTAATTTTGTTGGAACCATCCAATAAGCTGTACTCTGTGTGTACATGCAAATGTGTAAATGCCATGATGCTTCTCCTTTATCATAAAAGGGGCTGTAACAGCCCCTTCGCCTAACCAATTGAATTTCTATTTTAAATAACTTTTCAATGCATCAACCTTGTCTAATTTCTCCCAAGGCAGCTCCAAATCCTCACGTCCAAAGTGACCATATGCTGCAGTACCTTTGTAGATTGGTCTGCGCAAGTCAAGCATTTTGATAATGCCGGCAGGTCTTAAATCGAATTCCTTACGGATGATGTCTACTAACTGCTCATCAGAAAGAACTCCTGTGCCAAAGGTATCTACCATAACAGAGGTAGGACGTGCCACACCAATCGCATAAGACAATTGAATCTCACACTTGTCAGCAAGGCCGGCTGCTACGATATTTTTTGCCACGTATCTGGCAGCATAGGCTGCACTTCTGTCTACCTTGGTGCAATCCTTACCGGAGAAAGCACCACCACCATGACGTGCATAACCGCCATAGGTATCTACGATAATCTTACGGCCTGTTAAGCCGCTGTCACCATGAGGACCACCGATTACAAAGCGCCCTGTAGGATTAATAAAAAACTTGGTATCTGCATCTACTAACTCAGCAGGCAGCACCTGGTCAAAAATATACTTGCGAACATCTGCATGAATCTGTTCCTGAGTGACAGTCTCATCATGCTGTGTAGATAATACTACTGCCTCTAAACGGACAGGCTTGCCTGCCTCGTCATACTGTACGGATACCTGACTCTTGCCATCCGGACGTAAATATGGTAAAGTACCATCCTTGCGAACCTCTGTCAGCCTGCGAGCAAGCTTGTGTGCCAAAGAAATAGGGTATGGCATAAGCTCCGGTGTCTCATTGGTAGCATAACCAAACATCATACCCTGGTCACCGGCACCGATTGCCTCTAACTCTGCATCACTCATCTGGTTTTCTCTGGCCTCTAATGCTCTGTCAACACCCATGGCAATATCAGGTGACTGCTGGTGCAACAGCACTTTCACCTCACAGGTATTGGCATCAAAGCCTACTTCCGGCTTATCATAGCCGATTTCACGAATAGTATCGCGAATAATTGTCTCTGCATCAATCTGAGCCTTTGTGGTAATTTCCCCCATTACCATACAAAAATCTGTAGTTGCACAGGTCTCACAAGCCACACGACTCATTGGATCCTGCGCCATAAGTGCGTCTAAAATAGCATCTGATACGGCATCACATACCTTGTCCGGATGTCCTTCTGTAACAGATTCTGAAGTAAATAATAATTTTTCCATAGTCCCTCTTTAATATATTATAGCCCGAAGGCTTGTATTTTCTTTTTGATACGGCCTTACGGCAGGCCTCCTGACAACATAATTGCTGTGCTAAACCGCTCTGAGCTTTGCCTTCTGCAGCTCCTCAGGATTGGTTACCTTGCGGATACGGCCGCCCAGACTGGTCAGCTTCTCAGGGAAGTCCTCATAACCACGCTCTACATACTGCACCTGATCCACAGTAGAAAAGCCATCTGCTGCCAATGCTGCGATAACAAGGGCTGCTCCTGCACGAAGATCCGGTGCGGTCACGGAAGCACCCTCATAATGATCTACGCCCTCGATAATAGCGATATTCCCCTCTACCGTTACACTGCCGCCCATCTTTCTGAGCTCATCCAAATATTTAAAACGATTTTCAAAGATACTCTCTTTGATAATGCTGGTATGTCCCAGGCTGAGACCAAGGGTTACCGCAATCTGTGGCTGCATATCCGTAGGATAGCCCGGATACGGCATAGTCTTGACCTGAGTGCCTGTCAGTCTCTTGCTGGCTACTACACGCACTGCGTCATCAGATTCCATAACCTCGCAGCCAATTTCCTCCAACTTGGCACTGATACACTCCAAATGCTTTGGAATAACGTTCTTGACGGTAATATCCCCTTTAGTAATAGCTGCAGCTGCCATAAAGGTACCTGCCTCTATCTGATCCGGAATAACGGTATACTCCGTGCCATGCAGGCTGGTAACACCCTTAACCCTGATAATATCCGTACCGGCACCTTTAATATTGGCACCCATACTATTTAAAAAGTTAGCTAAATCTACTACATGCGGCTCCTTAGCAGCGTTCTCGATTACAGTCTGACCCTCTGCCAAAACAGCGGCCATCATAATATTAATCGTAGCTCCAACGCTGACTACGTCCATAAAAATGTTGGCGGAAGTTAAATCAATTGCCTCTGCTATAATACTGCCATGTTCGTAACGAATTTTGGCACCCAAAGCCCTAAAGCCCTTTTCATGCTGGTCAATGGCACGATTGCCAATAGCACAACCGCCCGGAAGAGCCACGTCTGCGGTCTTGTATTTGCCGAGCAGTGCCCCTACAAAATAATAGGATGCCCTCATTTTACGAATACTTTCCCCCTCTACTACAGTCGTATGAATGTGAGAGGCATTTATTTTTACTTTATGTCTATCTAATCGTTCGATAATAACACCGATACTCTGCATAGCTGTCAGCAACACGTTGATGTCCTTGATATCAGGTAAATTGTCAATAATTACCGTGTCATCCGTCATGATGGCAGCAGCAAGAATAGGAAGCGCAGCATTTTTGGCACCGCCTATTTCTACTTCACCAACCAATGGATTCCCGCCCCAAATTGCGTATTGTTCCATGTGGTCTCTCCTGTCTTTATAATTATAAGGCGCAAAATACCCGCCTGTCTGAAGATATGTATGAGCAATGCTTACTCTTACACATTACATCATACACCAATTTGCGAAAAATGTAAATAGAAACAAAGCGGACTTCCTATTTGTCGGTCCGCTTTGAAGTTTAAATCACTTTACTCTATCAAGATACCCTTTGGGATCTACAGCCTTTCCGTTTACTCGTATCTCAAAATGGAGATGCGGTCCGGAGCTGTCGCCCGTATTACCGGAAAGAGCAATCGCCTGCCCCTGGCTTACCGTCTGACCAACCTTTACCAGAAGCTTACTGTTGTGTGCATATCTGGTCTCAATACCTGCCGGATGCTGAATGTAAATACAATATCCATAGCTGCTGCTCCATCCGGACCTGGTAACCGTACCACCGCTGGAAGCATAAATCGTGGTACCTGTAGGTGTAGCCCAGTCAATACCATAGTGGTAACCGCCGCCGCGGAAGGAACGATATCCAAAACCGGAGCTATACCTACCGCCGGAGAGCGGCTTAATATAGGTCGGTGGAATCTGAGTGCCCCGTTCTACAATCTTGGGCACAGCCTCCATCAGAACCTCCTGCTTTAATATCTCCGTATGATGCACCTGTCCATTATGATACGTAATATCACTTACCGCCTTACGAAAGCCGGTTGACGGATTCTGCCTGGTCACCTTCTTGGTCGTATACCATGCATCATTGTCAATATATATAATCTCTGCATCGTACTCTTCTTCTCGGTATTCTGTCGCCGTGTAAGAAACAGTCAGAGTAGGCTTAGGAATACTGATGACCAGCTCCTGATCAATATGAATGGTGGAATTTTCGTTTTCCAGGGCATCATTCATGGCAATAATATCTTCCAAAGGAATACCGGTCTCCACAGAAATACCGCCCAATGTATCTCCACTCTTAACCTTGTAAATCACATCTTTGTTCTGGGTGTCCGTCAGATACTGAATAGCCTCCTCGGCATTTGAAATTTCCTCAGGCTTCAGATAACACTCCGTAATCTCCACCTTATCCTCAAACTCCATGCTTTTCAAGCCCAAGTCAAAATCAGAAAAGGTCAATTCCTCATCGTAGCTCTCTTCGTTAAACAGCTCATCCTCTATAGAGGTAAAACCGGCTGCTGTTCTGTCAACAATGACCTCCTCCACATCGTCCTCAGAAATAATCTCTGCAGTCAACACACTGAAGGCTCTATCCGTATCTCTTTTTAAAACAACATCAAAATTGCTGTCCCCATCATACACATCCACTGCGGCCTGCAGCACACGCTCCACTTCATCCACACTGCCGAGGGCAACTATGTAATTGTTAATCTTGAGCATATAACAGCGCTGCAGCGTCTCCTGTACACTCTGTGACAACAGCTCCTTCATATTCTCAATAATAGTACTGCTAATAGTCGGCACTCCAAAAACAACGTGCTCCCCTTCTATACGCATATTAGCATCCATAAAGGTGATTTCCTCGGTTTCCTCGGCCAGCGCCTCCTTGGCAAACTGCAGACATATATGGGCTGTCTGCTTATTGCGCACCGTACCTACGTAAGTATCATTTACATAAATCTGATACATATTGGGAACTTCACCATCATCCTCCATATACCATGGTCCGAAAAACATACTGATGTAAAATACGGCCGCCACTATAATATATGCACAAATTATATATCTATTACTAAAAAATCTATTATAACTGATTTTATTTCTCATTCTTTCTCACACTAAATCCAAAAGTACCTAAAACATCTCCTGTCATTAGGTAAGCCCCATGGGAATACACAATAGGCTCCGCCTTTTCCAGACAGAATTTGTTTTTCTCATTCATATACTGCTCATCTGCATGCACAGCCAGCACCTCTGCCAAAAACATATGGTGGCTGCCAAGCTCTTTTACCTCTGTAACACGACACTCAATATTGACAGGACTTTCCTGAATCATCGGTGCCTTTACATGCTGCCCCGGAATAGGGGTCAGCTTACAAGCCTTAAACTTGTCAATATCCCTGCCGCTTTTTACACCACAAAAATCGGTGGCAAAGACTAAATCCTTGGTAGTCAGATTAATCACAAACTCACCGGTCTCCCGAAGCATCTTGTAGGAATGCCTTTCCGGGCGCACAGAAATATAAACCATGGCCGGATTGGTGCAGATGGTCCCTGCCCATGCAACCGTGATAATGTTTGAACGACCTGCCTTGTCACATACACTGACCATAACTACAGGCAATGGATACAGCATATTGCCCGGCTTCCATACTTGTCTGCCCATACTTCCTCCTACGTATCCAAATTCTTATAATAATCCCAAATGTATTAATAATACACAAGCCAGGTTTACTGCTGAAATAAGCGCCACTAAAACAAACCACAGCTTATTGGTTAGAGAACTGCGCTCTACCTTTTTCTTAAGAGCAGCAAACTCCTCCGTGTAATCCGGAGCCTTAAAACCATTCATAGCTGCTTCCAGCTCCTGCTTCAATGCCTCTGTGCTCTCCTCCAGCTTTTTATTCTGCTCATCCAAAAGTGCCTGTACGTTACGATATACCTTTACACACTCCCTGTGGGTATATTCATCACTTTTACTGATACATTCCTTTAATTCTTCCAAAATCTCGCTCTTCCCGGTATCCGTTGTCTGCAAGCCCTCTATCTTTTCAGCCAACTTAGTAAAAGCCTCGCTGCTCTCTTCCTGCTTTAAATATAAATTACGCACACTCTGTAAAATAGCATCATATTCTTGTAACTGCTTCTTCATCTTTTCTTTTTCTGCAGTATCTGCCATAAAATTCGCCTTAATAGTGTCCTGCGCATTAATTCTTTGACTTAATTTGCTCATGAAATTATCCATAACGTCCTCCAAATTACTAATTCCCAAACAAAGCATATCATTTATAGTTTAACACGTTTTTTGTCAATTTACAACATGTAGCTTAAATTCAGTATATTGTGCATTTTTAACAAAACTTTTTTGATTAATTTTTGCATTTTGTTTATATTAACTCGCACTTTACATATTGTTCATCATATGTTCATATTTTCTTCACATTTATTTGTTATAGTGAATATAAGAGATGTAACGTTAAAAACACTTGTAATATCGGAGCAGATATTACATCAGATAAATTTTTTTCATAATAGCCCGGGTGCAACGCATCCGGGCACTCCTCATGTAATTTTTGAAAAGGAGAATTTACTATGTTCCGACTTTGGGCCAAGACCTTTAAAGATAATCATTTAATCAAAGATACTGTAATTGAAGACTCCTCCGCAGACACCCGCACCCATAAGGTATTTCGTGCGCTGGACGAGGTATGTTATCAGTTTGATTTAGGTAAGCCTATCTGGCTTGATGTGACTGTTCAGGATTTCCGCCGCCACTCCAAGGCTAGATTTTATCAGGATAACTTCGTAGAAACCATTGAATTTGATTATTTGGAAATACAGGTAATCGAGGAAGATTGAAGATAGCCCGGCACTTGCCGGGCTATCTCTTCACACTAATCCAATCTAAACACCGGCTCCAGCTTTGGCTGTGCCCCTGTCACAGGATCCATTTCCAACTCCAGAATATCGGCCATATACTCATTCCAGCGATCCACTACCGGACTTTCAGCCTGAGTACGCTCCGCAAAAGCAATACCTTTCTCGCACTCATAATAACCAAATAATTCATCGCCGTTTGCAAAAATAGTATAATTACAAATACCTGCCGCCTTTAAGAGCTCCTTCATTTCCGGCCAGATTTCGTCATGTCTCTTTATGTATTCTGCCTTGCAGCCGGGCTTAATGCGACCCTTCCATGCCATTCTTTCCATAATATGTCCTTTCTTTTGCCAAGTGTTTTATATTACACTCTATACAACTGTTCAATATGAATATTTGTTATATTTTCTATTTTACTATTAATTGCTTATGTAGGCAATTCAACGCAGCCCTTTGTTCACAAAAAGTTTACAATTTAGACGATATATCGTCCGACTTTTAGAAAAAAATATGTTATGATAGCCTCACAAGACAAATGTAAAAGTATTTTGTTAATAAAATACAAGTATAAGGAGGCTGTTATGGTAAACAATCAAATTTTAAAACAGGAGTCCAAGGCTCCTACCAATGACATTAAGAGCAAAACCATTTTTAAAAATCCGGTGCTCTGTTGTCAGTTTCTTAGAAACTACGTAAATCATCCTACAATGAAGAATATTCAGCCAGAGGACATCGAGGACTATACCGACCGTTTTACATCCTACTTTGGTGTGGAATTTGAGGCGGATACCGTCAAAAAAATCCACATCCTCAACGGAAATGGTGAAAAATCTGAAATTTTTCTGATTTCACTTATTGAACATAAGACCGAAGTAGATTATAATGTAATTGTGCAGCTGCTAAAATACATGACCTGCATTTGGGCAGAGTACGAGAAGCAGTTCGGCACGGACTACAAGGACAAGGTAAAGACCAAGGAATTCCGATATCCACCGATTTTACCTGTGGTTTACCACGAAGGAAGTGATACCTGGACGGCACCAATGCACTTAAAGGATCGCATTTTCATGTCGGAACTATTTGAATCGTATATTCCGGATTTTACATACTGTCTGGTAGATAACCACAGATTTAGTAATAAGGAGCTTTTGGAGCGTCAAGATGAAATGTCTTTGATTATGCTCCTTAATAAGATTCAGACCAAGGCAGATTTGAGTGAATTTGTGCATATTCCGGATGACGAGATTAATCGTATTGTAAAGGAATCCCCGGAGGCAGTCATTGATATTATTGTAATGGTAATGACCGCATTATGTACGAAGCTTAACCTGTCCAGACAGGATACTGAAGAATGTGTAAAGAAAGTGAGGACGCGAGATATGGGATATCTATGGGCGAATATGGAAAAGATTGACGTACAGGCGTCACAGGCAGAAGTGGCTAAAGCAAAAGCAGCTCTTATTGATATTCAGGCAAAACTTTCCGAAAAGCAGGTTGAGCTTGACGAAAAGCAGGTTGAGCTTGACGAAAAGCAAGCTGAAATTGAACGTTTAAAAGCTATACTTGAAACACATGGCATTACTCAAGAATAATACGCACTAACACGAAGCAGAGGTACAACCAAGCACCTCTGCTTCACCATTTTATTATGCTAACTCACTGAACAAAAAGTCATACCCTTTATCATCATCACCGATGGTATGTCCGCCTTCCCATACATTAAACTGAAAATGATCCGCTTTTCCGAATGCTTTAAAGTAGTCACCCACACGTTCCGCCTCTGTAATGGCAGAATGATAGTCAAATACCTGATCCTCCATGCCCACCTGCACATACAGCTTTCTTGGGGCGCAAAGAGCTGCCACCTCAGCATCCTGAAAGCTTAGAGCAGAGCCTTTATAACTCCAGTCTGCCCAATCATATACATCACGATCATTGAACACACCTGCACAATAGCCTGCTTTGATTCTGGTATCCGCCGCCATGGTATGCAGGGTAAAGTACCCACCATAGGACAATCCAATCATAGCCACCCTGTCTGCATCAATTTCTTCCATACCGCATACATAGTCCAGGCTCTTCATAATACCGCTGATTTCCAAGGCGGTAATGCTGCTGCCAAAGCGTTTCATATCAACGTCCACTTTCTGTCTGTTATGTGGAACTGCATGGGCACGCATGGTTGCAATTTCCGTCATGCTCCACAGCATCAGCTGGGGTGCCAGGATAGCAGCACCACGAGCCATGGCTCTTTGTACCATATGATTGTAGTTATTTTGCCCATTCATATCTGAGCAAAGCTCCGGAGTGCCGCCACCGCCATGCTGTGCAATAACAAGCGGCATTGGGGCTTTCACACCATGAGGCACCAATAGCATGGCATAAAAAGGAATTTCATCTGTAATATACACACTCAATCTGTAAATTTTGCAGATTTCGTCACTTCCCACATAAGTCATTTCAACCGGCTTGGAAACTTTTTCTGAAAAAAACTTAAGCCCCAACATCTCTTTATATTTTTCACGATAGAACTCCTGATTTTTTACAAGCTCCTCTGGAGACATATAAGTGCGTCTAAGCGCCTTACACTCCGTATTCATTTTTTTAATGTATTCAGCAATTCCTTCTGCATATCGGGCACGATAGTCGTCTGCTACTGCAGGCTCCTCGTCCCATATTCTCTTACCCATAAATTCCATATTTTCACCTTCCGCCGGCCATACTGCCGCATCATTGCTTCCAATTATTTTACAATCACATATTCAATGCCCAGAATTTCTGCAATCTTGGCGATAGTCTCCGCATGGTGTCCGATACCCAATGCATAGTGATGTGTAGGACCTTCCATTACCCATTTCTTAATAAATTCCTTGGTTGTAGGCTCAAAGAAGCCGCGTGTATTAGTATTACCTGTCGGAGGGATTGGACCCTTCTTGGAAATACCCTCACCAATTACGAACTTAAAGGTGCCTGCATTTGTCTGAATAATACCCAGCATGGTAATAGGGCCTTCCTTAATCTTAAACTCTACGGAAGCACCACGGCCCGGCTTGCCGTGATATTTCTTTAAGCTTCTAAGTACCGGCTTGCCTTCTGCAATTGTAAGGTGGTGTGGACCATCATGTCCTACCAGAATAAAGTCTTCCTCAAAGTCAAATGGATGGAACTCTGCAAAACTGCCCCCGATATCCAGTCTGTCCATAATTAACATGGCAACACAGGTCTTTAAGTCAAATTCGCCACACATTGGTATGCCCTGGGCATTGAGAATAGAATTACCTACAATCAAGGAGCTTGTTACCTCACGCTGAATGGTATTGTCACGTCCCTCGTAGTAATAAGCCAGACCTGTCAGGTTGTACTTTTCTACAAATTTATCCAATGCTACTGCGGATTTTGCGGCCTGATACTTGTCTTCGTCTGTCAGCTTGCTTGTTACAGGGTCGCTCTTTGGCTCCGGCATATCAAACTCTGCATCAATTACTGCAATCTTTGCCTGAATTTCTTCCTCGGTTACGGTCTCATATACCTCTACCATGTCCTCTACCTCAAGCAATGGTACGTGAACACCAAAAGCTGCAGATACCGCTGTAGGATCAGCATGCATATCATACATAGCTTCCATGGTATGTCCCATCAGACCCATACGTGCACCATTCAAATCATGAAGCACTTTTGCAATATCACACCACTTAGTCAATTCCTTGTCAGCCTCTGCATCATTATATAAGGTTCCGATGATAACGTCATAAATCTTCTTGCCCAGTCTGTATGCTACACCTGTAAATTCCGGTACTGAGCAGATGTTGTCATTTTCCAACTGCATGAAAGTATTTGCCTTGGTGTAGTCCAGCTTGCTCAGTGGCTGCAGTGCCACCAAAATCATTGGAACATTGGTATCCCTGATAATTGGTGCAAATACAGAAGATGTAGCATAAGTTACCATGTTACACATCAATAAATCCACATTTGCTGCCTTGATTACTTTTACTGCCTCGAAAGCCTTTTCGGAGCTGTCCACCATACCGAAATCTACTACTTCCACGTCCTTAGCTTCTACCATAGCAGTGAAATCCTGGTGATAACCCATAATGTTGTCCAACAGCCCCTCAAACTGTGCCCAGTATGTAGCATGTGCTACCGCAAAGATACCGATTCTTGCTGTTCGCTTGTTCTTTCTGTTAATCATATCATTCCTCCAAAATAAATATTTTTTCTTTATTTTATTGCTTCCGTATGATATCATCAACTTATAAATCAAAGCACTATTCGTAAAAAACAAAGATTTTGAAAATGGAGAGAATCATGTACTTACAGACAATCAACCCTTTTGTACGTTTTGCAAGAATCAAAGAGCATACCATCCTGCAGGGAGTGCTACAGGCTGCAGACCACCGCATTTTTTACTGCCACAGCGGACAGGGCCAATATGAAGCAAACGGTATACTACGTCCTTTCACAGCAGGAACCCTAATCTACCTGCCGGCAGGCACCCCCTACCGCTACTTATTTGAACAGGAAATCCCTGTCTTCTCCGGCTGTAATTTTGACTTTTTTCAGGACCACACAGAGCTCAATGCACCCTTTCCTCCGGTGGAGCATACCGGCTTTCATGCTGAAGACATTCTTGAAAAACAAATATTTGAAGAGAAAGATATTTTCTCCCATCCAATACATCTGGAAAACGTATTTCAGTTTGAAGAGAAATTCACGGAAATTGCAGAAGAATTTGTAAACCACAATTTGTATTATGATGTACGTTGCAGCACCTTACTTAAGGATGTGCTTATTCAGACTGCCAGACTTGCTGCTTCCAGCATTCAGGGCATTAATCGCAAAAAAGCGGATGATATTTTACAATATATTCACAGCAACTATCACTGCCAGCTTACCAACAAGGAAATAGCGGAGCATTTTAATTATCATGAAAATTATATCAGCACACTTATTTTAAAATATACCGGACTTACTCTGCACCAGTATGTACTACATCACAAAATGCATATGGCAGTAGTTTTTTTACAGTCTACTACCATGTCCATAGGCGAAGTAGCCGAAAAAATAGGAATGCCCGACATCAAGCACTTCTCTAAATGCTTTAAAAAGATTATCGGACATTCCCCGTCTCAATTTAAAATCAAATAATATTTACATACTTAGAATTATGCTTCGTATCCGTTCGGATTCTGGCTCTGCCATCTCCAGGAGTCCTCGCACATCTCTCTGATACCATACTGTGCTTCCCAGCCAAGCTCTTCCTTTGCCTTGGCAGCATCTGCATAGCAGGCTGCGATATCGCCGGGACGTCTGTCCTTGATAGCATAAGGAACCTTCACACCTGTTGCAGCCTCGAAGTTCTTTACTACGTCCAATACGCTGTAGCCTGTGCCTGTGCCCAGGTTGTAAATACCAAGACCCGGCTTCATCAAAATCTTCTCATAAGCCTTTACATGACCAAGCGCCAGGTCTACTACGTGAATATAGTCACGTACACCTGTACCGTCGTGGGTATCATAGTCATTACCGAATACCCCCAGCTCCGGACGTTTGCCTACAGCTACCTGTGTAATATAAGGCATCAGATTGTTTGGAATACCATTTGGATTTTCGCCAATGGTACCGCTCTTGTGCGCACCGATTGGATTGAAATATCTAAGGATAATCACGTTCCATTCCGGATCAGCCTTCTGCATGTCGCTTAAAATCTGCTCCAGCATGGACTTGGTCCAGCCGTATGGATTGGTACAAACACCTTTTGGACACTCCTCGGTAATAGGGATAATAGCAGGGTCACCATAAACCGTTGCAGAGGAAGAGAAAATAATATTTTTGCAATTATGCTTTCTCATCACGTCCACCAGAGTTAAAGTACCTGCAATATTGTTTTCGTAATACTCCCATGGCTTCGCAACACTTTCACCTACTGCCTTTAAGCCGGCGAAGTGAATACATGCAGTAATGTCTTCCTTTGCAAAAATTTCCTCTAAGGCTTCTCTATCCAAAATGTCAGCCTTGTAGAAAGTAACCGGCTTGCCTGTAATAAGGCTTACTCTTTCCAGACTCTTTTCGCTGGAATTGGATAAGTTATCTAAAACTACTACATCATAACCTGCATTCTGCAGCTCGACCACGGTGTGACTGCCGATAAAGCCGGCACCGCCTGTAACTAAAATTGACATATTTTAAGTCCTCCTGTAATTATTTTTCTAGGTCTTACCTATAATTCAATACCATTCTCAAGGCACAATGCACGTGCACTCTCTACACTGTCCACACCGGTCTTATTTTTAATCGGTGCAAATTCCTTATTACGCACTACCTCAAACGGAAGGCAGGTATCTAACTGGTGAATCATGTCCAGTACCAGCCCTTCAAACTTGTAGCCGTTTGGTGTCTCAGGCTTTACTAACTCACCCTCTTCATCGATATAAGGAATCTTTTTCTCAACTACATGAGTCGGCATTTCACCATTGAAAATAGTTTCCAATGCATTTACACTAAATAAGTAGTTAAGAATAACGCCGAAGTTGTATGCCGGATCACCCTTTTCATCCTTGGCATTCATCATCTCTTCCGTCAGCTCATAATACTCTACGATGCTAGGCTTGCCGTCTTCTAAACACATAACACCTACCTTTTCGTCAGGAGCACTCTTACGAACTACCTTAGAGCCTACACTTGCCTTTACATCAATGGTGGCACCTACGAATACAGGATCTGCAATACGCTGAAGCACATTGTCCACGGCAAAAATATTGAGCCATTCGATACCCTCCGTATGAATGAAATCTAAAAGTCCTGCCACCTGCAAGCTGGTAAACCAACCTCCGTTACCATTTGGAGAAGTAGAAATCTTGGATTTGCTCTCCATATAAACATGACCGTCATAATCCGTAGCAGGAGCCATTTCCTGTACAAAGAAATGTACAAACTCCGGCTTGTAGCCGAAATAATTCTTCTCAGCTAAGAAAGCACGAGTAACTGCATCATTCTTGTCGCTGGTCATAACAAATAAATGTATATATGTACCGGTAGCATTTACTACCTCAAGTAAATTCTCAATAAGTCTCTGGAAAATAAACACTTCTTTGGTAAGACCGATATTGTACATACCCTTTGGGTCATCAGAACCAAGTCTGGTACCCATACCACCTGCCAATAAAACAGCACCCACCTTGCCATTCTGAATAGCCTTAACACCGATTTCTTCAAAATGTGCCTTCCTTGCCTCAATCTCAGACAATTCCATAGCAGCAAGCGGCGTAATAACACCCTTTTCCACTGCCAAGGTGTCCTTTTTGCAAGCTTCAATAATACTGAAGTCTGTGGCTTCAACCTGTGCAAGCAGCTCCTCTCGCTCACCCTCTGTAAGTTCCTCATAATACTTTAAAACATGCAACTGGTCTAATGCTTCCAGCTTTGCGTATGCTTCCTGGTAATTCATTCCTACCTCCTTATGCGGACAGCATTACTGCCCAAATGATATTTTAACATATACTGTTAGATTTTGAAATAAGCTTATGGTTCATTGCCATGAACTTTTGGGTCACAGTGGAGTCAAAAACTGTAACAACTTTTCTTCTATAATTTATCACCCAGTTGTTACTGACTTGTTACGATTTTCTCTGCCTTTTCCGGCAATTGTGCCAGTATAATAGCTGCAAACATAATGACGCAGCCTATCAGCTCTCTGACTGACAACGCCTGCTTTAACAGCACCCAGCCTGCCAACACGCTGATAACCGACTCCAGACTTAAGAGTAGGGAAGCCACCGTCGGATTCATACCCTTCTGACCGATAATCTGCAGCGTATACGCCACTCCGCAGGACATTATGCCTGCATAGGCAATGGGCAGCCATGCACTGAAAATCTGACTAACCTCAGGCTTTTCAAAAACAAATGCAATTATAGTGGAAATAATACCACATACGAAAAACTGTATACAAGAAAGCTTGACACCATCACACTTTGGTGCAAAATAGTCGATTACTAAAATATGTAAAGAGAATACTACTGCGCACAAAATGACATAGATGTCACCCGTCCCAATAGTAAACCCTTCCTTAATACTCAATAAATACAAACCTATGGTAGCCAATACAATACTGAGCCCCACAAAAGGGCTGCACTTTTTGCCCAGAAAAAGCCCTAAAATCGGCACAATCACAATATACATGGCAGTTAAAAAGCCTGCCTTGCCTGCGGTAGTGTACTGAATACCAATTTGCTGCAGAGATGAAGCCACACATAGACACAGGCCGCAGGAAATGCCGCCAATCCACAGGATTCTTGGGTTCCTGTCTGTTCTCTCACTGCTTTCTCCGATATTTGCCACTCCGTCTGACAGTTCCGTCTTTACCGCCTTCTCGCTTAGCACTTCACGACATACTACGTTTTTCCTTTGCTGCATAATATATATCACTGGCAGTAGCACCACTGCCCCCAACAAACTACGCACTCCGTTAAAGGTAAAGGGCTTTACATAGTCCATACCTACACTCTGGGCCACAAATGCGACACCCCAGATAGCGGCTGTCAGAAGCAAAATCAGTGGACTTTTCCAATTTCTTTTAGATGTATTCATAGGAAACCTCTTTTGTAATTACTCTAAAAATCTTTTTTCCACACTTTCTACGCCCTGCTTGCTTAGGACTACATTACTGGAAGCGGGATTAATGACAATACCTGTGGCACTGCCCTTTTTCATCATATCGGCTACTGCTGCAAAACCACACATAAATACCTGACAATTCTGTCCCTTTAAAAACTTACGCAGCTCCGCCGGGTCTGTAAAGAGCGGCATAAATACATCACCCTTTTCATTTTTTAAGAGCATAATGCCTTTCTTGCCCTCTGCCGCATCCGCAACGTCATTTACCGGAATAGCAAACTTGGCTCTGGCAATCCCTGCACTGGTCTCTTCCTCCAACTCCGCCAGATTTTCCTTCACTTCCTTTGCCACAGGCCTGCGCACCTCTTGCATAAAATAAAGAATAGACAAGTGTAAACTAGGGTTGTCCACAGGACGCTTATCGACCGGCAGACTGCCCGGCTCCGGAAACTTCAAAAACTCCGTTAGCTGCACCATAAACTCCTCTGCACCATTTGCCTTCGGTGTCACAAAGCATATTGCATTTACACCGGTAAAGCGCAGCTCTGCCAGAAATGGCAGCACCTCTTTCTCCTTACAATTTACCACAAAGGAAGGCTTCTTCTCCTCATTCAATGCCTTTACCTTTTCCGCAGCCTCTTCCTCTTCCAAATATATATAAATATAATCATCCATAGTCTCCTCATGGCAAAAAACCATAGGCATTCTGGTTGCCTGGGAGAAAATAGGGCAAATCTTCTTAAAACCCGGAATTGTTTTTAAAAAATCTTGTTTTGTCATAAAAAAAATCCTTTCGGTATTGTCTATCACACTTTTTTTATAATACCATATACTGTACAACCAGTCAATTTGTAAAATCAGCTCATGCAAAAAGCCCCTTTCCGCAAAGCGTTTGCATGAAAGAGACTTTAAAATCATTAATATATTTACACCTGTCCGCTCAGATAGTCTGCGTATCTGGCTGATACATAAAGGAAATCTGACAAACGGTTCATATACTGCATCGCCGCCGCATCAGCTCCATATCTGTTAGCAACACGCTTAAAACATCTCTCTGCCCGTCTTGCCACTGCTCTGGCTACATCCAGACGCGCTGACAGCTCACAGCCACCATAAAGCACAAATCCCTTTGTTCGTGGAAAAGCACCTTCTATCCGGTCAATTTCCTCTTCCAAATAAGCAAGCTGTGCTGCTTCTACTTTATACTGACGGTCCGCCGGACTGGCCACTCCGGCCATAATACCAATCAACTCTTGCTGCAGCTTAGACAAATTTGCCTTCATTTCAGCAGGTGCAGCCACCTTTGCCAATCCCATATGACTGCTCAGCTCGTCAATGGTACCCAGAAGCTCTATTCTATCATCTGATTTCAGAACCCGCACCCCATTTGCAAGGGATGTACTGCCTCCATCTCCTGTTTTGGTATAAATCTTCATGGAATTCTCCTCTAATATCATTTTACTGTTAATTTTGCTGCTCCTTAAATGGTCGCTTCTTAATAGCTCTGGCGCTGTTCGCTCCCAGTCGCCTGCTCTCCTCTTTGGAAGGAAATGCATAATAGTCTATATACTTCCCCGGCTTCAATCCTCTAATTTGAAATGCCGCACTGCTTCCTATTACACCCAACCCGGATCCCAACATGGAATCATTTGCTGCATGCCAGGTTATTTGCTCCAAATCCTGCTCCGGTCGCTCAAAGACTTCATAAAGAACGCCTTCTTCTTCTATACCGGCGCATACCTCTCTAAGCACAGCCTGATCAGAGTTATTTGTATAAATGTATATGGTAGGTCTCTTACTAATCATGTCAAATCTCCAATAGCGGAAAGAACCAATCCGGTAGCCACTGCATTACGTGGTCCTTCTGTACCACGGATATTGCCCCGACCGCACACAATCATATACTTGGCAAATTCCTCCATTAACATTTCCGGAATTTCAAAATCCTCCGCGGAGCCGCCTACCAGTACTACGTTTGGTATTTTCTTGAGATTATGCTCCGGTGCCACCTGCTTCAAGGCACGAATTGCATTGGTCACAAAAACCTTTTGTTTGGCCTCTCTTCGCACCTGTACAATCTTCTCCATAGGAATATCTTCTTCTATACGAATCCATCCACTTTCACTAAGCATTACCACTCTGCCGTAAAAACGCGGGTCGATGGACTCTTCCACAAACACAATCTCACCGCTTTCCATACGCATATGGAACAGACTCTCCACCTTTGCAAGGGGATATCTCTTAATCTGCTCAGCCACGTGTCTGTCCTTTAATCCCAGCTCCACCTGAATCAGCATGGAAACTAATTCTCCGGCTCCGGCCTGATGAATAATCTGCACCTTACCCGCTTCATCTACCATAGCTGCATCCGTAGAACCACCACCCATGTCCAGCATAGCTAACGGAAGCTTTACACCGGGGGTAGTAAATGCACCCAGACTTGCCATAATTGCCTCTACTCCGGCTACTACTACGTCAACCTTAAGCTCCGTCTTCAGTCTATCTGCAATTCGCTGCATCGGAAGCTGTCTGGTCCTAACCATTGCTGCAATACCTACCGCCTTTTCCAGACAGGTTTCCCCTGCTAATGCACCGGAAATCAGTACCGGTGCCATAGTATCCACAGCCAGGATATCTGTAATATGTATAGCTTCCGTAGTGTCATTCAGCTCCTGCATGGTACTGCGGATTTTGGCAAACATGTTGCCGATATTGGTATCAGGCTGCCCCACCACATCATATATGGTACCTGCATCAGAAACCGCCTGCATAATCTTCTCAGCACCTTCATCTATATGAATCGTACTTTCCCGTTCTGCCTTGAAGGTTATCTCACCGGCAGGCAGTACATTCTCCTGCACATTTCCGCCCGGTGTCTTCAAAACCACCGCACTGCGCTTGCCAATCAAACTCTTGGCAATCGGTGTTACCATGCGGGTTTCCTCAGGATCCAGTTTTAACAAAGTAGCAATCCCGTACGGATTGGAAAGCATCCGCACGCTCTGCCCCGGCAATGCCACCTCAATAGCTGCCATAACACCGGAAGGCAGTTTATCGATTCTGGCCACTTCGTCAATGATAGGTATCTTTTTGTTCAGGCGGTTTTCTACTAACACCGCCTCATCTGCCTGCAAAATAATGCCTGCAATATCCATGTGTTCGGAAATTTTATTTACTGTTTCGGCCACCGCTTCATATGGATACTCCTTCGGAACGGCCAGAATATAAGACTTACCGTTCTCCGGTTTAAAGTATTCTCCCAGCCGCAAAATTTCACCTACAGCCTGTCCGGCACCTGCCGGTGTGGAAGGATTATGACCAATCATGGAGGAATCCATGATAATCGTCTCCGTCAGCGTTTCCATCGCGGTATCACCGATAACCGGTGCCGCTTCATTGAGCCTAATCAGGGAAAGGTCTGAAATTTCCCGTCCTATTTTACTCATGGCACCCTTTAAGGCAGATTTAATTGCATAAATATTAGCAACCGTACCCTTGGTTCCGGTTGTCGGACATGAAGTGCTTGCCAGGAACTTCACTCCCTGACCGGCTTCTACAGAGCCAATACACACTTCCGTTGTGGAATTACCGATATCTACTCCTGCAATAAGTTTCAAAGTAAAACGCCTCTTTTCTCGTATATTTCAACGGCTTCCATTACTAACTTTGCACAGTTTTTGGCATTATATTTCTCAATCAGCTCCTGTGCCATCAATACAAGCTCCAGCTTCGTGGAACGATTTGGACGAAGCTTGTCGTACATTTTTAAAATTACATCATCCGGCACATCCACTAACTCTGCCGCACGTTCGAAATTTTTCTCCATAGGAACGCTGCCGTTTTCCCTTGCTACCTGTCCCTGAGCCTTTAAGGTCTCCTTGGAGATTTTAATATCATCGGAAGAGATATGCCCCTTCATCACCTCATCCAGGGTAATCTCAGTTAAGTTCCTGCCAGTTTTGGACTTGATAGAGTCCTTTTCGTATTCACCTAAAGGATATCTCATTTATCTGCCCTCCCATTCAACTGCACCCACTGCCGGGTCTAACTGCTCTGTTTCTGCGATATGCATAAGTGCTGCCTTTACCTGATACTTCGGTCGGCACATCGGGTCATTGGTACAAGGTATCGGAACTACCTGCTCACCCTTTACATACTTAGCTGCATTCTGGCCAATCTTGCGGTAAGTCTCCAGTGTCATAAGCGGTGCCTGCGGAAACAGCTCCAGATTGGATAACGGATATAAATCCTTCTGATGGATTACCGTAGTGCCCTTGGACTGAATACCAACACCGAAACCGGAACCGGAAAGCTTTGCTGCCTCCAAGGCCATGAAGCACACGTCAGAAGTATCCAGAATCTTGACTACTCTGGCACGCATACCTTCCTCCTCAATACCGGCCTTTACATTGCGCAGTACATCTTCTAATGGAATATCACAAATAGTACGTTTGATTTCTTTCTGGAATGCTGCGCCTACACCGATAACAATTTCCTTTGGATCTGTCCCTTTCTTTGCTCTCGGATAACCGCTGTAATCTGTTTTGTGCGCATTAATACGCTCTCTGCCCGCCATAGACGGTGCACTTTTTACATCCTTTGCATCGCCCTGCGTCCCCGTCTGTCGCAGAATTTCTGTCACTATCTGTTTTACAAGCTTTTCATCTATCTGCATGGTGCAACCTCCTAAATGTCCTGTGGGTTAATAATATGCGGAATCTTCTTGATTTCTTCCCAGCGTTCTCCCTCTACACGATAACCGGTGCCCGGTCCCATATAGTCGTTCGGAGTATTTACTGCGGATAATACCTTAAAGTTTCGATCCAAAATTGCTGAAGTCTGCATATAATCGCCTGCTACGCGCTGCTTTAACATGCTCAACACGCTTTCTGCCACATCCTGATAACCGGTTTCAGCCAGAGCTCTCACTACATCTACACCGGTAATGCCTCTCTTCAGTACATCCTCCGCTGCCATCAAATCCGCGGTAACGTCTCTCGGAAGGGTATCCTTGCTGCCGTGGGCATAGGTCACAGCCTCCACCTGCTCATCACTAATCGGAGACAAGCCTAACTGACGGAATACTGCCTGTACTGCCTTGGCTGCTTTATTACGCACACGAAGTACCTCTTCCTCGGTAACCGGCTTCAAACCACCGTCTACCTGCATGTCTCTCTGTAATACATTATAATCATCAAAGTCCTCTGCGTCAAAATTAGAGCCGGCAAACATATTGTCATAATTTGGCTCTGCTGCATAACCGGAGAAAATAAAGTCGGTACCCGGTAAAAACTGCAGCATCGTTCTGGCTGTACGACGCATTGCAGAATTAGAAAAGCTCTGGTCATTGGAGGAAGCACATTCTAATCCCAATAAAGCTGCCACCAAATTCTCTGCCAACACTTCTCTGATACCACCCGGCACAGAACCAGGCACACCAATACAGCTTACGGAACCATTCTGAATACCCTGACTTCCGGCACCCTTTGTAGCATACAAACATCTGCACTCCAGATACAACATGGACTTCTTTTCACTAAAGCCCATCAGCACTTCGGAGCCTGCACCGGAAGTAAAGCGTACCTTTAATCCTCTGGAAGCATAAGCAGAATTCAAAAATGCCTTGGAATAAGGGGTATCATCCCCATCTATAAACACCTTCTCCGTACCATATACGGAAAGGGTCTCTGCATATGTAGTAAGACCGCGGATACCAAGCTCTAACTCGGTAGCCTCTTCTGCGGAACACTGGGTCAATACACCCGGACGGCCAATCTGAGAACCGATAAGCAGTGCCATGGCACTGAGCGGAGCATATCTGGCAACACCCATAGTGGTCTCTTCCTCTGCAAAGCCACGCAGTGCACCCTCTGCTGCATCTGCAGCCAACTGCACCGGATCGTCCTTTAAATTAGTAATATGAGCCTGATTACCCGGTGTCTTTCTGGCACGAATCTTCTGCATGCCCATCATCAGCTCTACCACATTGAGGTAGTTCATCACCTCTGTCATCTTGGCAGGTGTAATGCCTGTCACCAACTCCAGAATCTCCTTTCTGGACACATGGATATCCACAATCATTCTGGCAATATCTAAGGACGGCACTGCCATAGACTTCTCTGCACGCTCCAGATTTATGGCATAGTCTGCAATAAACTGATCGATAAAGTCAAAGTCCTCTCTCTTCTTACCATCCAGTTCTACCACCTTGCCGTTTTCTATTTGAATAGAAGGCTTGGGATCGTAAGGACTTGACATTGCTGCAAAACCCATCTCCGGCCATTCATTAATAAATCCATCTAAATTTACCGGACGTTTATCCAGTACTTCAATACGTTTTGATCTCTTCATTATCTCAATTCTCCTTTAGGGATACTATCCTGCTTATATTATGCACCCAATCCCACAAAAAAGCAACAAAAACATCACAAAACCTCAAGAAAAAATTGCCCGATTCACAGATTTTTGTAATTTAAGGCCTTTTTGCACGTTATTTTTCTTATCGTGCGTAAAAATCACTTGTATATTTGTGTCAAAAAAGTTAAACTTAGCTTAACCAATTAACTTGTGCCATTTAAAAGAAAGGAAGGACTACATTATGTTTAAAAAATCAAACGGCACTTCATATAACAATTATCAGGACGAAATACCTCCTGACCCAAAGCCGAACGTTCTGGGAAAATTCTTTAAAATGCTTGGCAATGCAGGCATAGGTATTGTAGCATTGATAATCGTTGCTATTTTAGCATTGAATGCCACATACACCATCAACGAACAGGAGCAGGCCGTACTGGTAACCTTAGGTCAGGCCAGCAGTGTTACCACACCCGGACTTCACTTTAAAATCCCATTTATTCAGGATGTTATTAAAGTAGATACTACTATTCAGGGTTTCTCCATTGGCTATGATGAATATAGTGATATGAGTAACGAATCTGAATCTCTGATGATTACCAGTGACTACAACTTTGTAAACGTGGACTTTTTCGTGGAATATCGTTTTTCCGAGCCTGTTAAGGCAGTGTACGCTTCCAGTGAACCTGTAGCAATACTTAAAAATATCTGCCAGAGCTGCATTCGTACTGTAATCGGCAGCTACCCTGTTGATGATGTTTTGACAACAGGCAAAAATGAAATTCAGGCTTCTATTAAAGAAATGATTATGAGTAAGCTGGTGGAACAGGACCTTGGTATTCAACTGGTAAATATTACCATTCAAGATTCTGAACCACCTACAGCAGAGGTTATGGAAGCCTTTAAGGATGTAGAAACGGCAAAGCAGGGCAAAGAAACTGCTCTGAACAATGCCAACAAATACCGTAACGAAAAGCTTCCGGAGGCTGAGGCCAATGCCGACGCTATTATCAAATCTGCAGAGGCTGAGAAAACCGAGCGTATCAATGAAGCAACCGCACAAGTGGCCCGTTTCAATGCCATGTATCAGGAATACATCAAAAATCCGGAGGTCACCAAGCAGCGCATGTTCTTTGAGGCTATGGAAGAAGTACTTCCGGGCTTAAAGGTAATTATAGAAAGCCCGACAGGCGATGTACAGACCTTCTACCCGATTGAATCCTTTGCTACTATCGGTACTGACAGCGCCCAGAGCACTGCAGAAGCTGCAAATTAAGGAGGAAGCTGATTATGAAAAAATTATCTAGAGTTATTATTATTTTGGCAGCAGCACTTTTATTACTCTCAGGCTCTTGCTTTGTAGTAACTAATGAAAACGAATACTCTCTGGTACGCCAATTTGGTAAAATCAGCCATATTGTAGACGAGGCAGGAGTTAGCTTTAAAATTCCGTTTCTTCAGTCCGTGGACAAATTACCAAAGCAGACCTTGATTTACGATTTGACTCCAAGCGATGTAATTACTGCTGACAAAAAGACCATGATTTCCAACAGCTATATTTTGTGGAAAATCAGTGATCCTTTGAAATTTGCACAGACCTTAAATTCTTCTGTATCCAATGCAGAAAATCGTCTGGACAATATTGTATATAATGCCACCAAAAACGTCATTTCCAGCATGAATCAAGATGAAGTGATTACCAGCCGTGATGGTGCCCTGTCCGATGCTGTACTTACCAATATCGGTACTTCTTTGGACAACTACGGCATCGAGCTTATGAGCTTTGAATTAAAGCAACTGGATTTACCGAATGACAACAAGACCGCAGTTTACGAACGAATGATTTCAGAGCGCGACAACATTGCCGCTACCTACACCGCAGAGGGTGCATCCGAAGCCCGTATTATCCGTAATTCCACCGATGCCGAGATAACCATTCTCCTCTCCGAAGCAGAGAAAGAAGCGGAAATCCTGCTTGCAGAAGGTGAAGCAGAATACATGCGCATTCTCTCTGAAGCATACAACGATACTGCCAAGGCAGACTTCTACTCCTTCGTAAGAAGTCTGGATGCGGTGAAAGCAACTATGACAGGCGATAATAAGACGATTATCCTTTCACCGGAATCTCCGATTGCAGAGATTTTTTATGGAAGGTAAATAAATAAAATATCCCCACAGGAAGCACAATTGATATGTGCTCACAATGTCAATAAAGCATTGTTTCCTGTGGGGATTTCGATGCATACTTTCCACATTCTGCACCACTTCTTCAATGCCGGACAAAAAAAACGCCCCCACCAATCATCAGTAGAAACGCCTTTAAAGGTATATTACAAAATTGTTCAGCAAAAGTCAACAAATAACTTGATGTTTTTTATGCACATTTCCGTTCGTTTTTTGTGCATTTTTAATAAATGTACAGTTCAGATGCGCCATTCGCAAAGGCACCTGCGGTGCTTTCTCGCTGCTAACGCAGCTAACTTTGCTCATAATCGGGCGCTCACCTCATAGACTGTAAGATGGGCTCATTCGTGCAAGCATGATGAGCCTATCTTACAGCCTATGGCTGAACTGTTGCTAATAAATTACACTGAACCCAGCCTCATTATAGTATATCTGATAATCCTGTATGGTAGCTTTCAGTATATATCCACTGTCTGTGAGATTACCTGTCATCTCCCTATCCTTGTGCATGACAATATATACACAGGCACATTGAAGTGCATGCTCCCCCAGAGCAGTTGCATCTACAACCTCTGCTTCCATCAGCTCATACAAAGAATGTTCTATATTCCAGTCCGCCACCAGTACATTTCGCCCATAAGGCATACAGACTCCGCTGTCATACTGCTTCACATATTGCATCAGCTCCATTGGAAAAAGAGCCATGACCTCTCTTCCCTCTATATGCATCAAATCACAAATCTGTACCACACACTCCGGAACATGGTATATATTTTCCGCCTTGGAATAGCGCCAGTTATTATAAATATAATCACCGGATACCATAATCACAGCCGCCATTCCTATTGCCACAAGCTTCTTGAATCTGCCCTGATAAAGGTGATACAGCTGCACCAGTGTATAGGCAATTACCAGTGTCATCGGAAGCATCCAGAAAAACCGGTAGTATAGCTCTTCGTCAATAATTTCCGCCACCAGATGATAAGTAACCGGCAACAGCAATATTGTAATCCAAAATAATGGCAGGTATATCAAAAGAATGCGCTTGTAGTTTTCTTTTTCATAAAAAAACAGAAAAATAAGTGCACACATATATAAAGCAGTCAACATGCCGCTTCCACTAATATTTTGCCAAACAACAAATGCTGAGTCCTGCATAATGCTCCTTTCCCATACCTGTTATTTTAGTAAATACAACATTGTATATACAAGTCCCGGCATGGCACTGAGAATACCAAGTGATAGTAAGCTCCATCTTTTATAACCAATGGCCAGAAACAACAACGCACTTCCCCATAATAATATAACCAAAGCACCGCCAAGGGTACTGCCCAGACACCCTGTCAAAATAATGGCTGCACCAAGCAAATACTCTCTTAGAGAAATCCTTTCCTGTCTTTCCAGAGTGCGTCCAATCTTTAATAGCAGGTAAATCATTGCCGGAAAAACAATTCCTGAGACCAATGCCTTCCCTTGCCTGCTGCGCAACAACAGAAAACTCTCGGCTGTATGGCTGGACGTATTGCCCCAAATAAATAAGATAGCCACCAATATCAGCATTTGCAGTCTTTTCCGCCTGTCTTCGCCAAAAAGAACCTTCCCCATATGTGCATATATCACATAGCTCATGGTAACCAACACTATCCCCAATACAATATGACCTATGGTAAGCGTATGAACACCACTAATACGTGCCAGAAAAGCAATCCATATAGGAAATGGTGCCAGAATATAACGATAGTTCAAATCTACTGCTCCAAAGGCATATACATTGGCTACATACATAACCCCTGAATAATCCGTAGACTCAGCAACTGCCATATAATATGCATCATCTCCGTCATTTACTGCTCCAAAAACCAACATGAACATTTGCACAAGCCACAAAAGGGCAAAAATAATTGCCATAACCTTATTTTCTTTTGTCCACAAAGGAATTGCACTGCCTGTGCCTTTGTGCACAGTTGTCCACATTCTGATAACTATACACGCCAAACCCAAAAGACCCAATATCAGACCGCCCCTTACATATAGTGGTTGTAACTCGCTTAAATTGCGCTCCGCTATAATAAATGGAACTGTCATCACCTGAAAAACTGCCCACAAAAGAAACTGCCCCTTAAACCACAGTTCTCCTAAGCTCCATGCTTCCTTACGAGAAGCAAAAATACCTCCAACACAAACAGGCAGTAAAACCAACCAGCCAATTAATATCAAATATCCCATTGGGTATCCTTTCTGTTATAATGCCTTAATCCATGAATATATCCCGCATCCATACATACCCTACCGGTATATAACCTAAAACCATAGGCAGCAACGATAGTTTATAATCATATACATCCATTCCTCGCAACGCAAACAACAGGGCGTATACAAGCACATACACCACCACTGACCCCCAAAGTCTCCAGTACATTTTACGTGTACGATAAGCCCTTAGGATACACATCACAACGCTCACACTAAAACCAAGAAGCCACAGAAAATGACACACTTTAGCATACATTACGCTAAAGGCCGGTGCCTGCTGTATAAACTGCTGGTAATTCCACACTGTAGCACCCCCGTTATGACCGCTTTGCCATGCCATATAATTGGCTAAAGGTAATGCATAAGCCAACGTATCCTTTCCAATAGCAATCAGGTTATCCTTAGTGGCAAACTCCAGACCCAAATTCCCCAACTGACGATATAAAACATTAGCCTCTTCCTTGCCATATCTGGCTTCCAGAGTAGGTCCAAACTCCGTCTGGACCTTATAGGGATACAGCCTTATTCCTTTTAACTCACTTTCCTGAAAACATTGCTGCACCTCTATCGGAAGGTGCGGAAAGTATTTGCCCTCCAGAGCCACAACACCAACTCTCTGAAAAAATACAGAGGAGGCAGTATTTTGAATGCGACCATAATAGCCCGGGTGCTGGGTGCTGCTTAGAACAGCCAGATTACTCACTAAAATACCGGCACTGATAAGCAGGCTCACAAAACATAATAAAACCTTATGACTAACTGCATAAAACTGCAGGATACAGGCCCACAAAACCAAAAGGGCACCTGCCCACAAATATTCTCCGGTCAACTGTACTATAATACTGAAGCTGCACATGAGTAATCCCCAATCTGTAAAGGATAGGGGCTTATGGCGTACCATTCCCTTAAGCACCTGTAAAAACATCAAAAGAAGAAAAGATAACGCCAAAGAGTGCGGCAAAACCGTTACATGAGCCTGGGCTACAAAAGGTATGGTATTTACCCATAGCGCACAGATAATGGCAACCACCTTTCGGTCCGTCCATGTACTGACAAAATGGTATACACAAAACACTCCCAGCGACAACTGTATCAAATATATCGGTATCTGATACGGTATCATCCCCAGACTGCTGCAAAGCTTTACTAACCCAGGATACAAAAGCCCGGTATATTCATCCGGAATAAACTCCTCTGCCATTTCCAAATAAATAGATGTATCACGAAATTGTGGTACTACTGAGAAATTACTGCCTATATAAATCGCTCCCAGTACAATTTGTAGTACAACTGCACAAAACACAAAACCTTTTATAACAGGCAGAAATAAAGAACTTACTTTTTTCATATCAACATATGCCTATGCGTAAAAGGCCTTTACCTTAGAAATAATATAGTCTACCTGCTTGTCCGCGAGGCCATAATACATCGGCAAACGGCAAAGTCTTTCACTTTCCTTTGTAGTATATACATCCTCGCCATGAAAACGTCCAAACTTCTGACCTGCCGGTGCAGAATGAAGCGGAATATAATGGAATACTGACAAAATACCATTTTCCTTCAGGAAGGAAATCAGTGATGTACGCTCCTCCAAATCCTTTGCCTTAATATAGAACATATGGGCATTATGCACACAATCCTCAGGAACTACCGGAAGCTCGATTTTACCTGCATCGGCCAGCTCCTTTAATCCCTCATAATAGCGGTTCCATACATGCAGTCTGGCATCATTGATTTCATCAGCCATCTCCAACTGCGCATATAAATATGCAGCATTCATATCGCTCGGAAGATAAGAGGAACCATAATTCACCCATGTATACTTATCAATCTGGCCACGGAAGAACTTGCTGCGGTTGGTACCCTTTTCACGGATAATCTCTGCCTCTTCAATCTTTTCAGGATCTTGAATAAGCAGTGCACCGCCTTCCCCCATGCTGTAATTCTTGGTCTCGTGGAAACTAAAGCAGCCGTAATCACCGATTGTTCCCAAAGCTCTGCCTTTATAGCTGCTCATCACACCCTGTGCCGCATCTTCAATAACAATCAGGTTATGTTTCTTCGCAATATCCATAATGGTATCCATTTCACAGGCTACACCTGCATAGTGCACCGGAACAATAGCCTTGGTTTTATCCGTAATTGCTGCCTCTATCTTGGTTTCATCGATATTCATGGTATCAGGTCTGATATCTACGAATACTACTGTGGCACCTCTTAAAACAAAGGCATCCGCTGTAGAAACAAAAGTATATGACGGCATAATCACTTCATCACCCGGCTTAATATCTGCCAGAAGCGCTGCCATTTCAGTAGCGTGGGTGCAGGAAGTGGTAAGTAAACACTTTGCAGTGCCTGTACGATTTTCAATCCATTCATTACATTTCTTAGTAAACTGCCCATCACCACATATTTTTTGATTATTAATAGCTTCTTTTATATAATCTATTTCTTTACCGGTAAATGGTGGCACATTAAAATTAATCATCGCGTTGTCCTCTCTATTCATAAATTACATACTTTTCATTCTCAAAGGTGCAAATATATTGGTATGTTTCTATCATATCACGTATCAAAGATAATTTAAATCCATATTTTGCTTCATATGCCTTTGTTTTCTCTTCATCTTCTAACTGAAATGTTAGGAAATCGTTAAAGCTTCTGCCCAAAATAATAACCGGACGTTCCTTGCCCATGTCAGCTGTCACCTTTTGAAGCTCTGCTTCAAAGGTAGCATTGGAATAAGACGGCAAATCCGGCCATGGACTCATGACAAACGGCATCTCCAGATAAGCACTTAATGCCGGTACATCCCCAAACAAAAGTACCCTTCTGTCAGCAAGAGAATGCTCCGCCACATAAGCTCCCAATTCCTCCAGCATCCCGGCATTTTCTGCATTCGTCTGCATATTTGCCACAGCAGGAATACTTGTCACCTGACTGTCTCTCGGAGCCTCATCCCTGAAAACAAAGGTATTGGCAAAGCAAATGCTCTGCCAGAGCAACATAGTCACACACATACCTGACATAATCATAAACGGCCATGCAGATATTTTTAAGGTTATGCTTCCAAAGGAAAGCTCCTTTTCCCTGACACCTGCTATTACCTTCCCTAAGCCCCAAAGAACAAAAGGCATTACCAAAAACATATTATTTAAGTTAGCATACAACTGATTGTTGCTGCCCAATGGTGTAATACCGATAATCACTATGACCATTGCCGCCAATAACTTTTCAGAAATATGAGCCTTAGGCGACAGTATCTGCCAAGCTCCTAAAAGAAGTGCACCGATTACAGCAACCACACCCCAGTTTAAAATAGCACCATAACCATCATAATCCAGACTGAACATCCCCTGCCCGTAAAACCAACGTACCAGAACAACACAGCATGCACCATAACCTACACACTTCACAGCAGTAAGCTTACCCGGAAGCACCATAAAGCCAACAATGCCAAGTCCCACGCAAACAGCCATTATCACCACCCATTTGCCGCTGAACATATAAGCCTGTACCAGATGATAAATCATAGAATACAAGGTATAATCCGAAGCATCACTGGTCATGCCAAGCAGACGAATAATACCCTTTACGTATTCGTCAATACCATACTGAACAGCAATCTGCGCAAGCACTATACCCATGCCCAGCAAATACCCCAACAGACAATACCCTGTCTTTTGCAAATATTGCTTCAGGCTTTCCTTACGAAGCAAGCATGCATACCATACCACTACTATCAGCGCTGCTTCTGCTGCATTTGGAAAACGCACCAGTACGTTTACACCTAAACATATACCTGCCAATACCAGATACCTTGCCTGTTCTCTGACAAGCCCTATATATAACAGCATGGCTCCTGCACCAAAAAACAAATAGGTAAGATAATTATATACACATGTAGTTGGACACCAGCACAAAGACAATGCAATTAATATGCTGATAAAAGACTGAAAAATATCCAGCCCCACAATCTTAACCGCAAATACAAAGCTTATTGCACCTAATAGTGCCGGTATCAATGCTGTATATATATTGATGCCAAGTAAGGTATGCCCACCCGGAAGCCATGTAAACAGATGCCCCAGTACACTTGCAAGATAAGTAGAAAAAATCCACATGGGATCCATTTCACTCATATACATAAAATTGCTGAAATGATATCCTGTGTCTGTTACATCAATGCCTTGATTTACATTTCGAAAAGTATAAAGGAATAAAAAAATCATTGCTCCATAAATAAACAATTTTTTATTCCGGATAGATTTTGACAGTTTCAATCTAACCTCCAGTTCTGACGTTCTTAAGCTTCTCCTCTTAAACAACGGTCCGTCCAATTTATCAATTTAGGAAGGGGTGTATGTGTAAGTATCTTTCCAATAGCTCCAAATACCAATGTACGCAGCCAATCCAAAACAATACCCAGAACCAGTACAAAGAAGCACTTTAACAGGAGCTCTGCCATCATAATCAGTATATTCTCTGTAGGGGCAACTCCAAGCCATTTTGTCCAATTATATCTTACCAGCCTATGTTCATGTAATAAATATACACCAAAGGTATAAGGTGCCACTCTGCCTATCAGCCTACTTATTTTATTATCTTTCATGTTCCAATGTTTCACTGCATAGAACAGAGCTACGGAAGCTATCAGACAGAATATATGATTATAATGATAAGCAAAATTTATTCTTTCTCCAAAGGCATCCAGAGTAAAATATACCTGCCTTACTGCCAAAAGACTTAAGAAAATACAAAGTGCTCCTGCTACATAACATACAAAACTCTTTCTCATAGAAGAGAAAAAGGCAATACCATACTTACGAATATACGCTGCAATCAGATACAAGCATACAAACCATACTACGCCATACCCTACTTCATCGTCTGTAAATACTACCGGAAGAATTGACTTCGGGAACATCTGATATAGGAGCAGCAAGGATGCCACCAGTGCCAATTGTTTACTGCTTAAATGCTTGATTGCCATATTTAAAAGCGGCACGAACAATAATAATACCACATAATCCGTTACAAACCAGTAATGCCTCATATGTACAGGAAATATACAGTACAACCAATCGTAAATAGTAAGGCTGCCCAGATTTACCACACCGAGCAATGCCAATACCACAGGAATCAATAAGGAATACCACATCACTTGACAAATTATCTGCACCAGTCTGGTCACCTTCATTCGGCTTTCACACATAAAATATCCGGTAATCATCACATATACGTTTACTGCTACGATAGCCAGTGCCTCCAGAAAATATGCTACATAGGAAGCCGGTGTAAAGGGCTCTGTAACCTTTGTCAAAAGACCGCCCTTATCCAGATAATGCAGTACCAACACCATAAACATGGCAACAATACGCAATGCTTCAAAATTATTTAATCTTTTATTCATGCTTTTGTTCCTCCTGGCCGGTCTCTCTGGCAATAATATATCTTGGTCTGCCCTTCACCTCGTCATAAATACGTGCCAGGTAATGCCCTATAATACCGAGACTTAACATAATAAAGCCACCAATCATCAGTACTAACAAAATAACGGTGGTAAAGCCCTCCACGGCATTCCCCATAAAATAGCGTATCAAGGTTTGAACCCCCATGATAACAGCCATGGCGATCGAAAAAATGCCCAAGAACGTAACAATCTGTAATGGTGCCGTTGTAAAAGAAGTAGTATTCATAATGGCATATTTTAAAAGGCTGAAAAAGCTCCACTTACTTTCTCCGGCAGTACGCTCCTGCACTTCATAGCTGATGCTTACAGACTTAAAGCCCACCCAAAAGCTTAACGCCCTGAAGAAAGTATTACTCTCCGTGAGCTCCAAAAATACATCAACCACCTTACGATCCAAAAGCTTGTAATCAGAGGTATCATTCATATTGATTTTCATAAGCTTGCTCATTACACCATAAAAGGTATTAACAAAAAGCTTATGTAACTTTCCTTCATCCCCCCTATCACTTTTGACACCTTCTACCACATCATAGCCCTCTTTCCAGAGCTTAAACATCTTCGGTATCATTTCCGGTGGATGCTGTAAATCACAGTCAATTACTACAGCACAATTGCCCTGGGCACGACTAAGACCGGCGAAAATAGCCGCTTCCTTTCCAAAATTACGGCTAAACTCATACCCCTTCACATGCTTGTCAACTGCAGCAGCCTTCCTGATTTCCTCGAAGGTACGGTCTCTGGAACCGTCACTGATAAACAGAAGCTCATATGGTATCTCTGCTTCTGACAGTACTTCTCTTAGGCGTGCTGCCGTCCTTGCAATATTATCTTCTTCGTTATAAGACGGAATAATTACGGACAATAGAGCCATGTTTTTTTAATCTCCTTGATTTTCTAACTTAATGTACAAAATATTATCTACTACCTTCATAGAACTTTCTTTTGGGAAGGTATTTAAAGCCTTATACTCCGGTGTCTGGGTAATTTTTACCATATCATCAATTGGCACCAATTCCAATGTAACACCAAAATAGTACTTCATAAATAACTTATAGTTTTCTGCCGTATAGAACAAGTAATCCCCATTTACGCCTATCAGACTGTCCGTTATACCAACAGTCAAATCTGTGCTTGGCAGATAATCATCACCTACCACACCAATCATTGCAATTGGCATTCCATGATAATACCCTTCTGTTTCCTCCATCTGCTCCAATAATCTAAGGCAATAAGAATAGGTCTTTTCGAACTTTTTTTCTAAATTAAAATATCCGATATTGCAAATAACTCCATACTGAAATGCAATAACAACCGATGCGATAACGCCAAGCCAAGCAATAACTACCTTCCCTTTTAAGGATGCAAAAACGTCTTCTCCATGCCTGTCTATAATTACCACAGCCATCATAGGTATTAACACCCACTGATAGCGCATCAGTGAATGATAATTTACCTCCGGAGAAATAAGTAAAATAGCATTAAAACAAACCGGTAAAACAATCACTGACACTGCCCCACACAAATAAGTCCAGATGCTTTTCAGACTGCCTGCCTGACACAGCTTCCTGAAAAGAACTACTGCAGCAGCTGCCACTAACACTACTACCACCACAGTAAGCAAACCCTTTTGCATCATAATATTTCCGCGCAGCGTATGAATAACAAAATCACGATAAATTTGAACGATGGTATCCAATAATGACTTTTGATTTCCTTCACCAATCCCTTGATAGCCGGAAAGACCTGTCTGCTGCACAAACAAAAGCACCTGTAGCATGATATAATAAATGGCAGCACCCATTCCACCCATGGCAACATAGCGCCAGGTGATACCCCAGTTATTTTTTACTTCCTCAGAATGAATTGTCCGGCCTAAAGAGCCTTTTCCTGTTGGGCGAAGAAACCATGCACGGCAAATCGCATATACTGCCAGAATCATGGCAAAGGAAATATATGCCTGATATATGCCCATACTAAAACCGAGAGCTATGGCTCCCCACACAAAACCAAGCTTACTTCTTTCTACCAGATATACCGAAAGAACCGCCAAAAACAGCGCAAGCATATAACCATCCGCTGTAAATATATATGCGAAATTAGACGCAAGACTTGGATAAACTACCAAAATGGCTGCCAACAGCATGGCATTAAAAGTATGCTTAATATCTAAAAAACGCTGTAAAAATACTGCCGTCAACGCAAGATACAATACACACAGCACACCAATCACCCATGGCAGGGTATAATCAGAAGAAATACCGCATGCCACGCGCAAAAACCAACGACCGGAGGTAATCATATTCTGATCAAAAAAGAGACTGCTCATGCCATCATGATTTGGTATGTCATGAACAAATATACGCATATGAGTCAAAAACCCCACCACCACAGCGGTCATAAACGTATATATATCCCGCTTATTTATTTTCTGCTTCCATCTGTTAAAAACTTGCTCCGGTAACATGCTTCTTCCTTTCTATAGCTGCCAGAATATTGTCTGCCATCACACGTCTGCCCGCCTCATTCAAATGCAGACCATCCAAATAATACTGCTCCATAGTATCCTTGGTAATAATCTTCTGATGATAATTATCTACAAAGCCGATGCCCAGCTCACGGCACACCCGCTCTTCCTCCAGTACATACTCAGCCAGCAGATATGGACCTAATTCAGTAGTATCACAATATAAATTTCTGCCGTCCTGAACGATATAACAATACGTTGGAGAAGACACCCATATATTCATATCAGGATATCTGTCCTTTAAAGCTAGAAGAATCTGCTCCAAGGTCTCTCCAAACTGCTCCGGGGGGATTTGAAGAACATAATCATTAACACCATGCTCTATAATCAGGGTATGTGTCTTGTCAAAATCTATTTGAGATAAGGTTTCCAGCCTGCTCTCGTAATAATCCAGCTGACTTACCTTTTTTATTACACTTTTCTGTACGGTAAAGTCCCCCGTAATAATACTGTCCGTAAGTTCTTCCATGGTGAGACTTTCCGCACTGAAGGTATCATAATAGTTCACATTGGAATTACAAAGGCTGGTACCCCCAAAGCCACCGTTAAATACCGTCTCTCCCAGTTCCTCAGAAAGCATTACATCCATTTCTTCCCCATAGTAATCATTGGCAATAATACTGTCTCCCATTAGAACCACCGGATACTCCAGTGAGCGGGTATCTCTCAACACAAAACTACAAAAAAGAAGACACAGCACCATGCCCAAAGAAACTCCTGCAGCTTTTACCAGCAACCCTTTGAGTCCGCCTTTTCGCAATTTTCGTATAAACCATTTGAGTTCATACCAGGCCAACATCCTGCGGGTGCCCTTTTGCTGCATATGAATAAACATACGCTCCTCTTCCCCAACTCTGGCCTTATAATAAGGATTTTCCTCAAAATCAGGAAAGGTTTCCTTCATTTCCCTCTGCAATGCAGCCAGAAAGGCAATATCCTTTTTGCCCTCACTCTGTAAATATCCAAACATGGTATTTACATAAAATAGTATCGTAAATTTAAATTCTATTTCGTCATGATAGGTATCCAGATAGCCAAAATCCCCGGCGTGCTTTAACATAATACGGGCGGCTTCCATACGATGGTAAAGACGATCCATATTAATGGTGTGTACCGTTGACTCCTGATGCTGATAATAAGCATACAACGGTTCATCGATATGCTCAAAATGCTTTGCCTGCAGTACAATTGCATTGGCAATGGCATTGTCCTCATAAAACATATGCTCCGGAAACTGCATGCCACAGTCATAAATCAAGCTTCTTCTATAAATCTTAATTACCAGACTGCCCGTATCCAAAATTAAAAGCTTGTATTTCTCTTCATCCAAAGGCCCCGTCTGTGCTGCATAATGGGTGTGCACCTCCTGTCCGATGGCATCACTGTGCTCATGGGTCAAGTGATAATTGCAGGCCACCATGTCAGCCCCTGTTTCCTTGGCTCTTTTTAACAGCTTTTCATACATATCCGGAGCAATCCAGTCATCACTGTCTATAAATCCAATCCACTTACCCTTAGCATGCTTTAAACCAATGTTTTTGGCGCCGCCCTGCTTACGATTCTCAGGCGAAAAAAACACCTTCAGAACATCCGGATAGTTGGCTGCATATTCCAGCAATATTTGCGGAGAATTGTCCGTGGAAGCATCATCGACCGCAATAATTTCATAGTCCGTAATATTCTGATGTAATAAACTGTTCAGGCAATATTCCAGCTTGCCGTCTGCTGCCATATTATATACCGGCACAATAATACTTAATTCCACAAATACACCTCCTTTTTACCTCTCTCTTGCTGCCTTACCGCCTTCTATACGATATACCATATCACACTTCTCTATGGTCTGCAGTCTGTGAGCAATAATCACCAGAGTCTTCTTGCCATGCAGACTGTTAATAGACTCCATAATCGCAGCCTCTGTATCATTGTCTAAAGCAGAGGTAGCCTCGTCTAAAATCAATACTTCAGGGTCGTCAAACAGCGCTCTGGCAATGCCAATTCGCTGACGCTGACCACCGGACAAACGAATACCGCGTTCACCGATTTCTGTATCCAGACCAGCCGGTAAACCTCTTACAAAGGTATCCAGCTGTGCCTCCTTTAAAGCCTTCCAGACCTTTTCATCCTCTATGAATTCATCCGGCACACCAAAAGCTACATTGTGACGGATATCACTGTCCAACATAAAGATAGTCTGCGGAATATAACCCACATTGCCCAACCATCTCGGGTAATTTTCTCTGGTATTTACATCCACACCATCAGCAGTAATGACACCACCTTCCATTTCCAAAAGTCCCAGCATAATATCGACTACCGTTGTTTTACCGGAACCGGAGGTGCCCACGATACCCACCGCCTGACCAATCGGTATTTCCATATCCATATGGTCAAAAATGTACTTTTCTGTGTTTGGATATTTGTACGTAACATCTTTAAGTAAAATCCGCCGGCATACAGGCAATTTTTCAACTACTTCCTTCCCCGTATAAGCATCCGCTTCATATACAATGGTTTTGTCACTGATATCTGCCTGCAGATTATCACTGGCGCCATAGAAAAACGGCTCAAAATAAGCAATATTAGTCAGCTGATTATTAATACGGTTGGCACTTGGCAAAAGCTTTAAAGCGGCCACTGCAAAGGCTGAAATAGATACCACAATACTCTCCGTGTCCCTGCCCATAGCAAAAGCAACCAGCATGTATACCACAAATCCTGCAATACAAATAGTCTCTATTAAAAGCTTTGGCGCTGTATTATAAAGAGAATACCTCTTCACGGCCTGTACATAGCCATTTCCGCACTTGGCATACTCACTGATAAAATAACTCTCTTTATTGGCAATTTTAATTTCCTTAATACCGGTAACGGCCTGATTAATCCATTTAAAAAGTCCCGCATAAAAGTCCTGATTTTCCTTGCCGGCACGAACCATAATCGGTTTTAATACCATTTTGATAGTTAATAAAACCAGAACCAGCAGTCCCCCAATAGTAATACACATTACTGCATCCTGCATAACCAGATAGGTTCCTAAAAATGCACATACGACAAATTCACTCATCAGTTGCAAAATAGAAAGCACCATAGCATACATATTATTTACATCAGAGGTGATACTTCGCTGAATTACCGCAGTTTCTGCATTCAGATAATACTCATAGGGACGCTTCATAAAATTAATCATCATTTTACGAGAGGTCTCGAACTGGTTGTTGTATACAAAATCCAGCTGCATCTTTGTCTGTATAAAAAGAAAACTGTTTTTAGCCACAAAGGCAAGCAACAAACCTACCAGCATAAGAAGGGCAAAGCTTTGCACACTGTCACATCCAAGCAATCGATATAATGTTCCAACAATGCCATCACCATTTACACTCTGTGGATTGGTCAGAACCGTCGCAATAGGAAGCACCAGAGAAATGCTGACGGTTTCCAGCAAAGCCCCGATGATCATCATCACTACCAACAGCTTCATTCTGCTTTTTTGTTGTTTATTTAAGATTACATTCAACTTCTTTAGAATTTTTTTCACGGTTATCTCCTAAATCTGCTCATTCTGCCTGTGGATATGAGGAGCCTCGTAGGCATCCATAAAATCAGGCCCCAGCTTTATTTTTTCGTCAGCGAACTGAATAGCCGCCGTCTCCGTAAAGACACTGATTAACCTGTCAAAATATGCCCCCGGAATAAAATTTAACATTTCCATAGGCACCGTTCTGTCTATTCTGAAATATTGCCCAAAAAGCGCATTATAATCAAGCTCATCTCTTGGATGAGGCTTTAATACCACAACCGCATCCTGACCAAACCTTTCAATAATATCTCTGAAAATTTGTTCTCTTGTAGTCAAATCACAAAGAGGTTCCGTCAAAACCAGTACCTTTCTCCTGCCCGTGGCATCTGCCTGCTTCAAAGCATCTGCCAGAGCATCATAGTCCTTACAAAGGCTTTTAATATAATTTGCTTGTCCTCGTCTGTCAATGCATCTACATATTGCTGCCTCGGCACTTCCTTATAATACGGACAAGGATGTTTAATCATGGAAATATTATTGACCTCCATATCCTTACAGTAACGACCATACCCATTCTGAATAAAAATCAGATTCAGATACTTGCTCATAAAAGTTTTTAATTTAAATGCTCCACGATTGTCAAAACGGGCAGTATCATAATAGGCAAGACAATTCAACCCATCCTCTAAGGCATGATAGTAGATTTTGTTATAATTCAGATAATACCCGATAGGATCGGAATCGCAGTACACATAAACTTCCTTGTACTGCTTAAAATCAACCGGTACAAAGGGAGCCTGCAACTTGGCAAACACTTTACAAAAACGAATGCGGGAAATCATATTAAACACAATATTGCCCTTGTCTTCCTTAAGGGGTGCCAATGCTTCAAAGTATGTGGCCTTTTTTTCATCATATTCCAATACCTCTTCAAACAAACCACTAGCCTTAGCCCGACCGGCAAAAGTTTCAAAATCATTGGACATACGACTAAGCACCAGCGTGCCCTGCCCCCGCTTTTCCTTAGGCAAATTTAATTCCTTTAAAAAGGTGACATACACATGATAATAGGTATGACACACGTAAATTCTATCCTTCATCCTCTACTCCTCGTAAAGTATTTATCGACATCTTAATAATAAGAATACCCCAGAAAAATCATTCCGAAGTAAAAAATACCACAGGTAATATGCACTGCAAAAGCAAGCCACTGTATTAACAACTTCCAACTATAAACTCTGGTCTTAAACGTATCTTCCAATAAGACTAAAAGTGATGCCATAACCAGGAAAAAAGCGCCAATCATATATCCCCATGAAAAATTAGCATCTACAACGCGAAATCCCTTTTCATAAAGGATAATAAACATTGCAAGACCCATACCATATAACTGCCAGACAAAGCGATACAGTGTATTGGTGAATATCTTACGATACTGAAAAAATAGCACTACTAACGGAAAGAAAATCAAAAGTATAATTGCTACAAGATAATTACTGCAATATTCTCTCCACACTCTGAACAATTCAAATCCGATACCTGCTTCCTGTCCTGAAGAATCTGTCCCTGTAAAAACGCCGCCAAACTGGTAAAGTAAATCCACAAAAGTAGGAATAAACATACATCCCAATATAATTGTATTCTTGAAATTTGTAAATTTACTTTTTATCATACGATAAAGCATGATAAGACCCGCCGCTCCACAGAACACAATAGTAAAACTAGGTTTGGTCATCGTAGCCAATAATAAAATGCCCCCGAAGATAAGAGCCTTTTTTATCTCCAGCCTCTTTTCATACTCCATAAGTAGATCACAAAATAAAAATACCACAATAATCGCAAAAGGTCGTGCTGCTGCATACGTAGCATTGTGAAACGGATTTGGACTGAAAACGCCTAAATAATAAAATTTAGTCCCCGGAAACGGATGGTTGTATACAAAAATCATTGAGAAAAACAACATACAAAATGCCGCTACAGGAACCAACACCTGTTGCCAGCCCACTTTAACTTCACCCCGTCTTCTACACAAATACTTTTTAAAATAATGCCTCAATAACACGAAACTTAGACACTGTGATGCCGCAATCACAATCGCAAAGGCCCATTCTATAGGCATAGCCAAGTACAATAGACCCGCCAACCAAAACATAACCGGATATGGGAAATTATATCCACTGTGAAATCCCTGCACCTCCATCATATATGCAAGCAAATCGGATTTATATGCCTCCTCTCCCAAACCATTGAGTGAATGCCATGCCTGCTGATAAGTAAGATAAAGCATCAATGCCGCTAATAAACCCAGTAATACTGCACTAACTGCATATTCGATTTTTTGCCATGATTTTTGTGTTAACTGCATCTCACATACTCCTTATCTTAACTGATAGACAATTGCATTCATTCCCTGTGTAATCACTTCAAGTTCTCGCTCTTTACATATCTCGTCAATCTCACAGCCTACCGGTACACATATATATTTACTCTGCAAATCATCAAAATTCTCAATAATAAAATCTGATAAACAGCAGTTAATTCCAAAACCTGCCGGAATACCATATAAAATCTGATAATCAGTAATCACGTACTCTTTTGTCTCAGTGTTATAATCATGCGTTACCCAAATGACATCATTGTCATAATTCGGAACAGCTTTCGTATTTACCGACAGCTTCTCATGGAACTCCGCTTCTGTACGCTCAATTTCTGCCACCAGCTCATCATTACGAAAACGATTCTGGTAATCGTACGCATCCACTGCCATAACAAAATACAAATATACAAAGGCAAGACTGCAAACTACAACCTGCAGGTTCCATTTCACCTCCATCATGGCTATAGCAAACAGCCCCGCTACAATAAAGGTCAGCAAATGCTTGCTGCCCTCCTGCATTTTGTACATCAAAAGCAGCGCCATCCACATGGCAAAAAAACAGAATGCCAGATGCCCATACAACAAAGCTGTTTTATATTCTTTACGTATAAGCTTGTATAGCGTATACACCCCCACTATCATCATAACCAGAATAAAACCTACAAAGAAACAGCCCGTTGCCAGTCCTTCACGAAGCCCCTGCATGCATTTGCCAATAAAATCCCAGCCCATGTAATGCAGCTTGTCCCACATAAAGCTCCAGCCTTCTGCAATTCCTTCCCGCAAATAGGTACTAATCCACGTAGTATCAAACAGCGGTGTAAAATATTCTGCTGCCAGAAACTTTTTGATTAAAATATAAAGAACACCTGTCACACCTGCAATACCCACACTGATGCCTGCACCCAGCCATTTGCGCTTGATTGTGAGTAGCAGCATTGGAAGCACCAAAAATACAATCATGTACGGACGCATCAATGTAAACACTGCAGAAATTATAAACATACCAATCAGCTGGCTCTTTTTCTCCTCCCTCATATATGCATATGCATAGCCAAAGAATACAATCAGCATACCAAAACAGGTACACTCCGGCATAACAGACAGCATATATCTGGTGAACAACGGAAATACTGCAAAAAGCACTGCCATACGTACCATCTGCTTCCAGTCCGGCTTTACAAGCCATACAAACAAGAACACTGCCACCATCATTATTACAATATTGCAGTAAATCGGTGACATCAGATTCCACCCAAACAAAAAGCCCCATATAAGCCATGGCCATACCAGCACAGGACTCCATGCCGCAAAGCTAAGTACCTCTGCATGGCTCTCGTTAAAGCCAAAATAGCCATAAGGATAACCGTACTTTACCATTCCTTCAACCTGCTTATAATAAAAAAGCTCATCGTTCCACTCGGAAGCCGGAATGTAAGCATCCCAAATGGCATAACCCTCTATGGCACAGGTAACCGCACATACAATAAGCGGCACCAATGCCATCATCGCTGCTTTATAAAAACGAATATGTTTCTTGATATGTTCTTCAATTTTTACTTTCATAAATCTTCCTATATTTTCACATATATTAACTGTTTTAAATAACTACATATACTAAATATACTAATTATTCTTTGTTGACAATTCAATGTTGACAACATCACGAATTACATACTGTGGAGCACTATTAAGGCTGATATAAATACGGCCGATATACTCTCCGATCAGCCCTAACATCAACATAATCATGCCGCCAAAAAACACCAGTGCACTCATCATAGCACTGAAACCGGCCGGCACATCCGGCAAAATCAATTTCTTTAAAATAGTATAAACACCATATGCAAAACCTAAAACAGCACTGCCTCCACCCATAATGGTAGCAATACGAAGAGGCTTCACACTAAAAGCAGTAAAACCATTAAACCACAATCCCAAAAGCTTCTTTAGGGTGTAGCCACTGGTGCCTTCCTCTCTGTCACGATGATTAACCACCACGTTAGTAATATGCTTGGTGGCTCTAAGTACCAAACCGATAATGTACGGGAAAGAATTTTCATAACGAATGACATCCTCAATTACAAATCGCTTAGCCGCGAAATAACTGCTGATGTATAGTTCCTTGGGCTTCCCCAACATGAAACGGGTCATAATCTCATTTACCTTACTACCCATGTTGCGAAATGCAGAGTGCTGCTTGTGCTCATACTTGGCATAAACCACATCATAACCTTCTTCTATCTTGGCAAGAAGCTTGCCCACCTCGTTAGCAGGGGTCTGTCCATCATCATCCAGACAAACTACTACATCTCCTGTCACATAATGAAATCCTGCCATCAAGGCTGCATGCTGCCCAAAATTTCTGGCCAAACTAATTCCCTTAACAAAAGGATACTGCTCTCCCAATGCCTTAATAGCTCCAAAAGTATTATCAGGTGAACTGTCATTTACCAACACTACCTCGTAAGTATACTGTGACATGCTCTCCATCGTAGTATTTATTTCCTCAACAACCTTGCCAATCATCTTCTCAGAACGATAACAAGGAATTACAAAACTAATCTTCACGTTCCTTCTCCTCATTTACAATGGCCATCCAAACGATGTCCACATATTTACCGTTAATATATACATCATCACGTAAATAACCTTCATGCTTAAATCCGGCCTTTTCATAACTGCGTACAGCCGCATCATTCCCTGCCAACGCACGTAAATAAATGCGATGAAGTCCTAATTCCTTAAACCCATGCTCTATCATCAACCGGGCTGCCTCAGTACCTATGCCCCTACCTCTGGCTGACTCTTCACCAATAAAAATACCATATTCTCCTTTGTGATGAGAATGGTCAATATCCCGGATATACACGGATCCTAATGGCACATCCCCCTCTTTATCGCAAATAATCATCTGACAGGCATGCCCCTTCTCCACCACCTCGTGAAGCCAGCGAAGGTGACCCTCCCTGGTAAAATCCGCCTGATATATAAAATAATTCTTCACACTGGGCTTGTTGCGCCATGCAACTACCATATCCGTGTCTGCCTCCGTCATGGGACGCAAATAAACCTGATACTCCATATGCACTCCTATCTATATAACAACCAAAACATTATCAAACTGTAAAAAATAATATATATAGCAAATTTCTTATTACGGATAGTAGATTTTATACAAATTTTCAGTACCAACCACTTCCGTTATCACCTGAAATCCACATTCCTCAAAGCTTTGAATATAATCACCGCTTCTGCACCATATTTCTATTCCGGAAATCTGCAACTCTTCCAAACTGCTTATAAAAGTACAGTCAAGCATTTCCTCCCAATGCTTAAAGGCCTGACCATTATAAACTGTATCAAGACCATACTGCTCCCTTGATGGAAAATATGCTGAATTTATAGAAAGAGTTTGAATATAAAAATCAAAAAAGACAGCATCCTCCGGCATGTTCTCTTCAATATATTTATTCATAACAATATCGTTTGACCCTGCATATCTGTTGTATAAACTGTCGTAGTTTGTGATAAAACACAAGGTCAGTAATATAAATACAAAGCCATTTGCCATCTTATCATTAAAATAACGATAACCTGCTATTACAGGTATCCAGAATAACGGCAGAAGCATGACCATATATCGGTCCACCAATACCGGATTCTTCAGAACGGAATAGCCTACCAATAATACAAACCAGGATAAAACTACTCCATAGCATCCCCACAGCCATAAATACTTTTTTTCAAAGACAGAAACATAAACCAGCAAAAAGAAGCCTGTCACAAAAAGTACCATAAGCAACAGTTTTAACTCCGGATTATCCATCTCAAAAAGAATACCCGGATATTCGTGCAATGCAGCCTCCGTCAAAGGAGCAATCCAATAATTTCCGTCAATATCGCTCATCTGCCTCAACAAAACCGGTATCCACGGAAGATATAAGACAAACATCCCCACCCCATGCAAAGCCCATATCTTTAACATTACTTTTTTATCAATATTTCTTAGGAACAACAAATACACCAGCAGGAACAAAGAACTTCCCACAACAGCAATCGCAGCAAAATAATGTGTATATGCTGTAGCCACATTAACAAGCATAAGCAAGCACCAATGTTTATCAAACTTCACTGCACCTAACTTTTGTACATCATCTATAATAATGTACACCAGATAAAAGCTGGATGCCACAAAAAACATACACATACTGTACATTCTAAGTTGTAGCGCATATGGAAGCATATTGGGCACAGAACACAGCATTATTGTCACAAACAAGGATAATCTGGCATCAAAGTACTTCGTAAAGAACCAGACAGAAATAACCAAAAGTCCAATGTAAAAAAGATAGGATACCAAATGCCATGCAAACAAAGATGCATTTGCACCTCCCAATACAGTAACAAAAAGCTTCACAACTAAATAATACAATGGCGGATGCACATCCAAGGATGTAAAATATATGATATCCTTCCAGCCTTTTCTGACAAGATTTATGGTAAAGCTTTCATCAAATAACAAGCATTCCTTTGACATAATAGGCAATAAACAAACAGCCACAATTCCTATCATGACAAATTGTACAAGACACTCTTTATTGAAACTCAACTTCTTCATTAGGCACCCTCTCTTGCTTGTAAACTTTCGTAAAATATCTATTTTTAATTATCGCATATTAAAAAATGAAAGTCAACAAAACAGACGCTGATTAACCTGTAATAATTGATATCTTCTGCAAAATATGGTAGACTTTAGGGTAAATATTAGATACATCATACAGGAGCAGGATACATTCCAATGAATAATAAGCAGAAATACTCATTTATATTTTTTACGGCCATAGGCTTTCGTGTTGCAATGTACTTGATAGCAGCAGTGATTATCGCATTTAAAACCACTGACAGTTCCCTTACCTTAGAAACCTTTCTTTCCAATTGGTGCAGATGGGACGCGAATCATTATATAAATATTGCCAAGAATGGATATCGTGGAGCTGTTGAGTTCTGTGATACCTGCCGTAAGGCTGCGCTTGCTAAAGGGCTTTCCCCAGATGTGATGCAGAATGGACAACATCTCTTTTTGGTGTTTTTCCCACTGTATCCCTTCCTTTTAGGCTTTCTTAATTTGATTTTTACCGATATACGCATTGCGGGACTTATATTATCCACTTTGGCTTACGCAGGCGGATGTGTATATATGTACCGATTGGTCAGACTTGATTACAACGAAGAAGTTGCTGTGAATAGTATAATTTTATTATCGCTGTTTCCCTTCAGCTTTTTCTTTGGCGGCATCATGACGGAAGGACTATTCTTCTTTGTATCGGCTGCCATGCTTTATTATATTCGTAAACACCACTGGAAAAAAGTGATTATCCTGGGATGCCTGTCCACAATGGTCCGTTTGCAGGGTGTACTATTAATCATCCCTGCCGGTCTGGAATTACTTTGCATCTATAAGCCTTGGGACATGATACGTCGTAAGGATTTTAGTAAATTAAAGGAATTAATCAGACGGAGTTCATCTCTATGTCTGATGTTTATCGGTGTTGGTGTATATTTGTTCATTAACTGGCGTGTAGAAGGCTATCCTTTTAGCTTTATGATTTATCAGGATGCGCACTGGAATAATGGAGCATGCCTTCCGACTAAGACTTTGTCATACATATTCCACTACGCCTTTTCAACAGATTACAATATACAGACACGAACTGCTCTTTGGATTCCACAGGCTGTGCTGTTTTTATTTGCAGTAACAGCACTGATTTATGGCTTCAAAAAGCTAAAGACATTTCACACAGGCTATGCCATTGCATATGTACTACTTACCTTTTCTGTTAAATGGCTTATTAGTGCAGGACGTTACCTCACCTGCTGTATTCCACTGTTTATAGTTCTGGCAATTGCCGCAGAACGAAGGAAATGGCTAATGCCTGTGTTGATTTCAGTATTTTCTATTTTGCTGACCATATATTATGCAGGATATTTTAATGGAATGCAGATTATGTAAATCAGTAAGGATAACTTTTTTATGAAAAAGAACAGTATTAATCTATACTATCAGACAAATCACATAGATGTTTTGGATGGAGTACGTGCAATAGCTATACTTATTGTGGTATGGTTTCATTTTTGGCAGCAATCCTGGCTTATGCCTATTATCGGTGCTTTTAATATCGATTGGATTCCACGTAATGGTGCCATACTGGTGGATATGATGATTTTGCTTTCCGGATTTTGCTTGTTTTTGCCTTATGCAAGAAGCATGGTTTATGGAGAGCAAGCTCCTGATCCATCCACTTTTTATATAAAGAGAGTTGCCCGCATCATGCCATCCTATTACTTCTCTGTTTTTGGAGTTTTGTTTTTGTTTGCATTACCTTTGAAGGAATTTTACAGTCCTTCATTCATGTGGAAGGACATCTTTACACACGTTTTTTTTGTAAATAATTATTTTTATGATACCTTAGTCGGTACTAAGTTGAATGTGGTTTTATGGACGGTTGCCGTGGAAATGCAGTTTTACTTAATTTTTCCATTGTTGGCGCGTTGTTTTCAAAAGAAGCCTTTGACAACCTATTGTGCAATGACCCTGGTGGGTTTATTGAGCAGTCACCTGATTAGTTCCAATTTTTATATCCTGAACCAGTCGTTGTATGTCAATCACGCGGTGACTTTCTTAAGCGTCTTTGCAAATGGAATGTTGGGGGCGTGGGCTTATGTTTCTATCACAAAAGATAAAACCAGAAATAAAGCAGAAGAATTTTTTTACCTTATTATGACCATAGGCGGTTTATTATTGTTTAAAATTATGTGTGAACATCATATGAGCTGGTCAAACGGACAACAATGGCAGGTAAAGTATCGTTTTCACTTGTCCTTAGTATTTTTGCTTATTTTATTTGGTGTTTTAATGTCAGAATCCTATTTTCGCTGGCTTTTGGAAAATCGGGTTATGAAATTTATAGCCGGTATTTCCTTCAATTTATATATATGGCATCAATACATAGCCGTTAAGCTAAAGGAATTTAGAATTCCTTATTGGGAAGGTGATGTGCCTCCAAATCAATTAGGTGATAAGGTGTGGATGTGGAGATATCAAACGCTGTGCATTATTGTATCCTTTGTGGTTGCTGTTGCTGTTACCTATTTTATCGAAAGACCTATGGCAAGGATTATTTTGAATTTTTATCACAAACAAAAGATAAAGAAGGCTTAATAGGAGGAAATTTATAATGTACAACGGAACACTAATCGGAAATATGACCGGTATTTTATATTATATGTTATTTCAAATATTGGGTATCGCTATTATAGGACGCCTGCTGTCAAAAGAAAAATTCAGCATAGCTTTTCAGATGCTTATAGGCAGTGTGGCCGGTACAGTGGCCTTACAATGGTTCCCGATACTTTTTGCCTTTTCCCAAGGCTTCTCTGTGTCTGCACACATGCTTGCTTCCTGGCTTTTGTTTTTGATTTATTTTATTGTGTATAAAAAGACAAAGCCTGCCATAATCTATAGCCGACATAATCCTTATTTAAAGCACACCCAATGGATACGTTTTCTAAAAGAAAACCCTTGTGTTCTATTAATACTTATAATGTTTGTATTCTTTTTCTATTGTTTAATTACGCACAGTATCCCTATAAGTGAAGATGGTTCTATACATACCGGTCAGGCCACCTATGGTGATATGAATATGCACTTAGGCTTTATTACCAGCATTGCCAACCAGCAAGCTTTCCCACCGGAATATTCTATTTTCCCGGGAACGAAGCTGGCGTACCCTTTTATCTGTGATAGTGTAAGTTCTACTTTGTATTTATTTGGTGCTTCCTTGCAGGTTGCTTACATTTTCCCAATGCTTGTAGCAATTTTACAAGTCTTTTGTGGATTTTACTGCTTGATTAAGTTCTGGTTTCAAAGATCCTCTGTTGCATTTATCGCCTGGATTATGTTTTTCTTAAACGGAGGACTTGGTTTTATTTATTATACAAATGCTGAAAGTCTTTTAAGAAATTTTACAGAATTTTATCAAACGCCAACCAATCTGGTAGACTTAAATATCAGATGGGTACAGATTATAGCCGATATGCTAATACCACAACGTGCTACCTTGTTCGGCTGGGCAGTACTTTTTCCATTACTGGCATTGTTGCTTTATGCTGTGCGCAATCATAGCAGGAAGTGTTTTGTGATAGCGGGATTATTGGCAGGGGCACTGCCTATGATTCATACCCATTCTTTTATGGGATTGGGTCTTGTGTGTGTTATGTGGTTATTTTACGATTTATCTAAATCCACGAACAACGAATCGTCTGCGGCTCTTTCATGCCGAAACATCCGGCTGCCACTACTTCGCTATGCACTATATATTGGGCTGCTACTATTCAGTCTGTTGCAGGCAATGAATTATGCAAATAGCTTTGCTGACAAACATGGAATAATTATCATGCTTGCAGGACTTTTCGTATTAGCAGTTCTTTTCCTGATACGATTATTTCCAATAATTAAGATGGGAACATGGCGTCCACTTATGGAAACGTGGGGTGTCTTCTTGATTGTAGTAATACTTCTTGCCCTTCCACAATTGTTCTTCTGGACCTTCGGACAGGCTAATGGAGATGGCTTTGTACGAAGCAATTTTAATTGGTCCAATAACGGAAATCAGTATATCTGGTTTTATATCAAAAATATTGGAATTACATTTTTGCTGTTGCTCCCGGCTTACCTTTTTGCCCGTAAAAAAGATTTGGAGATTGCTTCCCCATTCCTTCTGATTTGGTTTATAGCTGAACTGGTTGCGTTCCAGCCAAACGAATACGACAATAACAAGCTTCTATATGTAGGTTTCATTTTTATCTGTGGACTGGCTGCAAATTTCACTGTTCGTATATTTACACTGAAATGGCCAAAGCTTTTAAAGTACACCGTGGAAACGACTTTATTGTTCTTTGGTACGATTTCTGCATTGCTCACATTAGGAAGAGAATATGTATCAGACTACCAGCTTTATCCCGCTTCCGATGTGAAAGCATGCTGGTTTATTGAAGAAAATACGCCTGCTGATGCAGTATTTCTGACTGCCTCCAACCACAACAATGTGGTTGCTTCCCTTACCGGCCGCAATATTGTTTGCGGAGCCGGAACCTTCCTATACTTTCATGGAATTGATTATTATGGCAGGGAACAGCAACTGGCACAAATGTACTCTAACCCAGTAGAAAACCTGGAGCTTTATCATACATATGAAGTATCTTATATCTACATTAGCGGAACAGAGCGTTGGAACTATCAGGTTAATGAAGAGGGCATACAGCAAATTGCTGATTGCATTTATGAACAGGACGATGTGAAAATTTATGAGCTGAGGGAGTAAGTTTCCCTCTTTAAGAAAAGCGTTACCGGATTTTAACCCAGTAACGCTTTTGCAGTTATATAATACTTTTTATCTCTATACCTATCTTAAATTACTATACGCCTCTTCCCTACAACGTTACACCCTGCTTGAAAATCGCCATATCATGGTAACCGCTTTCCTCAGCGCAAACCTTCTTGCCGGAAGCCACTTCCACTACATAGTCAAACAATGCCTGCGCTGTATCAGCCATGGACTGGTCCTCTACCAGTACGCCGGTGTTAAAGTCAATCCAGTTGGACTTCTTGCTTGCCAGACGGGAGTTAGTAGAAATCTTTACGGTTGGTACCGGTGAAGCAAACGGAGTACCGCGGCCGGTTGTAAAGAGCACAATGTGGGCACCGCTTGCTGCCAATGCAGTAGCTGCAACCAGGTCATTGCCCGGAGCACTTAACAAGTTAAGGCCCGGTGTAGTAACTCTTTCGCCATATGCCAATACCCCCTTAACCAGAGAAGAACCGGACTTCTGGGTACAACCGAGGGACTTATCCTCTAAAGTTGAGATACCGCCCTTTTTGTTACCAGGAGATGGATTCTCGTAAATAGTCTGGTTATGAGAAGTAAAATAATTCTTAAAGTCGTTAATTAAATCAACAGTCTTGTTGAACAATTCTTCGTTGGCACAACGGTTCATAAGCAGAGTCTCTGCACCAAACATTTCCGGTACCTCTGTAAGAATAGTAGTACCACCCTTAGATACCAGAATGTCAGAGAAACGACCTACGCAAGGATTTGCTGTAATACCGGAGAAACCATCGGATCCACCGCATTTCAGTCCGATTACCAGCTTGGAAACACTGATAGGCTCTCTTTCAAAGGTAGCCGCATAGTCAATCAATTCCTGACACAGCGCTACACCGTCTGCGATTTCGTCGTCAGATTCCTGAGATACCAAAAATTTTACACGATTTGGATCGTATTCACCAATGTATTCCTTTAAAACATCAATGTTGGAATTCTCGCAGCCAAGCCCTAATACTAATACACCACCTGCATTTGGATGATTAATTAAATCAGCCAAAATCGTACGTGTATGTTCCTGGTCATCCCCCATCTGAGAACATCCATACGGATGCGGAAAAGCGATAACCTCCTCTACAGAGCCTTTTGCAAAAGTACTTGCCTCTTTTGCAATAGCAGTTGCTACGTTATTAACGCAGCCTACGGTAGGAATAACCCAAATTTCATTACGAACACCCACCTTACCGTCAGGGCGGTTAAAGCCCATGAAAGTAACATCTTCGGTCGTCTTTTCTTCGTATGTAACAGGCTCATATGTGTAATCCAATAAGTCACCCAAAGCAGTCTTTACGTTGTGGGTGTGAATCCACTGACCGGCCTTAACGTCTTCCTTGGCATTTCCAATACGGAAGCCGTACTTGGTCACTGCTTCACCACAAGCAATATCCTTAATAGCCATCTTGTGGCCTGCAGGAATTTCCTCGCCTGCTGTTACCTGAACATCGCCCAAATCCACAACACTACCGGGTGCTAATGTATTAATCGCAACGACAACATTGTCGTCCTCGTGAATTTTTATGAAATCTTGCATAATGCTACCCTCATACCATTTGCTTTAATATCGTCTAAGTATGTAACTACAGCGTCCTTTAAGCCCGGAACCAGGGTTAAATCCTGACCAAAGAAGCTTTCATTGGACAAGAATGCATCAACAAATTCCTCAGTAGCCTTGGTACAGTTTGCTGCAAAGAACTCTAATACAGGCGCATCATCGGAAATCATATACTCTGCGCCATCTCTGTGACCAACCAGCTTACCATCACGAAGCTCTGTAGCAGAATAGAATGCCATCAGTGCTGCCAAAGAGAAGGTTAAATGCGCCGGTAAAGCACCATTCTTCTCTACATAGCCAAGTAAGGATGGCATACATCTTGCTCTCCACTTGGAAACGGAGTTTAAGGAAATAGCAAGTAACGCATGCTTCACGTATGGATTCTCGAAACGACCTTCTACAGCTGCTGCAAATGCCTGCAGCTCATCCTCTGGAAGGGTAAGGGTCGGAATAACCTCTTCGTAAATGGTCTTCTTCATAAAGTTTCTGATATCCGCGTCGTTCATAGACTCTAATACGATGTCATTTCCGCAAAGATAAGAAGCTAATACGAAGGAAGTATGCGCGCCGTTTAAGATACGAACCTTACGCTGCTTGTAAGGCTTCTGGTTGTCCGTGAAAATAACGTCCATGCCTGCCATGTCAGCCATAGCCTTATCTAACGGAAGCTCTTCGCTGATGTCCTTTTCAGACTCAATAACCCAAAGAGCAAATGGCTCTCCTGTAACCATAATACGATCCTCGTAACCCAGCTTTTCCCACTCTTCTGCTGCAGTATCGCGTGGATAACCTGTAACAATACGGTCTACTAATGTGGATGTGAAGATACAAGCTTCATTTACCCATGTCTTAAAGCCTTCTTCTAAGCCCCATAAATCAATGAGCTGGTTTACGCATTTCTTTAACATAATACCGTTGTCATCAATTAACTCTACCGGAAGCATTACAAGACCCTTGTCCGCAGCTCCGTTAAAGGCAGTATATCTTCTATGTAAAAACTGGGTCAATTTACCAGGGAAGCTCTTAGCCGGCTTTAAATCAAACTGGTCTGTGTTATCAAATACAATACCTGCCTCCGTCGTATTGGATACTACGAAACGTAACGTTTCTAACTCTGCAAGTCCCATATATTTGTCGTAATCTTCTGTACAGTCAACAATATCCCTTACAGAAGTAATCTGTCTGTTTAATACCTTGGCTTCGCCTTCCACGATACCCCTTAAGGATACGGTGTACTGGCAATCCTGCTCCTTAAACATATCCACGGAGCCAAAGGAAATCGGCTTAATTAATACGATATCGCCATCAAATAATCCCTTCTCATTTGCAATATCAATCATATAGTCAACAAATGCACGAAGGAAGTTACCCTCGCCAAACTGTACAACTTTGATTGGTCTGTCTTTTTTACCTGTCATTTGCTTATTCAGTCTATTCATTGTGATCCTCCTTCTATGCGCCAAAATGTAAGCGCTTACATTTCCAATTTTACTGCCCTCCGGCCTTTTCGTCAATAGGCTTTTTAATTTTTTTTATAAAATTTTTACCCTTGCCAAACTGTGGTATATTGGGTATAATTACATCAGAATTATGAAACCCCTTACATTTGATGGAGGTCTCCCTTATGACCATATATGACATTTCCGAAAAAGCAGGTGTGTCCATCGCCACCGTATCAAGGGTTCTGAATGGAAGTACCAGTGTCAGTGCCAAGACCAGGCAGAAGGTTTTAGACGTTATTGAGCAGTATGGATATACCCCAAATGCTTTTGCCCGTGGCCTGGGCCTGAATACAATGAAGACCATCGGTATTATGTGCGCAGACAGCTCAGACCTCTTTTTGGCCAAAGCAATATATTATATTGAGCAAAAGCTTCGTGCCAATGAATATGACAGCATTTTAAGCTGTACCGGTTATGAGCACAAAAATAAGGCAGCATCCATGAACCTTTTGCTCAACAAGAAAGTCGACGCCATTATCATGGTGGGTTCAAACTTTATTTATGAGGATGCTGAAAGCAATAAATACATTGCTGACGCCGCTTCCCAGGTACCGGTCATGCTGCTCAATGCCTATGTGGATATACCAAATGTATATTCCATCGTTTCGGACGATTTTACATCCATGTATGAGGCTACCGGGTATATGCTGGACACAGGAGTCACCGACCCCATATACTTTTATGATTCTATTTCTTACAGTGGCCAAAAAAAGCTGGCCGGCTTTAAAGCCGCCATGGAAGCAGGTAAGTATTTAAATGCGCCTGAACGGATGCAGTTTTTTTCCGGCTCCCATGAAGATATCCCTGCAATGACTGCTCAGCTACACCTTATCCGTGGGAATGGGGTTACCTTTCATGGAGTAATAGCCTCCAATGATACCCTTGCTTTAGCCGCTGTCAAGTATGCCAGAGAAGCCGGCTTAAAAATTCCTGAAGATTTGTCAATTATCGGTTATAATAATTCTATGCTGACCCAGTGCTGCATTCCGGAATTAACTTCCATTGACAATACGCTGGAGGTTCTGTGTGAGCATCTGATTATGACGCTCATGGAGGTATTTAACGGCAAAGAAATGCCGAAAAAGGCCGTTTTTTCAGGTGAACTGGTTAAACGAAGCACTACGCTTTAAATATTTTAAGTTTTGGAGGAATAACATGAAAAAATTTATGGATGCGGATTTCTTATTAGAAACCGACACAGCCAAAGCTCTGTACCACAACTTTGCAGAGAAAACCCCTGTTTTAGACTATCACTGTCATATCAATCCAAAGGAAATTGCCTTAGACCGCAAGTTTGAGAATATCACTCAAGTGTGGCTGGGCGGTGACCACTACAAGTGGCGCTTTATGCGTTCCTGCGGTGTCGATGAGAAATATATTACAGGTGATGCAAGCGATAAAGAGAAATTTTTCAAATGGGCTGAATGTGTGGGCAAGGCAATCGGTAACCCACTGTTCCACTGGTCTCACTTAGAGCTTCAGAGATACTTTGATTATCATGGTGTTTTAAGTGCCAAGACCGCTGAAGAGGTTTGGAATTTATGTAATGCCAAGCTGCAGGAAGACTCCATGAGTGTTCGTAACCTCATCCGTCAGTCCAACGTTACCTTAATCTGCACCACCGATGACCCTATTGACACGCTGGAATGGCATCAGCAAATCGCAGCTGACGATACCTTTGACGTGAAGGTATTACCTGCATGGAGACCTGACAAGGCCATGAACATCGAAAAGCCGGAATATTTAGATTACCTGGCTAAGTTAGCTGATGTAAGCGGTATTGCAATCAACTCCTTTGCGGACTTAAAGGCTGCTTTAGTAAACAGAATGGCATACTTTGATGCACAGGGCTGCAACGTTTCCGACCACGCATTAGAGTACGTAATGTATGCTCCTGCTTCAGATGAAGAAATCGAAGCAATCTTTGCAAAGAGAATGGCAGGCGGCAAGGTTACCCGTGAGGAAGAATTACAATTCAAGACCGCATTCATGCTGTTTGTAGGCCGTGAATATAATCGTTTAGACTGGGCTATGCAGTTACACTATGGATGCAAGCGTGACAACAATGAATTACAATACAAGGCACTTGGCCCTGACACCGGCTATGACTGTATCAACAACTATGCACCAAGCGCACAGATGGCAGACTTCTTAAATGCGCTTATCAAGACAGACGAGCTTCCTAGAACCGTTATCTACTCCTTGAATCCAAACGACAACGCAGCAATCGGTACCATCCTCGGCTGCTTCCAGGATTCTACTGCTGTTGCCAAGATTCAGCAAGGTAGCGCATGGTGGTTTAATGACCACAAGACCGGTATGCAGGATCAAATGATTTCCCTTGCAAACCTGGGTAATTTAAGCGGCTTTGTTGGTATGCTTACCGACTCCCGCAGCTTCCTGTCCTACACCAGACATGAATACTTCCGTCGTATCCTTTGCAACTTAGTGGGCAACTGGGTAGAAAACGGCGAATATCCTGATGATATGGATTTATTAGAGGAAATTATTACAGGTATTTCTTACAATAATGCCAAGAGATACTTTAAATTTCCTTTAGCATAATATCATTTTCTTGAGCCTGCTCCATATGGGGCGGGCTTTTTATTTACTCTAATGAATTATTTTTCAGCATCTCCTTTTCTTCCTTTTTCGACAATTATCTGACATTTTCAGTCAATTTAAAAAGCCCCACAAACAGGGCTTTTTGGTATCTTATGGTAATTTTCCACAAAACATCTGTTCTTGCCAAAATTTTGTTGTCACTTCGAAAACCTGCACAATTCAATGTGGATAATGTGGATAATTTTGTGTATAAATCAAATTTGCTTAAATTTAGCCACTTTTTGATGTGGATAACTTTCTAAAATGCGGATAACTCAACTTTTCTACAAAATTTGTTTGGAAATTTTTTGCAACTAAAATTTCATCAATTTTGTTAATTTTGTCAATTGCCAAGATTTTCCTTCAGTTTTTGTCGATTTTTCCAAATTCTGTTTTCAGACAACTCGAAAAGTTGTGTGCATATTACACTCGCCCTTCTTAATGTACTCTGTTGCGGCTGTCACTGCGTTGGCTCCATCCGCCACCGCCGTAATAATTTGCCGAAGCTGCTTGGTACGGATATCGCCGGCCACATAAAATCCAGGCAAACTGGTTTCTCCCATCTCACCTGCAACGATATATCCTTGCGCATCCATATCCACAAGACCCTCTGCCAGCTTTGTACTCGGTGTGGTACCAATGGCCACGAACACACCATCCACCTTTAACGTATTCTCATCCTCTGTCTTCACATTCTTAATACGAATTCCTTCCACATATTCCTGACCCACAATTTCTAACGGAATATGATTCCAGATAATTTCCACATTTGGCAGCTTCTTTACCTGTTCCTCCAATAACACCCCTGCACGCAAAGCATCCCTGCGGTGAACTATATATACCTTTTCGCAAATACCTGCCAGATAAATAGCATCCTCTACTGCCTGATAACTGCCCCCTACTACAGCGGTTACCTTTCCTCTGTAAAACGCACCATCACAGGTAGCGCAGTAACCCACACCACGTCCCAGAAACTTCTCCTCACCGGGAACCTCCAGCTTACGATTGACTGCACCGGTAGCCAGGAGGACGGCCTTACAGAAAATCTGTCCTTCTGATGTATGAAGTATAAAATGCCTCTGAATGTCTTTTGCTTCATCATTCGTTCCACATGCTTTCGGTTCTTCTGCCATGTCAGAGCCTGTCACTATTTCAATCTTCTCTACAGAAGCGGACTGCACCGCCACCCCCAGCTTCTCCACATGCTCCTTAAACTTCATACCCATATCGAAACCATTACTGCCCGGCAATCCCAGATAATTATCCACCTCATAGGTAGTAAGCACCTGACCGCCGGCCATATAGTTACTCTCTAACACCACCAAATCAAGCCCCGCCCTGGCACCATACAGTGCAGCAGACAATCCGGCCGGCCCCGCTCCGATAATCACTAAATCTCTCATATCATTTTTCTGCATATCGTCCTCCAATCCGCCAAGTAATATAACCCTCCATTTGTATCCTTAATCAAAATTTATTTAAAAACTTGCTATTTTTTGTTAATATTATTATACTATATTTATGCAAAAATTAACAGTAACTTTATCACAAAGCAAAAGGAAACTCTTATGACCAAAAATGTTTTTATCACAGGCGCCTCCCGTGGTATCGGCAAAGCTATAGCACATGTATTTGCCAAGGAAGGCTTTCATTTATATTTAGTATGCAAGAACAACCTTTCCTCTATGCAGGAGTACACAACTTCTCTATGCCATAAATACGGCATTGAGGCTTATTGCTATGCAATTGATTTGGCAGACACTGCTGCTTATGAATGTTTCCTTGATACACTGCCTGAAATGGACGTCATTATTAATAATGCAGGAATTTCCCATGTAGGCCTACTGACAGATATGTCACTTTCTCAATGGAATGAAATTATAAACATCAACCTGACCAGTACCTTCCTCACATGCCAAAAGCTGCTCCCGTCCATGATTAGGAAGAAATCAGGCCATATCATTAATATATCATCCGTGTGGGGAAACGTAGGCGCCTCTATGGAAGTAGCATATTCTACTACCAAAGGCGGTATGAATAGCTTTACCAAGGCACTGGCCAAAGAAATGGCTCCCTGCCACATTCAGGTCAATGCCATTGCCTGCGGCCTTATCGATACCGATATGAACGCCTGCTTCTCTGACGAAGAACTAGCAGCTGTTATTGAAGAAATTCCGGCCGACCGCATGGGACGCCCGGAGGAAGTAGCCGCGCTTTGTCTGCAGCTGGTACACGCTCCGGAGTATTTGACCGGGCAAGTAATAAATCTGGATGGAGGGTGGATTTAAACAATTTTATCTGCTTCCAGTAATAATCTATTTATTACCGGATGAATTATTGCGACATTTTCTCCCATGCCCATTCTCGGTAAATAAAATAACTTCCACGTCTGCCTTTTTCTGCGATAAGAGCTGTAACGTCTTTGTGTTCATATAATCATCTACTACATAAATGCTGGCATTTGCTTGCTGGTAAATATCTATGTATACCGCATCGGCTTCAAACTTCTGCCCTTTATATATAACAAAATTCTTAAAATCCTTCTCTGATACAAAGTTCTCATTAAGTAAATCTATACGCTTTTGGATATTATGAACATCCTGCTCCGTTTTTTTGTCTATCAGACAGGCTCGCCACTTGTACGGATGTGTCAGATACCTTTGCAGTAACAAGACACATTTCCGACTGTGTCACAAACTGCTGATTCTGTTTTATGTAATGCCGCATTTCACGAAAGGCACGCATAATAAATATGCTTTGCTGCTCTGCAAGTTCTCCTCGAAGGACAGTTGCAAGCATGTATATGCCTTGTTCAGTAAAAGCGTAGGGCAATTTTCTCCTGCCCCCCCCCAACTTGAAGTCACAATTTGTGACTTCAAGTCATTCAAAACATCCCCAATTTTTGAAGTCGCAAATTGCGACTTCAAGTTCCCCATCTCCTCAACTGAAACATAAAATCTTCCGGAAACCTTGCAATATTACGCTTTACCTGTTGATTTAATGCTTTTACTTCATACCCATAAATCTCTGCCAAATCATAATCCAGCATCACCTGCTGCCCTCTTATAACATAAACCCGATTATATATATTATCTACACACATCAATTCTGCTTGTTCTTCCATAGCTTACCTCCACTTTCTAATACTATTTTATCATGCATATAGTTTGTAAACAATTGTCGTCACTAGCGGTTCCACTTGCTTTTTATAGTTTTTCGTCTGAAACAGGCATATTGCAGCTTAGAATCTTGTATGATGAGAACGATATATCGTCCTTTTTTTCATAAAATTTTCGCCGTACCCACATTACGCAGGTACGGCGTCTTTGCTTTTTATTAATTTATTATTTGTTATAAAATCATCATGCTCTGCAATTAGGGAAGCGTACCGCACAAATTCGGCACCATCCTTCGTCAGATATACACCGTTTCCGGAACGCTCAAAAATTTTAATATTTAACTCATGCTCCAAGCTCTTTATACTCAAAGAAAGCGAGGACTGAGCCACAAAGAGCTGCTTGGCGGCCTCATTAAAGGAACCTGTTTTGGCTATTTTCAGCACATATTTGCATTGTTGTATTGTCATATATCCACCTTCGTATACGAATTGATTTCTTGGTTCGCTGCAGCAATAACTCCATTCAATCATGATAATTATAGCATACCCAAATAAGAACGAGGTAATATAAAAATCCTATTACATCTGTTCATAATTACCAATATGGAACGTGTATTTTCATGAAAATAAAAAGGAATGGCACCTAACTACCACTCCTTTTCAAACAAAATAATATTTTACTGTAAACGTCCGCAGGCATAGCCCTGATATTCATCCAGGAAAGCCTCTGCGGTTTTCTGCATATAAATGCCGACTTCATTACCCTTGAAGCCGAATTCCATGCTCATGTTGCCGAAGTACTTATCGATAATCTGCACCATAATGCGAAGCTTCTGCTCCTCCGGCCAATCGGCACTGGCTGCACAGTCATACATATGACCCGGCTCAGGCACCGTGGCAATCAGGTCTGAGTAGCCTTCCTGTGGGAACTTGGCAAATTCATTGTGACCAAATCCAAACGGCAAGGTCTTCACGCCCTGAGCGTTTTCATATGTGAGCACACCCTTGTCACCTTCTAAATCAAAGTGTACGTACTTGATACCCATTGGATTGTCCTCCAACACATAGGTACTGCCGTTCAGCTTGTCAGCAAAAGGACTGTTGGTACTGTCAGTCAGGCTGAAAAGCTTCAGGTTCTTAATATAGTCAGTGAGCTCCGCATAAGCTTGGTCATTCTCAGGCAGTGCCTCACCCAGCTCGTCTACAATGTATTCGTAAAGTGTATGATACAAAATTGCACGGGTAGCAGGGGAATGCCCCTGATTATCGGAATTTATAATAAAGATAAAATCCTTCTCCCTGTCACAGATAGCAAACTGGTCACCCATACCAACGAAAGCAAAGCCGTCATTCGGTGCCTTCCAAATCTGGTAGCCGTAACCATAAGAATTATAGGCAACTGCTCCGTCATGGCCGTTAGAAACCTGCTTCTTGGTTGCATCTAAAAGGTATGCCTCGTTCATATACCTGGTGCCGTCAATCACACCGCCATCCATAACAAAACGTGCAAATACAAGTAAATCACGTGCCGTACACATGACACCACTGTCACCAAAGGAATGGCCTCCCGGACAGGTCAGACAGTATGCCTTCTCTGAGAAACCGCCCTTTAACAAAAATCTTTCCTTCATATACTCCAGGAACGGCTTGCCGGTAACCTTCTCAACAATAGCACCCAGCATAAAGGAACCTGGGCTGTCATATTCAAAGGTGGTGCCGCTGACACGCTTTCCTGCTGTGCGGAAATATACCTCACAGCGGTCATCCGTACCGGAATAAAACCAGTTTACATGACCGGTCTGGCTGGTCTCCATAGTCAGCATTTCGCGAATAGTCATAACCTGCATCTTTTCATTGACATTTTCATTTATGTACTCCGGAAAATACTTTATAAACTTGTCATCCAGGTTAAGAAGACCATCTTCCTCGGCAAGTCCTACTGCTACTGCCACAAAGCTCTTGGAAACAGAGTACATTCTATGCTGAAAATCCTTGTGAAACGGAGCATAGTAAGCTTCTGCAAAAATATCCTTTCCTCTTGCCATCAAAATATTATGCGTGCAGAAATGATACTTTTCTAAGGTCTTCAAAAACTTCAACACCTTCTTTGATGAAACTCCTGCCTGCTCAGGTGAAACTATACGAAACATTTTAGTACCTCCAAAATTATCCGATACATCCGTGCACCGGTCTACTATTTTTATGCTATGGCAAATATATCATTTTTTCATGTAATGTGCAAGATTTAGTTTGCCGTTTTAAGGAAATTCCTTCCATAAAAACGACAAAAGCCACCGTCATGCGGTAGCTCCTTGTCGTTCTTTAAATCCTTATACCTGCTACAGTGTTTCCGCTGCAGCTTTTTCATAAGCATCTAAGATTGTGTTCTGCAACATCACTCTGGTCTCAGAGTTAATTGGATGTGCGGTGTCTCGGTATTCACCATCTGCCCCTTTCTTACTAGGCATAGCAATGAATAAGCCTTTTTCCCCTTCGATGATTTTGATATCGTGTACTACAAATACATCATCGATAGTGATAGAGGCAACTGCTCTCATCTTGCTATCTGTGTCTACCTTGCGAACACGTACATCTGTTATTTTCATTTCGCGCTCCTCCTTAGAATGCGTTATTTTGGGTACGAAATTAATTAAACGTGCCGGTCGCTGTCATTCATGACCAGCATGATTTCGCCTTCTCCTACTAAGGTAGAATTGGCTCTGATAGTGTCTCTGCTCTCTACGATGCAGTTCTCAATATGGGTATTGTCACCAATATATACATCATTCAGAATAATAGAATTCTTAATGGTCACGTTATTGCCTACATACACCTTCTTGAATATAATGGAATCTTCAACCTTGCCATTTATGATACAGCCGCTTGCAATCAGACTGTTCTTTACCTGGCTGCCCACGTTGTACTTGGCCGGTGCCAAATCATCCACCTTGCTATAAATATCCGGATAGGTCTTGAAGAAGTAGTCTCTGACGTCCTTCTTTAAGAAGTCCATATTGGTCTTAAAGTAATCCTCAACACTGGCAATATTTGCCCAGTAATCCTTGATTTCATAGCCATGAATATTTCTGATATCCTTGTAACGAATAAGCACATCACGTACGAAGTCATATCTGCCTTCCTCTGCACACTGCTCCAAAATCTCAATCAACTGTCTTCTGCGCATAATGTAGATACCACAGGAAATGTTGCGGCTTTTTACTGCCAACGGCTTCTCCTCAAACTCACGGATACGGCCGGTCTCGTCCATACTGATAACACCATAACGGTCAATCTGAACATTCTCAGGCATATGCTTGTACGCGATAGTCACATCTGCCTTGCTCTTAATATGCTCCTCCAGCATGTCGTTGTAGTCCATCTTATATACGCAGTCACCGGATGCAATAATGACATACGGTTCATGACATTCCTTTAAATTCCAAAGTGCCTGATACATAGCATCTGCTGTGCCGCGGTACCAGCTGGAATTCTCCTCGGTAATAACCGGCGTAAGTACGGAAAGTCCGCCCTGCTTACGTCCGAAATCCCACCACTTGGAAGAACTTAAGTGTCTGTTTAAGCTTCTGGCATTGTACTGTGTCAGTACTAATACGTTCTGCACACCGGAATTGGACATATTGCTCAAAGCAAAATCAATGGCTCTGTAGCTGCCTGCAACCGGCATGGCACTGATGGCTCTGTTTTTTGCTAAAACTTTCATTCGGAAGCTATTGCCACCTGCTAAAATAATACCTATTGCTCTCATGCTTTGTCACCTGCCTTAATAAAAGATTTACCACTTGCCAGACAATTATCCGGGTAATCCTCTGCAGTTGTGATACCGGAAACAACTGTATTTTTGCCTATTTTGACATTGCTTGGAATAACCGTCTTTTCACCGATACATACCAGCCCCTGATTATAAATATGCGGATGTGTCTCGTTATCAACCTCCTCGAAAGCCCCCAAAACAACATTGTCTCCGATAACAACTTCTTCTGCAACAATCGCCTTGTTAAGCTCACAATTAGCACCGATGACAGAGTGATTCATAATAATAGAATCCCTGACAACTGCTCCCTCTTCAATAGTAACACCGCAGCCGATAACAGAATTGTACACCTTGCCATAAATAGAAGTACCTTCACCAATAATACTCTTCTGAATTTCACTGTTGTTCGATATGTACTGCGGAGGCAGCACCTCAGACGTGGTGTATACCTTCCAGTATTCTTCGTAAAGATTAAACTCCGGAACAAGATCAATAAGCTCCATGTTAGCCTCCCAATAGGAGCTTAAGGTACCAACATCCTTCCAGTAGCCTCTGAATTCGTACGCATACATAGGTGCTCCCTGTGCATGTACATACGGAATTACATGCATACCGAAGTCTAAGTTTGGAACATCCTTATTTACAAGCAAAGCTTCCTTTAAGGTCTTCCAATTGAAAATATAAATACCCATAGAAGCTAAATTGCTTCGCGGATTCTTTGGTTTTTCTTCGAAGTCATTAATCCTTTTATCTGCATCGGCAATCATAATTCCAAAACGGCTGGCTTCTTCCCATGGCACAGGCATAACTGCAATCGTACATTCGGCGCCACTTTCTTTATGAAAGTCCAACATAACCTCATAGTCCATCTTGTAGATGTGGTCACCGCTCAGAATCAGTACGTACTCCGGATTAAAACTTTCCATATATTCCATATTCTGAAGAATAGCATTCGCCGTACCTGTATACCATTCGCTATCCTTGCTTTTCTCGTATGGCGGTAAGATGCTTACACCACCGATATTACGATCCAAATCCCAAGGAATACCGATACCAATATGACTATTCAGCTTCAGCGGCTGATACTGTGTCAATACACCGACAGTATCAATACCGGAATTAATACAGTTACTCAATGGAAAATCGATAATACGATACTTTCCACCAAAAGAAACTGCAGGCTTTGCTACTTTTGTGGTCAGAACACCAAGGCGGCTGCCTTGTCCTCCGGCTAACAACATAGCAATCATTTCTTTTTTAATCATGTCGTCCTCACCTCAACCAGTCTTTAAAGTTTTAAATAAATAAGTGCGCAACATATCTTTCCCAAAAAAGAGCATGGCAAACACGCACAATATTTATTTATGTAGTAAAAGTATAACACACAAATTTTAAAATGTGAATAGAATTTACAAACAAAATATTACTTTTATTTAACTTTTTTGTGTCTATTGTATTATTTCTACATTTCAGAATGTCGATTTTTGTTGATTTTTACTCTTGTAAAGTTTTTTTTGCGGATTATTTTCGTTAAGCTTTGCCTGAAATATAAAATTTTTTTAATAATAGATAAATTTTCAGTACTTCCAAAACTTGTTTTTTCCGTATAATAGATATATAATTAAAGTAATGAATGTACTTAATATTTGTGATGAGGAATTTATTTTATGTATCAGATTGATTTTCATACACCTATTCATATTTTCTTCTGTGGTATCGGCGGCATCAGCATGTCCGGGCTTGCAGAAATATTATTAGACAGAGGCTTTCAGGTATCCGGCTCTGACATGAAGGAATCCGAGCTTACGGAGGCACTTTCTGCCAAAGGTGCTACCGTTTATATCGGACAGCGTGCCTCTAATATCACTGCCGACATAGACTGCATGGTTTACACCAGTGCCATTCATCCGGATAACCCCGAATATCAACGGGCTTTAGAATTAGGTCTTGCAAGCATGACCCGCGCGGAGCTTTTAGGTCAGTTAATGACAAACTACAGCTGCCCTGTTGCTGTCAGCGGTACCCACGGCAAGACTACCACCACCTCCATGATTGCCGATATATTAATGGCTGCTGATACAGACCCTACTATTTCCGTAGGCGGCATTTTAGAAACCATAGGGGGTAATATTCGCGTTGGTTCCTCTGACTATTTTGTCACAGAGGCATGCGAATATACCAACAGCTACCACAGCTTTTTTCCTAAGATTTCTCTTATTTTAAATATAGAAGAAGACCACATGGACTTTTTCCGCGATTTACAGGAAATCCGTGACTCCTTTCATACCTTTGCAAGGCTTTTGCCGGAGGATGGTTTGCTGATTATAAATGGAGACATTGCACACCACGAGGAGCTGACCTCAGATTTGCCGTGTAAGGTGCTCACTTATGGTTCCTACGCTTCCTGTGACTATTATCCTACTGACATCTGCCACAACAAGCTGGGACACACTACTGCACTGGTTCATACCTCTAAGGGGGACACTTTCCCTATAGAGCTCCAGGTTCCTGGCAATCACAATTTATACAATGCCCTGGCTGCCCTGACACTGTCTGATTATCTGGGCATCGACAGGGGGATTGCTTTAGCGGCTTTAAAGACATTTACCGGCAGCAAACGCCGCTTTGAATTTAAAGGAAGCCTGGGCAGCATTGCAGTCATTGACGACTATGCCCATCATCCTACAGAGATTAGGGCCTCACTGACTGCTGCCAGGGATTACGACTGCCACCAATTATGGTGCGTATTTCAACCTCACACCTTTACACGTACCAAGGCATTTATGGAGGAATTTGCACAGGCACTTTCCCTTGCGGATCATGTAGTACTGGCGGAAATTTACCCGGCCCGCGAAACAGACAACTTAGGCATAAGCTCCAGGGATTTACAGGCCAAAATTCAGGCATTGGGCACGGATTGCCACTATTTCGGTACTTTCGATGCCATTGAAAATTTTTTATTAGAAAATCTTATCCACAATGATATGGTGATAACTATGGGAGCCGGAGATATCGTAAAAGTGGGCGAAAAGCTTTTGGGTATATAGCTTATCCACTTTTCCACATTAGCGTTTTTCGTCAAATCCACATACTTATCCACCGAAAGCCCCGAAAATAGGCTATTTTCAAGTTGAAATTTTTGTGTTATAGTAGCTTTTGAACCCTATAAATGAGGTGGATTTTTATGAAAACGATAGATTTGCAGTTGGTTACCAGACCTGATGTAACCATTATTCCCAATTCCATTATTGACAAGGATATGCTGGATGCAAACGAACTCCAGCTGAAGGTTTATTTATACATATTACGTAATTCAGGTACCGGTAATCCAATGCAGATATCTTCCATGGCAGATTACTTTAACGAAACAGAAAAGGACATACGCAGAGCCATTGCTTTTTGGGAAAGGCGGGGCGTATTTAACTGCGCTTCCTGCACTGCCGAGGCACCTTTGACCTCTAACGCAGTACCGACCCCGCATGTACCTTTGGTTTCTGCTTTATCTGTCACTCACATGAGCAAGGATGATTTTAAGTCTGTCACTGACACACAAGACTTCAAGGAGTTGTCCTTTGTAGCAGAGACCTACATGGGCAAGCCGCTCAAAAAGTCTGACTTAGATGTGTTGATTTTTATTAAAGAAACCTTGAATTTTTCTAACGATTTGATAGAATTCTTATTAGAGTACTGTGCAGAACGTGGCAAGAAAAGCTTTAAATACATGCAGACTGTAGCCCTTCGCTGGTCAGAGGAGGGTATTACCACTCCCGAAGAGGCCCGTCTTAACAGTACCAAATACAACCAGCGTATATACGCTGTGATGAATGCACTGGGCAAGAAAGCCGAGCCTACAAACACTGAATTAAATTATATTAATCGCTGGTACCAACAGTTTGGCTTTGAAGCGGATATGATACTGGAGGCATGCAGGCGTACTGTGCTTGCTACGGACAAGAATCGTTTTTCCTATGCAGATTCTATTTTAAGCTCCTGGTATAATTCCGGCGTGCATCACACGGCCGACATCAGCCGTGCCGATGCCTCTTATCAGTCACAGAAAAAGCAGACTGCTGCGGTCACCCGTAAGGTGCCCGGTTATGTCGCCGCCAATCCGTTTTTACAATTCAAGCAGTCTGATACGGATTATGATGCATTAGAAAAGGAGCTCTTACAAAATTAACATAAATTTTTCAGAAAGGAGTATGTCTCGTGTCACTGGGAAATACTAAAATGCAGGCCATTTTAAAGGAATACGATCAAATACGCGAGAAGAACCGCGACATTCTGCTCAAGCGCAGAGCCGAGGTCGAGGTCAAAGCGCCTCTATACTTTGATTATCACAGGCAGATTATTTCCTTGTGCATGCAGCATACCAATGCGTCTTTGTATCCGGAGGCTGCTTCAAGCACCACTTCTGCTGATTATAAGGATACCCTGAGTGCGCTACGTGCTGCCAAAGCCCGGGCTCTCAAAGATGCCGGCTTTCCTGCCGATTATCTGGAGCCTGTTTACAATTGTCCTGTCTGCAAGGACACCGGCTTTTTAGCCACTGCACAATGCGACTGTCTAAAGCAGCGCATCATACGCGCTCTCTATGCCCAATCCGGCATTGAGCATTTACTGGAAAACAATAATTTCAACACCTTATCCTACGAATATTATACCGGTGCTGATCTGGAATCCTTTCAAGAGGCCGTGCGGACCTGCAAGGATATGATAGCCCATTTTTCCACCAAGAAGGACAATCTACTCCTTTCCGGTACAGTCGGTTGTGGCAAATCATTTTTGTCCGGCTGCGTGGCCAAAGAGCTGATGGATCGTGGCGAAAGCGTGGTTTATTTCAGTGCAACGCAATTTTTTGACATTCTTTACCAAAATACTCTTTACAACGAGCTCGAAGACTTGTACAATTATGATTTGGTAATCATTGATGATTTAGGCTCAGAGGTAACCAACAGCGTGGTTACTGCCAAGTTATTTTCTTTCTTAAATGAGCGCATACTAAGAGAGAAGGCTACCATTATTTCTACAAATTTAAGTCTTGCAGAAATAAAAGAGCGCTATTCTGAACGAATTGTGTCCAGAATAATCCAAAATTTTAAACTGTGCAAATTGTCCGGACCGGACATTAGAATACTAAAACGATTGTCAACAAGAAAGTGAGGATTTATCCCGTGTCTACTCAAGAAAAACGAAACTTAAACACCATTCCGGTAGGTTCCTTAGGTATGATTCCTTTGGACAGCTGCAAGCCTCTTGGCGAAAAAATCGACAAGTACCTTGTTAAATGGCGTACTGAGCGAGAAAATGAACACAAAGACAGTTTAGCCTTTTCCGGCTATCAGAGAGGCTCCTATATTTTAAAGGCTAAAACACCACGTTTTGGCTCCGGCGAAGGTAAGGGCGTTATTTTAGAATCTGTCAGAGGTTATGACTTATATATTATGTCTGATGTTACCAACCACAGTCTGACCTACTCTTTATTCGGCAAGCAGAACCGCATGTCTCCTGATGACCACTATCAGGACTTAAAGAGAATTATTGCAGCTGTTGGCGGTAAAGCCAGACGTATCACTGTGATTTTACCATTTTTATATGAAAGCCGTCAGCACAAGCGCTCTGCAAGAGAGTCTTTAGACTGTGCTATCGCACTTCAGGAATTAGTAAAGATGGGCGTAGACCATATTATTACTTTTGACGCACACGACCCTCGTGTACAGAATGCTATTCCTTTAAATGGTTTTGAAACTGTGCAGCCTAATTACCAGTTTATTAAGGCGCTGCTCAAAAATGTGCCTGATTTACAGCTCGATTCCAAGCATATGATGGTTATTTCCCCTGACGAAGGCGGTATGAAACGTGCCATCTACATTGCCAACGTATTAGGTTTGGATATGGGTATGTTCTACAAGAGACGTGACTATACACAGATTATCGACGGACGTAACCCTATCGTTGCTCACGAATTCCTCGGCACCAGCGTAGAAGGAAAGGATATGATTATCATCGACGATATGATTTCCTCCGGCGACTCCATGTTAGAGGTAGCAGCTGCATTAAAGGAACGTAAAGCAAACCGTATCTTTGTATTCTCCACCTTTGGTTTATTTACCAACGGTTTAGAACGTTTTGACAAGGCTTACGAAGAAGGTGTCATCAACAAAGTATTTACTACCAACCTGATTTATCAGGCGCCTGAATTATTAAGCAGACCATGGTATGTAAGTACCGACATGAGTAAGTACATTGCTTACTTAATTGACACTTTGAACCACGATGCTTCTATCAGCGATTTATTAAATCCTTTAGAACGCATTCACAAAATTGTGGCGAGATATAATAACGGAGAGCTGCGTTAACGCAGCTCTTTTTGAGGTTACATATGATTGGATTAGGTACTATTATCAATACTGCTGCCGTTATACTGGCAGGCATACTGGGCTTATTTTTAAAGAATGGTATTAAGCCCCGTTTTCAAAAAATTCTTATGCAGGCTAATGGACTAGCAGTTATTTTTATCGGTGTCAGCGGTGTTTTAAAATATATGCTGGTTATCGAAGACAATATGCTTTCCACCAGAGGGACTATGCTGTTAATTTTCTCTCTGGTAATTGGTGCCCTCGTGGGTGAATGGATTGACATTGAAGCCAGAATGGATACCCTCGGTGAAAAATTAAAAGCAGCTGTCAAAATGCAAAACGACAGTCGCTTCGTAGATGGCTTTGTCACTACCTCCCTCATTATCTGTGTGGGTGCCATGGCTATTGTAGGCTCCATGCAGGATGGTCTCACAGGTGATAGCTCCATGTTAATCGCCAAGTCCTTGCTGGACTTTGTTATTGTGGTCATTCTCACTGCAACCTACGGCATCGGCTCCGCTTTCTCTGCGCTTCCTATCTTTGTATATCAGGGCAGCATTACCCTGATTACCGCCCTCTTCGGCTCCATTATTAACGATGCCTTAATTGCGGACCTTTCCTTCGTAGGAAGTGCTTTGATTTTTTGCGTTGGGGTAAACCTTGTCCGCGAAAAGACCTTCCGCGTGGCTAATATGCTGCCGGCGCTGCTGGTACCGGTAATTGCGGGGATGTTTTCCTAAATTCCGGTTTGACAGGCTGCGGCCCCTCTTAATGCTTCAATAAAGGAAGGTATCACACGCTCGTTTTTGGGGACGCTCTCGCTCAGTGAAAGGCTGCAGCGGTACTAACCTCGACTTCGGCACCTATGCCTCGTCTCGCTAAGGACCGGCGCCTTTCAATGCCCGGTCCTTAGCGAGACGAGGCAGGTATGCCGAAGTTGAGTTTAGTACCGCTGCGTATTTCTAGAGCGAAAGCGTGTCTTAAAAGGCATTTTTATAACACTCTGCCCCTATACAAGGACTAAAACGGCAGCCTACATAAATTTAGAAACAGAAAGCCAAACCGGAATTTAATAGGTGAACAACTGTGTCCAGTAATTTACTCCCGACGCATTCCGGTAGTAGCCCACACCGATAGATGTGTATCTGGCGTTCAGAATATTAGCGCGGTGGCCAGCGCTGTTCATCCAACCTTGCATAACCTGCTCCGGAGTTTTCTGTCCCCATGCGATGTTTTCACCGGCCCCGCGGTAGCTTACACCGGCTTCCTTCAAGGCTGTGGCAAAGCTTGTTCCGTTTGGTCTGGTGTGAGAAAACAGTGTTTGGCACTCTACAGCACGCACCTGTGCCGCCTTAGTAACGTTCATATTTAAGGTCAGAGCATTTAAGCCCGCCTTGGCACGCTCTTGGTTCACCAGTTCCACAATACGTTTTACGTAAGCATGCACAGACTGTGTAGAATTATCCGCTTCTGGCTGACCGGTCTGGTTATTGTCTTCCACTCCCGGCTTTTGCTGATTTGGCCAACATGGAATAGTAATAATCTGCATATTGCCAAACTGACAACCCGCCAAGTAATCCTTCAGAGAACCCAAATCCGGACAGTTTCTATTCCCAACAGTTACTACCTTGATATTGCTCTTTGCAGTGTTTGCATGTTGCGGCCCTGCTGCCAATGCCTGTATCGGAGTGGCCGCTATAATAGCGCCGGTTAATACAGTTACTGCTAAATATGCTCTTTTCTTCATGAAAAATACCTCCTTTGTGTGAGACATCTGTAATAAATGCTTCCCAAAATCTTTTTAGTTATTACAGAATTATTACAACTTTGTTACAAGTCATATTCTAACACAAAGAAGATATAAATCATACAAGTAAATACTGGAAATTCCGCTTTAACTCTCTGTTTACAGATTTATGAAGGCTGCCAATTTAGTCCTTGTATATAGGGAGAGTGTTATAAAATGCAGCTTCAGCAGCCTGTCTGTAAGGCCTCAGCCACAGATTTCCCATGCCCATGGTAAAGGAACAAAAGATGGCCCAGCCTATGAAACTAAACCGTAAGCAAAACAACCTGAATCTATTGCCTGACATCATTTCCTTTGACCGTTCAATTGCTTCACCGGATGTCAGTTCCGGATGTTCTGCCAGAATGTAGCCGGTCATTGCATAACTGTATTTTGCAATAATTCCGGGAATGATAAACAGAAAAGACCGCAACAATATATATAATCCTTTTAAAAATCTAGTTGCAGCCAGTATCTTCCAGTTCTGAAAATATGCAAAAAGTGTTTCCACCTTTGTCTCTTTCCGTTCCACCAGATCCATATTAAATCTGGCATATCCTGCTTCTATCACACTTCCCAACACAAAATAGATTACTGCCATAGCAATCGCAGCTAAAGCTATGTACACGGCACTCCCGGCAACAATCATTCTCAACTGATCATTTAGACCTCCGTTTGTGGAGAGGATTGTCTGCCCAACAAGTTCAAAGCTCACATCTGCTCCGGACATATCAATGTTTAATTTTAACTCCGGTCCATCTGAACCCAATCCTCCAAGCAAAGAAGCAATCAAACCAACCACTACGGCAATCATCCATTTACCACGTAATGCCTTCCTTCTCCGGCTCTATGACATATATACTCCAAATTGCCTGCTCATCATTTATGCTATTCATATTAACAAGCCACAGCTCGTCATCTACCTTCAATATACTATATCCAAGCATCAATGGTTGATACTGCACCTCATCATAATTTGCAAGCAGGTCCGTTTGTGCACCAAAACCTTCCATGGAATATAGGGCATTCCACTCTGCGTCCGTATATGGAAACTCCTGCCAGCCCCAATTAATGGGTCTATATTCTTCGCTGTTAGCTTGTCCCTCCGGAACATCAGCAGAATAAATTGGGCTAAAAAGAAGTGCCTTCCTTGCCAAGCTCCGAATCAACCTCTTTGGTGCTCTTGTAAGAGCATGCACTTAATGTCATAGACAACAGTATAGTTATTAATAAAAATTGCTTCTTCATTACTCAACACTATCCTTTTCAACCTCTATCCCATATGCCATTCGTGTATTATCAATCTCCTCCTGCATATACTTTATTGTCCCCTCCTGCTCACAGACTGTTTCAATATAATCAAAATACTCGTCCAATATTTCGGTCGGAATGTCAACTGCTTTACTTGTATTTTTAGATAACTCCTCAAAGACGTAGATTTCTCCTTCATGGTAAAGTGCCAACGGACTCATTAAAGCTTTTTTTACTTCATCTATGTCCTCTAGGTACAAAGCATCTATGGTCTCTGCAGTTAAATATATGCCACCCTTCTCATTGTTCTTTTTAATAAGGTCTTCTTTGGAAATCTCCAAATCTACAATAATTTGATAAATCGTTGGAAGTGCTTCCTGCTCTTCGGCTGATTTCTTCAAAAACACGTTATCAACCCATTCCTGACAAGCTTCTCTACCCACAACTAATGATGCCAAATGTATGTTGTAAACTTCATCAATATACTTACGTAAGAACGAATAATCGCTACCACCAACAGCCGGTGCTTCTGCATATGTATCTTCGCTGCTTTCTGTAGCAGCCTCCACTGAAACTGCGGTCTCGCTAACGCTTGTTGCAACCTCCACTGAAACTGCGGTCTCACTAACGTTTGTTGCAACCTCCTCTTCATGACTGACCTCGGTACTACCAGTTTCAGCAAACTGCGTTTCACCAATATCCGCATCGGCCTCCCCCGTACTCTTGTAAGAGCATGCACTAAGTGTCATTGACAACAGCATAGTTATTAATAAAAATTGCTTCTTCATTACGATATACCTCCTGTTCAACCAGATGTTTTGTTACTATGATTATAGCAATTTAAAGCACATTTTTGAACCCACTTCATAAAATCTTAAGTTATAAATAAGATTCCTTCATTACTAATTCCCCAGAATTTATTGGGTATAATTTTCATCATAAAATATATTGTACATATCAGAGATTACAATATTTTCTCCAAACTCTAATTGAAAATAAACATGCGTCATAAACTTATCTTTTAGTGTATCTGCATCCAATAATTCAACAGTGTCTCCATCTAAAACAACTTTTGTAAGTAGCAGTTCTGTCTCGCTCATTGTTTCGGTTCCGCTTGGTGTTGCAAACATTTTTATATTATCTGGAGTTCCGCCTTCCCACTGTATTAGAATACTTTCAATCTGTGCTGAATTGTGCCACAATGCTTCTTCCATAACCACGTCTTGATTACAATCATAAAAAGTAATGCTTTTTATATTAGGAACTTTTATTGTATCAGAGTTTTTATTATGTATCCATACGACTAGAAATATGATTGCCAAAATGATAGCAATAATCCATCCTAATAATTCCCTTAATGCCATTTTTCTATTCTTTGTAACCGTATTTTCTGCTATTTCAATATTGAGGATTTTGGTCAGCATTTCTTTATTAATACCTTGGGGAAGGGAACTTCCATTTTCCCATTTTGAAACTGCTTGGCGACTTACTCCCAGTTGAAATGCCAGTTCCTCTTGAGATAGATTTCTCTTTTCTCTTTCGTGTTTAATTTGTTCTCCTAAAGTCATGATATAATTCCTCCATGTAATATTTTATACAGCCTTATTATATCCGCAACAGCAGTTGCAAACCACCACCTTAACGCAACTTGGCAGTTGCGACTGCTGTAAAGACTTTGCAATTAATAAATCTTCTCATTGGCTATTCTCCTAATACTGCTCCTGCATATATAATTGCACTCTATTTTGAATAAGCCCCATTACCTCCCGGGCGCTCTTCTTCCCACTAAAGTACACATCCATCTCCTCTAAAATAATGCTATACATGGTGCTGTCTATTACAGAGCTTAGCTCCACGCTATCTATCAAATTCCAGAACTCCGCTGCGTTTTCTTCGGAAATTTGATAAATGTAAACCGGTTCTTCCCATTCAAAATGGACCTGTTCCTTGGCCACTGGCTCCTCTGCGCCTTCTGCGTTTATACTGTATTCTACAGTCATAGCTTCTTCTATATATCTCTGTAAAAGCGTGCGTGAAACCGGTAAGTCAGTCAGCTTCTCCTGATAAGCCGGTTCCAGTGTCCCTGCCAGAAAATCCAAAGCTTCCTCGGTGTGCTCACTTAAGGCATTGATACTGAAGGCATAGCCTGCTATCTCTGCTACATTACCGCTTTGTCCTTCCAACGGATATCCCATGTAGGCCACCTCTTTTCCACAAAACATGGTCTCTACACGGCATGTACCAAACACATCCGACAACGTAAGGGGATATAATAACGCCCTTCCTTCGCTAAACAGTGCTTTTAAAGAAGTATCTTCATCAAACTGCAGACTCTCCGGAAAACCATTAGAAAACCCCATCATTCTTAAAAAGCTATCCTGCTCAAAGTTACAAGTCCCCTCTGACCAGTCCACAAACTGCCCGATACTGCCACTGCATAAACAGCCGAATACAGACAGTTTGGTCTCACCCGGAAAGAGTATGCTGCCCTCTTCCCTGCTTTCGTAATAGTCCATAAGTGCCTGCACATTCCATCCTGACATTTCGTCTAATTCTGCGTCCTTCAAAGCAATGGTACCCACCTTAAATTCCGGCACTAAAACATATAATCCATTATCCAGTGCAAAAGCTTCTAAAATGTTTTTGGTATACGTTTCTTCTGACAATGTCTCCACAAAATCAGATAAATCCAGAAATGCTTCATTGGTCACATAGGCAGGCGTATAGAAAGACCCCCAATTAACGATATCCGGTCCTTTTCCAGTTGCAATTTTTATCAGCAGATTGCTGATGGCCTCCTGAAGGGTGACTTCTCCCAGTATAAGCTGATTTTCTATCACAACTTCATAATCACTCTGAGTAGCATTGTATTCCTGCACATACTGTGCAAGCAGTGCATCCTCTCTAAATACCGCCAACGTTACCTGTTCTTTTTGCTTTGTTTCTTCCTTGGTGCTATTTACTTCCTTTAAAAGTGGAATATAATAAATCTTTGTACCCTCTGCCATATTCACAATACTATTATTCACTACAGAAACAGCAGGCACTACCATAAGCAAACGTCCATCCTCCATGATACAGGTTTTGCTACCATCCACTGCACAAGGAAAATTCTTTGGAGCAAGATATACACTTTCCTCCCCATCTGCACTGTATTTACATATACCATAGCCCGGTCCGTACAGAGTCAAATCGCTGTCAAAACCCATGCCCACAGCAGCAAACATGCTGCCACTAAACTCCGAACTCAAACTATCTTCTTCTAGGGTCAGACTCGCTCCATCGCATTTAGCAAGTACATTGGTGCCATCCTGCTTCCAAAGCACTGCATACACGCTGCCATCCTGTGCTCTTCCCAAAGCATCAATATGTGAATACTCCTTCTCATTGGCAATCGCTCCAACATAACTACCCGTACCATCAAACACTAAAAACAGCTCTTCTCTCATAATACCGATGCGTACAAAAATATACCCCTCTGCATCCACTGCAACAGCCCACGGAGAAGACTGTGCCGGCACCAATTCCGTTATATCGCACTCTAGCAGAACATTGCCTTCTCCGTCCAGCTTCCACAGAAGCATTTGCTTTATATTTCCAGTTGCATCCTTGCCGCGCAACACCGTATAAATATTACCGGCAGTGTCTGTTGTAATTACCATTGGAGCAAGCCCCTCCGGCAGCTCCGCTAACACTGCTTTCGATACACTCTCCCCAATAGTCATTTCATAGATGCCTGTATATGCACCCTGTTCACAGGTAAAATAAATTTTATCTCTGTAATTGCAGATATCGTATATCAGAGCTTTACCGGTGTAATCTACCTCTAAGGCTTCGTAGCTAATCGGTATCGGTGACAAGCTCTCCCCGTCTGCTGTAAAGGAAGTATTTGAAATAGCTGACTTCTCTTCATTCGGCACGCTTTGCCTGGATTCATCGGTAAATCCAGGCTTTTCCTTTAAAGCTGTGCCGCAACCCATAAGACAGCTTAATATCATTATAATTATAAGTATTAAAATTCCGGTTCGTTTCATAAAAGCACCTCACATTTTGTATATGTATAAAAGCATAGCTGATGGCTGTTAAAAGGCTGTTAGAAAAGTGTTAGAGGGATGTTAACCGCCTCATCATGCTTTAATCCATCTGCTCTTGCAAATATACACCCACTCTGTTTTGAATCAGTGCCGTCACCTCATCCAGACTTTTTTGTCCCTCAAAAAAGAATTCCGCTTCTTCGTTAATGATATTTTGAATGTGGGTATGGTACTTAAATTTTACATCAGCCCGCTGGATTAACTGCTTTACGGCATCTACATCACTTTGGGTTGCCTCATAAATTTCTATATAGTTATTGCTATCCTTATATGTACGGTTAATTACGGGTACCTCTCCCTCAGGAGTTGAAGCATACGTTTTTTCCATTACCTGCTCCATTTTGGTATCAAACTGTGTTTTTATAACAGGAAAGCCACCATTCCCGTAACCATTCATCAGATAATATTTTATAAATTCCCATGCCTTATCCTGATTTTCTCCCTTGGCATTGATTGCCAGCTGGCTACCCCGGAAGCTTACCGCTGTGCCGCTTCCCTCCACAGCAGGATAGCCGATAAAATCCAAATTATCTCCATACAGCTTCGCCTGCAGCTGATAATCGGCCACGCTGGATATCAGGCCTACCGACATTAAAATGTCGCCCTTTTGGATATCTGCCGACAGACTTCCGTTTTTATAGCCACCTTTATATTCTTTTGCAAACTCCAAAACTTCCTTAAAGCCTTCGCTTTCAAAGCTGCAAGTACCACTTTCCCAATCTATAAATTCATCCATTCCCATAGTGCAAAGCGTTGTCAAGACCGGTTCATCAGCAGAAAACCCATTTATGGCATTAATATTTTTGCCATTATTCTTTAAAATCTGCATTAACTCCGTTAAGGTAACGCCATACCGCCCCTGAACAATCGAATTGCTGCCCCACATGGAATAAAGCTGGAAGGCAGGCGCTATGTTATATAAATGCCCCTCCAATTCGTATGCACGCAAAGCACTTGGCATAAGCTGCTCCTTGCAGCACTCACTATCCTGCTCCATATACAAATACAAATCTACAAATGCATTCTTCTTGGCCAACATCTCGTAGTCAATCATGGATACTTCTAAAATATCCGTTGCCTCACCTCTGACGATATCCAGCTTTAATTGCTCTACTCCTGCATCAAAGCCTTCCTCTTCGTCATAATAAGTAATAATTTCTATCCTGATACCATCGCTAAAACGGTTGAAACTTGTTACCGCATCCTTTAATTCTGCAAAAGCCTCCATACTACCCAGCGTCAGTATTATTTCCTCACTTTGCCCAACTTCAAGATATGTATATTCGGAATTGCCGTTTTCATCATAGTTATCCACAATCTCAATTGCATCCCCCTTCATTCCCAGATAAATAATGTCTGACGGATATATACCATATGTGGAAAGCTCTAACAGTTTCTCTGCAGCCTGTTCCTTAAATAAATATTTATACACACCACTTCCCCGACAAAACAGGAACCCACCTTCTATGGCAGAAACCTTTTCCATATCATTTAAGGAACCCACATCCTCCATACGTATCTTTTCAGTCGCCCCTTCTTGTTCCGCGTGCACCTCCTGCACATACACTCCCTCTGGATCCTTTGCCAGCATGACCGGAACACCATCACTGCCAACGGTAAAGCTTAAAAGCTGTGAGCCATTTGAATTTGGTACCTGTTCATAAAACAAGGTATCTAACCGGGCATCCTTTACATATATCTGATCAACCAGTGTATAGACATTTTCCGGTTCATCCTCCCAGAACTCCCTTATTGGCAAAATTGTTTCATACCAGAAATAAAAATAACCTGCATCATCCACATATAAGCCTTTTGGAACAACCTCATGTCGTTCATTTACATGATCCAGTACAAAATCTCCTAAGGCGCTAAGCTCCCCATTATGGTCTATTTTCCAAAAAATTTCCTTATCCCTTGTCACGCCCAGTACATATATATTCCCATTGGTATCTACCGTTATGGTGCGAACCTCCGTTACTCCCTCTATTTTTACTTCCTTTAAAATTTCATTTCCTTCCGCCTCTTGAAATACCACGGTAGCCCCGGTGCTGTCAATATAACATCCATACACGATATCATCCTTCACCACAGCCTGTTCCAAATGACAGCCCAGAGAATAATGCGTAGCCTTCCACGAAACAACCTCTGCCTGCTGCGCCTCATTTACACTTTCCTTACCGGAAATATCTATGCTTTCTTTACTGCAGGCTGATAAAGTTACAAGGATACAGAAGCATAGCAGTAGATTTGTAAATCTTTTTTTCATAATATTTTTATTCCTCCGTGCTTTCTAAGCTTTCAATATCTAACTTAGCATTCGTCAGCACATTAATATACTCGCCATCCTTCTCCTGAAATACATTATAACCGCCCGCTGACAAGCCATAATATCCTTTATAAATATCGTTATCCGTTAAATCAAGCACAAAAATGTAATATTCCTGGCCTTGCACTAACTCATAGTAAGATTCATTCTTTATTAGAATCATTTCCTCTAGTTCTTCTGGGGTAAGCTTATCAGCATTGAGTTTTAATTTTGCGCCTTCATCCTTCGTATCAATAAATTCCTGCATTGATACGATGCCGCCACCACTGTCAGCCAGCTTTATATTTTTCGGAACACTGCCATCATCATTCATTAATACGTCCAAGACCTCTACATTGTATGTACTGTCAGGCATACCAGAATTTTTTACAAAAAACTTCGTTTTTTCTTTTGTTATGACTCGAATTTTTAACAAGTAATCGGCATGCTCACATACAACTGCCGGATCTAATACATTAAACGCCCAACTACTTTCAGCAGAAATAACTTTAACAACATTATCCGCTTGTACAACCTCCTCTTCATGACTGACCTCGGTACTACCAGTTTCAGTAAACTGCGTTTCTGCAATATCCGCATCGGCCTCCCCCGTACTCTTGTAAGAGCATGCGCTAAGTGTCATAGACAACAACATAGTTATTAATAAAAATTGTTTCTTCATTATGATATACCTCCTGTTCAACCAGATGTTTTGTTGCTTTATTATAGCAATCTAAAGCACATTTTTGTACCTACTTCATAAAATCTTAAGTTATAAATAAGATTCCTTCATTACACCAAAAGAACTGCACCCACCAGTACAGTTCCCTCGTTGTCAGCCTCCAGTTATTCAATCCGACTTCTCACCCACTCCTCCGACACATTCAGACGCTTCGCTGCTTCTGACAAATTAATGATGCCGTCCTTTACCAGTGAAATATAAGCCTTTGCCTCACCTTCACTTCTAATCCTTTTTGCCTCATAATCCAAAATTCTTCCACCCATAACACTAGCTACTCCTTCCTTTACCTTCTCGTGCTTAGCTGCAATATGTCCAAGCACCTTCTTACACATATCAATAATGCAATGCCTGGTATACTCGTCAATCTCGCCCTTTTCGCTAAGTGCCGCCAGACGTTCCATAATATCCTGATAAATCAACTCCAGCTCTTCTAATTTCTTCTCATCTTTATTATACATCTTAAATTGGTTTTTGTACACAAAAATATGGAAAGGAATTAAAAAATATAACTTCTTTTTAAAGAGCTCGTTCACGGAATAGTTTTTGATTTTCAGCACCTGAACTGCATATGTAACCTCACCGTCCGGTGTTTTGATAGTAACACTTAGCTTGTCCGGCGTATCCCTGGTGCTGCTCAGATAAATAACCGCAGCCTTTGGCAACTCCACTGTCAGCCCCTCTGCTGTCAGCTCCGCATCCTCCAAGGCTATCTGGGTGTCGTATTCAAACATCCGGATAATCATACTGTGGTCCTCTGTGCTCTGACTTTCAATATGATAATTCCTTTTTCCGAAGCTTCCACAAATCATAAAATGGCTGTCGGTTACCCGCTTATCTTCCTCACCATCCTGCTGCTCCATGTAGTGCACGTCACTGCCTAGCTCCACCTTTTCCTCTCCTGTAGCAGCTGGGGGCAGTCATTAACCATGGTACGGTGTACGTCATCATAAGGCGTCGAAGATTTTTTCATAAAGCACTGTCCTTTCATAAGCTTGAAGGGACAAGCATTTCTATCCGGAAAATCCTCTACAGACACACCAGACATTTATTGACAAAAATATCCCTCTAATACATATAGGCATTAAGGGCGCATTTTGTCACAAAAATTATTATTAAATTTTTATAAAGAAAGACTTGAAGCCCTAAGCCCCCAAGCCTTTCTTCGTGTATAGGCATAAGAGGCCATAGCTCATGCAAACCATAGCCTCCCAATAAAAAGCAAATCCAACACCAAAATCAGTCTTATTCCCCAAAATCCATGATATTTACTTCCAGCTTAATACTGCCATTATCTGATAATGCAATACTACCTATCAGTCTGCCTCTGCCGGATGGACCATCATAGCAGTAAATCTCCCAATTCTTTTCATCCACACGTAATGCAACGGTATGCTCAGGTACATGATAGGTTTCTTCACCAGCCACAATCTCATATGCCAGGCGAGAAGCATTTTCCGGAGTAATAAGCTCGCGATACTCCTCTTTAAAGTATGGCACACCACCTGTCGCTGACAGCGCCATTTCCATATTAGAAGGTTCAAATGCCCCTTCCTTAAAAGAAACTGCTTCAGTTAACTGTGCAAGTGCTTTTTCAGAAAGTAGCGCTTTATTGACTGAGAAACAGTATCCCTTATTCGCCCCCTCTTTACTCCAAAGCACATCCACATACTCGCAGGACTCCTTACAGGCTTCCTCCGTATCAGCAAACAAGCCGGCCGCTATCAGCCACTCCGTATCACCATAAGCATATGGCAAATCAGAAACAAGGAAGGTATATCGCACCACACCATCTATCGTTTCCTGGGACTGCGGCTTCACACTTCCATGGGAGCTTCGCTGTGCATGAAACTGCATAAACTGCCTCTCGGTTTGCAAGCCGCCCTCCGGCAACTCTATAATCTCAAACCTGCCGCAATGAATACCCTGATTGTAAATAGTAACAAAACTACGAGACACCTCTCCACTATCCGATACATTCTCATTATACACATATGACAACCCCTCTACAGCATCCAACTTGACATAATCGCCTTCAAAAGCGTCTGTGGCATATTTTTTCAGGTAGTCAGCTAATTCAAGATTTACTATAGAGTCTTCAGCATAAGCATTACTGACAACCGTCTCAACAAACTGTGTTTCTCCAACATCTGAATCTACTTTCACACTCCTGTAAGAGCATGCACTAAGCAACACTGCCACTAGCATAAATATAATTAAAAATCGCTTTTTCATAATAGTGTATGGAGCAAATACCGATATTAATTTTTTCATCGCAACACCTCCCGATTTTTAATTGGTTGCTTTTTGGAACTTATTTAGTCAAATAGAGAGTACCCTGATATCCACATTTACAAGTAGCTGTAATAGTTCCATCTCCGTTATTTACCTGTCTATAATAAGCATGTACACCAAGTGGCATAAACTCTAAATCACCTGTTGACTGATATGAATTTCCATAGAATGCATTTAAAATTTCCTCATATGTTTTTCCGGCATTTGCCATATTATTAGCCAAATTCAAATTCATTCTTCCGCTATTTTCTGCACCTTCACTATCTGATGTAGTATACCAGCTATAAATTCGTGAATAATCTGTACTAAAGAAATTTACATTCCATATTGTTTCAACTCTCGTATATATGGTTGTCCAAGTAGAATTATTCCAATATTCATCCGGATTATATATCTGATAAGAGCTAGGATAATTTGTATTTGTTGCATTTGTATCAGTTACATGATAATTCGCATTAGAGTCAGCAGTCACTACATAATACCAACCGTAATTTCTTATAGCCAAAATGCCCGCATAATGATAATCTGCATCTCTTCTAACATATCCTAGCTCTCTACAAGCCACAACCTTAACATATTTTTGTAAATCTACGCTCTCAATAACCCCATTACCATATTTCCATCGTGCCACAGTAATAGTTGACGGAAGCTGATTGTATGAACATGCATATGAAGAATATGTCGTAGTATCTGCTCCAAATCTCATGACAGAATAATTAATCGCTTCTTCTTCACTTTCATGGTCTTCTATAGTATCCGGCAAAGGCATTCTGAATGCTACAATTTTTCTTTCTCCATCAACAGTTCCTATAAATACTAAATTGTAATTCATTCCATCCAAGTAAAATTCATTATCAACCTTTGTTTCTATATCTGACTTTACAAGATATATGGAAATATCCTCTCCTTCGCAAGTATTAACTATCGGCAGATATGCACCGGAATCTACTAGCCCCTTATTTTCAACAGAATTAACTTTCTCAATTGAATAAACGCCCAATTTATTTTCCTGATAATATGGACTATTTATGTATGACTCCATTTGGCCTGCATACTCGGTGCCCATCAATCCAAGTAAATCGTCCCAATTTTTATCAGATACATAATCATAATAACTTTCAATAATCATGTTGTCAACTTTATCGTAGTCATTTTGCATTTCGGATGCATAAGCTTTATTGCCTGTAATCCCAATTAGTAATGCTAAAGCACATATCGTCTGAAATAAGTATTTCTTCATAGAATTTGTCCTCCTGAATAAAATGTTTTTCATGTAACTATACTAAGCTTTCTTCGCCTATTCATGCCTCTACTCAACACTATCCTTCTCAACCTCTATCCCATTCATCGTTCGTGCATTGTCAATTTCCTCTTGCATATACTTTATAATACCATTCTGCTCACAGACTGTTTCAATATAATCAAAGTACTCATCCAAGGTTTCCGTCGGAATATTAACTGCCATACGTGTTTTTTTAGACAACTCTTCAAATGTGTATATTTCTCCGTCCTGGTAAAGTGCCAGCGGACTCATCAAAGCTTTTTTCACTTCTTCTATGTCCTCTAGGTACAAAGCATCTATGGTCTCTGCGGATAAATATATCCCACCATTCTCATTATTCTTTTTAATAAGGTCTTCTTTAGAAATCTCCAAATCTACAATCATTTGATAAATCGGCGGGATCGCTTCCTGCTCCTCGGCTGGTTTTTTCAACAACACGTTATCGACCCATTCATCACATGCCTCTGCACCTACAACTTCTGAAGCTAATTGTATATTGTAAACTTCATCAATATACTTGCGTAAGAAAGCATAGTCGCCACCACCGATTGCCGGAATTTCTGTGGATGTTTCTTCGTTGGTTTTGCTTGCTTCATCTACAGAAGCAGAAATATGACTTTCGATTGGTACTGCATCTTCTTCATGAACGGAACTAATTTCAACTGACTCCGAAACATGACTTTCACCCACATTTGAACCTACATTCTTTTCATTTTTATAAGAGCATGCACTAAGCGTAACGGCTAATAACGTAAATATTACTATAAATTGCTTCTTCAATGTTTCCATCCTCCAAATCGTTTTTTTGTTAATATGAATATGTGAAGCTTACATTAGGATAAAAGAAAAATGGATTTAACGATCTTGCCTGCGTTAAACTCGCACCAGTACTACCATCGGAAATAACTGAAAAATGTAAATGATTTCCACCAGAGGCTCCTGTATTTCCTACTTTACCAATCTGAGTCACACCTTTTGTTACAGTATCATTCAAACTCAATGTGGTCGCTTCTTGCATATGTATATACATCGTCCTAATTTTTGTTGAAGTTCCATATACATAATTACTTGAAGATTCAACTATTACACCATGTCCTCGTCCGGAGGTGGTACTTAACTCTTTTATTATTTCTACAACCTTTCCCGTATTGGCACTCTTTATTGCAGTACCGGCACTTGCAGGTATATCGATACCTGCATGGAATTTTCCATCATAATTACGCTTTGCATAACCTGAGGATATTGTAGTCACAGATAAAGGAAAGCTAAAGTTCATATTAGCATATGCTGTTTCATCAGCCGTAGATATTTCTGTGAAAGTCCAAAGTTGATTGTTTGAACCTGTATATGTTGACAGATATATATTACCTGTTGATGTTGAAGCAGTTCCGCCATTTGATCCGTTGCTTGTGCCATATGACGTCAAAGCAACCGCAGGATTTGCAACCGGAACAATTTTGTATTTGCCACTTGACACTTGAATAATGTCAAAATACTGCGCCACATTATCTGTCGGTGCCCATATTTCAACATTACAGCCTGGAACTACAGAACCACCGGATTTCACAATATCTAAAACTCTATATTGTCCATTAGCGCTTGTCTTCGCTCTAAATCTGTATCCGCCATGATTATTGTTATATGATGCATCATAAACTACCTTAAACTTTTGTTCCACAGATCCATCATCTGTCCACTGATATACATTCACACCATTTTCGTCATAATTGTTATTTACATTAATACACTTACCACTGGCAACATTGGTTATTTTATAAACTTTACCACTTGTTATACCAGGAGCCTGGGCTGCTGAAACACAAAGATTAGTTGTACAAATGCATAAAATGATTAATGCAAATACTGATATTAATTTTCTCACTATAATACCTCCTGAATTATAATATTTTCTCGTAGCATCAATGACACCCTCACCATACCTCATTCACTATTAAATTTCAACCCTTCCTGCGCGAAACGACAATTTATCGTCATTTTTGGTCAATTTTGACTATTGCATATACCTGAAAAAAGGACCATACCATTGCAGATACAGTCCTCTTCCACCTTTTACACGTTAATATTCAATTTTCATCATGCGCATTACCACGCATGGTATCTGGAGTCCTGCTGACAAAATCAATCCAACTGCAATGCAAACGGCCGCTGACCGTAGTCCTAAAACCAGCAGTATCAAATGCAATACTGCAAAAACGGTTGCCATCACAGCTGTGATAACCTTGTAGCGGATTTTCTCGTCATCGTCCAATCTGCGTTTTTCAGAATCGATAGGGCTGAATACAATCAGACTTATCCCGGCAAGCATTAGACAAATGCTTATCACCACACCATATTCCAGATGTGCTGCCGCATAAATGCAGAGCATAATCAGCAGGCTGGAAACTATCAGGCAGGTACGTTCATGCTTGGCATGAAAGCCACCGCTGAACTTCCGGATAGCCATAAAAGGTAAAATCATAAGCACTGCCTTCCACGGAGCTCCCATCAGGATACCAAATACCAGTGCCAAGAGCAGTGGTGCTATCAACAGCCACAGACTATGTATTGCGTACTCATATAGCTCTCTGTCTGAGGCCTCAATCACACCACTCTCTATCAGCAAAGTAACAATTCCCCTTGAGCCTTTAGAATTCATCAATTCTTTTTAAAGCGGCTTAATTCCTTCGGTGCCTTTGGTTCGAAAATAATCACACAGGATGCTGAATTTGCTTCTGTACGTAACACAGAGTTCAATACACTTGCTACACCTTTAGCAGCTTTTTTTGTAATTTTTTCTTTCTTCATGCCGTAGTTGTCTCCTCTCGTATTTTTCGTCATTGAATACTACATAATTTATATTACCGCAAAAAGGTAATTCTCGCGACCCCTTTTACTCAAGTGGGCAAATATTAGTTCTTTTTGGTCAAATTCCCCTTCTTTTCGTTCTAAAATACAAATTCTACAGATATTCTCAGTAAGACTTTATTTTCTTATCCAAACAACAAGTTCTACAGTGTATTTCTGTATAGCTTTGTTTATTTTTAGCAATACTATTGATAAAATAAATAAAATGTCTGATTATTCAGGAGTTGGTACTATATTATGGAAACACAGAGAAAACAAATAGGTAATAGAATCAGCAAGCGCCGCAAAGTGCTTCATATGACGCAAGCATATGTTGCAGAGTACTTAGATTGCTCTAACAATACTTTATCTTCAATAGAAAGAGGCCAACAAGGAATTACTGTAGAAACACTACTTAAACTTTGTGAATGTCTGGATACCACCCCCAACCATTTACTGTTAGGTAATAGGCATCCTAATGACATTCCTATGGACATCTTGGATACGCTTCGTTTATGTACTGAAGAACAAGTACGGCTGACACGCGATTTTGTTGAAATGCTATATTCTAATAAACATATCGATTTTTGACCATTTTCGTACGAAAATGGTCTTTTTATGCAATTTTCTTGTTTTTTTCACGCTACACCTATATAATAAAAGTAAATATTTTACTAAAGGGGAACCCACCTATGCGAATTTTAATATGCGATGACGACGAGCTTGTCAGACGACAAATTCATAAATTTCTACGTGACTATTTTAAAAACGCGCATTTATCATGTCCGGAAATAGTGATGTACGAAAACGGGGAATTATTATTAAAGGACACGGGCGATAAGGACATTGTTTTTCTGGATGTTGAGATGCCTGGTCTAAAGGGCATCCATGTAGGGCAGGAGCTGCAAGAGTCCAATCCACGGATTATTATCATTATGGTCAGTGCTTTCCCGGAATATCTGGATGATGCCATGCGCTTTCATGTTTTCCGGTATTTATCCAAGCCATTGGAAAAGCTGCGCTTTTTTCAAAATATGAAAGATGCCTTGCAAAAGTACAATTCCACAGCAGGCAAGGTTGTTATTGAATGCCGTGATAAAAACAATGTAACTGTGTCCAAAGCAGATATCATTGCAGTGGAGACTGCGGAACGCAAGATTATTATACATACAGTTGGTCAAAAATACGAAAGCACTGAGACTATGACTTATTGGCGTGAAAAGCTTCAGGATAAATGCTTTATCACGACCCACAAAAGCTTTATTGTAAACATGATGTATGTAATCAGCTTTACTCCAACTCTTATACAGCTGGAAAATGAAGTCACTGCATACCTGACCAAAAGAAAATACAAGGAATTTAAACGCGCATACCTTTTGTATGTGGAAGGCTTGAGGTAACTATATGAAAGTCACTTTTTGTTATGTAATTACATATATAATAGAAGCTCTCATTTTATGGCAATACTGCTCTCGCTTATTTTATCCTAAACACTCAAAACACATAAAAGCCTTACTCTTAGCCGGTTTATACAGTCTTTTATTCTTTATTGTACTATTACAGCTTGCCTGGCTCAATATTGTGGCTTTTCTAATTGTCAATTTTATCTATATATGGGTCATATATCAGGTAAAATATAGTACTGCCCTATTTCATGCTGCCATCACAACCACTATTATGGGTATGAGTGAGCTCATTGTATTTAGCATTAGGACATATTTTACCTCTAACTTTTTTGCAGAATATGATTACCTCAAAAATTTAATTATTTTAGGTATTTTCAGTAAAACGCTGTACTTTATTATTCTACAAACCATTGTACGCCTTTTTAACACAAAGCATAAGTCATATTCAAAAACTTCTTTTCTTTTGACTGGTGTGCCTATCATTACTGTTTTTATTATGATGACTTTATTTGCTACAACCTTACTATCAGAACTAACTTTACTGTTGGACTGGATGATTTCAGTCAGTGCAATTCTGCTCTTGTCCACCAATATGTTCATATTTGGCATTTATGACTACACCCAACGCAAGGAGGCCGAATTAGCTGCCTTACGCCTGCAGCTGCAGAAAGAGTATGATGCTGCGGAATTTCGTAAAGCCATTCTGCAGGAAAGTGAAAGCAAGAGTATCCTGATTCATGACATCAAGAAGCATCTGATGACTTTGGCTGACTTAAGTGCACAAAGTGAATCGCAGAGGGTTACCTCATATATCAGCACCCTGCTCAATTCCTCCAGTCTGCGTACCTCTGTGCGCGTCAGCGATAATGACATGCTGAACGTCATTTTGTGCCGTTATATCAATACCTGCTACGACAAGCATATCTCCATGCAAACCGACATCCGCAGCAAGTGCCTGAATTTTATGTCTGACGAGGATATGACTGCCCTTTTTTGCAACCTTTTGGACAATGCCATGGAGGCTGCCTACCGGATACCGGAGGGATACATAGAGGTTACTGCCAGCCGAAGGGAGCGTACTCCTTATACGTTAATTACCGTCATCAACTCCTGCCGCCAAAATCCCATTGACGAGCAGGGCAACCTGATGATTTTCAAGCCCAACAAAGAACTCCACGGCTTTGGCATGAAAAGCGTCGCCCGCATTGTCCGCAAATACCTGGGCGAAATGCATTATTACTATGATGATGAAACTTCCACCTTCCATGTGATTATGCTTGTGCAGGATATGCGAATTTAACAGCACCATAAATCAAAAAGATTTTAAACTTTCCAGTTGCCATACATTCAAAAACGTGCTACAATACTTACAAAGCATTAAATTTCTACTATTCAAAAGATAAAATTTTCAGAACATCTATTTTTCATTTCAGAAATCTCAATGCTTTTGTTTCCCTAATTAACAAAGCAGCGAGGTTTTAGAAATGGCCTCCTGCGTATTTTTCACAAGGAGGTAGTGTATGCACACTGAAACACCAAATGTACCGGATTTACAGGTTAAATTCGACTACAAATCCAGAATATTTATCATGCTTTTCAGCAACAAAGAGAGACTTCTAAAGCTGTACAATGCCATGAGCCGTAAGAATTATACCGACCCGGAGCTTCTTACCATCAACACGCTGGAGAACGCGATTTACATGTCCATGCAGAATGACTTGTCCTTTCTCATCGACCTGCGGCTCTCCCTGTACGAGCACCAAAGCACCTATAATCCCAACATGCCCTTGCGGTTCTTGCTGTATCTTTCAGACCTGTATTCAAGGCTGACCAAGAACATGAACCTTTATGGAAGCAAGAAGTTGGAAATACCACCGCCAAGATTCGTAGTCTTTTACAATGGCAGAGAGAAACGCCCCGATTATGAGGAATTCAGGCTCTCGGATTTGTACACCATACACGATGAGACAGTTTCACTGGAGCTGATTGTCGAAGTTTTTAACATCAACAAAGGGCACAATACCGAGCTGGTGGAGACCTGCCGGGATTTACAGGACTACGTGGAATATACCCACCGCGTTCGTACATACGCTGAGGAATTACCTATTGAAGAAGCAGTAGAAAAGGCAATTAATGAGTGCATTCAGGAAGGCATTTTAAAGGACTTTCTGGAAACCAACAGAGCGGAGGCGATGAAAGTGAGTATTTATGAATATAACGAACAAGAGCATATGCGCATGGAACGTGAAGACGCCTTCGAGGATGGACGTAAAGCCGGTCTTAATCAGTTGTTTGAATTGATGAATAAAATGACTGCTGATGGTCTCGGTCATCAGACCCACAGACTGGCCAGTGAACCGGACTTTTATCAGGAGATGGCGCGGAAATATCTTAAGTAGACTGCATATATGCAACTAACAATTTCCACCAAATATTATAACAAGGAAAGGCTTGGAGCGCACTCCAAGCCTTTCGTATCTTTCCTCCTGGTATATCCTTTTATCTCCTTCTTTCCCCTTTTGTATTTTAATTCACCGCCCTCCGATAATAGGTAAACACCTGATTCTGCGTCTCTGCAAGCATTTCGCTTGCATCGCTTCTGGACATGTATCCAAGCTTTTTATTTACAGGGTCCATGACTACTATATTAAACTGATTAAAGCCGGTAATAAGGATAGCCTCTCCGGTGTCGTAAAGCACCATAATCGGGATGTCCTGGTTGGTGTAGTACAGCATGCTGCTTAGGTCGGCACCGGTAATATCCATGAGGACATAATCCTCCTGTGCTGGGCTCAAAATCTCCTGACAGGTCTTGCCTAAAGCCAGCTCCGCTGCCGTATCCTTTGGATTACCGATTTGTCTGAGCATAATATCCAGGCATATATTTTTGGAGCTTCTTTCCTGGGTTGCCGCCTCCATTACGATGGCCATAATCTGGTTCTTGGTAACTGTGGCAGCCTTTTTCCAGATAACTGCACCATCTGCATCCAGGGCGTAGCCTTCCAAAGCAGCGGCCTGCACCATAGCCTCTCCCACATCCGTTACATACTGTGCTACACTCCAAGGGGTACATACAGCACAATAACTCTTATTATTTTCTATTACGATATCGATATCACGGCTCCCCTCCTGAAAGACTTCCTTTGCCCTTACAAATTCCAGGCTTCCGGTATCGATTTTATTCTTAAGAGATACCTGCCTAATGGTTTGGAAGGTACTGGTTAAGGCAGTTTGAATGCCATTATACGTTTTTTTCTCGCCTTTGCTGGCTACAATTTGTTCCTGCACGGCATTAGTCACCCTGCCATCCTGCACCTGCACTCTTTCCAACAAAATCTGATTGTCCACGATTTCACAGCCGGTTACCAGCATGCCTTCTGCCGTATATTGTTTCAGCACCTCACCCTGGGCATTTTGAATACGAATTTCTCTCATATATCGTGAATAAGAGCCATCACTTTGCAGTATGCCATCCTCCTCATAGAAAACGCCATATACAAAGTCATTTCCAATAAACCCTTGAGGAATGATGCTTCCACCGTTACCTGCAGTAATTTCCCTGGCGGCTCCCGTATCCAGATGCCAGAAATATAGTTTACCTTCTCTACCTACCACCACGCTGCTGTGATCTCCTGACACAAAAAGTGTCTGTTCCTTCTCAAAAGGTATTTCTACCCGGGCTGCACTTGTCTCTATATCGTAGGAAACAATATTTCCGTCCACGCAAAAATAAAACTTATTTAATCGGCTGAAGAAAGACATTTCCTCTATTTCCTGCATCACGTATGCAGCACTACGGGTACTTTCATAAAAACCAATCTCTTCTACCAGCTTAGACTGTCCATGATAAGCGTACAGGGCAACACCTGTCTTTCCTTCATAATTGCCGCGATTCATATAACCATATACCATGAAATAAATAGAACCGGACTCGCTGACCTCAAGGACCTTTATATCATGTGCCTGAAAAGCACTTCTCTCATCACTGCCTATACCATCAAAAAAACCATATACAAAATTCATCTGGTTTTCAATATCATCATAGTAATAGAGACTGCTGTTCACCACAAAAGCAGCCATATTACCATCTTCACTTTCCGTCACAGGAATATCCTTGCTTTGTATGGATAGATTTATTTTGTCATTTTGGTATACATCACTTTCATATTGGAAAACACTGTCGGCGGTTCTCTCATAATCCAAGAGATAAAGTTTTTCTCCAAAGCTTGACACCAGAAAATTTTCTGTAACAAAATAGTACTGCTCCGTTTCATCCACGGTGCTTTTTACGTAATACTTCAAAGTAAATGCACCAAAATTGTCCTGTAGATAAGTAATGTATATATCCGGCTCGCCGGCGCGCTCCACAGGCAAATCCCCCCACACAACCTGCTTTGCAGAGGAATGAATATTTATAAAGCCCAGACTGGAATTATTGCCGGTACTGTCCGGCTCCATGAAAGGCGCTATTTCGGTAACCTTACTTTTGTCAAAGCTCTTTTCATGAAAATCCAGTACAAAATCCAGTTGGTTGTCTATATCATACTCATTACCATAAACAAATCTGGTATAATAGCAAACATTTTCGTGATTGTCCGTATTTAATATAATACAGAAAATGTATTCCTCACCAACTACGATTAAATCCTTCAGCTTCACAGAAAAATCCAGAATGCCCGGTGTTTTTTCCGTGAGGCTGACCTGACCTGCTTCAATCAGACGACTGCCGTCGTTATTGCGCACCTCATATGACACATCTGTCACATTTGTACCAAAGGTTTCCACACGTGCCTGCAGTTCTCTGTCTATATCCACCGGACACACATATTCTGCCACATCACTGACATCCATATTTCCCACATTTCCATGCAAGGTATTATAGCTCTCACCCCCAAGCACCATGGACACCAAAGGTAATGTAGGCGCAGAAAGCTCTATGGTCATGTCCTGATTGTCCTGATTGATAAACTTGTATGAGCCCACCACACCGGCCAAAAAGACCAGCACGAAAACTCCCCACATAACAAGCTTTTTATTCATTTACTTCTGCCTCCGTCTGAAAAATTTGCTGTAGTGTAGTATGTACACCCATCTCCTTGGTAAATGCTTCCAACGCGTCCAGACCCATACTATCGCCTTTTGGACGCATACCGTTTCTCTTTGTCGCCCTAATCAATATATTCTTTGGTGTATGCTCCATATCAATAAACTCCAGCACCTGCGTATCATACCCCAGGCTTTCCAGCATATTGGCACGAATAGCATCGGTTAAAAGCGCAGACATCCGCTCCTTTAACAAGCCATACCTTAATACCGGCTTTAAGAAATCGCTCTGTATCTGTGCGTTCACCTCATGCTGGCAGCAAGGCACCGTCAAAATTACACTTGCCCCCCACTTTACAGCCTTTTCGATGGCATAATCCGTGGCTGTGTCACAAGCATGAAGGGTCACTACCATATCCACGCTGTCCGCTCCGGTAAACTGCGCAATATCACCCATTTCAAAATGAATCCCGCTAAAACCATACCTCTTTGCTAACTCATTGCAGTGTGCAATGACGTCTGCCTTTAAATCCAGCCCGATAACCTCAATAGGAAGCCTTAACATATCATGTAAATAATAATACATAGCAAAGGTCAAATAAGACTTGCCGCAGCCAACATCAATAATACGTATGGTGCCCTCCTTTGGAAGCTTTGGCACAATGTCTCTGATAAATTCCAAATACTTATTAATCTGACGGAATTTATCATATCTGGCCTTTACTACCTTACCCTCCAAATTCATGATACCCAAATCAATCAGGAAAGGAATCTTGTCCCCTTCCTCCAGAATATACTGCTTCTGACGATTATGACTGTAATCTGCCTTAGCCGCCGTTGCCTTCTTCTTCGTTTTTATCGTCACCTTCCCCTTCTTGCTGACCAAAATCGTGCACTCTGCCGTCTCTGTTTGAATAAGCCCCTGTTTAAAATCCTGCTCCATATACTTGCAGATACGCTCCACAGCTTCTACAATGCTTAAATTGCTGTGCAAAACCTTAGTCCCCACATATAAGGTCTCCTGTATCCAAAGCTCGTCCTTCAAGCGCACCGGACGCAGCTTCACTTTGGAAGCCTTATCCGGATTTTTTGCGTTACTTAAAATTGCCTGTATTAACGTTTCATTTATTAACTCTGATATTGTATTTTTGATATTGTCCATATATTTGTATTCACTTTCTGCAATTATCATGCCAAACTCTTTCATGTATATATTTTAACCTTATTATGGAAAAATCACAACAGGAAAATTACATTTCCTCTTCAGGCTGCTGCATGGTTATCTGAGGACCCTGCATTTCATTCCATGGCTGCTGCATCCCTCTTTGTGGCGGCTGTATACTGCCATAAGGCATCTGCCAGCTATCTCTATCTACAAACATCATATTTCTGCGACGGCCGCTTTGTCTGCCGTGTCTGCGGTTAAATATTTCATCAAACAACAGCACCTGTACCATATCGCTAATCCACTCCCACTTTTCAGGAGTAATTTCTTCACCATTCTGCTCAGCCTCGTTTTTTAAAATCGTGACAATGCTCTCTGCCAGACGGTACAACTGCCATCTGTCAGGATACTCATCATAAATAATGCTCTCCTCATAATCCATTCTGTCTAATATCTCAGAAACGCGTCCCAGCAGTCTTTTTGCTTCCATCGGATACATTTCTCTCAAATATTCTATATCCCTTGCAGCCCTGTTCTCCTGATTATAAGGATATCTTACAGGGTATGTCATATAAAAGGGTAAATATACCGGTTTTTCCATGTCAAAATGCCTTTTTTTATTATAGTATGCAAAATATGCGGTATAAGTTCATATCTGAATTTATCTGCACCTACTTAAAAATCAAGGAGCTGACCCTTCATTGGTATCAGCTCCTTATCATTTCATCATTATTTAATTAACGTAATTCGCGCCATGGCACGCATGAGCGCTGTTTCCGCCCGGGCAATGTCTGTATCAGAGGTGCGGTGGGCAATACGCTCCTTGGCTCTTTCCATAGCCGCCTCTGCCCTGTGCAGGTCGATTTCCTCCGGCCATTCAATAACCTCAGCCAGAATGGTCACCTTATCCGGCAGGATTTCCACAAAGCCGGAATGCAGTGCCGCTTCTTTTTCCTCGCCATCCATACGAATGGTCAGGATACCCGGCTTAATGATGCAGGTAAGCGGGATATGGTTTGCATATACACCGATTTCACCCTCGGTAGTATTAAACTCTACCATATAAGCGTCTCCATCAAAAAAGATACGCTCCGGAGTAATAATTTGTAATCTGAAATTATCCATAGTATCACCCCTTATTTAACGCGGGCCAATACATCATCAATGCTGCCTGCATTTAAGAAATAACCTTCCGGAATGCTGTCATGCTTGCCTTCGATAATTTCCTTAAAGCCGCGAATGGTCTCATTTAAAGGCACATATTTGCCTGAAGTACCGGTAAACTGCTCTGCAACGAAGAACGGCTGAGACAAAAATCTCTGTATCTTTCTTGCACGTGCAACGGTCAGTCGGTCCTCCTCGGATAATTCGTCCATACCTAAGATAGCGATAATATCCTGCAGCTCCTTGTATTTTTGCAGTATTTCCTGAACACCACGGGCTACATGATAGTGCTCCTCCCCTACAATACGTGGATCCAGAATACGGGAGGTAGACTCCAATGGGTCTACTGCCGGATAAATACCCATTTCTACAATAGAACGGGACAATACGGTAGTTGCATCCAAATGAGCAAAGGTTGTTGCAGGAGCAGGGTCCGTTAAGTCATCGGCAGGTACATATACTGCCTGAACGGAAGTAATAGAACCATTCTTGGTGGAAGTAATACGCTCCTGTAATGCACCCATTTCCGTCTGCAGGGTCGGCTGATAACCTACTGCGGATGGCATACGGCCAAGCAGCGCGGATACCTCAGAACCTGCCTGTGTGAAACGGAAAATATTGTCGATGAAAAGGAGCACGTCCTTACCACCCTGATCACGGAAGTATTCTGCCATGGTAAGACCTGTCAAACCAACTCTCATACGAGCTCCCGGCGGCTCGTTCATCTGACCGAATACCATGGTGGTTTTGTCAATAACACCGGATTCCTGCATTTCGTGATATAAGTCGTTACCTTCACGAGTACGCTCGCCTACACCGGTAAATACGGAGTAACCGCCATGCTCTGTAGCAATGTTACGGATTAACTCCTGAATCAATACGGTCTTACCTACACCGGCACCACCGAAAAGACCGATTTTACCACCCTTCTGATAAGGGCATAATAAGTCGATAACCTTAATACCTGTCTCTAATAATTCAGTCTCTGTGGACTGTTCCTCAAAAGCAGGTGCTGCTCTGTGGATTGGGTAGTATGCTACACCTTCCGGAGCAGGTTTATTGTCGATTGCCTGGCCTAAAACATTAAAAATACGACCTAACGTATTATCGCCAACAGGTACGGAAATCGGAGCGCCTGTTGCCACCGCTTCCATTCCTCTTACCAGACCGTCTGTAGGGCCCATGGCAATACATCTTACTGTATCATCACCCAAATGCTGTGCAACCTCCACAGTCAGGGTTCCGGCTTCCTTGTTGTCAATGGTAATAGCCTCATTGATTTCCGGAAGCTTGCCGGTACTAAACTTCACATCCAGTACGGCACCGATGATCTGAGTAATTTTACCTTTATTTAACTCTGCCATCTTGTTTCCTTTCTATAATCCACCGGAGGGGATAAGTCAGCTACATGCTAACTTATGGCCTCTGCGCCGGCGATAATTTCTGTTAATTCCTGTGTAATAGCACCCTGACGGGCTCTATTGTACAAGAGTGACAGGCTGTCAATCATTTCCTCTGCATTGCTGGTTGCAGAATCCATGGCCTGCATTCTTGCGCCATTTTCACTTGCTACGCTCTCTACCAGGCCTCCGTAAATAAGGCTCGTTACATACTGCGGAATAATCAGGCTAAGGGCCTCTTCATCCTTAGGCTCAAAATTCATCAGTGCGACATTTCCCGAACTATCCCCGGCATCCTTGCCCGTACCTGCCTCAGCAGGCAAAAGCTTGATAAGCTTTGGTTCATGGCTGACCGTATTCTTGAAGGAAGTGTATGCCAGATAAATCTCACCGATTTCACCTGCCTTGTAAGCCTCCAATACTGTCCGTGAAATACCCATGGCATCTGCATAAGAAGGCTCCTCTGCCAAATCATCATACACTGCCTTAATGGTATAACCATATCTGTACAGTGCATCACGCCCCTTGGTACCGATTGCATAAATATCCAAGTCCTCCTTGACAAAATCGCCCTTAGTAATCAGCTTAATAATGTTGGAGTTGTACCCTCCGGCCAAGCCTCTGTTACCGGTAATCATGATAATAGCCTTACGCGGACTGTCAGAACCGGTAATATAAGGATGATTAATCCCACCTGCCCTGGACAACATAGAGCTGACGGTCTGATACATACAATCAAAATATGCCTTGGAACGCTCTGCACGCAACTTCGCACGCTGCAGTTTAACAGTAGAAACAAGCTTCATGGCTTTGGTAATTTGCTGTGTACTTTGAATACTGCTTTTACGTCTCTTAATATCACGCATAGAAGCCATAATACACGTACCGCCTTTCTAAAAACTAAAATCTACTGTTTATTTAAACTGTGCCTTAAACTCTGCAATTGCCTTTTCAAGAGTTTCCTGTGTAGCTTCTGTGATAACCTTTTCGGTTTTGATACTTGCAGGAATGTCCGGATACTTGGTATCAATAAAATCATAGAACTCTGCTTCGAATCTGGTAATGTCCTCTACGTGTACATCCAATAAATATTTGCGTGTAGCAACGTAAATAATCATTACCTGATATTCAACCGGCAATGGCTTGTACTGAGGCTGCTTAAGAATTTCTTTAATACGGATACCCTGTGCCAGTCTCTCTGCTGTATCTGCATCCAAATCAGAACCAAACTGTGCAAAAGAAGCCAATTCTCTGTACTGAGCAAGCTCGGTACGGATAGGTCCGGCAATCTTTTTCATAGCCTTAATCTGGGCAGAACCACCTACTCGGGATACGGATAAGCCCGCATTTACCGCCGGACGGAAGCCTGCGTTAAACATTTCTGTTTCCAGATAAATCTGACCATCTGTAATAGAAATTACATTGGTAGGAATATACGCAGAAACGTCACCTGCCTGTGTCTCAATAATAGGCAATGCTGTGAGAGAACCGCCGCCGTACTCTTCACTCATACGTGCTGCACGTTCCAATAATCTGGAGTGCAGATAGAATACGTCACCCGGATAAGCCTCACGTCCCGGTGGACGACGAAGCAGTAAGGAAAGGGTACGGTAAGCAGTAGCATGCTTACTTAAGTCATCATAAATAACGAGTACATCCTCTCCGTTTTCCATCCATTCTTCACCAATCGCACAGCCTGCGTATGGTGCAATATACTGTAATGGTGCCAGCTCACTTGCTGTAGCAGCTACAATAGTGGTGTAGCTCATGGCACCGAATTCTTCTAAAGTCTTTACAATACCCGCAACAGTAGAAGCCTTTTGGCCGATAGCAACGTAAATACATTTTACGTTCTGGCCCTTCTGATTGATAATGGTATCAATTGCGATTGCAGTCTTACCGGTCTGACGGTCACCGATGATAAGCTCACGTTGACCGCGTCCAATCGGAACCATGGCATCGATTGCCTTGATACCTGTCTGTAAAGGAGTATCTACGGATTTACGAGTAATAACACCGCTGGCAACTCTCTCCACTCTGCGGAACTTATCTGTCTGGATAGGTCCCTTGCCATCTATAGGCTGACCAAGTGCATTTACAACACGTCCAATCAACGCATCACCTACAGGAACCTCAACTACTCGACCTGTGGTTTTCACAGTGTCCCCTTCATTGATACTCCCCGCAGAACCAAGTAATACGGCACCTACGTTATCCTCTTCCAGGTTCATAACCATACCGTATACTTCATTCGGGAACTCCAAAAGCTCTCCCTGCATTGCGTTTTCAAGACCGTGCACACGTGCAATACCGTCAGCCACCTGAATAACCGTACCTACGTCGGATACTTCCATGTCTGCGGCATATCTCTTGATCTGATCCTTAATTACTGAACTTATTTCTTCTGGTCTTAAATTCATGGATCCTTACGCATCCTTTCTTAAAATATTGCTCTTAACCCAGCTGTATTTTCAACAGCTGCTTTTTTAGTTCGTTTAACTTGGTAGTAATACTGGAGTCTATTATACGGTCCCCTATACGGATAACCATACCACCAATGAGCGACGGATCTACGGAATAATGCATTTCCATAGTCCGGTACTTGGTAGTTTCTAACAGACGCTTTTTAATCTTAGTCTGCGTGGCTTCATCCAATGCAACCGCAGTAGTTACAAAAGCCACACCAATATGCTTTACTTCCTTTACTTTGTCGATAAAGTAAGTCAGTATGTCATCCAACCAGACATAACGGTCCTTTTCAATAACGATAACCAAAAAGCCTTCCATCTCGCTGCTGACACGTCCCTTAAAGACCTCCTCTGCAACCTTTACCTTATCTTCCTTCGGAATCTTGGGATGGCTCATAAGCTTGCCAAAATCAGCATTCTCCCGCAAAATATCACGGACAGCCTTGGCCTCATCAAAAAGCATGTCTAACCTCTGCTCTTCCTCAGCCAGCTCGTATAAAGCCTCTCCATAGGTTTTAGAAATCAGCTTAGCCATGTGCTCTCACCCATTTCCTTTAAAGTTTCATCAATAAGCTCGGCCTGAATGTCCGTAGTCATATTGGCTGCAACTACCTTACCGGCCAATACAGAAGCGATGCTAATCATCTCCTTCTTCACTTCATCCGCAACCTTGCTCTTTTCAAGCTCTGCCTCCACGCGGGCTCTCTCCATAATACGGTGAGCCTCTTCCTTCGCCTCAGCAATAATCTGATTTTCACTGAGTAAGGCACGTCTTCTGGCATCGCTTAAGATTTCATCAGCTTCTTTTTCTATATTTGCAAGCTTCGCCTCATACTCTTCACGTAAAGCCTTGGCAGCCGCATCCGCCTCTGCCGCTTCTGCTAATTCTGCTGCAATCTTGGCCTGACGCTTTTCTAACATGGCGCGTACAGGATTGAATAGGAAATAGCTCAGTGCCAGATACAGCACAAACATGGCAATCAAGGTCAGCACTGCGTCATGTAACAGCTGAAAGTCCAAATCAAATAATCTAGGCTCCATAATGCTTTATCTCCTTATGGTAATAAAGGCTTAACGAATAAGAGAAGCATAGCAATTAACAAACCATAAAGACCTGTGGTCTCTGCTACAGCCTGTCCCAGTAACATGGTAGACATAATGTCACCCTTTGCGCCCGGATTACGTCCTACAGCTGCAGCTGCATGACCTGCTGCAATACCCTGACCAATACCAGGTCCGATACCGGCGATAACTGCTAAACCTGCACCGATTGCTGAACAACCTAAAATAAAGTTTTCGTTAAATTCCATCTTTTTTTCCTCCTGAAATGGTATTATTACAATTATTTAGTTTTTATTTATCACCAATTGCATCTGCAATGTAAGTCATTGTCAACATGCAGAATACATAGGTCTGAATAGCTCCTGAAAAAATATCAAAATATACATGCAATACTGCCGGCCATCCGATTGCAATAAAGGATAACAAACTGTATACCAGCGCCATCATAACCGTACCGGACAACACATTTGCAAACAAACGCAATGACAAAGAAATCGGCACTGCGATGTCACCAATAATATTAATCGGTGCCCAAATTGGCCAAGGGTCGCACAAGCCCTTGATAACTCCGCCAACCTTCTGATGCTTGAACTTGTTAAAATGAATTAACACAAATGTAAGAAGACCAAGCGGCAAAGTGACACCGTAATCTGCCGTAGGCGGTCTGAGTCCAACCAGACTGGAAAGGTTACATATTAAAATAAATATGAATACGGTGCCTATATAGTTCATAAATTTACCGGCACTCCTGCCCATGCCGCCCTTGACTATACCGTCCAACATCTCTACAACCATCTCTGCCACATTCTGAAAACCACCCGGCGTCTCTGTGGCGCGCTTCATCACGCGATTAACCACAGCCGCAAAACCAATCAGCGCCAGAACAATAATCAACAGGCATATATGGGTCGTAGTAATCCAGACAGTCTGTCCAAAGATTTCATAAGAAAAGACTCCATGAATCATAAAGTCAACTTCAGCTGACAACAAAATTCCTTGTCTCATACATTCACCTCCTTTTCTTGTAGAAATTGTGTATAAGCGGCTGCAAATAAGCACCTGCCTTCAACGCAAACACACCAAATACTGCCGCCAGTGGATTGGCAATCTCCGTAATCATGACCACTGCCATAATTACCACAATTGCAATATAACGAAACATACTGTAAACCATCATTTTCTTAGAGGCTTCGCTCTCACTTAAATCAAGTGCCCTGTCCAAGCCCCACCACATCTGATAGCCACAGCCAATAGCAGTCAGTACGCCTATCCACCAGCCAAGACTGACGCCTATACCCCTGATGAACAACCAAATTACAATCTGACCAAGCACGCCATACACCAACATACCACACAGCATTTCTTTCAGGGTTTCGTTACTATTTGTCCCTGTTAATCCTGGAAACATAAGGATTCTCCTTCCTTGCATCATCTTCATAAACTTTGCGGGCTAATATATATATATTCCGGAAACCGGCCAATGCCCCCACAAAAAAGAAAATAATCATCAGAAAATCAGTCCCCAGCCACTTGTCCAAAAAATAGCCTGCTACTGAGCACATGCAAATAGGAACTATCATATTGATACCAAACTGGCTGATTGTCGCCAATGAACGCATAACAAGCGATTGCTTTTTCATAACTAATTCACCCTACTCTTAGAATGTAAACATTCTATTTAATTATACGTTTTTTCCTTTCCCATGTCTAGATGTATGTGCAAATTTAGAAAATTTTCATATGTAAATTTTTAGAAAAAGGCCGCCGCTAAAGCGGTCAGCCCTTCTATACTCTTAATCTTCATTGGTTTACAGGGCAGACCCGGTCAATCTGGGACTACCCTTTTTGCAAACTACTATTCTTTAATCTGCTCCAAAAATTCCTGCATACTCTCTGCTCTGGAAGCCAACATGATCCAGTTCACCAAGGTATCGTCATCAATACCCTGAATTTGGCTCTGCAATTCCTTGGAAACAGAACCTAATTTAGATAATATCTTAATTAAGACATTACGTTCTCCCTCTGCACGTTCCTCGGCTCTCATCATTTTGAGAAACTTTTCCTCATCAAATTCAGTCAATACCATATTTCTGACCTCCCTTCGGTGCTTGCTAAAAAATTCCTCCAGCACCACAGCTTCCACGCATTCATCCACCGCCTGGTCTACCGCATCCGTTAAAGACATGCTCTTATTGTAGGTTCTCACCTTATCTACAAAGGTTGCGTAACCACCCAAAACCTTACATTTTGACAAAAGCTCCGGATTCATGCCTGCATTAATATTCACCATGGTAGCAGTCCATTCAAACTTGCCCGGTTCTACCTCTCTGTCAAAGGCAACTGACAAATACAGCTCCTTTACCTCTTCCGGCATATCCTTCTTGTCTCCATTGTAAAAAACAACGTACTTTGGAGCCGGAATTTTCACAATACTTTTGCTATAAATCCGCTCGTTGTCCTTTATAAGCTGACGATACAAATCGGCGAAATACAAAAAACCTCTCAGTGGCATATTCGGATTGTATGTGCTTTGATGCTCATACAAACTCAATGTCTTGTCGAACAGGAAAGACACGTCATTTTTCATCTTCATATACACCACATCATCCAGTGTGGTAAAGGTCAAATCGTCTGCGTTGGTATAATTGCTGCCATTCACGGCATTATACAGGCTGAGCGCATTTTCCTTATCCTCACCGAAAAGCTTGCTGAATACAGTAGATTTGTGGTTTTTGTTTGCTACATAATTTTTATTAGCATTCATTTACTATTACTCCTTGATTATAACAATATTTTCATCACGTTG
>JAFXDD010000023.1 GCA_017516285.1 Lachnospiraceae bacterium
CGGAAGAAAGATATGCTACGGAAATACCTGTGTTTGTCAAATCAAAGTCCAAAGACATGGTGTAGTCCGGGAATTCTCCGGATGTAATTTCCAAGCTCGCATTTCCTTCCGTGCCATAATAGAATCCGCCATAAACCGGCACATCATCCACATAAGCCTTCACGCGATACAGGGCCATTTCCCCGGACGGAATTCCTGTAATATCGAAGGTAAGCTCTCCATTTCCATAGGCACTTACCGCCACCTCTTCCATGACTCCTTCTGCCACGGTTTCCCAAGTCTCACCCTGTTTTCTTTGGATTTCATACTCCTTCTTTAAAGTAATATCCTTGCTGGTATTGTTCCAGAAGTAACAGATGACCGTCTCATCCTCCTGAGTATAGCAACGTAGCTCCTCGGGCAGATAAAACCTCTGGGAATACATGCGATAATCCTCTAAGGGCGCCTCCGTGACCGTAGGATGAGTAGCATTGCTCTTATCTCCAAAAAGCCTCCGCTCTGTAAAAGTCACCTTGCCGCCATCTCCCTCTATAGGAATATAGATGTTGCTGCCATTGTATACCTGCAAACGGATGCTTTCCTCAAAAGCACCGTAAACATATACTTCTGTACTATCCTCCCATGGCGTACCATTCACATCCATACAGCGTACATCATAAGTGGAACCATATTCATCCGAAGAAATCCGTAGGCAGAAATCCGGATTCCCGTCATGATTATAATCATCAAAGATAACCGGAAAGCCTTCCCGATAGGTCATTACCACTGCACCCTGTCCATCAATGAAATTCACCGGGGAACTATACTTTTCATCCCCATCCGCATCATAATAATACTTATGCATATCCGTAGTGACCATATCCCCATCATACTCAGGACGACTACTATCCCCAATATCCATGAAAATCACCTTACCGTTAGCAAGCATCATTACATTATGGGACACACGGTAATGGCAGAGTCTGCTTTGATATCCCTGCTCCAGCCATGTCTTCACATTTTCCCTGTCATTCAGGAAATCATAGAAGGTCTTGTATACAAGTTCTTCTTCAGCGACTCCGTAAAGACCGTCTTTCAAACGGTCTGAGGTCAACATTGCAAAGGCCTCATCATAATCCGTCAGAGTACATACACCATCCTCCCAGCGGAAGCGGGCCAGAATCCCGGGGCCGAAGTAATAATGATAAAATGTATCATAAGTACCTTCCGCATAGAATACCGTATCCTCTTCTTCCGTAGGGGTTTCAAATGCCACATAACACACAAACTCCCTGCCGCCGTTTACCATACCGTCTCCATGGAACTCCCGATTCTCTGCCAGCTTGTCCGTAAAAGTATAGGAGGGCAACCTGTATTCATCGGTTCTTCCCCAAAGGCTGTCCAGCCAGGGCTTTACTACCTCTCTGGCCGTCTGCAGATATTCCTCCGGATTCTTAGGCTCCGGACAAACTACGGACAAGCCCCTCAATTCCTCCGAAGGGTTCCTATGGGCAGATACCGCAGCAGGTCTTTCTTCACAATACTCTTCAAATATCTGTGCTATACTGTCCGTAAAAGGATACTCCACTCCATCCAGTGAAACGTACCTGTCATTTTTGTCTCTGACAATGCGGATTTCATGCTCCTCTCCCCCAACAGAAAAGGTTAAAAGGTCCGCCATATTGTCTCGTTCTCTGATTAGAACCGGCTCCTCCTTCTGCAAATCCGTCCAGACTGTAAATAAATGGTTCCATTCCTCATAGGTCAATTCTTTTTCCCTACTATTGGCAGCGAAAACCTTATTCGTACTATCCAGCCACTCCTGCAGCTGTTTTGAATCTGCCACATCCTCCGGCGTATCGTTAGAAGACTCTTTCTCCTTGGATTCTTCTGTTTGCTCCACAGATTCGGATGTCACTTCTCTCTCTGTGGGCTCCGTCACCTTGCCACAGCCGGTTAACACCAGCATCATACATAATAAAACAAGTTTCTTCCTCATGCACTTCCCCCTTGCAATCTTGCTTACGCTTATTCGTTCTTATTATACCGCTGTTTCTTCCACCTGGCAAACAATTCCTTAATCCCTGCCACCGGCCTTGAAATTATAAACCGGCTTAATCACCCTATCAATCTCCACCGTATCTCCGATGACCTCCATGATATCCTGAAGCTTACGATAAGCGAAAGGGGACTCGTCCAAGGTATCCTTGCTCACGCATACAGAGTGAATGCCCTTCATGGACTCCTTAAACTCTGCCACGGTATGATGCTCCTTCACCTCACTACGTCTGTAAATACGGCCGGAGCCATGGGGTGCGGAACAATTCCAGTCCTCATTGCCCTTGCCGGTGCCTAAGATGATGCCGTCCCTCATATTGATGGGGATAATCACCTTTTCCCCGTCCAAGGCACGGATGGCACCCTTTCGCAGCATGGGCACCTGACCGGAGAAGTCCACATAATTGTGGATACAGGCATAGGATTCTGCCACCTTCCACTTCATACCGCTGACAATGGCCTCTATCATAGCCTCTCTGTTAATGGCTGCATATTCCTGCACCAAAGCCAGGTCATGCAGATAATCCTGTAAGAGCTCTCCGCTTAAGCAAGTTAAAAGATAAGGCGCATGACCGCCCTGCTTCTTTTCATGCTGCATCTTCTGGCCTGTACGCAGATAAAAATCCGTCACTTCCATGCCAAGATGCCTGCTGCCGGAGTGAATCACCAGATAAAAATCGCCCTCTGCATCCTTGTCCACTTCGATGAAATGATTGCCGCCGCCCAAAGTACCGATACTTTTCTCCGCTTTAGCGGAATCAATGGCCTTGTAGCACTTCAGCTCCCGCAGGTCGATTCTATCAGCGTATTTGTGAATCTTCTTCCGCACATTGCCGCCCACCGGCACCTGCTCACGAATCACCGTATCCAGCTTCTGGCACTCCACATTCTTGGTCTTTATCTTCGCCAAAGTCATGCCGCAACCCATATCCACGCCTACCAAACTGGGCAGCAGGCTGTCTCCTACTGTCATGGTCAGACCAATGGTACCCACCTTGCCGGGGTGCACGTCCGGCATCACACGGATTTTGCTTCCCTGTGCACTGGGATGGTCACAAATCATCTGTAATTGTTTTCTTGCATATTCATCAATTGCGTATTCTTCATTATTTGTTGTATAAACGATTGCATTTGTATATTTGCCGTAAATTGTTATCATATAAATCTTCCTTTCTCTCTGAAATATACCTATTCAGACCCTCAATGCGCAAAATCGCCTTTGCAAGGCTTTCCTTTTGCTTATTGAGGGATGCTCGCCATATAAATCCACAAAACCAGTCCTGTACAAGCAAGCTTGTACAGCCTGTATTTGTAGATTTGCATGGCTCTGAATAGGTACAAAAAAGCACCCTATTACAGGTGCTGATTGTCGGCAAAATATACACTTCAAAAAGCAGGATTCCAAACGCTCCCACTATCTATTTGCAAGGACAATCAGCCCCTGATTACATCTTATGAAATTATTGCATGAAATAATCTGCTGCATCTTGTCCTCCTTATCGAGCTGGGTTTACAGTAACATACTAAGGGTCGTGCTCCCTTGTTGACCCTTAGTATATCGGCTGTTTTGCAAAAAGTCAATAGACTCCCGGTATAATTTCTCCCGTCCGCTTCACAAACGGACGGGAGTCAATATTACTCTTCGTATTCAGCTTCTAATTCTGCTTCTATTTCTACCACCTGCTCTTCTACTTTCATCTCCACTGTCTCTGAAGTTGAAAAATTAGCACTGAAAAGCACTGCTCCTAAAATCGCCAGTAAAATATTAATTCCTATAAACACGGCAAAAATAATCCCTATGGTCTTCCAAATCCGATGGGCCCTCCGATTCTTAATCACCAGCTGCTCATTGATACGGGCCAGCTGCTCCACCACCTCATCGTTTTTCTGTTCACTTGCTATAGGGGCTCCCAGCAGCTCCTTTACATCTACCTCCAGCACGTCCGCCAGTCTTTGCAGGACTTCCGCATCCGGCACGGAGAATCCTTTCTCCCATTTAGATACGGTCTGACGCACTACATTGATTCGGGCTGCCAGCTCCTCCTGTGTATATCCTTTATTCTTTCGTAAGGACTTAATATTGTCACTCAGCATATCCGCCACCTCCTGTTTTTCATAGCCCTATAATAAAGATATGCCGGTATATAAGCAAGCAATGCAAATTAACATTCCCCTAAAAGCCTCTGTTCCCAGCGATATTTATGTATCAGATACACAAACCATATTATGGTGGCAAATAATATCGCCCCACCTAATCCTATCATCCAGCCGGTCTCATTGGCAATACCCAAACCGATTAACAATCCGCTGCCACCGAATAATCCCACCAACATCAGGCAGGTGAGAAAGATTCTGATTGGTCTGGGAACCTCCGGTACTAACTGCACCAGTATTTCAAAGAATAAATCTACAACAATTTCAATTATATCGTCCAACATACGATTTCCCTCCCGGCCTGAAGCTTAATGATAGTTACTGTTACAACCATTATAGGTCACTGCCTAAGGCGGGAACAATGAAAAAAGTGCCACGTTAGGACACCTTAACGTTCAAAAAACGGCACCTGTCGGTGCCATTTTTGAATTTGTCTATTTTAATATACTCAAATCATCTATAGATTCTTTTTTCTCGATGGTAATCACACGATCTCTTTCCCCTTTTCTGGTACAGGAAAGCTCAAATACCTTGGTATTTTCCGTCACGCTTTCCACGTTGTAAACATTACCGTTAGCAATAAGATAATAACCGGTTCCTTCCAAGGTCCAAAGGATTTCGCTTCCCTTCAGCCAACCCATGCTAAGGAATATTCCGATGGCAGCTACATAAAAGATACCATTAATATTAATCAGATGATTCACTATCAATAAGCCAACCACATGAAACAACACCAATAGAACAATCTGTCTTACCAATCGATATTCGAATACCTGGATTTTATGGGCTTTCCACTTGGCACACAGATAAAACTGCTGCACCACAGAGGCTTCTCCCAGGGCAATCACAATCACTGCAATAATTCCCACAGCCAAACCTATGCCGAAATCCATTTGAGCATTCATCTGCTGCCAATATCCAAAAAGGAAAAATAACACAACATTCCAAACCAGCATTATCACGAAAAACACATTCTTCTTTAACATACTACATTACCTCCCTTGGTCTCTTTCCCTCTAAAAAGCTTCAATATCCATCCCGTCAGATAAGTCAAAACAGCCGCAAACACAAGGGTCGCCACCAGACTTAAGATATAGTAGGGGACGGGCTTCACCTCCGCAAATACCTTCAGGAAAAAGGATTGCACCACATAAAGCACCGCATGATGGCACAGATAAATGCCATACTCGATTTTGCTTAAATAGTGTATCACCGGATTCTCACGCTTTAGAAAAACGCCCAAGCGCATAATAATCATAAAAATGCACAAGGCCATCACATTCTTTCGAAGCAGTAAAGAACCGGGAAGCTCCACAGCAAACAACAAAGTGGCTAAGATTAATACACTCACCCACAGATACCAGGGTAGTTTCTCCAGTCTTTCCTGGAAATGATACAGCATCATACCCAGCCAGAACATACTGATACCGGTTATCAGGTGAGCATCATCGGGAAAAGGTCCCCAGGTAAATATCAGGTTCAATACGTATAACCCGAAAATCAGCACACTGCCAAATAGCTTACTCTTACGATACAAAAATTGTAATATGGGAAACAGCAGATATATACCCAGGATGACGGCGGTGTACCATTCACCCACCAGGGCACCGTTGGATACTCCCACAAAGTTCAGATAATTATCGATACCCAGAACCGTAAAAATCATACGCCAAGGTGCCAGCCCTGCCAGCACCTGATTCTGCAGAATCACTCTGTGACCGAAAAACACTAAGAAATAACACAGATAAAAGGCCGGGAATATGGCCAGCCAACGCTTTGCATAAAAGCGTTTTATATCCAACTTCTCCCCGTAATTGCGGGCCAGACAGTTGCCGGATATGAGGAAGAACAAGGTGGTACCCACACATCCCCAATCACCGTTTTTAAAGCCAAATAGTAAACCCTGCCGCTCCAGGATAATCACCAAATGAAAGTGAAAGACCATAAAAATCGCTATAATCCGCAGAATATCCAGGTATTTCTTCTTCTCCTTCATGGGCTCTCTCCTTGCAGTGTTCTTACTTCATCTGCTTACGCAGACATGTCCCTTTTATGATACACTACTCCACCCAAGATTACAACCACAACCGTCACTGCCAGGCCTAAAAACATAAGACCCATACGTGAGTCCCCGCCGCTGTAAATCTGTGCCGCATTGGCATAGTAATAAGGGGTAAAATACTTCAAAAACTCCAAATCCGGCATAATATTGCACATAATATCCATTACATAAAAAAGAACTGCGATTCCCAGAGCCAAACCGATTTGCTTGTGTCGGCACACGGCCGATATGAGGTAACAGATGCTGCCAATTTCAATCTGCATCACCAGTGCCAGCAGATGATACTCCACAAATTCCGCCATGGTTATTTCCTCACCGATGGCCACATAAGCTACCACATCCAGACCAATGCAGACCACGTTAAATACCATAATCAACAGCAGTAAGGTCACATATTTCCACAGATAAATGTAACTGCGACTCACCGGCATGGTATGTAAAAATTCCATGGTATGACCTTCCTCCTCCTTGGACAAAAGCACAGCTCCCGTCATGGCTGCAAACATGGCACCACCCAGCAGGAAAATAATACTGATTTCCGTGGCATAGAAGCCTGTCAGAGTAGCAATACTCATCTTATCCATACCGAAGGCTGCGGAAAAGCTACCCATTTCTGCAAACATCTGTCCCATTTCCGCCATACTGTCTTCCAGACTCTCAAACATCAGAATACAGCCACTACAGCAAATCCCCACGCAAAGAGTCCAGATCAGCAGGGACTTAAAATTCATCTTCCATTCCTGTTTTAATAATGTCATAATCCTTCCTCCTTAATCATAGTACTGCATGAAAATCTCTTCCAAAGAAGGTTCCTCTATGAGCACATCCTCCGGCTCCATGGCACTTAATTTGTGAATCAGTGCGCTTATAGGGCCATCGTGGGTAAAATGTTCTTCCCGTCCGTCCTTCCACACCTTTACCATGCGCAGATTGGTACGGGACAGGTTCTCCACCGTATCCACCTTTAATATTTTACCCTCTTTGATAATAGCCGCATTTCGGCAATATTTCTTCACCTCTGACAACACATGGGAGGACAAAAAGCAGGTGGTTCCTTTTTTGTTAGCTTCCTGAAGCAGCCTGAAAAAGCTATCCTGCATCAAAGGATCCAGTCCGGAAGTTGGCTCATCCAGTATCAGCAGCTTGGGCTGATGCTGCATGGCACAGACAATGCTTACCTTCTTACGGTTACCCAGTGACAATTCCTGTATCTTCTTACCGGTATCCACCTGCAGCGTTTCACAAAGCCTGACCGCTTCCTCGCTGCAATCCTTCTTATGCATATCTGCTGCAAAGCAAATCACATCCTTTACCTTCATGGTAGGATAAAACATGGACTCTGATGGCATATAGCCTACTTCCTTCAGAATCTCCGTCTTTTGGGTGCGGGCATCCATACCTAAGATACGAATATTTCCTTCATACTGAAGCATGCCCAGCATGGAACGAATGGCGGTGGACTTGCCTGCTCCGTTGGGTCCTAAGAATGCAAAGATGTCGCCTTCCTCCACCGCAAAGCTGATGTCATCCACGCCACGGTGCTTTCCGTATGTTATTGTTACGTTATTGATTTCAATAATATGAGCCATATGTGAACTCCTTTCTCTGAGTTATGTCAACCAACATCCTTATTTCGCTGTTGGAATTCCTTCAGTTCTTCATTTAGCGCCTTGGACTCCAAGTCCCGTTTTATCTTATAAACCCAAAAGGCGCAAACATAGGCCAGACACAGGTACAGGCTAAAAAGTAATAATTGCAGAGGGGCGTTAAACCATTTTCCAAGCCATGCTGCAAAAGTATAAATTCCTACACAAAGCAGGATATAGAGGGTCTCACGCAAGCCCAGCTTTTCCCCTTCATCAAAATTATCCAGACATAATAGTTGAAAGAATCCCATACCATAGGTCAGGAAAATCATCTCCGTCATATGCAGGATGCTGGCATTCCAATCCCCTTCCGCAATACGACACACACAGTAAAAGAACAAAATGCAGAAAAAATACAGACATGCCTTAAACTCCACACCGATTTCCTTACTTAAATATCTCTCAAAACGCGTCATACTACTCACCTCTCAGTTTCTTTCTAAAATCAGAAGCATAGGTTCTGGATATGATAATATGCTCCCCATTTTCCATGGTGGCATCGATACGATTGGAGGACAGACTCCGTAGAGCTGCCACCTTGTTGATATTCATTATCATGGACTTGCTGCATCGGAAGAAATACTCCTTTTGCAATAGTACCTCCAATTGCTGCAAGGTATAGTTCATCCGATACACTTCCTGCTCCGTATAGGCGAAGGTTTTGCCCTCCACACTTTCCGCATACAAAAGGTCTCCGGGGGCAATAACTACCTGTTCATTTTCCCTCCAGCCTAAGATGCGCCGGCTTCCCTGCTCCATAAAGGCCAGGATTCTCTCCACCTCTTCATTGACTTCCCGATAGTTCAGAATCAACTCATCCTCACCATCTGCCATTTGATTTATGATATATTTCATGCTTTCTCCTGTCCGTACAGTCTCCGTCTTTTGATAATTTTATTGTATCAACCATCCGTTTTTTCTACAAGGGCTTTTGGTGTAAGTGACACTTTTCGCCCCATAACAGACACTAACTTACAGAGCTTATGTCAAATTTGCCACAAACAAAAAACACCCTCTGTGGCGCAGCCCCTTTGGGGCTGCTTACGCAAAGAATGTCTCTCTCATTTTATGTATTCTGTGTTATGCACTTTTTTCGCTATGTTCATTGGCCAGATAGAAGTACAATCGGGCGAGGAACTGTGAATTGGTGGGAACACCCTTGTTGGGATTAATACTGTTCCTGAACAGCCTATTAATCTGCTCTTTACTACCATGGTTCCAAGCCGTGGAAATGGCATGTCTGATACATCTTTCTACGCTGGCAGGAGTCGTATGATACTTTACTGCAATATCGATATACAGCAGCTTTGTAACGTGTCGCAGGTACTCTTCATCCATCAGTGCCAACTGTTCCGCATATGTAATATACTGGAATCCGATAAGGCTTGGGGACAATCCGATGTCAAGTAATAATTCCTGAATTTCTGATACGTTGATTTTCTCGCTTTGCATACATTTTTCTCCTTAATTTATTCAAATTTGCTTTATAGGCAAATTTTATTTCAAATATTGACAAATAAAAATATTTAAGATAACATTTTTAGGTAAATTGCAAATATTTTCACGTGTCAATTTAGACACAGAAGGGATTTTATGCTTTGTGAGAGATTAAGACAGCTAACCAACGAGAAGGGATGGTCCTTACAACAGTTGGCGGAGATATCCGACCTCCCACTGGAAACCGTACGTAATATATACTACGGCAAGACCCCCGACCCTAAGATTTCCACCGTCATGAAACTGGCTAAATCCTTTAATCTGACGGTAAATTGCCTGATGGGACAGTGCTCACACACCCCTCAGGAACGTGCCATATTGATTAACTACCGTAATTGCGGCAAGCACGGCAAGTCCATTATTGAACTGATTTCCAGATATGAAGCCTGCGCTATGAAAAAGGAACGAGAGAAGGAAGGTCGCCACATGATACCTTGTATCGTTCCGGAAGGCACTGTATCCCACGGCATCATTTACGATATGTGTGAAACCGTGGAGATTGAAACCGATGTGAAGGAAGCATATATTGCAATCCGTATGGTTTCTAATGACCTGGCTCCCACCTATTGTAAGGGTGATATCCTGTTATTTGAAAACCGCTTCCCTAAGCACGGTGAAAGGGCCGCCTTCTATAAAGGAGACCGAATTTATATCCGTAGGTATTTGGAAGAGGAAAATCAGTATTGCCTGAAATGCTTACATAACTGCGATGTGGATATTATCCTGAAACGTATGGATGAAGTAGATTACATCGGCACCTGCGTGGATGTGGTAAGGGATTAATTTGTGAAGATTCTTTTAAGATATGGATTATTTAGAAAAAAGTCATCGACAAAATACAAGCCCAATCGACATAAACTGTCGGTCGGGCTTATTTATATGACGAGGAAATTGTGCGAGTATGGTAATGGAGATTAAGAAAAATCATTTCGCAATTTTTCCAAGCGGATACGCCGGTATCCGCTTTTTTATTTGCTCATGGAGAATGGCACACGCCACTCTCCAATATGGTAAATCGCAGATTCTCCATATCAAGCTCTGCCTCTGCTCCGTAGGGCAGGATACAAATGGGTGACGTATGTCCGAAATTGACTCCGTACAGAATGGGCAGGTCCGTAAGTCCGTACTTGCGGGATACTACCTGACGGATTCTTTCTGTATAGGGTTGAAAGGAATCAGGAGTGCACATTTTACCGATAATCACACCCTTCAACACTTGAAGATACCCTTTTCTTCCCAACCAGTCAAAGAAGCCCTCCATGTACGCTACATCACAAAACTCCGGAATATCCTCAAAGAACAGGATGGTATCTGTGAAATCCTCTTTTGTTAAAGTGATGAGGCTATCGCTGTCATGCTCCATCAGTCCTCCGTGTCCGCCAAAGAGCCGCCCTCGTACCACACCCTTGCCCTGCACAGGTTCATATCCTTGGTTGATTATGTATTGCCTGATATGCTGCGGATTAGCATGGTCATGGGCATCATATGACCAGTCCTGGGAAGGCGGTATCTCTCCTATAGCTTCGGTATGAAAAAACACCTTTCGAAACCACTCTTTACTGTAAGAGTGCCACTCTTTTGCTTCTGCCACCGTAGTCAGCAGATTGGGACCGTAAAAGGTGCTAAGTCCCAGCTGATGGCAGTACAGGTGGAGATTCATGACGTCCGAATATCCACAGAGAATCTTAGGATTTTTGCGGATTACCTCCGGGTCCAGATAAGGTAACAGCTTGTGGGAATCATTGCCCCCGATATTGGCGATAATGGCCTTTACCTGCTTGTTTTCAAAGGTCCACATCACATCCTCTGCTCTGGCTTCCGGATGTTGTGCCAGGTACTCCGTCCCTTTCAGAGAATTAGGCGCTGCCACCACATGAAGCCCCAGCTCCTCCAGCCGCTTCACGCCCAGCTCATACTTCCAACGTATATCCGCATCCCCGGCACAACCCCAGGCGGGACTGATGGTGGCGATGGTGTCGCCGATATTTAGTTTTGGAGGTTTGATCATGGTGGCACCTCCTTTCACATATTTTTAGTGCAAGGATTTTGTAATAATCGATGCAAATTTTAATAATTCGTAGTGGGAGAAGTCTCGTCGCACATTTTTGGACATATACACATTTTCTTATTCAAAATGTCCATAAAAACGCCATTTTTCATGAATTTCGAGTACTTTTCAAGCGTTTTGGACATTTCTGAGACCTTTTTGCACAGATGTCCAAAAAGGAAATTCCTAATGGTTTATATCCCTTTTAGATACTCATCCCGCAAAATAGAATAATACATCCTTCCCTCATAACCATCATTCATATAAAAATAGTCCCGAAGCGTTCCCTCATAGGTAAAGCCGCACTTCTCAATGACCTGCTTAGACGGTGTGTTGCTGGGGCGGACGCAAATCTGTACCTTATGCAAATGGATTTGCTCAAAGCCGTAATCTATGATAGCCTTGGTGGCTTCCGTAGCATACCCTTTGCTCTGATAATCTACTCCGATACAGTACTCAATCTCTGCAAAATGGTTCTTACTGTCCACCAGAAAATAAGCGATTTGTCCAATACATTCACCGGACTCCTTCTCGATGATAGCCCATCGATAAGTATCCGTTTTTTCATAAGCACCAATGTACTTATCCAGAAGCCCCTTCACCGCTTCCTCGGTAATATATACCGGCTCCGCATACATAAACTGAACCCTCTCATCTGCCACCCAGTTTTTCAGCATGGATTCACCATCTGTGTAAGTAAAGGGGCGCAAAAGTAAGCGCGCGGTTTCTATTGTTTGAGTTCCTACATGAGTCAGCATGGTTAATCCTCCTAATCTTTTCTATCCATAAACCGCCTCCCGCAGAGGCTTGTCCCAGTAAATAACACCGTTCATCTCCTCCGCCAGTGCGTCGGCCACTTCTTTCACCTGCTTCAGCATCAGGGCGTCGCGCTTCTTGGAACGTCTGCCCTTTTCGTTGAAAATCTCCTTGCTTGCATAGGCATCGTAGGAAATGCCAAAATCCTCCTCATCCCTGTGGGGAAAGAAGGATATACCTACTTCATACATAATATTTCCGCTATCCGAAGTGGCTGTCAGCGTAACCACCACACCCTTACGCTCCACTTCGTTGTACACGCATTCTCCACTCAAATACTGCTTATACACATCGATTACTTTCATATGGAATCCTCCTTTTCCTAATGCAGGCTCTGCTAGCCCTATTTTCTTACACACCTAAAATTTATA
>JAFXDD010000024.1 GCA_017516285.1 Lachnospiraceae bacterium
ACGACGTAAGTCTATCACAGGATAGGCTTATTAAGGTATGCCAAAAGAGAACATTACATAAGTGATTATGACATTGAAAGACCCTGCCGCGATTATCACGGCAGGGTGCCTTATTTTAAGACTGTTTTTTTACAGCCCCTTTGGTAGTTGTGTGTTTTTATCATGCATTGTCAGAATGCTTATTATATTCTGCCAGAACCTTGCGGATATTTTCTGCAGGTTCAATAACGTTAGACATAGAAACAGAATGATTCATAAAGTCAATCACGCTGGCAGTAAACTCGCACATGTCTGCGCAGGAGAAATATTCCCTTTCATAAATTTCAGGCGGCAAATAGGTCAGGTTGGTAGTAATTACTCTGTCAAAGTGACCGGCTTCGTAGCAACGGTCAAATACCTCCAGACCGTTGGTAAACAGACCAAAGGTACAGCAGATAAATACGCGCTTTGCGCCCATGCCCTTTAACTGGCGGGCTGTGTCGATCATACTTTCACCGGAGGAAATCATATCGTCGATAATGATGATATCCTTGCCGGTAATATCGCTGCCCAGAAATTCATGTGCTACAATAGGGTTCTTACCGTTAACGATAGTGGAGTAGTCACGGCGCTTGTAGAACATACCGGTGTCAACGCCCATAACGGTAGCAAAGTAAATAGCACGGTCTAATGCTCCTTCGTCAGGAGAAATAACAAGTGTATGTTCCTTATCAATAATCAAGTCCTTTTCGTCCTGAATCAGTGCCTGAATAAACTGAGCAAAAGGCTGGTAGTTGTCAAAGCCACAAAGAGGCACGGAATTCTGTACTCTGGGATCGTGCGCGTCAAAGGTAATAATATTGGCAACGCCCATCTCGTGAAGCTCCTCTAAAGCGTAGGCACAGTCTAAGGACTCAATGCCGGAGCGGTGATGCTGTCTGCTTTCATACATAAAAGGCATAATAACATTAATGCGGTGTGCATGACCGGAGCAGGCTGCAATAATACGCTTTAAATCCTGATAGTGGTCGTCCGGAGACATGTAGTTTTCGTAGCCGTTCATTTTGTAGGTAAGGGAGTGATTGCATATATCTACTAAAATATATAAGTCCTTACCGCGCACACTTTCTAAAATAGCGCCCTTGGCTTCGCCGCTGCCAAAGCGGGGGTTGGCATGCTTGATTAAATAGCTGTCCTTTAAATAACCTTCAAAGGCCGGATCGGTTTTAAAAGAGTTGTGTCCGTTCTGACGATATTTAACAAGGTACTCGTTAATTTTCTGACCGGTCTCTTTCATGGATTCTAATGCGATGACACCTAATGGTGCAATAGGCATTGCATTGTCTAATTCGTGTAAGTTTGGCATAATAACCTCCAATTTTAGGAAATAAATTATAAAATCATACATATTTTAAAACATTTACTAGTGACACGTCAAGGAATTTAATGTAAGATATAAAGAAAAAACATTAGGAATTGTAAAATGAAGAAGAAAATGGACCATATTATTAAAAAAATTTTACCAAACAGCATTGCTGAGGAGATGGGTATCGAACCCGGAGACAAGCTTTTAAAGATTTCCAATGCAGTTATTGAAGATATTTTTGATTATCAGTTTCTGGTACAGGATGATTATATTGAGGTACTGATTGAAAAGCCTGATGGTGAGCAATGGCTTTTAGAGGTTGAAAAGGATTTCGATGAGGATTTGGGAATTGAATTTGAAAATGGCCTTATGGACAACTATCGTTCCTGTCATAATAAATGTATTTTCTGTTTTATTGATCAGATGCCGAAGGGCATGCGGGACACCTTATATTTTAAGGATGATGACAGTAGACTGTCCTTTTTACAGGGTAATTATGTGACTCTGACCAATATGTCAGATCATGACATTGACAGAATCATCAGATATCATCTGTCACCAATTAATATTTCCTTCCAGACCACGAATCCGGTTCTTCGCTGCAAGATGTTAAATAACCGTTTTGCAGGAGAAGCACTAAAGAAGGTTGACAGACTGTTTGAAGGCGGTGTTTATATGAACGGCCAGATAGTACTGTGTAAAGGCATTAATGATGGTGCAGAATTGGAGCGTAGTATTCGAGATTTGACAAAGTATCTGCCTCAGTTAGAAAGTGTTTCCGTGGTGCCGGTAGGCCTTTCCAAACATCGTGAGGGCTTATATCCTTTGGATGCTTTTACAAAGGAGGATGCAAAAGAGGTTTTAAAGACCATTCATAGATGGCAGGAAAAGCTTTATCCGGAATATGGGCTGCATTTTATCCATGCATCAGACGAATGGTATATTCTGGCAGAGGAGGAGCTGCCGACGGCTGACAATTATGATGGATATATTCAGTATGAAAATGGTGTAGGTATGCTACGCATGCTTATAGACGAAGTAGAGGATGCCATTGCAATTGCAAAGGAGCGCGGGTACCTTCCTTGTGAAAGAAGTGCCAAGAATCTGTACAAAGCTCAAAAACGGGTGATTTCCATGGCTACCGGAAAGTTGGCTTATCCTTATATGAAAAGCATTGCAAAGAAGCTTATGGAGTTGTGTGAGGTTCTGGAGGTGCATGTATATGCAATCAGGAACGATTTCTTTGGGGAAAGTATTACGGTATCCGGTCTGATTACAGGGCAGGATATTGTTAAGCAGCTTAAGGGACAGGAGCTTGGAGAGGTTTTGTATCTGCCTGAAAATATTTTACGCAGTGGAGAAGATGTTTTTTTGGATGATTTAACGGTTTCTGATGTGCAAAACACTTTACAAGTTTGTTTAGATATTGTAAAATCAAATGGTTATGAACTTGTAAGTTCACTGTTAGGACTGGACAAGCAGGCATTGATGCCTTCTGTTTTAGAAGAGTAGAGGTGAGGAAAATATGGCAAAAAAGAAAAATAAGCCGATCGTGGCAGTTGTGGGCAGACCGAATGTGGGTAAGTCTACCTTGTTTAACGTATTGGCAGGAGAAAATATTTCCATAGTAAAGGATACACCGGGTATTACCAGAGACCGTATTTATGCGGATGTTACATGGTTAAATCATAGCTTTACATTAGTTGACACAGGTGGTATTGAGCCTGACAGCAGTGATATCATCCTTTCTCAGATGAGAGAACAGGCTGAAATTGCAATTGAAACAGCAGATGTTATTATGTTTATGGTAGATGTAAAGCAGGGACTTGTGGATGCAGATTCCAAGGTGGCAGATATGCTGCGTCGTTCCCACAAGCCGGTAGTCCTGGTTGTCAATAAAGTGGACAGCTTTGACAAAATGATGGCGGATGTTTATGAATTTTATAATTTGGGTATTGGTGATCCACATCCTGTTTCCAGTGTAAACCGTATGGGTATCGGTGATATGTTGGATGAGGTGGTTTCCTATTTTCCGGAGGGAAGCGATGAGGAGGAAGAGGATGACCGTATCAAGGTGGCTATCGTAGGAAAGCCTAATGTAGGCAAGTCCTCTCTGATTAATAAGCTTTTGGGTGAGAACAGACTGATTGTGTCTGATATTGCAGGTACTACCCGTGATGCAGTTGACACGGAAGTGACCTACAATGGCAGAGAATATGTGTTTATCGATACTGCAGGTCTTCGCCGTAAGAATAAGATTAAGGAAGAATTAGAGCGTTTTATGATTATCCGTACCGTATCTGCTGTAGAGCGTGCAGATGTAGTGGTGCTGTTGATTGATGCTAAGGAAGGCGTTACAGAGCAAGATGCCAAGATTATCGATATTGCCCACGAAAGAGGCAAGGCTATTATCGTAGCGGTAAATAAGTGGGATGCTATCGAAAAGGATGATAAGACGATTTATCGTTTTACCGAGAAAATACGTCAGACCCTGTCCTTTATTCCTTATGCAGAGATTATTTTTATATCTGCACTTACAGGACAGCGTATCGGCAAGCTTTACGAGACTATCGATATTGTTGCTGAGAATCACGCTCTTAGAGTGGCTACCGGTGTGCTCAACGAAATTATGACAGAGGCAGTTGCTATGCAGCAACCGCCGGCAGATAAAGGCAAGCGTTTGCGCCTTTACTATATTACGCAGGTTTCCGTGAAGCCGCCTACTTTTGTTATTTTTGTAAATGACAAGGAATTGATGCATTTTTCTTATACCAGATATATTGAGAACCAGATTCGTAATGCATTTGGTTTTAAGGGAACACCACTTCGTTTTATTATCAGAGAACGAAAGGAAAAGGAGCAATAAAGCATGGAAAGACTTATTTGCTTGGTTATAGGATATGTTTTGGGTAATTTTCAGACTGCCTACATTTACGGCAGGCTGAAAGGTATCGATATCAGAGAGCATGGCAGTGGAAATGCAGGCACCACCAATACTTTACGTGTTCTGGGAAGAAAAGCAGGAGCGGTTGTTTTTATCGGTGATGTATTAAAATGTGCTATAGCAATATGGCTGGTGAGGGCATTTTTTGGTACTGAGCATGCTGACATAATTTACATTTTGACACTTTACGCTGCACTTGGTACAATGTTAGGGCACAATTACCCTATGCTTTTAGGATTTAAGGGTGGCAAGGGGATGGCTTGCACGGCTGGACTGATGGCTTTTTATCATCCTTGGCTTTTAGCTGTAGGCGGCACTATCTTTATAGCTATATTTTTTACCACACACTATGTGTCATTAGGCTCGCTGCTTGTATATCTTGGCATTTTCATTACCATGGCGGTACTTTGTTTTACTGGAGCACTGGGAGTACTTACCGGTGTACAGATAGCAGAAGTGATGCTTATTACATTGTTTATGGCAGTTATGGCTTACGTAAGGCATTGGACCAATATTAAGAGACTGCTTGCAGGAACAGAAAGCAAAACTTATTTAAGCAAAAAGAACAGGCAGCAATAGTTTTTAAAGGAGATTTTTCATGGCAAAGGTCAGTATTATCGGTGCCGGCAGCTGGGGGACAGCACTGGCAGTATTGTTAGATGGTAATGGGCATGATGTAACACTCTGGTCCTTTTTGGAAGAGGAAGTAAGGATGCTTCGGGAAGAACGTGAGCAGAAGGACAAGCTGCCGGGCGTTCGGATTTCAGAGCATATGCATATTACAGGTGATCTGAAAGAGGCCGTAGGAGGCAAGGATGTAGTAGTTTTGGCTGTGCCATCTACGTTTATTCGCTCTACAGCTGCCATGTGCGCAGCGTTTGCAGAGGAAGGTCAGATTTTTGTGGATGTGGCAAAGGGAATCGAAGAGGATACCCTAATGACTATGACGCAGATTATAGGGCAGGAAATTCCACAGGCTAATGTAGCGGTATTATCAGGACCATCTCATGCGGAAGAGGTAGGTCGTGGCATTCCTACTACCATTGTGGTGGGTGCAAAGGACCAGGCTACTGCGGCATACTTACAAAATATTTTCATGAGTGAGAAGTTTCGCGTTTATATCAGTTCTGACATGATAGGCATTGAATTAGGTGGTGCTTTGAAGAATGTGGTCGCGTTAGCGGCGGGTATCGCAGACGGTCTGGGTTATGGTGACAACACCAAAGCAGCACTCATTACACGTGGTATTGCAGAGATTTCCAGATTGGGTATGGCTATGGGCGGCAAGTACGAGACCTTTTGTGGACTTACCGGTATGGGGGACTTGATTGTTACCTGTGCATCGGAGCATTCCAGAAACCGCAGGGCAGGCTTTTTGATTGGACAAGGCCATAGCTACCGGGAAGCCATGGATGAAGTAAAGATGGTAGTGGAAGGTGTATATTCCGCCAAGGCTGCAATGGCTCTTGGCTGTAAGTATGGGGTCTCTTTACCGATTATCGAAAAGGTAAATGCCGTACTTTTTGAGGATATGCCTGCTGCAGATGCAGTAAAGGAACTGATGCTTAGGGATAAGACAATTGAGCATTCTTTAGTAGACTGGGACTAATTGTTTTGGAGAGAACATAAGGAGGATGTTATGAAAGTTACATTTATCGGACATAGTGGATTCTTAGTAGAAACCGGTATTGCAAATTTATTATTTGATTATAGTGAAGGTGAAATTCCGGAAGTACAAGGTGATGTGCCTTTTGTGGTGTTTGTTTCTCATGCACATAGCGATCATTATAATCCTGCTATTTTTGCATTGGCAAAGAAATACAAAAACATTCAGTACTTTTTATCTCATGATATCAGGCTGTCAGAGGATGTGGCAAAAGAATACAAAATGACCAAGTCCTTTATTCTGAATAAAATTACCAGTGTACAGCCGGGCACCAGACGTGTTATTCCGTTAGCAGGTATTGGTGGAAATGATTACATTATTCTCGAGACCATTAAATCCACAGATCAGGGAGTTGCCTTTTTGTTAAATGTGGCTGGAAAGCGCATTTACCATGCCGGTGATTTGAACTGGTGGGTATGGGAGGAGGATACCAAGCAGCAGTTTAACAATATGTCTGCTTTGTTTAAACGTGCTATTGAAAGAATTAACGGCCGTGATATCTATCTGGCATTTGCACCGCTTGACCCAAGACAGGGGAAGCATTATAAGCTAGGTATAGAGTATTTGCTCAATGCCACTCATGTAGACCATGTGGTACCGATGCATTTTTGGGGACAGCCTGAGCTTATTGACAAATACGAGGATGAGCGCCAGACAAAGGAGCTTTCTACCAAGGTCGTGAAGCTCGGTACAAGTGGAGAAAGCATTGAAGTATAGATATAGTATTTAAGGTATGTGCGAGTTTATCTTTTGGTAAACTCGCACAAATTTTATATATTATCTATTTGTGCAGAAAGCTGAAAATAGACAAACTATAATAAAAACACTTATAAAATATCTGAAAATGGTCTATAATAAAGCTATATTAGTGAAAAAATTTTTAAGGGCCGTTTTTAGATAAGGAGAGTGTTATATGTTTGATAAGGGTACTATGCTTGTTCATCCTACCTATGGAGTCTGTGAAGTGGTGCAGGTAGGTAAGATTGATATGAAAAATGTAAAGGATGAGAGGGTATACTATACCTTGATGCCTCTATATGACTCCAAAAGCAAGCTCTTTATTCCCACTGACAGTGATGGTGCGGGCTTACGTCCTGTAATGACTAAGGAGAACGCATTGAAGCTGGTTGCCAGACTGCCGGAAATGGAACCGATTACCGTACAGAATGAAAAGGAGCGGGAAAAGGTCTTTAAAGAACTAATTCGTTCCGGTAATTACGAAGATATCAGCCGTATCATTAAAACGTTGTATCTGCGTAAGCAGGCCCGCCTGACAGCCGGTAAAAAAGCAGTGTCTTTGGATGAAAAGTACCTTTTTATTGCCCGTGAGCAGTTATATGGTGAGTTGGCAGTATCCCTGGGCATAGAAAAGAATGGTGTAGAGGAGTATATCTCAAAAGCAATTGATAAAGTTTGATATAAAGAGTCCTTTGCGGCTCTTTTTTGCTTGTATTTCTCCTCATTTTGTTGCATAATAAACAGGTATGAGAATTCTACAATTATTTTAAAATTACGAGGAACATTATGCAATTTAAAGTAATTACATTAGAAGATAAAGAATGGGTGCAAGGGTATTTAAAAGAGTCCGGGTATTCGGGCTGTGAATTTTCCTTCAGCACCATGATGATGTGGAAGGATGTTTATAAGACAGAGGTGGCGGATTTTAAGGGCACCTTGTGTTATCGGTGTAAGGTGGGGGAGCATAAGTATGTGTATGCATTTCCGGCCGGTAACGGTGATAAAAAGGCTGCTATTGAGGCTATGATAGCATTATCCAAAGAGAAGGGACATACTTTTGTGCTGCGTGGCTTTGAAAAGGAATGGGCAGAATGGCTGGAAGTAGAGTTTCCGGGGGTATTTGACATCAGATGCTCCAGGGATGAGTGGGATTATGTTTACAGTGTAGAGGCATTGAGTAGTCTTTCAGGCAGCAAATATCATGGTAAGCGAAATCATATCGCCAGATTTAAGGATGGCGGGGAATGGCGCTATGAGAGCTTAAATACAGGCAATATAGAAGAGTGTCGTGCTATGAGTGATAAATGGTATCATGCTCAGTTAAATGTCGGAAACATTACTGTTTTAAAGGAAAAGCCTGTTTTAAATTATGCACTGGACCATATGAACGAGTTGGATTTAAAGGGCGGTGTGTTGTATCGTGATGATAAGGTAGTAGCTTTTACGATAGGAGAGGCTATGAGTGAGGATACCTTCCATGTGCATATCGAAAAGGCATATTCGGATATTCAGGGGGCTTACCCTATGATTAACCAGCAGTTTGTACTGCATGAAATGCAGGATTTTGTATACATCAACAGAGAAGAGGATGACGGTGTGCCGGGACTTCGCAGGGCAAAGGAATCTTATTATCCTGTCAAGATGATTGAAAAGTATTCTGCGGTATTGAAGTAGGAGTGTATATGATTACTTTTGCAGATAAAAGCATGGAAAAGGACTTAATAGAAATTTGGCACAAAAGCTTTGGTGACAGTATCGAGTATATTCATATGTTTCTTCAATGGAATGCTGCCAGAGCCAAGATTATCGTTTATATGATACAGGACAGGCCGGTCAGTGTGGCGTATTTACTCCCTCTGGTGTATCGAAAAGCGGGAGAGCAGGATGTTCCTTGCTGGTACTTGTATGCTGCAGCCACCTTACCGGAATACAGAGGCCATGGTTATTTCGGTGATATTTTAGCATTTATTCAGAAACATGTGCCGGAGCCTGTTATATTAGTGCCGGCAGAGCCGGCGTTAACGAGGTATTACGAAAGACAAGGACTTGAGGTATGGCAGGAGGAAGAAGTGACCTGGGTGACAGAGGATACGCACCAAGGGTCAGAAACTGCTATGATGCTGAATGATATCGATGTGGAGACCTACACAGCAATCAGAGATGCCTATTTTGGTCAGACAGGGTACATGAAATGGGATGAGCATTTCATGAAATTTATTTTTCAAGAAAACATAATATGTGGTGGCAGACAGAAAAGCTTTGAGATAGAAGGCAGACATTATGCCGTGATATATCGCATAGAGGAGCAGTGCTTAAAAGTTTTAGAGCTTTTAAGGAAGGATGATGCATATACTAGGTTACAGGCTGATGAAATCATAAGCTGTGCATCTGCACTTATAAAGGTGACAGGTGCTACATCGGCGTTAGTTTGTATCAGACCAACGGTTATGGCAATGGGGAAGCTTCCACTACTGCCGCTAGAAGGCTATTTCAACCTAACTATGGGGTGAATGTTGTTGACAAGTATAGTCAGAAATTTTATAATGTGAATAGTATTCACAATAACGTAACGGAGATTTATTTTATGAAAAAAGCATTGATTACGGGAATTACCGGTCAGGATGGTTCCTATTTGGCTGAGTTTTTATTAGAGAAGGGGTATGAGGTACATGGTATTACCAGACGTGCATCTTTATCCAATACAGCCAGAATTGACCATTTGATTGCAAAGAATGCAGTTACATTACACGATGGAGATTTGACAGATTCTTCCTCATTAGTACGTATTATCGGTTTGGTGCAGCCGGATGAGATTTACAATCTGGCGGCACAGAGTCATGTGCAGGTGTCCTTTGATGCACCGGAATATTCAGGTGATGTAGATGCTTTGGGGGTACTTCGTATTTTGGAGGCAGTACGTATTTTAGGCTTGACCCAAAAGACCCGTATTTATCAGGCCTCTACTTCTGAGCTTTATGGTAAGGTGGAAGAGGTGCCGCAGCGAGAGACTACACCGTTCCATCCATACAGCCCATATGCAGTTGCCAAGCAGTATGGTTTTTGGATTACCAAGGAATATCGGGAAGCATATGGTATGTTTGCGGTGAATGGTATTTTATTTAATCACGAGTCAGAGCGTCGCGGTGAAACCTTTGTTACCCGTAAGATTACCCTGGCAGCAGGGCGTATTGCAGAGGGACTGCAGGACCATTTAGAGCTGGGCAATCTGGACTCTTTACGTGACTGGGGTTATGCCAAGGATTATGTAGAATGTATGTGGATGATGCTTCAGCATGAGACACCGGAGGATTTTGTCATTGCTACCGGTGAGCAGCATACAGTGCGTGATTTTACTGAGAAAGCCTTTGCCGTGAATGGTATCACCCTTCGATGGGAAGGAGTTGGTCTGGAGGAAAAGGGATATGACGTAGCTACCGGACGTATGTTAGTCTGTGTAAATCCGGCATGGTTCAGACCTACAGATGTGGATAATTTGTGGGGAGACCCTACCAAGGCACGTACGGTGCTTGGCTGGAATCCACAGAAAACCAGCTATGAGGAATTGATTCGCATTATGGCTACCCATGACAGGGAGCTGGCAAAGCGTGAGAAGATGATGAAGGCCATATAGTAAGGAATGGATGATACAGTAAAGTAAGTCGTTTTATAGATAGGAGTTGACGAGCATGATGGAAAAGAACGCCAAAATATATGTGGCAGGACATCGTGGAATGGTAGGGAGTGCCCTTGTCAGAGAATTAGAGAGGCAGGGGTATACCAATATAATTACCAGAACCCACAAGGAACTGGATTTATGCAGACAGGCTGATGTAGAAAGCTTTTTTGCGAAGGAAAAGCCGGAATATGTATTCTTAGCTGCTGCCAAGGTAGGCGGTATTATGGCTAATCAGAGTGCACTGGCTGATTTTATGTATGACAATATGATGTTAGAGATGAATGTCATCCATGCTGCATGGGTAAATGGTTGTAAGAAGCTACTGTTTTTGGGCTCTTCCTGTATTTATCCCCGCATGGCACCACAGCCGATGCCGGAAAGCTGTCTCTTGACTTCTGAATTAGAGAAGACCAACGAGGCATATGCACTTGCTAAAATTTCAGGACTGAAATATTGTGAATATTTAAATAAACAGTATGGCACAGATTATATTTCTGCAATGCCTACCAATCTGTATGGCCCAAATGATAATTATCATCCTACCCACAGCCATGTGCTTCCTGCTCTTATTCGCAGATTTCACGAGGCTAAGGAGGCCGGTCTAACAGAGGTTACCTGTTGGGGAACCGGCACGCCTCTTAGAGAGTTTTTGTATGTGGATGATTTGGCAGAGGCCTGTGTATATCTGATGAACCATTATTCCGGCAATGAGACCGTGAATGTGGGTACCGGTAAGGAATTGACCATCAAAGAGTTGACAGAGCTGGTTGCAAGGGTAATAGGCTTCAACGGAGAGATTAAGTGGGATACCACCAAGCCTGACGGTACACCGAGAAAGCTTTTGGATGTATCCAAGCTGGAAGGGTTGGGCTGGAAATATCATACGGAATTAGAAGAAGGCATTCGTCTGGCTTATGAGGATTTTTTACATAATCCGATGCGTGCTGAGAGATAAATGTGGAAATGTTGTAATAATTCGTGCAGCTGTCAGAACGCCGACCATGGCATAGTGCTTTTTCAGCACGCTTGCGCTCTAAGCTTACGTAGCGGTACTAAGTTCAGCTGCGGTGCGAGCACCTTGCTTCACTAAGGACCGACGTTCGCTTGAAGGCATTCAAAAGCACTATGCCATGGTCAGTGTTCTGACATCTGCGCGAATTATTACAGCCATTTCTTAAAAATTTCTGAATATTAAGGAAAATATTGACATGTGAAAATTTTCATGCTACCATGAGTGTGCTAAGATGATTAATACACTTGTGGTAGCATTTTTGAGTTGGCACAATTTGTCAGTATACAATGAACCAGTGCTATCAGGAAAGGAGGAGGTCATGATTTTACTGGATTATCGGGATAAGCGTCCCATTTATGAGCAAATCGTGGATAAGCTGGAGCGGCTGATTATCGGTGGTGGCTTGGAGGCCAATTACAAGATGCCCAGTGTAAGGAGTCTGGCACTGGAGCTTTCTGTGAATCCCAATACCATTCAAAGGGCTTATATGCAGTTAGAGCAGGACGGGTATATTTATACAGTTTCCGGGCGGGGAAGCTTTGTGGCTCATGAATGTGAGTGGCGCAGTGGTAAGCTGGCAGAGTTGACCCGGGAATTAGAAGAGCTGCTTACGAAGGTTAAGGAAGCGGGAATGGCTAAGACAGAGATTATACAAGCTGTAGACAAGATATTTAAGGAGGCAAGTGATGATTGAGGTAAGAAATATAAATAAAAACTTTGACTCCATCAAAGCAATAGACAATATCAGTGCCAAGATTGAAGAGGGGCATGTGTTTGGACTGATTGGTACCAACGGCGCCGGAAAAAGTACCTTTATGCGTATTTTGTGTGGTGTTTTAAAGGCTGATTCCGGAGAGGTGTTGATTGATGGAGAAGCTGTGTATGACAATCCAATGGTAAAGGCAAAGATTTTTTACATATCAGATGATCAGTATTTTTTTAAGACGGGCACTCCAAAGGATATGCTGCATTTTTACGAGACTTATTATGAGGGCTTTGACAGTGTGAAGTTTAAGGAGCTGATGCATGCCTTTAATCTGGATATTAACCGCAAAATCAATACCTTTTCCAAAGGTATGAAGAAGCAGTTGTCTGTTATCTGTGGTGTGTGTGCCGGAACGAAGTATCTGCTTTGCGATGAAACCTTTGACGGTTTAGACCCGGTTATGCGTCAGGCAGTGAAAAGTATTTTCGTGAAGGAAATCGAGGAGCGGGGGCTTACTCCGATTATTGCATCTCACAATTTACGTGAGTTGGAGGATATTTGTGAATATGTGGGACTTCTTCACAGGGGCGGTATTTTACTTGCCAAGGATATGGAAGATATGAAGATAAATATTCACAAAATGCAGATTGTTATCAAGGATGAGACTACCTTGCCAAAGATTAAAGAACGCTTTGAAGTGGTGAAGGTAGAAAGCCGTGGTGCACTTTACACCATTACCATTCGTGGTAAGAGAGAGGATGTGGACAGCTTTATGCTGGAAATCAATCCTATTTTCTACGAATTATTACCATTATCCTTGGAAGAAATCTTTATTAGTGAAACGGAGGTGAAGGGATATGACATCAAGAGCCTTATTTTATAAAGGAATGATAGAGGATTTGCGACACAGGATATGGATGATTGCGTTGTCCTGTCTGGGAAGCTTTATGGCTATGCCGGTGTTTTTCCTTCTGATGCGTCAGGAGTGGGATGACAGAGTAGAGCACTGGACAGAGTTCTCATCCTGGAGCATTGATGAATACAAGCTGGAAGCTGTAAGGGGATTTTTTTGCGAATATCTGACGATAACCTGTGGCATTGTTCTGGTAGCAGGAGCTTTAATTGTTGGTATTTTCGGTTTCCGTTTCGTATTTTCCAAGAAAATGGTGGATTTATATCACAGTATACCGATTACCAGAAAGCAGCTGTTTTTGGTCCATTATATTGATGGGTTTCTGATTTGGTTTGTGCCAATGTTAGTTGGTGCAGTGATTTGTATAATTTTTGCAGCCTTTTTCCTTAGTAATGGAGCAGCATGGCTGTCTGCAGCGGGTTCCCTAATGACTACCATTGGTAATTTATTGGTTGCCTTTTTGCTGATATATCATCTGGCAATTGTAGCGGTAATGCTTAGCGGTAATATTATCAATACCTTAATTAGTGGTACCATTATCGGATTTGTCATTTTAGCGTTTTATGGCATGATAGAAGCTTTTGCATCAGCCTATTTTAGTACCTACTATAGCTTCTTTGGTGAAAATCTGTCAAATGTTATTTGGGCGTCACCGATACCGGGAGCCATTTATCAGCTTTATATGCGTACTGTTCAGGATATTCAGGCCGTTCCTTTTGTGATGAATCTTTTCATGATTGTACTCATGTGGATTGCAGGCTTTGTAATTTACCACAGAAGACCTTCTGAGCTTGCAGAGCAGGGCATAAAAATCAAAGCAGTGCAGATTGTCTTTAAGACACTGGTAACCTGTCTTGCAGGTATGGTAGGCTGGATATTGTTCTATTTTATTACCGGAGAGGAATCTATAGGCTGGATGATTTTTGGTACCGTTTTGGCAGCAGTGTTAGTATATGGTATTTTGGATATTATTTTCCACATGGATTTTAAAGCATTTTTTGCACATAAGCTGCAGATGACCGTGACAGTTGTGGCATCCATTTTGATTGGTTTCGTATTTATGTTTGACTGGATTGGATATGATTCCTATTTGCCTGATAAGGATGATATTGTAAACATGGGTGTTTACATGAATCGTTTTGGATTTAGCCGCAGCGATTATTCCTATGGTGACAACAACAATACAACTACTGACCGGATAAACAATATGGAATATACCGACCGTGATGTAATTTATGCCTTTTTAGAGGAAATGGCAGGCAAGGAAACAAAGTATCCAATAAATGGTGAATCTACTACTGCGTATGTGCGAGTGACGGAAAAAAGTGGAAAGACTTATTATAGAATGTATCGTGTCTGGGAAGAGGATGAAGAGCTTGTAGCTCCGATTTTAAGAGATGAGAGCTATATAAGGACGAATGTACTTGTTCCACAAAGTCTGATTGATCATGTTGAGATAGATGAAAAATATGGTGCACATGCAGAGTTTGAAAGTCTGACTGCACATTGGGTGGTAGATAAGACTGAGGCTGCTCGTGAGTTTTTGACAGCTTATAATCAGGATCTTTTGGATAATCCGGACCTGTATATTTATCAGCAGGATGAGGTGTTGGCAAGTGCATTTTTCAGAGGCCATGATGATTATTATTACTATCTCCACTTGGATATTTATGAAAGCATGGAGCGTGTAAAGGCGGTACTGGAAAAGTATGGATATGATAGTGTACTGGATAAGCCGACTGCTAAGGATATTGAGTTTATTCAGTTCCTGATTTATGGTGGTAAGGAAGCCGAAAATCTAAAGGTATACTTTGGTTTGGAGGAAGCTTCTTTGGAGAATACGGAAAAGGATAAGGAGGCTCTTGTATTAAATCCAAACAGTGCAGAAAAAACCATCGTCTATACAGAGGAGGCAGTGCTTAAGCAGACAGTAGCTGCGGAGGAGCTAGAGTATTATTACGAAGCTGTATTTACAAAGCAAAGCGACATAAATGCCCTGATGAAGGTGATTTCCTTGGAAACTCCGTATATGAACAGTATGTTTGGACCGGATTATTGCAGCTGTGATATCCATTTGAAGCTAAAGAACGGAGAAAATCATTATGTCCAGATCAAGAAGGGTGTAATGCCTGAGAAATTTTTAGATGATTTTGTATTAACAAGTCAGGAATAAATAATGTGGCAGTTGCAAGAATTGTTATGCGATAAATAAATATAGTACCCCTAACAAAATACTAACACTTCTTTGATAGTATGTGTTATAATGGACGTGAAAACAAAAAGACGACGTCATTATGGTACAAAAGAAGTATAGGTATTTTGTTAGGGGTAATTTTTATGGCAAAAATATTAATAGTAGAAGATGAAAAAGCAATCAATCAATTGATGAAGCAGAATCTGGTGCTGCAGGGGCATCAGGTGGTACAGGCTTTTGATGGCAGACGGGCACTGGAGATATTGGACAGTAAAGCAGATTTGGATTTGGTAATTTTGGATATTATGCTGCCTTATATGTCAGGAATGGATTTGATTAAGGAGATTCATGATATTCCGGTGATGTTTGTGACAGCCAAGGACGGTATTCAGGACAAAATTAAGGGGCTTACCAGTGGGGCAGAGGATTATTTAGTAAAGCCTTTTGATATGCTGGAGTTGATTGCACGGGTAAATCTGATTTTAAAGCGTTACAAAAAGGACACTACTACCTTCACGCTGGCGGGAACGGAAGTGGATATGGTATCCCAAAAGATTATGAGGGAAGGGCAGGAGGTCGTTCTGACACCGCAGGAGTGGGCTCTTTTGGAGGTGTTAATCCGTAATGTCAATATTGCATTAAGTCGTGACAAGCTGCTCAATATGGCATGGGGCTATGATTTTGACGGAGATGCACGAACGGTGGATGTTCACATTGTGAAGCTGCGTAAAAAGCTTGGCTGGGAGGAGCAGATTAAGACGCTTTATAAGCTGGGTTATCGACTGGAGACAAATGTATGAGAATTTGGCAGAAAATTTACATAACGGCGCTTTTATTATTTTTGCCGGTATTGAATGTAGGCCTGTTTATGGGTGCACGTATGATTTTTAACTACAATATGGATATGTTGCGCAATCAGGCGTCTGATGAGGTGCATCTTTTGAGTCATACCATTGTAAAAGATATTGAAATGCGGCCGATTAACGAACAGCTGGATGACAATATTGTATACAGGGTTGGCGAAGCATATGTAAAATATATTTCTGATAAGGATTCCAACGCAACTCTGGAGGTTCATTATGTAGGCGATAAAACCTGGCTTCAAATGGGACAGCAGGATGTTGCGGTTTATGATGCAGGCAGTTACCCTGAAATTCGTGTATTGGAGCTTTTGGAGGCTCCTTATGAAAGCTATCAGTTGTATTATTATAAGCCTCTGGATGATTTTTATAATTTGTGGACATCCTTAAAATTAGTATTCGGTATTATCAGTTTATGTTGTTCCGGTGTACTTGCCGTAGTTTTGTATTTACTTTTGTATGAAATGACGGCACCGCTTCAGAGACTTACAGAAAGCGTAAAGTTGATGCAGCGTGGAGAGCCATGGCAACAGGTTGAAATAGAGGGGCATGATGATATTTCCGATTTGACTCGCAGCTTTAACGAAATGGGTGCAGAAATTGAAGCACAAATGGCGCAGCTGCAGAGGGAAAGTAAGACCAAGCAGCAGCTGGTTGACGATTTGGCTCACGAAATGCGCACTCCTTTGACAGCAATTTACGGGTATGCAGAGTATTTACAGAAGGCTCCTTATACGGAGGAAGAGCTGTATGATGCACTGGAATATATTATGTCTGAAAGTAAGCGCTTGTCTCATATGGGACAGGAGCTTCTGACCATGGCTATTTACAGAGAGGATGCCATAAACGCAGAGTTGATTGATGCGGAAGGAATTGGCAAGGACATATCCAATATGTTATCCGGTGTTTTACAGGAAAAGCGCCTGAAGCTAAAGAAAAATATAGCCGGGATATCCTTTGAAGGAGACCGGGCTATGATAGTATGCTTACTGCGTAATTTGATTGAAAATGCGGCCAGAGCCAGTGAAAGCGGCTGTCGCATCTGGCTGAACATCAGTAAGCAGGATGCACAGGTGTGTATACAGGTGAAGGACGAGGGTATTGGTATGGAGCCACATGAGCTGGAACGTATCACAGATGCTTTTTACAGAGTGGACAAGGCCGGAAGTCGTTCTAACGGCGGTGCCGGCATAGGACTCAATTTATGTGACTTAATTGTAAAAAAGCATGCAGGAACCATGCAGTTTGAAAGTACGCCAAATAAAGGAACTACCGTTACGGTTTTATTGCCTTTACAAGTAGGAAGGAGAGCAGATGAAGCATAATTTATTAACGGCCGTTTTGGCAAGTATTATGGTGTTGATGGCCACAGGCATTCTTTTATTTGGTATGACTGTTTATGAAAAGGACCAGTTTGAAGAAAGCTGGCTTCTTACACCTACTGTCATTGAAAAGGAATTAAAACCATTATATAGCGAGGAGTTTGATGAAAATTCCACAGAATATTAGGAGGTAAGGGTATGGCAGATTATTCACAGGTACCTGGAATGCAGTATCATATTGGTGTGAAAACAGGAGAGGTTGGCAGGTATGTATTGCTGCCGGGAGACCCTAAAAGATGCGCCAAAATAGCGGCTCATTTTGACAATCCGGTTCTTATAGCCGACAGCAGAGAATATGTTACCTATACGGGGACGCTGGATGGAGTTAAGGTTAGTGTGACCAGTACGGGTATTGGCGGACCAAGTGCTTCCATAGCCATGGAGGAACTGGTTAAGTGCGGTGCAGATACCTTTATTCGTGTAGGTACCTGCGGCGGCATGGATTTGGAAGTACAGGGCGGAGATGTGGTAGTAGCTACCGGAGCTATTCGTATGGAGGGTACTTCTAAGGAGTATGCTCCTATTGAATTTCCGGCTGTAGCAGATTTAGAGGTTACCAATGCGCTGGTAAGGGCCTGCAAAAAGCAGGGTATTCGATATCATGCAGGTGTGGTACAGTGTAAGGATGCTTTTTATGGTCAGCACAATCCCGAAAAGATGCCGGTAAGTTATGAACTTTTACAGAAATGGGAGGCGTGGCTTCGTATGGGTTGTAAGGCAAGCGAGATGGAGTCAGCAGCGCTGTTTATTGTAGGGCAGTATTTAAGAGTCCGGACCGGCAGCTGTTTTTTGGCGGTGGCAAATCAGGAGCGTGAGAAAAAGGGACTTCCTAATGAACAGGTGCATGATACGGAAATAGCCATAAAGACGGCTATTGAGGCTCTTAAAATTTTAATAAAAGAAGATAAGGAAGCATAATGTATGAAGCGATATAAGAGAATTTTTACCATAGTACTGGATTCTCTTGGGGTTGGTGCTATGGCTGACAGCGCCCGGTTTGGAGATGTAGATGTGGATACACTGGGACATATTTCCGAAAATGTGCAGGAATTTCATATCCCGAATTTACAAAGGCTGGGATTAGCCAATCTGCATCCTTTAAAGCAGGTATCACCTGTAGCTGTACCTATGGCCAGATTTTGTAAATTAAGGGAAAAGAGTAATGGTAAGGATACTATGACCGGACATTGGGAAATGATGGGACTTCATATTACAAAGCCTTTTCAGACCTTTACAGAGACCGGATTTCCGCCGGAGTTAATTGCAGAACTGGAAATGCGCTGCGGCAAGCGTGTTATTGGCAACAAAAGTGCCAGCGGCACAGAAATTTTGGAAGAGCTGGGGGAAGAAGAAATCAACACCGGTGCCATGATTGTATATACCTCTGCAGATAGTGTATTACAGATTTGTGGTAATGAAGAGACCTTTGACCTTCAGAATTTGTATCGCTGCTGTGAAATTGCAAGAGAGCTTTGCATGAAGGAGGAGTGGATGGTGGGTCGCGTTATTGCAAGACCCTATGTAGGCAAAAAGCGTGGTGAATTTAAGCGTACCAGTAATCGCCATGATTATGCGGTGAAGCCCTATGGTCCTACCGCATTAAATGCTTTAAAGGATGCAGGGCTTGAGGTAATCAGTATTGGCAAAATTGTTGATATTTTTTGCGAGGAAGGAATTACAAAGGCTTATAAGTCCAAGTCCAGTGTGCATGGCATGGAGCAGACCATTGAAATGGCAGGGGTGGATTTTAAAGGACTTTGTTTTGTAAATTTGGTGGATTTTGATGCACTCTGGGGGCACAGAAGAGATGTGGCAGGATATGCCCGTGAAATCGAGGCCTTTGATGAGAAGTTAGGACAGCTGATGGAGGTCTTAAAGGAGGATGATTTATTAATTCTTACGGCGGATCACGGCAATGACCCCACATATACAGGCACGGATCATACCAGAGAAAAGGTTCCTTTCCTGGCATGGAGTAAGTCTTTTGTGGAAGGCGGTGCATTGCCGGAGCAGGATACCTTTGCAGTGGTAGGGGCTACCATTGCAGACAATTTCCACGTGGCTATGCCGGAGGGGACAATCGGTCATTCCCTGCTTGAATTCATATAAATTTTCAAAAAATGTAAATAAAAAATGGGTAAAGGAGAATGCTATGAATAAGCCATATACAAAATTACTGCGATGCTTTGAAAGTATAAAGGAACGAATTCCTTTCATACCTAAGGTTGCATTGATACTGGGCTCGGGTCTCGGAGATTATGGTAACACCATGGATATTGTAACTACCATTCCTTATGGGGAGATTGAGGAGTTTCCGCAGTCTACTGTTCAGGGACACAAGGGACAGTTTATATTTGGTTATGTAGGGAAGGTACCTGTAGTATGTATGCAGGGCCGAGTGCATTTCTATGAGGGTTATCCCATTACAGATGTAGTACTTCCGATTCGTCTGATGAAGCTTATGGGAGCAGAGGTATTATTCCTTACCAATGCAGCCGGCGGCGTGAATGAAGGTTTTGAGGCGGGGGATTTGATGTTAATTGAGGATCATATCTGCATGGTGCCTAATCCTTTGATAGGAGAAAATATGAGTGAGCTGGGACCACGTTTTAATGATATGAGTGATACCTATGACAAGGCACTTAGAGACATTATCAAGGCTACAGCATATCAGATGGATATCAACCTTAGAGAAGGTGTATATGTGCAATTTACAGGTCCAAGCTACGAAACTCCGGCAGAGGTACGAATGGCCAGAGTGCTGGGGGGAGATGCAGTGGGTATGTCTACAGCGGTAGAGGCTATTGCAGCGAATCATATGGGTATGCATATTTGCGGTATTTCCTGTATTACCAATATGGCGGCAGGTATTCAGAAAAAACCTCTCGATCATGCAGAGGTTCAGGAAACTGCAGAAAGAGTGGCGAAGACCTTTTCCAGAATAGTAACAGCAAGTATTATTGCCATTGCTGATGCTATATCATGATGCATTTACAACCGGGAGGAGCAGTCTTTGAAAAAATTTATTTCCCTAGTTTTAGTAGTTTTCATACTTTTTTCTCATTCAGCCTGTAGAGGGAGGGATGAGGAGGATGATATTATCAGAGTGGGAATGGTAACAGATACCGGAGGCATAAACGACGGTTCCTTTAACCAGACCTCTTGGGCAGGCTTGGAAAAAGCAGAAAAAGAATTAGGAATTGAAATAAATTATCTGGAGTCCAAAACGGATGCAGATTATGAAACAAATATTGAAACCTTTCTGGATGAGGAATTTGATTTAATTATTGGTGTGGGTTATATGTTGGCAAGTGCTATCAGAGAAGCAGCAATAGATAATCCGGACCGGAAATTTGCGATTATTGATGATAGTACCAATGCTGACTTGCCTAATGTAGCCTGTCTGATGTTCAGGCAGGAGCAGGCAGCGTATCTGGTTGGCTATGTAGCAGGGCTTGCTACGGTTTCTAATAACGTGGGCTTTGTACTGGGTATGTCTACGGGGCTTATGAACCGATTTGGTTATGGCTTTGCTGCAGGAGTTACAGATGCGAATCCCACAGCAAGAATTCAGATGGCAAATGCAAATGCTTTTACGGATCCTTCACAGGGCAGGTCTATTGCTACTTCTATGATTACAAACGGAGCAGATGTGCTGTTTCATGCCGCAGGTGGTACAGGCTTAGGCATGATAGAGGCCTGTAAGGAGGCAAATATCATGGCTATCGGTGCAGATTCTGACCAGAGTAAGCTGGCTCCTGCCAATATCATTACATCTGCATTAAAGCGGGTGGATACGGCCAGCTACGAGGTGGCAAAAAGCGTGGCAGAGAACCGGTATCAAGGAGGTATCATTTGGTATGACCTTGACTCTGAGGGTGTGGATTATGTTACTTCTGATTTGTTGTCTGAGGATATAAAAAGAGCTGTGGAAGAAGTAAAGGCAGGAATTTTATCCGGTAATATTATTGTGCCGGACAATCAGGCTGATTTTGAAGCAAAATATGGTAATATTTATACCTTGGATTGATGCGCGTGTGTGATTGGGGAAGGAGAATTCCGGTGGAGGAGAAGGTAGAAAAGCCCACTGCTTATGCAGTGGAAATGAGAAATATTGTTAAAAAATTCGGTGATTTTACAGCCAATGACCATGTAAGTCTGTTCGTAAAAAAGGGCGAGGTACATGCTGTTTTGGGCGAAAACGGAGCAGGTAAAAGCACCCTTATGAATATCCTTTATGGCTTATATAAGCCTACTGAGGGAGAACTATATATTCATGGCAAAAAAGTGGTCATGGATGGAGTCGGTACGGCCATACGCCTTGGTATCGGCATGGTGCACCAGCATTTTATGCAGGTGCAGCCATTTACGGTTACAGAAAATATTATTCTGGGCATGGAGCCGGTAAAAGGACTTAGGGTGGATTTAAAGACAGCGAAGGAAAAGGTTTTAGCGCTTTCTAAGCGTTACAATATGTGCATAGACCCGGAGGCCAGAATTGAAGATATATCCGTGGGTATGCAGCAGAGGGTGGAGATTTTGAAGGTTCTTTACCGGGGAGCTGATATATTGATATTGGACGAGCCTACTGCTTCTTTGACACCGCAGGAGATTGCGGAGCTGATAGAGATTATCCGCAATCTGACACGTGACGGCAAGGCTGTTATTTTAATTACACATAAGCTAAAAGAAATTCTTTCCTGTGCTGACAGGTGTACAATTATACGTGCAGGTAAACATATTGACACAGTAGAGGTAAAAAACGTAGATGAAAATGTGCTTGCAGCCAAAATGGTTGGAAGGGACGTGACTCTTCAGGTAGAAAAAAAGGATATGACGCCGGGCCGGGTAGTTTTGGAAGTACAGGACTTACATGGAAAGGACTATCGGGATACGGAAGTTTTAAAGGGATTTACTATTCAGGTGCGAGCCGGTGAAATTGTGGGAATTGCAGGTGTGGACGGCAACGGCCAGAATGAGCTTGTAGAAATATTAACCGGCCTGCGTAAGGCAACGAAAGGCCGAGTGATTATCAATGACAGAAATGCTTATAATATAACACCCAGGAAAGCATTTGAGTTAGGAATTACTTCTATTCCGGCTGACCGTCAGAAGCACGGTCTTGTTTTAGAATTTTCTGTTGCAGAGAATCTGGTTCTGCAAAATTACAAAAAGGCACCATTTTCAAAGAATGGTATCCTTAACAAAAAGGCCATGAGAAAGCATGCCCGAGAATTGATAGAAAAATTTGATATCAGACCCCGTGGCTGTCTGGATAGGGCGGCAGGCACCTTGTCAGGCGGTAATCAGCAGAAAATCATTATTGCCAGAGAGGTAACAAACGACAGCGACTTACTAATTGCAGTAAATCCTACCCGTGGTCTGGATGTGGGGGCTATTGAATTTGTACACAAATATTTGGTAGATCAGAGGAACAAAGGCAAAGCAGTGTTGCTCATTTCTTTCGAATTAGAGGAAGTGCTTAGTCTTTCGGACAGAATAGAAGTGATTTTTGAGGGCAGAATTACTGGAAGCGTATCAGGCAATGATATAGACGAGGAAAAGCTTGGCTTACTGATGGCAGGAGGTATTGCACATGAATAAGGAAAAGCTTTTAAGGATGCTTAAGACAAACAGTGTTTTCTACACCTTGCTTGCTGTGGTGACCGGATTTGCAGTTGGTGCAATATTATTGGCTTTTATAGGTATTAGCCCTGTGGCTGCTTACGGCAGACTGTTTAAGGGAATTTTTAGTAGACCTAAATATCTGGTCTGGAGCATGGTGTATGCTTCGCCCCTTATTTTAACAGGGTTATCCGTAGCTTTTTCTTTTAAAACAGGGGTATTTAATATCGGAGCGGAAGGACAATTTGTAATAGGCTCCATGGCTGCAGCTATAGCAGGTATTTTCTTGGAGCTTCCCCCTGTTGTTCATGCTGTGGTCTGCGCACTGGCGGCTATGCTTGCAGGTGCACTGTGGGGCTTTATCGTAGCAGTTTTAAAAGTAAAAAAGGGTATTAATGAGGTGCTTTCCTATATTATGTTTAACTGGATTGCATATTATCTGAGCAATTATCTGGTAAATACAAAAGCCTTACACAGTGAAGGAAGCGCAGAGGCTACGAAGAATATTGCATCTTCGGCTTCTATTATATGCCCTGATTTTGTGATAGCTCTTACCAATTGTAAAAAAACAAACTGGGGCATTGTCATCGCGGTTGTGGCAGCTGTGATTATCTGGTTTGTGATTTCCAAGACGACTCTGGGTTTTGAACTTCGAGCGGTAGGTTTTAACAAAAATGCGGCAGAGTACGGAGGCATTCCTTCCGGCGTGGCAGTGATGAAGGCAATGGCCATTTCCGGGGCATTGGCAGGGCTTGGTGGTATGGTGCAGCTTTGTGGGATGAGCTTACGTATCAGCCAATTTGCAGGCCAGGAGGGATATGGATTTGAAGGAATTACGGTAGCATTGATTGCTTCGGCACATCCCATTGGATGTATTTTTTCTGGGTTATTCTATGGTATGATGAAATATGGAGGTACCAAGCTTACTTTAATCCGGGCACCCGGTGAGGTGGTTGACATTATTATGGGTGTCATTGTATTATTTATTGCAATGGCACATGTTTTCAGACGTTTGTTTAGCAGAAAAAGGGGAGGTAAATAAAATGGATGGAATTTTTTCTGATTTGGGCTTAATCATTCATGCGACCTTGATAGCTACCCCTCCCTTATTGTATGCAGCCTTAGGTTCCTGTTTTTCTGAAAGCTGTGGAGTTATAAACATTGGTATAGAAGGGATGATGACTGTGGGAGCTTTTACGGGCTCTGTGGCGGCACTTTATACCGGAAATGGCTGGGTGGCTTTTTTCATAGCCGGAGCTATGGGTGGTCTTGTAGCGCTCTTGCATGCCTTTGCATGTATCAGCTGCGGTGCGGATCAGACCATTTCAGGTACCGCTATTAACTTTCTGGCACCGGGGCTTGTTATATTTATCTGCAGAGCTATGTTTGAAAATGCCTCTGATACGCCACCCATTGATACATCTGCCAAGCTGCCAAAGCTGTTTGAGGGAGTTTTCCCTGTAGGAAGCTTCTGGTATAATGTATTAAACACTTATGTTGCAGCATATATTTGCTTTGTGTTAGTGGCAGTTGTATGGTTTGTTTTTTACAAAACCAAATTCGGTATGCGGCTTCGGGCAGTAGGAGAGCATCCCAAGGCCTGTGATACCTTAGGTGTTCATGTGTATCGCACCAGATATATCTGCGTTGTGCTTTCCGGATTTCTTGCAGGTCTGGGTGGAGCCTATATTACGTTGGCTACGGTAAATCAATTTAGACCTTACTTGATTGTGGGACAAGGCTTTATAGCCATTGCTGCAGTTATTTTCGGTAAATTTACACCTCAGGGTACCATGTTAGCATGCCTGCTGTTTGGCTTTTGCAATGGGCTTAAAACCTTGGTCAGTACGAACCCTGACATTGGCATATCGCCCAACCTGATTTCCATGATACCCTATGTTGTAACAATTATTGCATTGGTTATATTTGTGGGAAGGAGTCATGTTCCGGCAGCCAATGGTAAGCCATATACGAAAACGGAATAATTATAAAAGGAAATACTTTATGGAAAAGAAATTAATGAACGAGGCAATTTTGGCCAGAGAAAATGCATATGCGCCGTATTCTCACTTTAAAGTGGGAGCGGCATTACTTACCAAATCCGGCAGAATTTATCGAGGGTGTAATATTGAAAATGCCGGTTTTACCCCTTCTAATTGTGCGGAAAGAACTGCATTTTTTAAAGCAGTCAGCGAAGGAGAGGTGGAATTTGAAGCTATTGCAATTGCAGCAGGTCCGGAGGACGGAACGCTAAAGGTTACCGCACCTTGTGGCGTTTGCAGGCAAGTGATGATGGAATTTTGTGATTACGAAGACTTTCGGATTATCCTTGGTACCGGGCCTACAGATTATCAGGTGTTTACCTTGAAGGATATGCAGCCTTTTGGTTTTGGACCAAAGAATTTGGAATGAGGTTATTATGATTGATTTGCATTTACATTTTGATGGTTCCCTGCCCGTCAAAACTGTTTGGGAACAGGCCGGGAAACAGGGCATAGAGCTGCCGGCAGCTTCTATGGATGAGCTTAAAAGTCTGATGGTATGTCCTGAAGAATGTGGCAGTTTAAACGAATATTTAGAAAAATTTGATGTTCCCTTACGGGTACTGCAAACAGCGGAAGGGATTAAAGAAGCTATGGAAGCTCTTATTGCGGAACTGGCGGACGAAAATATGCTGTATGCGGAAATTCGTTTTGCACCGCAATTACATTTGAGAAAGGGACTGACCCAAGAGGAGGTGGTTCGGGCTGCCATAGCCGGTGTGGAGAGCTCTAAGAAACTGCCTTTTGGGGTGCAGCTAATATTATGCTGTATGCGGGGAGATGATAATGATGAGGCCAATCACGAAACCATTACACTGGCTGCCAAATATCTCGGAAAGGGCGTTTGTGCCTGCGATTTGGCCGGTGCTGAGGCACTTTTTAAAACGGATAACTTTGAGAGCTTATTTGCTTATGCCGCAGAGCTTGGAGTTCCTTGTACCATACATGCCGGGGAAGCAGATGGCCCTGAAAGTATTCATGCGGCACTTCGTTTCGGTGCTAAGCGACTTGGGCATGGTGTACGGGCAGCAGAGGATGCGTCTTTGATAACAGAGCTTATGGAGACGCAAATTACATTAGAGTGCTGTCCCTCCAGTAATGTACAGACAAAAGCAGTGGCATCCATTAAAAGCCATCCTATCAAGTCTTTTTTGGACAAGGGTCTTCGGGTAACTATAAATACAGACAATCGCACGGTGAGCCAGACTACCATTGCAAAGGAAATACAACTTGTGCGTGAAACGCTTGGCTTGACCCGCGAAGAGGAACTTACATTGTTTTTAAATGCTGCAGACGCAGCATTTATCAGTAAAGAGGAAAGAGAAGGTTTAAAAAATGTTATCACCAAAATTATTTGATCATACTATTTTGAAGGCAGATGCTACAGAAGAGGCAGTTGCCAAAATATGTGCAGAAGCCATTGAACACGGCTTTATGAGCGTATGTGTAAATACATATTACACCGCTTTTGTGGCAGAAAAGCTAAAGGGCACAGATGTAAAGGTTTGTACCGTTGTGGGTTTTCCGCTTGGTCAGATGAGTACCAGGGCCAAGGCACTGGAAACTCAGTGTGCCGTGGCAGATGGTGCACAGGAAATCGATATGGTACTGAACGTAGCAGCATTAAAGGATGGTAAATATGACGTAGTTTTAGCAGATATTAAGGCTGTAAAGGATGCCTGTGGAAATGCTTTGTTAAAGGTGATTTTGGAAACATGTCTGCTTACAAAGGAAGAAATCGTAAAAGCTTGTGAGCTTAGCGTGAAAGGCGGAGCAGACTTTGTAAAGACCTCTACAGGCTTCTCTACAGGAGGAGCTACCACAGAGGACATTGTCCTGATGCGAAGAACAGTAGGAGCTGATATTGGTGTCAAGGCCAGTGGAGGCGTGCGTGATTATAAAGGAGCAGCCGCTATGGTAGAAGCCGGAGCCAGCCGTATCGGAGCCAGTGCTACCATTGCCATATTGTCAGGCACGGAGAGTGACAGTGATTATTAAAAATTTTAGCGTTTAAATTTATAAATATTTTTCTAATTCTGTTGCATAATATAAATACAAGTGATATAATTATTGCAACATGTAGTATTAAAAACTACATCAACTGGCATTGCGAAAGCTATTCGCTTTTGAGAATTATGGAGGAGAGTATTTATGAATATTAAGATTAAAGATCCATGGAGTGCATTAACACATTTTATAGGTATACTTTTGGCATTATTTGCAACAGCACCTCTTCTGGTAAAAGCAGCATTCAGTGGTGATATGATGCAGGTTTATGCTATGGCAGTATTTATGCTAAGCATGGTTTTATTGTATGCGGCCAGTGCTACCTACCATGCCTTTGGTATAGGAGACAGACTATATATCATCCTGAAAAAGATTGATCATATGATGATACCCGTGCTTATTGCGGGCACCTATACGCCGATTTGTCTGATTACCCTAAAGGACGGCATAGGACCGATATTACTTACAATTGTGTGGCTCATGGCCATTATCAGTATCTTGGTCAAGGCATTCTGGGTAACCTGTCCTAAGTGGTTTTCCAGCCTTATATATATTGCTATGGGCTGGGTATGCATTCTGGGCATGAGTAACATTGTTAAGAGTCTGTCCCGCCCAGCCTTTATCTGGCTCTTGATTGGCGGTATCTTATACACGGCAGGCGGCGTTATTTATGCACTGAAGCTCCCGATTTTCAATGCGAAACATAAATCCTTTGGAAGTCATGAAGTGTTTCACCTGTTTGTTATGGGTGGAAGCATGTGCCACTATATCGTAATGTATGGCTATGTTGGGTAAATTCCGATTTGTAGGGGTGCGGCCACCCCAGTTTCTCAATAAAGGAAGGTATCACACGCTCATTTTTGGGGACGTTCCCACCGGGCGAAAGGCTGCAACGGTACTAAGCTCGACTTCGGCATTCATGCCTCGTCTCGCTAAGGACCGGCGCCTTTCAATGACCCCATAAACGAGCGTGTGATACCTTCCTTTTCTGTAATACTACGATGGCCGCAGACATACAAAC
>JAFXDD010000025.1 GCA_017516285.1 Lachnospiraceae bacterium
CGGTGGGTCAAAGCCCCGGGTGGGGCTTATTAAAGTGCCTCTATTCGATGAACTGTCATCCACAGGCACTCAAAAAGAACAGTAGATTGGTACTTTGGATAAACACATCCATTTTTAAATTACAGTTTGCGGAAACTCAAGTTATCTGCTTTCATTGATAAAGATATCCATTCTGGACTGAATAACGCTAGCAACATCGTCTACAGTCCTATCTCCGCTAAAGTAACCCTCTACATCCTCAGAAATAATTTCCATAGCCTTTTGATAATCATAACCGCCCTTTTTGTCGATGCTTAAGATAAAATCAAGCCACTTCTGTGCTTCTTCCTTGGTTGCAGGCTCCATTGGAATCTCCTGTTCCCCAATCCAAACAGAATTATTATACTCAACCTTTTCACCATTTTCATCAATCCAATAAGGCTTTGTAGTAATGGTCATGGCCTGCGCTTCCAAGGCCTCCTTTAAAATAGGAAGTCCGTAAATATAAAACACATCCGCGTCCTCTTCCGGCATCTGGGCATCTCTGCTTATAAAGCTTTTTACAAAATCCCATGCGCCTTCGATATTGGCACTTTTAGCGGAAATTGCATAAGACTCTATTGCACTAAGTACGCTCCCTTGTCCATTATCATTCGGGAAACCTACAGGTGTAACTTCTTCGGTAAAGTTTCTGAAACCGCCAGACCATGCCTCATAGATAGAGTAAATAGTAGTCTGACATAACAGGGTTCTGTCCTCAATATACTGACTCTGATAGGTCAACCAGTAATCATCATCACTATAAAGCTCATCCCAATTAATTTCTGCCGGAAAAGAATTGGCATACACTAAAATATCTTTAAACGTATCTGTATTAAAATGACACTCTCCGGTTGCCTCATCCACCAGCTCAGAATAGCTGAAGGTCATGGCGTTATTTAATGCATTAATCTTGGTCATTTCAGAAAACACCTGTGCTTCCGGATACTTTGCCTGAACAGCAGCCAGCTCATCCCATGTCAAACTGGTATCCTCACCAAAGATACTGGTCTTACCCAGAACCGTCCATGCATAGAACTTTGTCGGAAGCTCATAAAGCTTATCGTTTATTTCATATGCCTTAAATACATTTTCCGCATAATCTGCACGATTAATAGTCTTGTCATTATCCATAAGCTCATAGAAATCAACCAGAATGCCTTTGGAAGCATAATTTTCTAATGGAAGCTCTGTAGAACAATTGATAATATCAGGAATATTCCCGGAAATAATCTCATTATTTAACTTGGTAATCCCCGCCTGCCAATCTTCATTTGTTCCGTATTGGGAATAGTCCTCCACCAGTATCTTATACTTGTCACTTTTTCTATTATACTCTATAACCGCTATTTTCGTTTCCGTATCGGTTCCGTAAGTAGCCATGGTAAGCACCTCTCTGTCCGGAACATTTTCAGGTGCCACCTTAGCAAAAACAGCTATATGATTTTCATACTCTACAATATCATTATAAATAGCAATAAAATGCTCACTATCCTGAAAACAGATGTTACGCACTCTTCCGGTAGCCAAATTACTGTTAATATAATCCATAATAAGCTTTGGCTCTGTGTCTCCCAGATTATATCCATAAATACCGGTACTGTTTGCCAGAATCATTTCATAACCACTGTTCGTACCATCATAAATGGTATAATTCGACAAGGTATCCATTACTGCTACCTCTTCGATAATTTCGCCCTTGCGAAGGTCTATTATGGCGTAAGACTGCTTGGTATAATCTTCGTTCCAAGTAGCAAATACCGGCTGACCATTCTTATAAAAGGCAACGTTATACAGGTCTCTTGTTACGTCGGTAGCCTCGTACTGTCCTACTACTCCACCAGTTTTGTCAATTTCAAATATAATTTCATTGCAAAGCAGATAAAGTGTGTCCGCTTCTGACTCGATCATTGTATTTACATAAATATATGTGTCTTCCTTCGTCAGCTCACTGATATTGGTTTTTGCAAGCTCTTCACCATTTTCATCGCACAAAATAACATACAACGTAGACTCATAAACCTCGGTTTCCTGATTGTACTTCTCAAAGCCATCGATATATGCCAGTTTGCCATCATTCAAAATCTGGTATCCGTAAATATTGTGCCATACATCCTCTTCCTCGACTACCTCTATAGTAGCTCCTGCAGCCACTGCTAACGCTGCCTTCTCCACAGCCAGCGGAACTGCTTCTTCTACAGGCACATCATAGTTCTCCCAGATTTGCTCGTAAATCACATGACTGCCGACTATATTCCCTTCATAATCTGCTGCCACATAGCAAATCTGATAACCATTGTCCATATAAACATCTGCAATCAGGTAAACCTTGTCACCCACAGCCTTGGCCTGGCTGATATTATAGTCATTGCCCTCAAAAATTTCTGAGAAATCTGCCAAATCGTTGGTATCAAATACCCCTTCCTTGCTGGCAGCATTTTTAGCCGAATTATCCACCTTTTGGTCACCACAAGCTGCCATAGAAACCACCATAACCACCGTCAAAATAAGTGCTAATAATTTTTTCTTCATACGCTAGCCCCTCCTTTTAAATTTAATCCTCATCAAAACTTAAAATTTTGTTATGCTTTTTTTGTTTTGCTTCTTCTTTTTGTCTATGCCGCTTAACACTGAGATCATATCCCAAAGCCTTGATATTTTCAAAGACCTGTCGAGCACGCCACTTGCGATGCAGCCATATATACCATATAAAGCCCACAAAGGCTATGATGGCATATGCCAAAAGAAAAAGCTCCACCAGTAAAATACCTGCCAGAATATCCTCGTAACCTCTGGCTATATTTTCCCAATATGGGAAGGTAATACCGCTAAGTCCCATGGAACGGGTTCCGGTCTGCTTGATAATCTCAATCAAAGACATAAAATCAAATCGATTCTGATGCTCCATAACAGCCACGTCCATGCCATCACACTGCTTCTGTACCAGCCCCAGTGCAAAACCCGTTACCGGATTAGGAATCAAATATTCTACCGTTTCCAGTCCGTGATACTGCCCATGCTCATAGAGTGTGGCGTGAGATACAAAAATGCAGCTTTCATCATTGCCTGCCGCATCATTTAAGTAACCGGACTCTCTTTCGTAGACACCCACTACCATATGCGGTGTGCCGTCTATCATAATAAACATGCCTACTACATCATTGCTGCCAAAAAGCTTCCATGCTGTGTCTGTATCCAGAATAACACGATCCTGCATCAAATCACTTTCACTAAAGTATCCACCGTACAAAAGCTTTAACGGATGGAACTGAAAGAAATCCCCACCTACACCGTATGCTTTGACTGTGGCATTTCCATGCTCTGTCTTTGCACTGATAGTGCCGGCCGCACTATAACCATACACTGCCAGTCTGGCTGTAGGATTCTCCGTCTCCGTAGTAATAGACGCTGTTTCTAACTCAGATAAAATCTGATGATACCAAAGTTCCATCTGATACTCAGTACCCTCCAGACTATTCCTGAGACCATACTTTTCCGCCTCAGAAAAATAGATGCTGACATGTGCAGTATCTCCTTCATTATCCCACAGAGCAGCTACCTGTTCATGAGGCAACGCCTCCTTCAGCACCCCGGATAATATATGCAGCCCCAATGCCAGCAAAGCACTTACAAGGCATGTAAAAAGTAAAATCCATTGTCTTTTGGACAATCTAAACGAAATACGCTTCATATGCCTCTCCTTAATCCGGCAAACGGATAAGCTGTCCTGCCTCAACCGGCTTTGTAGAAGTTGTAATTACAAATTCGTAGCCATACAGCGCACCCTTTACAGCAGACTGGGTGTCATCACTGCCAAGCACCTCTACATCCACACGCTCTGCGTAATAACGATTACCTAAAGGAGAACTCTTTTGAGATACAATTAAAATAAATTTACCATTGTTGTCCTCACGAATAGCACTGTTTGGCACGATGTAATCATAATTTGCACTCTTTTGACCGATAGAAATATTTAAATTCTGTCCATCACTGACGTCACCCTCTACCGTAAATACTAAAACCTTGTTGGCCTGAGGATTGCTTCTGTCTGCCTTAATCTGCTTTAATACAGCTGTTACATTGGAATAATACCAGGAATTCTGAATATCTGCGATATCACCCACACTTAATCTCTGTGCCTGCTCCTTTGTCACGGTTACTTCCATGGTAAAGCCCTTACCATCCGGCAAAATCGTAGCAACCGCATTGCCTGCAGTGGTACTTTCCCCTGCTGTTAAATATAAATCCTGCACCGTGCCGGAAACAGGTGCTATAATACTCGCTTCCTCAGAACCTCCGTTTAGCTTGGCAATCAGTGCTTTTTGCTCATTAATCTGTGCTAACTGTGCGGAAAGAGCACTTTCCTGTGACATCTGGGTCAATAACGCATTTAAAGCACTCTGCTTTTCAGACAATATTCCGTTCTGCTCATTTACGTATTCCTGATTAATTCGAATAACCTCATTATACTGTGCAATTGCACCGGAGCGATCCGGACCTGCTATTTCATAAGCATTTAAAGCGGTCTTCTCTGCTGCCTTGGCATTTTCCAGTGTAACAGAAGCATCTGCAACTGCCTGATATTTTGCCTGTTCCTTCTGAGCCGCCTCTAAATCCCCCTGTGCTTTACTAAGGTCACCATAAACCGGATTGTTCATATGATTTGTCAATGCTGTCTGTGCATCTGTCCAAGCCTGCTGTGCCGCTGCCTTTGCTGCTTCATCACCTGCAGCCGTAGCACTTTCCAGATTTGCCTTTGCAGTCTCAAGAGCAGTTTCATAGCCTCTACGCATTGCCTCTGCCTGCTTATATACATCGCCGCTTGTAATGCTATTAACTGCTGCCAGTGCCCCAGTAACCTTTTGATTTGCTTCGGACAGCTTTGCATTTGCTCCCTCTACCGTCTTTGCCACGTCAAGCTTATTCTCTGCATCATACACAGCCACCTCTGCTGCCTTGCCGGCATTTTCTAAACCGACCTCTGCCTGCTGTCTATTCGCCATACTTGCCTCATACTCCTGACGCTTTACGATAGAATCCGCGCTTCCTTCCTTCTCCGCATTGGCCTTGTGCTCTTCTACATTTTTGATTTCTGCCACATACAGCGCAATGTGATCCTCTAAAGCCTTGATTTCATTCTTTAAAGCATCAATCTGACTCTTATATGTATTAAAATCCGTAAATTGGCCACTCAAAATTTTGTTGGTAGTTACAGGATCAATCTCTGCTGCCAGTGCGCTTTTACGATAACTGTCCAACAGCTGCTCTAATGTCTTCTGAGCCTCTTTTAACTCCGTACTGTCACCTTCCTCCAGATAAATCAACACATCGCCCTTCTCTACATGGTCACCATTTCTGACCAAAACACTGGCAATATCTCTGGTAGACTCTGCCTTTACCATATATGGGTCACCTGCCGTAATAGTGCCACTGCCTCTTACCTTGGCCTGAATGCTGCCGCTGGTAACATACTGTGCAGATACCTCCGGCAAAGAATGATTCATAATTGTATTAGAAAAGAAAGTTAATACCAGCATTACTGCCAAAAAGACAATTGCTGCATTTTTAATCCAGTCTCTTTTCTTTCTTGTTTGATCGTTCATATATAATTCCTCGTCTTTCTATAGTGATTAACCGTAACTGTTCAAGTATTGAACAGATGCTATTAACCCTTGATACCGCCCTGGTAGGTAATACCTTCTACCAGATAATCCTCACCATACAAGAATACCAATAAGCTTGGCACCATATAAATGGTGGCAACCGCAAAGGCCAGTCCCAGCTCTCCGGTATTAATCTTGCTTAAGAATACACTAAGCGGGTGCATCTCAGTATCACCCAATAAAATCAATGGCTGCTCTACCATATTCCAATAATCTATAAATAACAGTATGGCTGCAGAGCAAAGTGCACTCTTACACAACGGCATACTGATAGAAGTAAATATCTGCAGCTCACCGGCACCGTCAATCTCCGCCGCTTCAATGACACCAAAAGGTATTCGCCTCATATATTTGGTCAGCAGGAAAACTGCAAAAGGTGAAAAGATACCGGGCAGCCAAATAGCCCATCTGGTATCTAAGAGATTTAACCAGTCACTGACCAGATAGTTTGGCACCAAAGTAACCTGATAAGGCATCAGCATTAAAATGATATATGCAAAGAAGATAATTTCTCTAAGCTTCCCCCTGTACCTGCTAAAGCCATAGGCTGCAAGTGCCGCCACCAAAAGCTGAAAACCCACAATAGGCACTACCAAAATTACAGAATTCCAAAATTTCAATAAATATTCAGGACTCTTTAATAACACAGTAGCATACTGGGTAAAGGATACCATATCCGGTATAAATTTTAAATTAATCTTCTCAGAAATATAAACCTTACCACCGCTTTCATTTTTGGCAAAAATCTGACCATAGTTGGCATTTATCTCCGACTCGGCCATAAAAGAATTGGTTATGGTAAGTACAATAGGTGTCAAAAACAATACCGCAAATACAGCTGCTATGATAAATGCAAGGGACAACCGCACAAAACGGATACGTTTATCACGTTTTTTGGCTTTGGAAATGGTATGTATTTTCTGTTTTTTCATCAGCCTTCCACATCCCTTCCATAATAATTTTCAATGGTAAACATGATACCGATGATAATAATCATAAAGATACTCATCAGTACTGCTGCTGCGGACAAATTCTGATAATCCAGTCTGCCGAACATATTATTCATATAATGCTGCAGCATATAAATAGTATCTACCGGATAGTCACCGGTCAAAAGATATATCTCTCTAAATACCTTAAAAGAATTAATCAATGACATAATTGTGACAAACAATATAGTTGAGGACATAAATCTAAGCTTAATGTGCCAGAATATCTGCCACTTATTGGCATTTTCCAGTCTGGCCACCTCAACTAAATCCTCCGGAATATTGGATAGTGCTGCCATAAACAATATCATGTTGTAGCCCAAATTCTTCCATAAGAAAAGTACTACAACCACAATATATGCCTTGTCTGATTTCAACCAGTCGATTTTGTCCATGCCAAATGCACCAAGCCACTCATTTACCGCACCGTTATAGTGAAAAAGCACCTGCCAGATTAACACAATACTGGCCACCGGAACCATCATTGGACTTAAGAAAAAGGTCCTGAACTGGCTTCGGAAGGGTATTTTCCACTCCAATACAATAGCCAGTACCAGCGACAGTACTACTGCTAAGGGAACTGCAATTACTGAAAATGTCAGGGTATTCGCTACTGCTTTCTTAAAGGCACCATTCCCTATTACCCTTACAAAATTATCAAGCCCCGTAAACGCCATATTGATGGGATTGTCCGCTAACGAATAGGCGATAACTACTATAAACGGCAAGATAAAAAAGGCCATTACCCCCAAAAAGCTGGGAGCCAGAAACAAAGCGGAAACACGCTTATTGTGCTTTTCATGCCTGCCTCGTTTACCGGCCCAATGCTTGTATTTCCGATCTATCTTCAGCCTCTTCATTTTGCCCACCTTCCTTTCCTTTTGATTTTATATAGCGAAAATAGTCTAATATCATTTTGAATATTAGACTCATTTTCACTCAAAAAAGCTTCGCTCTTTAACTATTCTCCATTAAATATAAGCTGACGCGGTTCTGAATAAGAGCTGCCACGTCATCTACACTCTTCTGGTCACTCAGATAGGCTTCCACATCCTCCATAATCAGACTGTAAATCGCAGTATTAAAGCTGCCATTCGTAGCGCATGCTCCATTTATAATCTCCAACATAATATCAGCTTCTTCTCTGGTGCATGGTCTGTAAGTGTACTCCCAATCACCATAACCAACTCCGCCATAGCCCTTTTCCGGAATTGGATTACCCTCTTCATCCAGAATCAGCTCACCCTTTTCATCTTTAAGATATTCTATTTCAAGCTCGCTGTCAATATAACTTTCCAAATCCGCCTGTAAAACCGGTAATCCCCAGCTGCTATAGTCCTCCGGATCATAAGGCTCAGTAATAATATCAATAATAAAGTCTGCTGCCACATCCTTGTATTCAGACTTGGTACAAATAGCGTAATTACCACCGGTGCCCTGAATCAAAGCACCATTACCTGCCACACCGGGATATCCGATAAAGGTTGGTTTCTTATCTCCAAAAACTGCTAATGCCATCTGAATTTCCTGCAGATTGTAAATACTCATATCCCAGGTTAAAATCTCACCATTCTGTACTCTAAGCGGCGGACTCATTGCATCTTCATCATGAATATACTCCTTAGGAAAGGTCTTTGCCATTTCAAGCACTGCCTTGAACTCATCAGAATCAAAATTACAAGTCCCCTTCTGTTCATCCACAAACATAGAATAACCATACATCAGACACTGCTGTACGAAGGACTGTGGCGTTGTATATGTTGCATAGGAAACACCCTCCGGCAGATTTTTTAATATCTCAAGAGCCTCTTTAAGCGTCCAGCCGGCTTTATCTCCCACGATTGCACTGTCTGCCATAAGTGTTGACGCCGTAAAACGACTTGGCAGCATATAAAGCTTACCATCAACAGCATAACTGTTTACCACACCTTGCACAAAATCCTCTACCTGGTAGCCTGCCTGCTCCAGGTACGGTGTCAGCTCCTCTAAAATGCCCTTTTCCACAAGCACATCCTTATTAATATAACCCTCGGTAGCTACTATAATATCCGGTGGATTTTTGCCGGTAATATCGTTAAGCATACGTTTCTGAGCATCACTGATATACTGCTCGTAATTCTCATAATCAGATGATGTCATGCTGCTGAGATTCAGATAAGTCCTTAACTCAATACGATGCGTATCACTTGCCTTATTAAAAGCAACCACATCCTGCTGAATTTCGCTGTCAGACATCAAAGCCGCCATGGTCAGAATTTCCTTTACAGGCACCAGGCTTGCATCCGTTTTTACTACCTTTACGAAGCTCTCCTCGTCCGTGCTCCAATCACGATAGTATGCCATAATTGTATTTTCATCCACATAATGAACACCCTGTACATACTGACCGTTAATATCTGCACTCAACCAGTCAAATAAGACTTCATTAGCACCTGTCTCCAAATCAAGCTTATGTACCGCCGAACTATCGCTGTAGTACATAACATTGCCTTCTACAATACTATAGAACCCGTTTGGATTACTGTTGCCCAATTCATAGGTAGCACCAAAGCCCTTAGCCTCTTTGTCAATAACAGCAAGGACATTTTTACCTTCGTTGGAATAATAAAAAACATAAACGCTGCCATCCGGCATATTACCCATACCCTGAATCCAGCTGCCGGTCTCTATATTAAAGCCCTTGGTTCCATCCGGATTTACCGCAACAACCTCCTGCTCAAAGGTCAGATAAATGACACCCTCCGCATCTACCGCAATGTTTTGGATATACAAATAGTCATATTTGTCTTCCAATTCCTTACAAATCTCATCTAAATCGATAGCACCGGTTACTGCACCGTCTTCATCCAGATTAACTATTCTGTAATGAGATGCACCTGTCTCTGTTTTTTCATCCCAGATATACTCCTCTGCGCAGGCCACGATACTGCCATCCGGCTGTAAGGTAATCGTATTCACGTGCTCATTGGTATTCTCAGAAGTATATGGAATCTTTACAAGTGTATTATCTGCCAGACTGTATCTTAAAAATTCCTGAACAGATGTACCTGTTTCATTATCATAAGTACGCATCATACCCAGCATGTAACCATTCATCACACCATAGGTATTGATGTAACCATTCTCCGGCTGTTCTACGTCCCAGCTAAAATATTCCGGCACATACACAAAATCCGGTCTCTCATCCACTTCTGTAGAACCGCTTTCTGTGCTGCCGCAAGCCGCTAATGATACTGCCATCACAGCACTAAGACCTAATGCTAATAATCTTTTCTTCATAATATACCTCTTTGTCTGCTAAGGAAATTTTGGTGACCAAAAACCCCTTGCATTCTTAGTATAACTCATATAAGCAAACTTGTCACTTTAAGTTTTTATGAAGATTTTTGCAAAAATCTTAATCTTTGCTATTTTAGCAGCTCATCTGTCAAACGAATAATTTCAGGAGCAATTTTTTGACGTTCTTTTCGTACAATACGGTTGTAAATGGGATAGGCACAGCAAACAAGTACAATACCTGCCAAGCCTGTCATAATGCCGAAAAGCATTCCCATCTTTTGATAAATACCCAATAATTCCGCTAATTCAGTCATTGCAAGACTCATTCCAAAACCCAATATTAATGCACCAACAATCCCCACTGTAAGAGAAACCGTCTGTGCTTTTCGCGTAACACCCGCATCAAGACGACGAAGCCGCTCCATTTTTTCTTCTTCCTTAGCGGCATACTTTTTACGAATATTCTTGATTTCCTCCTGTTCCTTTGCTGAATAAACATAGCTAAAGCCTTCTTTACTATTTTCCATACTTTCACTCCCTGTTTAACTTTATTTCTTTTGCAGACCTTACAATGATATAAATCGACATTGTTACCACAATAATACTTACACCCGCACCCGTCAAGGCAATCATCAGCCATTTATGCTCTGGAGCCATATCCTGCCCGAACTGTGAAAACATTGCCGTTTCCAGAGAAAGCATAGATACAAGGGCTGCCGATAAGGCAATTACCTTTGTTGTCGTCATAACCGGACTGTTATATTTTCGATATTTCACAAGGTCTACTATGGCGTGTGTCGTACTGTAAAAAGTATATACTGCCATAATATAAATAAAAATCCCATGATATTCAAAGCCCCTGTTTTGATACAGAATCATCAGCACTGCACTTGACAATGCAAAGTTTACTGTTAAAAGTATGTAAGAACAAAGCCGTGCACTTTTCAACTCTCCTAGTCGGTTTTTGCCGATACCATTCTTTCTCACATACCGAACCAGTAAAAAACGCATAACTGCAAGAATCATATAATATCCGGCCAGAATCACAAACCACATAGAGCGGTACAGTGCAAAAGAAAGTACATTAACGCCTACATACAAAAAGTTAATACAAAATGAGATATACAAAGAAACATGTGTACGAAACACGGCATCCGTCATATATCGATATCCAAGAGGATTATCATATATTCTTTTTTTAATTTCCTTATATCTTTTCGGTAAAACCAACCCCAAAAACACGCAGACAACCAGTAACGAGTAAAAGGCAAGCACATATACTACATAGGAAAACCAGACTTTCTCCAAACCTTTTACAAAAACAAAGATTAGTGCCGCAGCGCTGAGAATAATGAATACCATCATCACCCATACCGGCGGAAACAACAGTTTTTTTCCTACTCTTTTCCAGTTCATATATTCCTCCTAATCTTTACCGTAAATGTAGTCCCCTTTCCCACAACACTTTCCACACCGATTTCGCCCTGCATAATGTCAATCACTCTTTTGACAAGTGCAAGTCCCAGGCCATTTCCCTGTGTAGCATGAGAGGTATCACCCTGATAAAATTTCTCAAAGATATGTGCACCAATCTCCGGTGTCATGCCACAGCCGGTATCCTTTACCTGAACAATTGCATGATGCTCCGTAGTCTCTAAAATAACCGACACCTTCCCCCTCTCCGGAGTAAACTTAAATGCATTGGAAAAAAGATTGTTCCAAACAAGGCTCAAAAGCTCCTCATCCGTTTTTACCTTTACACCTTCTGCAATTTCGGTATCCATTTCTATATTTTTCTTTTCCCATACCGTTTCATAGTTAAGCAGACATTCACAAAGCTGTTCACCAAGATCATATTCCTCTTTTTTAGGATAAATCTGTTGCTTTTCAAGACGATTAAGCTTCAAAATGTTCGTCATCATATCTGCAAGACGACGTGAACCATCCGTAACACCCTTGGCATATTCTATTCGCCTTTCCTCATCTAAATCCGGTGTCTGCAGAAGGGTACCATAATTCTGCATTACTGCAAGAGGTGTTTTCATTTCATGTGATACGTTCGCGATGAAGTCGGTGCGAAGTGTTTCTACACCTGCTAATTCCTCTGCCATAGTATTAAAACATTCAATAATTTCATTAAATTTTTCATCCGCGCTTAATCGGTTTACAGGAGCGATACGTACACTAAAGTCACCCTGAATAACCTTTTTTGCTGCCACCGCAATACGCTTGGTTATTCTCTCTGTTGTAAGCTTTCTGCGAATGGCATCAATCACGGTAAATAGAATACTTAAAAAAATAACATTAGCAAAGGTCAGCTTTGCTGCCATATTCAGGTTGTCACCTGTAAGTTCCAAATGCAACGTATCTGATAGTACGGATACAAACAACATTGTTGAGCAGGTAACAAGAAAAGCAACAAGGAGGAAAAAAAGCAAATAGCTATAAATCCCGCGAAATACTTTATGCAACAAATCTGCTTTTTTCATTTTAACACCGCCTTATATCCCAGTCCATGTACGGTCACAATCTCAAAATCATTACAATCTGATAGTTTCTGACGAAGCTTCGTCATATACACATCCACGGCCCTGGGCGCTGTCTCGGTATCTGCATCCCAAAATTCATCCATAAGCTGCGAACGAGTAAATGTCTTTTTCGGATAAGAAAGCAGTTTGTAGAGAATACTGAATTCACGGTTTGTCATTGATATTTCCTCGCCATTCAAATACGCAGTATGCTCATCCGCATCCATCACAAAATTACCCACTTCAAGCTTTCGTGATGCCGCTATTTTGGCTCTGCGAAGGAGTGCACCAATTCTTAAAAACAGCTCATCTAAATCGATAGGCTTTACCATATAATCATCTACTCCAATACGGAAGCCCCGTTTTTTTGATGCAATGTCATCACGGGCTGTCATAAAAAGAATAGGAATATCTTCATTCAATTCACGGACATTTTTCGCAAATTCAAATCCATCCATACCGGGCATCATAATGTCAGATACAATAAGATCAAACATATTCTCATATAGCGCATCAAAAGCTTCATTTGTATTGAAACAGCCTATTGCTTCATAACCGCTATGGTTCAAAAAGGAGCAGACCGTTCTGTTAAGTTCCTTATCATCTTCTAATACTAATATTTTAAACATCATAATACCTCCGTTACTGTCACTGATTAAAGTATAACATCCAAATGTTAAAGTTTTGTTTAAGTCTTGCTGCTAAAAAGCAGTTTTACAATAAAAAAAAGGGGCTGTAAAAAAAGTCCCATAAAAAAATCGCTTAGACCGTGAAGTTTAAGCGATTTTTTGGTATAATTAATTATGCGACTAACTAACAACACCAATGGTAATTATACCACCCGTCAGCTGAAATTACCATTGGAAA
>JAFXDD010000026.1 GCA_017516285.1 Lachnospiraceae bacterium
AAGTGGACACAGTGGATTTTCAAGCAGTTATTTTTAGATGGTTACGCAAAGTACGTGGATATGCCGGTTAACTGGTGTGAAGAGCTGGGTACCGTTTTGTCCAATGATGAAGTAATTGACGGTAAATCAGAGCGTGGCGGTTTCCCGGTTGTTCGTAAGAACATGAAGCAGTGGGTTATCAATCAGCCTGCTTTTGCAGAGAAGCTTTTGGAAGGCTTAGAGGAGATTGACTGGCCGGAATCTACCAAGGATATTCAGAGACACTGGATAGGCAAGTCTGAAGGTGTTGAGGTTGATTTTGAAATCGTAGGTGGCGGCAAGTTCTCTATTTATACCACATGTATCGAAACCATTTACGGTATTACCTTTATGGTACTTGCTCCGGACGGACAGATTGTAAAGGATTTAATGCCTAGAGTAGAGAATCCGGAAGAGGTACAGGCTTATATCGACGAGACCCTTAAGAAAAACGATATGGACCGTACCGAATTAAATAAGACCAAGTCCGGTTGTATTTTAAAGGGATTGTATGCAATTAATCCGGTAAATGGCAAGGAAGTTCCTTTATTTATCGGTGACTTCGTACTGGCAAGCTATGGTACCGGTGCTGTTATGGCAGTGCCTTCTCATGACCAGAGAGACTTTGAATATGCCATTGCACACAATATTCCTATGATACAGGTTATTGATGGTGGTGATGTCAGTGAACATGCTTTTGAAAAGGGCTCTTATCTGGGCAAGGGTTGTAAGCTTATTAATTCCGAGGAATTTACAGGGCTTACCGTAGAAGAGGCGAAGGAAGCCATTACAGACAAGCTGGTAAAGCGTGGCGTGGCCAGAAAGACAGTAAATTATCATTTCCGTGAATGGATTTTTGCACGTCAGCGTTACTGGGGCGAGCCGGTTCCTGTTGTTTACACAGAGGATGGCGAAATTCATGTGCTTCCGGATGAAGAGTTGCCGTTAATTTTGCCTGAATTAGAAGACTACAAGGGTAAAAACGGCAAGGCACCTTTGGAAAATGCAGTAGAATGGAAGCAGTACGACAATAACGGCATCAAGGGTGTCCGTGAGACATCTACCATGCCGGGCAGCGCAGGAAGCAGCTGGTACTACATGAGATATATTGACCCGCACAATGATAAGGAATTTGCAAATCAGGAGCTTTTGAAGCACTGGCTGCCGGTTGACCTTTATGTAGGCGGTCCTGAGCATGCGGTAGGCCACCTGATGTATTCCAGAATCTGGAATCGTTTCCTGTATGACAAGGGTCTGTCTCCGGTTAAGGAGCCATTCCAGAAGCTAGTACATCAGGGAATGATTCTTGGTGAAAACGGTATCAAGATGGGTAAGCGTTTCCCTGAATTCGTAATCAATCCAAGTGATATCGTAAGAGATTATGGCGCAGACACCCTTCGTTTGTACGAAATGTTTATGGGTCCTTTAGAGGTTTCCAAGCCATGGAATCCGACCGGTGTTGACGGAGCAAGACGTTTTATCAACCGTGTATGGAACTTCTTTACAGAGCCTGCTAATATTTCCGAAGGTGAGGATGACAGCTTAAAGAAGGTATATCACCAGACAGTTAAGAAGGTTACTGAGGATTTTGAGCAGCTTGGCTTTAATACTGCTATCAGCCAGATGATGATTTTTGTAAATGCAGTATACAAAGCAGGCAAGTGTCCTAGAGAGTACGCAGAAGGCTTTATTAAGATGTTCTCATGTATTTGTCCTCACGTAGGCGAAGAGGCATGGGCAAGCCTTGGACATGATAATACGATTGCGTATGAAGCATGGCCAACCTATGACGAAGCAGCTATCAAGGAAGATACCGTAGAAATCGCTGTTCAGATTAACGGCAAGATGCGCGGCACCGTTTCCTTACCGGTAGATGTAGACAAGGATACTGCCATTGCAGCAGGCAAGGCAATTATTGCTGACAAGCTGATAGGCACCATTGTAAAGGAAATCTACGTTCCGGGACGTATTATTAATATTGTGCAGAAGTAATAATATTAAAAATCATATTTTATAAAACAAGTGAGAGGCTATTGAAATATAACATTTTCAGTAGCCTCTCCTTTTCACTTTCTCCCTTTCTTCGCTGCCATATCTAACACCTTATCAATCTGCTGTTTTTCTTCCTCAGAGGAGGAACGCTTGATAGCGGCAATTACCAGATGCATTTCTTCTGCAGTAAATTTGACGTTACCCTTGACTTTGCTGTGCATAGCCATAAGGAAGGGCATCAGTTCATTTTTACTTTTTCCTTTTACCTTCTCAAACATGGAGGCGAGAAAGTCCAGTTTTTCCTGTGGAATATGTGCGATCGTGGGGTCTGACATCCAGGCTGGTTTGTTCATAATATGTGACTCCTTTACATTATACATTCATGTCCTGCATGGACTGAAACATTTCAAACATTTGCATCTGCTCAGGGTTTAAAAAGCCGGAGAGCATGGATAAATCGGGACTGCCGTCTTCGTTGTTTTCCATCATGGATTGCATAGCTTTTACCATTTCCATTGTCCGCATTATTTCCCTGATATGCTTCATGGGCTCTAACATCTGGTGGATGGAGCGCAGCTTACTTTGATATCTGGAGGAAACAAATGGAAGTAATGCTTCTAGAAGCCTGTCGATATTTTCAAATTGGATCTGTAACTTGTCAACATCTTCCATAAATACACCTCCCTTGGTTTACTATATGATAGAAAATCTTAAGTATTCCAAAAGCAGGCGTTTAAAATGGGCGGCTTTTACACCGCCCACTTATCGGACTAATTAACAGCAGCCACATCCATTGTTGTTTCCGCAGCCGTTGTTATTGCCACAGAAGCAGGAGAGCAGGATAATCCAGATAATCCAATCGCAGCAGCCATTGTTGTTGCCGCCAAACAAACCGTTGCCACAACCGCAGCCACAGTCATTGTTATTACCGCAGAAGAAGAACAATAAGATAATAATCCAAATACAGCTATTGTTGTTGCCGCCAAACAGACCGTTGCCACAACCGTTGTTGCATCCACATCCACAATTGTTGTCTCTTCTGTTATTGCCGCATCCGCAGTTAGATAAATCGCTCATAAGAACCTCCAAAATTTAATTGTTATGCTATAAGTTATGTTTAGAATTCAAAAAAGGTGCTATGAATTTTTTTATAAAATTCTAAGAAAACATTGACAATACGAACATAATTGTATACAATAATACATTGTAAAGGGATTGTATTTTTGAAATACAATCGCGGATTAAGAAAGTCTGTCGTTACAATGTGTCAGGGTTTCTATGGAGGATTAAAGTGAATAGTCGAGATGTGACTAAAGAGGCAAGGGATAAGTATTCTTTAAGAGGTCGTGTATTTCATCAAATCAGAGATGATATTCTGAGTGGTAAATACAAGGAAAGAGAAGAATTAAAGGAAGTAGCAATTGGTGAGGAGCTTGGTGTGAGCCGTACTCCCGTGCGTGAGGCTTTTCGTCAGCTTGAGCTGGAGGGCCTGATTGAAATTATTCCTAACAAGGGCGCTTATGTGACCGGTATTACCGTGGATGATGTGCATGATATTTATGCAATCCGCGCTTTATTAGAAGGCTTGGCTGCCAGATGGGCATGTGAGCATATTACTCCGGAGCAGATGGAAGAGATGGAGGAAAATATTTACCTGGCTAAATTCCATGCAGCAAAGGGCAATAATGAGCAGCTTGCAGAGTTGGACAATCAGTTTCATGACGTATTGTATCGTGCCTGCAATAGTAAGATGTTAGAGCATCAACTAAGGGATTTTCATCAATATGTTATTCGTATCAGGCGTATGACGCTGGCTGCCAAGCGTAGAGGCGAGGCCTCCAATATGGAGCATGAGCAGCTTTTCGAGGCTATCAAGGCTAATAATCCGGATTTGGCCGAGAAGGTAGCATGCCAGCATATGATTAATGCATACCAGAATATGAAAAACAATGGTCTGGACTTAATTTATAGCAATAATAAAGGGGAAGAATAGACTACCAAAGCAGACAGTAAGGGTGTGGCGTCAAACCACACCCTTAAATAATCAAGCCAAGGTTTCCCAAAGCTCCATTTGTTCATCTAATTTCATTTGAAGTACTGTCTGCTCCTTGGTAAGCTTACCTAGCTCCGCAGAGTTGCAGGCAATATCAGGTTGCGCCATTTTGGCATCGATAGCAGCAATTTGGGCTTCTAAATCTGCAATCAGGTCTTCGCATTTTTTTAGGTCGTTTTCACGTTTGCGCTGTTTAGCCTGTTCTTCCTTCTGAGCCTTCCAGTCCAGTTTGCTTTCTGTAGGGGCAATATCTGCGATAATAACTTCTGCAGTGGGAACTGTTTTTTTCTCCAGATAATAATCATAATTCCCAATATAATTAAAGAATTCCTTGCCACAAAGCTCTATAATGCGGGTGGCTGTGCGGTTTATAAAGTATCGGTCATGGGACACGTAAAGTACCGTGCCGGTATACTGATTTATGGCATCCTCCAAAATTTCCTTGCTGGCAATGTCTAAGTGATTGGTAGGCTCGTCCAGTATAATAAAGTTGGCATTGCTAAGCATCAGTTTGGCCAGACTGAGTCGTCCCTTTTCACCGCCGCTTAAGTCTTTAATCTGCTTAAAGACCTCATCACCGGTAAAGAGAAAGGCAGCCAGTGTGTTACGGATTTTGGTATTGGTCATATCAGGGTAGGCATCTGAAATTTCTTCAAAAAGTGTCTTCTCCGGGTGGAGTAACTGCTGTTCCTGATCATAATAGCCGATTTCTACGTTGGTGCCCAGCTTAAAGGTGCCGGTATCCGCCTTTTCCAGACCGTTCAAAATCTTTAAGAGGGTAGTTTTGCCTGTGCCGTTGTCACCGATAATGGCTACGTGTTCTCCACGTTTGATGTCTAAATTCAGCCCACTGAACAAGTGCAAGGAACCAAAGGATTTGGACATATTCTCTACCTGAAGTACGTCATTGCCGCTTGTAATGGAAGGCTCCAGAGTAAGCTTCATATCGGTACGGGCTTCCGTAGGTCTGTCCAGCACATCCATTTTATCCAAAAACTTTTCCCGGCTTTCGGCACGTTTGATAGATTTTTCACGGTTAAAGGAGCGTAGCTTTTCAATTACTTCCTGTTGATGCTTAATCTCTCGTTGTTGGTTTAAATAGGCATTCATCTGTGCCGCACGCAACTGCTCCTTTTTCTGGGCATACTGAGTATAATTACCGTTAAAAACAAGTGCCTTTGTCTGGTCTATTTCAATGACCTTGCTAACCACGCGGTCCAGGAAATACCGGTCGTGGGAAACGATGAGAACAGCACCCTTGTAGTTTAAAAGATAATTTTCCAACCATGCAATGGAGTTTAAGTCCAGATGGTTGGTAGGTTCATCCAGAATAATAAAATCCGGCTTTTGCAGCAAAAGCTTACACAGTGCCACACGGGTCTTCTGGCCGCCGGATAGGGTGTTTACAGGCTTATGAAAGTCCTCGTTATCAAAGCCCAGACCTTTTAATACACCAACCAGCTCACTTTGATAGATATAGCCGCCCTGTGCTTCAAACTGGTGCGTCAGTCTGGCATAGCTCTCCATTAATTCCTCTAAAGCAGAGCCCTCTGCAGACTTCATAAGAGCCTCTGCTGTACGTATTTTCTGCTCCAAATCAATTAAATTCTGTTTGACACTTAAAAGTTCATCATAGATAGTAAGGTCTGTATGCAAGGCTCCATGTTGTGCCAGATATCCCCAGGTGGTACCTTTGCCGAAGGTAACAAGTCCTTCATCTGCCGGATATTCACCTACAATCACCTTAAGCAGGGTAGTCTTGCCGGCCCCGTTGATACCGACCAGCGCAGCCTTTTCGTAATCATCTATATGAAAAGAAACATGGGATAAAACAGGAATGTCGCCAAAGCTTTTCCCAATGTCCTGACAGGATAAAATCATGAGTATACCTCCAAACTATGTATCTTGTTTATTTTAGCTTAAATGAAGGGAACTGTCAATGATGCAGTTCAGGAGTGTTATTCGCAAAAATTAAAAAAACTATTGCGTATACTTGTATTATTTGTTAAAATATCTACAAAGTATTTTTTTGGGAAGAGAGATAATTTACAATGGAGAAAGAAATATCACAAGCTGTTGTTTCCAGACTGCCTAGATACTTCAGGTATTTAGGGGATTTAAAGGAGCAGGGAATTGAGCGCATTTCCTCACAGGAGCTGAGCAGGCTTATGAAGGTTACTGCTTCCCCGTCTTTAGGATTTAGCACTATATTTTTTGAGAGTTTCATATAACAAGTATACCCGAGAGTCAGCATAAATGTTGACTTTTTTGATATTAAAAAAAGTTGACAAATTTATTTAATTTTACTTGCATATATATTGCCATAGTGTTATACTATA
>JAFXDD010000027.1 GCA_017516285.1 Lachnospiraceae bacterium
GATGAGGAAATTTTTGCAGAAGGAACAGCGGCGGCAACAGAATTTGTAATAGATAAAACAAATCCTGTAGTTAACGTAAGCTACACGAATAATGCAGTAGCCAATGGCAAATATTTTGATGCGGACAGAACCGCTGTTATCAAGGTAACAGAAAGAAACTTTGATGCAGCCAAGGTGGCGTCAAAGATAACAGCAGACGATTATGCGGAAGGTACAGAAATCTATGATTACGTAGCAAAGCTGCAGAATATAGAGAACTGGACAAAGGATGGTATTGAATATACCATCGAGCTTCCGTTCTCCGAAGAGGCAGCGTATGTGTTTGATATTATGGTTACCGACCTTGCAGAAAGAGTCTGTGATGAGGAAATTTTTGCAGAAGGAACAGCAGCGGCAACGGAGTTTGTAATAGATAAAATGTTACCAATAATTAATGTTACTTATTCTAATAATACAGCAGCTAACGGCATGTATTTTAATACTGATAGATTAGCAGTTATTAGTATTGAAGAGAGAAATTTTGATTCAACAGATGTTGTTGCGACAATTGTTGCAAATTCGGCAGTCGGAGAAGTATATGACTACAATGCATATTTACAGGACCCAGATAATTGGAATACCGATGGTATTGTACATACAATAAAAGAACCTATTCCATTTAAGGTTGAAGCACATTATGAAATAGCTTTATCTTGTACAGACTTAGCTGATTCAGTACAGAATAAGATTGTTTTTGCTGAAAATACTGTTGCAGCGACGAAGTTTACCATAGATAAAACTGAACCGAAAGAATTGGATATTCAGATTAATAATGTTTCAGTAGCACGTTCTATGGAGGAATCTCTTGCATTTGACAAATTCTACGGTCAGACTGTAACTGTAAAGCTTTCTGCAAATTGTGATATCAGTGGCTTGCAGAGCTTGCAGTATCAGAAGGTGCCGGAGGTTGCACAGTATGATGAAAAGGGTACATGGAGTGTATATGATGCGGAAAAGGGCATTGTAGTTGCTCCGAATGAAAAGTTTATTATTTACTTTAGGGCAGAGGATAGGGCAGGTAATGTGTCTATTATCCGTTCTACCGGTATTGTAGTGGATGATAAGTTGCCAATCGGTGAGACGAGAGCTCCTGAAATTGATATTTTCCCAGATGGTGCAGGTGCAGTGCATGGCTCTAGCGTTGGTGTAAGCATAAAGGTAGTTGACCCTGCATATGTAGGTGAAAGTGTGGATAAGGCAGGTTACTATTCTGGTTTGAGCAGTATTGCTTATAAGATTTATGCAACGGATATTGATGCAAGTGAAACAGGTGAACTTTTGAGCACATATCCGGAAGGTATTGTGAGAGATAAGGATGGTCTTATCAGTTCCTGGAGCGGTAATATTACTGTAAACAGTAGTTTCAACAGTAATAACGTAATTGTGGAAATAACCGCAACGGATAATGCAGGAAATGTTAGAACCTCTTCAACAAGTGTGGGTGATATCAAAATTGATACCACTGCACCAATTATTGAAATTAGTTACAACAATAACAATGTGGATGGCAATGGCTTCTTCCAAACAGACAGAGTGGCAACGGTTACCATTATTGAGCGTAACTTCAGCTCCTCTGACGTAAATATTGCCATAACCAACACGGATGGTACGATGCCGGGAATTTCAGACTGGAGCGAGTCCAAGGGTGGTGGAAATGGTGATGATACCAGATGGACAGCTACGATTGCGTATACAGCGGATGGTGATTATACCTTTGGTATTGCCTTTGCAGATGCAGCAGGAAATGCATGCAGTAGTATTAATTATGCATCAGACAGTGCAGCTCCTACAGCCTTTACCATTGACAAGACTATTCCGGTTGTAGATGTAATGTATGACAATAATGCGGCATGGAACACCAATTATTACAATGCAGGTCGTACAGCGGTTGTCAGAGTAAGAGAGCATAATTTCAATCCGGAAAGAGTGGAAATTACTTTGTCTGCAACCAATGATGGTGTTGTAGCTGCAGTGCCGGCAGTTGGTGGTTGGACCAGTAATGGTGACGAGCACACAGCAGTTATTCGTTATACCAGTGATGCTTTGTATCATTTTGATGTGGCTGTAAGAGATAATGCAGGAAATGAAGCAGCTGATTTTGCGGCACAGAGCTTCTATATTGACCAGACAGCACCTGCTTTAACCATTACAGGTGTAGAAAATAATTCTGCAAACAGTGGTACAGTTATTCCGGTAATTACATATTCTGATACGAATTATGATACGGAACAGGTGACTATAACATTGGTTGGCGCTAACAGAAAGTTGGTTGCTTTAGATGGTAATTATGCAAATATCCATAACGGACGTGAATTTACCTTTGCAGATTTTGCAAACGAAAAAGAGGTTGATGACATTTATACCCTGACTGCTACTTTAACGGACAAAGCAGGAAATACCTCTACAGAGGAAGTAATCTTCTCTGTAAACCGCTTTGGTTCTACATACATGATTGACGAAGCGATTGAAAAGATTATCGGAGCATATGTTCAGACACCGATAGATACTGTAATTACGGAAATTAATGCAAACGAGTTAAGCAATATTAAGCTTACTTTGTTCAAAAATAATGAGACCATTATTTTGAAGGAAGGCACCGACTATAGCATTGATGTAGAGGGCGGTAATGGAGCATGGTATCAGTACACCTATACTATCTTTAAGAGCAATTTTGAAGATGATGGTGTTTACAGATTAAGCCTTTACTCAGAAGACGAAGCTGGCAATGTAGCAGAGAACACTCTGGACACTAAGAACATGGAAATCAGCTTTGGTGTAGATAAAACCAAGCCAAATATTATCGTGGAAAATTTAGAGAGTGGTATTACCTACGCTTTGGAAGGTATGACGGCTAAGTTGTCCATCAGTGATAACCTGTTGCTTAACTCTGTTCAGGTATATCTGGATGATTTAAATACTCCATACAAAGCATGGAATGCAGAGGAAATCGCTGAAATTATTTCCGGAAATGGTGAATTCGCATTTGACATTCCGGGCGATTCTACTGGCGCACACGAAGTACGCATTGTCAGTGCAGACGTGGCAGGAAATGAACAAATTGCAGAAATTTCAGATTTCTTCGTAACCACAAATCTTTTAGTTCGCTACGTAAACAATAAGCCATTACTCTATGGCTCTATTGCAGGCATGGTGCTCCTGATAGGTGCAACGGTATTCCTGCTTGTTTATAAAAGAGAAAAGAGCGAAGAGGAAGCTTGATTAGTGTGATGAGGGGCGGTCGAGATGGCCGCTCCTTGTTTTCAAGAAGAGGAGATGTGGACTAAGGTGAAAAGAATTAAATCTGTATTTCCATATTTATTTTTTATATACATAAGTCTTTTTGTGTTTTGTTCGCAAATAGGAGGAGATGAATTATGGAACTATAATTTTGCGAGAAACATATGTGAGGGTGGTACTCCCTATGTTGATTTTAGTATTCTACAAACACCATTATCAGCCTATATTTCAGCATTTTTCTTGGCAGTATTTGGAAAAAAATTAATAGTTTTTCGTGTTATGAGTGCTATATTATTAGTTTCTACTGCAAGTATGCTATATAAAATATGTGTAAAAATATCTAAAGAAAAAAATCTTGCATTTATTCTTACAATCATTATAGAGTCACTATCATTGATTGTTTGGATATACAATTATAATAATCTGATTGTCTTTTTGGTTTTAGTTATATTTTACTTAGATTTAATTAAAATAGAGAAAAATATTAAAAATGATATTTTTATTGGTTTAATTATTGGCTGTTGTGTATTGATTAAACAAAGTACGGGTGGCTTGTTATTAGTTGCAAATATTGTGATTTGTATATATGATATTGTATTTGAGAAAAAAGATAAGCTAAGAGTATGGGTTCGTTTGGGAACTAGCATGATACCGGGAGTACTGTTTATAATTTATTTGCTAATTACAGGAAGTTTATGGGCTTTTTGGGATTATGCTGTAAGAGGAGTAGGGGAATTTAAACATTTATATACCATTTTGGAGTTAATGGAAAGCACGTCTTTTGGTATGATATTAGGGATATTTCCATTTATGGTTATAGTCTTGTCAAGTTTGAGTATTTTCAGAAATACTTCTAATATCTCAAGAAGAGATCATATTATGGTGTTAGTTTTTTGTATATTAGGTGGCATTGTTGCATATCCGTTAACTGATTTTTCACATTTACTCGCGGCTTGTGTACCATATGTAATATGTTTTGTTTGTTGCTTGAATTACAAAATGTCAAAATTAGGTAATATATTGGGAGTGGCAGAAGCAATATTTTTAGGGCTTATTATTACATATGCAATGGTGCCAGATAGTGAAAAATATGTAATCAGCAATTTGAAGTATTTTCAAGGCATACCAATTCATATAGAATTGGCAGAAGCAATAGAAGAAGTGGATAATTACATAATATCAAAGGATGCTGAAAATGTGAATGTGCTTATAGCGGATGATAGTGCGGTAGCATATATGATACCATTGGGACGGTATAATAAGGATTTTGATATGTTGCTTGTAGGAAATTTGGGGAGTCAAACGATTGATGATTTACTTAATCAAGATGAAAAAACAATTTATCTGGTTCGTCGTGACGAAACAGATATGGGAGCACAAAATCATTTTGAATTAATCCACAAAATTAAAAATACATATATAAAGATTGGTGAGGTGCAACATTTTGATGCATATATTAAGGCTAAATAAGAATAAAATTTTTAATTGTATGCCGATTTGTATATTATTTGTAGCAGTTATTTCAGTTTTGTTATATGGTTTTAGCGATGGAATACAGGGAAATGATTTCTGGTGGCATGTTAAAGTTGGAGAATGGATTGTTCAGAATAGAGAAATACCTGTAAAAGATATATTTTCTTGGTATGGCATAGAACATGGTATCCCATGGACAGCACATGAATGGCTATCGGAAGTGATTTTTTATTTAATATATCATAATTTTCATGAGTTTGGAATTTTTATATTTGCTTTTCTAAGCGCATATATTATGCTTTACTTATTATGGAGAGAAACAAAAAAGTATATAAACCAGAATATATTGATTTGTGGACTGTTTTATGTTTTGCTTGCCACAGTTGCTGTTTCATTTTTTTATGGCCGACCACATGTATTTAGTTATTTGTTGTTGTTTTGCACATTAAAAGTATTATATCAGTATTATGAAAATGTCGATAGTAAGTGGATTTATTCTATGCCATTGATTGCAGTATTGTGGGGCAACCTACATGGGGGGTCTTCAAATTTAACATATCTTTTGTGTGGTGTTTTTTTTGTTTCAGGTCTATGTACTATTAAACTAGGTTGCATTAGAGGGGAAAGGCTTAGTAATAAATGGATTGTCAGGTTGCTTATAGTAACAATGCTCACAGTAGCGGCACTTACAGTAAATCCTGCAGGGATTAAAATATTAAGTTATCCGTATTCAAATATGTCAGATGATTTAATGACAAGACTTATCAGTGAGTGGCAGTCGCCGGATGCGAAAAACATCGGTCATTTGATTTTGTTTTATTTTCCTATAGGTATGTTGGGGATTGGCTTTGTTACACAGAACAAAAAAATCAGGATAATAGATGCATTTATTATGATATTATTTTTATTTCTGTTCCTTAGGAGTATCCGATTTATTATGTTGTGGTATGTTGCAGCTTCGTTTTGTGCATTTCCGTATATGCTAGAGCTTAAAGTGAAAGCAATAGAGAAAAAAAGAGACATAATTATATGTATTATTGCATTTTCATTATTAACAGCTGTATCTTTAATGAATGTTGCTAAAATTGGATACAACTTAAAGAGAGGTGAGTTGATTTCAAAAGTACTTTCAAAGGAAGTTATAGAGTTTGTAAAAAGCGAAAATCCTCAAAGACTATTTAACGATTATAATTTTGGTGAGAGCCTGATTTTTGAGGATATTGCAGTTTTTTTTGATGCACGAGCAGATGTATATTCAGGCAATGGAATGTTAGCAGATGGTGCTGGATTATTATTGTTACAACAATTACAGGATAAAGAAAAAGTACAATTTAATGTTGAAGAAATTATTTGCAAGTATAATTTCGATGCTCTTCTGGTGGCAAAGAACAGGCCTTTATATGTATATCTTATAAGTAATCAGGAAAACTACGAGGTAGCATATGAAGACAATGTTGCAGCTTACTTCCGCATCACTCATTTTCCTGCCCAAACATGCATACAATGATTATAACCAACGTGTTTCAATAAGAGGGAATTTATGAGGCAGCAAAATCGCAACAATCAATTAATTAGCAAGCTGAAAATGCTTCTTTTCACCACACTGACAGCAGTTTTTATTTCCGCAGTATTGCTTGTTTTATCGGCAGTATTGCTTGAAAAGCTGGGGCTTAGTGCCGGGCAGGCCAGAATACTTATATATGCCGTGTACATAGTCAGTGCGCTGGCAGCAGGCCTGATTGCAGGTAAATGGCAGCGTGAGCGAAAATTTATGTGGGGCGCTTTGGCAGGTACCATCTGGCTTGTAACCGTGCTGGTGGTCAGTCTTTTCATGAATGGTACCGGAATCGACGCCACCGAGCTGTTTCCGGCCTTTGCGTGCATGGTGGGCGGCGGCATGCTGGGCGGTATGCTGGCTTGAATTTATTCAAGAAAAGGAGGAGCTTATGACAGAGGAAATGAAGCGGGTTTTGCAGCGATATAGTATTGAATTGTCTAAATTGTATGGCGAACACTTGAAGTCTGTAATTTTATATGGCTCCTATGCGAGGGGCGATTTCAATGAGAATTCTGACGTTGATATTATGATTTTGTTGGATATTTCAGATTTGGAGATAAAGAATTACCGTCATGAGTTGTCCGAAATGACATATGATTATAATATGGATTATGACATTGACATTAAGCCTATAGCCAAAAATGAAGCACACTTTAATCGGTGGGCATCCGTATATCCATTCTATGCAAATGTAAAGCAGGAAGGAGTGGAGTTATATGGAGCTGCATAATGAGATAGGGACTGCCAGAGATTTAGAACACAGGCTCTCTTTTTACCACTTAAAATCAGCTATATCTTGACAAACCACCATAATGTGGTATAATAGCCTTAATTGTTATTAATTTTTTATTAATTTCAGAAGGAGAATCTGTTTTATGAAGCATATTAAGACTTTAAACACCAGAAATTTACAGGAATCCATGAAAAAGGGTGGATGTGGCGAGTGCCAGACTTCCTGTCAGTCTGCTTGCAAGACATCTTGTACAGTAGGTAACCAGAGCTGCGAGAAGATTAGCAAATAATTTCAGCTTACATATTGGTGATACCATATAAGCAGCGATTTTCAGTCGCTGCTTATTGTATGTTGAAACGAATAGAGAGAAGTTGTGTCTGTGTGGCTTTGCAGCAAGCAGAAGGTGAAGCAGACGGGAAAGGATAAAGATGATTCATCAGTACAAAAATAATGGTTATAACATCGTTTTGGATGTAAATAGCGGCTCGGTGCATGTGGTGGACGATATTGTTTATGATATGGTCGCATTTGTGGAGCCCTTGTATAAGGAAGGTATCAAGGATGCCGATGTGGTAAAGGCAGCAGTGCTAAATTGCACAGGCATGAACTATGATGAGGCCGAGATTTGCGAGGCCGTAGATGAGGTTTTAGAGCTGGCTGAGCAAGGTATGCTGTATACCGAGGATATTTATGAGAATTATATTATTGACTTTAAGAAGCGTCAGACGGTGGTAAAGGCTCTTTGCTTACATATAGCACATGATTGTAATCTGGCTTGTCAGTATTGTTTTGCAGAGGAAGGCGAGTATCATGGCAGACGAGCCCTTATGAGCTTTGAGGTTGGTAAGAAGGCTTTGGATTTTTTGGTTGCTAATTCCGGTAATCGTATTAATCTGGAGGTGGACTTTTTTGGCGGTGAGCCTTTGATGAACTGGCAGGTGGTAAAGGATCTGGTTGCATATGGACGCAGTCTCGAGGAGCCTTATCACAAAAAGTTCCGTTTTACACTTACTACCAATGGCGTGTTGTTAAATGACGATATTTTGGAGTTTGCCAATAAAGAGATGGCCAATGTGGTGCTTTCTATCGACGGTCGTAAAGAGGTTCACAACAAGATGCGTCCTTTCCGTGGGGGACAGGGCAGTTATGATTTGATTGTGCCGAAGTTTCAGAAGGTGGCGGAGAGCCGTGACCAGATGAATTATTATGTGCGTGGTACCTTTACTCATGAGAACTTAGATTTCAGTGAGGATGTGAATCATTTGGCTGATTTGGGCTTTAAGCAGATTTCCGTGGAGCCGGTGGTGGCGCAGCCTGAGGACTATTATGCTATTCGGGAGGAGGATATTCCACAGCTTTTACAGGAATATGACAAGCTTGCAGTGGATTTACTGGAGCGTCACAAAAAGGGTGAGCCTGTGAATTTCTTCCATTTTATGATTGATTTAACGGGTGGTCCTTGTGTGGCTAAGCGTTTGTCCGGCTGCGGTAGCGGTACGGAGTATCTGGCGGTTACTCCTTGGGGTGATTTGTATCCATGTCATCAGTTTGTTGGCAAGGAAGAGTTTTTGCTTGGTAATGTAGATGAGGGCATCAAGCGTACAGACATTGTGGACGAGTTCAAGACCTGTAATGTTTATGCAAAGCCTAAGTGTAAGAATTGTTTTGCAAAGTTTTATTGCAGTGGTGGTTGCGCAGCCAATTCCTATAATTTCCACGGCAGTATCAATGATGCATATGATATTGGATGTGAGTTACAGCGTAAGCGCGTAGAGTGTGCCATTATGATGAAGGCAGCACTTGCAGATATGGAGGAATAAATGAAAAAGCTACATGGAATTTTCACAATTATAGTGACGTTAGCACTTATTTTTGTATGTGCATATCAGGCTATCGTAGGCTTTGGAGCAGGTGGCTCCAGTGCTTCTCAGATTAAGCAGGGTCTGGATTTGGCAGGCGGTGTGAGTATTACCTATGAGGTAGTTGGCGAAGAGGAGCCAAGTGCAGAGGATATGTCTGACACCAAAAGGAAGTTAGAACAGCGTGTGCAGCAGTACAGCACAGAGGCTATTGTTTATCAGGAGGGCAGCCGCAGGTTCAGTATTGAAATTCCGGGTGTTACGGATGCGGATGCTATTTTGGCTGATTTGGGGCGTCCGGGTTCTTTGTATTTTATTGCGGAGACTGACAATGCAGGTAATGCCAACTACGGTATTCAGATGGTGACGGATGAAGCGGGGAACACGGGCTATGCGTTTGTTTTAAATAAAACCATTGAGGAGCTGGAAGAAAATGGCTCTATCGTACTATATGGTACGGATGTGGCAGATGCGCAGGCGGGCAGTATGCAGACTACTACAGGCAGTGAGTTTGCAGTCAGTCTGACCCTGACTAAGGAAGGTGCTGACAAGTTTGCTGTAGCTACTGCTAAGGCCGCAGGTAAGGAGTCTATCGGTATTTATTATGATGGTGCATTTGTCAGTGTGCCTCAGGTAAATTCAGCTATCACAGATGGTGTGGCCCAGATTACAGGTATGGGAGGCTATGAAGAGGCAGAGCGTCTGGCCAGCACCATTCGTATCGGTGGCTTAAGTCTGGAGTTAGAAGAGGTTTATAATAAAGTAGTAGGTGCACAGCTTGGTGGTGAGGCTTTGGAAAAGAGTATTTTTGCAGGTGCCATCGGTCTTGTAATCATTATGGTATTTATGATTGCAGTATATTATTTACCTGGCTTTTGCGCGGCACTTGCACTGCTTTTGTATGTTCCGTTTATTGTTGTATTATTGCATGGATTTGATATGACATTGACCTTGCCGGGTGTGGCCGGTATTATTTTATCAATTGGTATGGCGGTGGATGCCAATGTGATTATTTTTGCACGTATCCGAGAAGAGCTTGCTACCGGCAAGACAGTACGTTCTTCTATAAAGATTGGATTTAATAAGGCGTTTTCTGCGATTATTGACGGTAATGTGACTACTCTTATTGCTGCTTTGGTATTAATGATTATGGGCAGTGGTGTGGTTAAAGGCTTTGCACAGACCTTGATGTTAGGTATTGTGTTGTCCATGTTTACTTCCTTAGTAGTCAGCAGGCTTTTGGTAAATGCTTTCTATGCTTTGGGGCTTAAGAACGAGAAGCTTTATGGTATCGGCAAGGAACCAAAGACCTTTGACTTTATCGGTAAGAGAAAGGGCTTCTTCCTCGGCAGTGCAGCAGTGATTTTAGCCGGTGTGATTATGATGTTTGTCAATATGGGTACTATTGGCGGTTCCTTTAATTATGGTCTGGAGTTTAAGGGTGGTACATCTACCAGTATCATTTTTAATGAAGCAATGACCTTGGAAAAGGTAAATGCGGACCTGATTCCGTTGGTAGAGGAAATTACCGGTGACGGTAATATTCAGCCGCAGGTAGTAGATGGCAGTGAAGAGGTTATTATTAAGACCAGAACCCTTACCCAGGAAGAACGTGCGCAGTTGACAGAAGTGTTAGTGGAGCAGTATCAGGTAAATCCGGAGCTGGTTACCTCGGAGACTATCAGCTCCACCATCAGTAACGAGACCAGAAGAGAGACTATTCTGGCGGTAATTGTGGCGGTTATCGGTATGCTGATTTACATTCGTTTCCGCTTCAGCGACATCCGCTTTGGTGTCAGCAGTGTTGGGGCTCTGGTGCATGATGTACTGGTAGTACTTGCATTTTATGCCTTTACACGAATCACAGTGGGTAATACCTTTATTGCATGTTTGTTAACCATTGTAGGTTATTCTATTAATGCAACCACCGTTATTTTTGACCGTATCCGTGAAAACATGGAGAATCGCAAGAAGAAGTACGACTTAAAGGAAATTATTAATGCATCTATTGCACAGACTTTGTCCAGAAGTATTTTTACTTCTTTGACCACTTTTGTAATGGTAGTTTGTCTGTACATTTATGGTGTTACTTCTATCAAAGAATTTGCGTTGCCTTTAATGGTGGGTATTATATGCGGTACTTATTCTTCTGTCTGCCTGGCTGGTGCATTCTGGTTTGTACTGCGTAATAAATTTGTTCCAAAGGTGAGCGAAGAATAATTTACTAATGATATTGGCTGTTGCAAGTGATTGCAGCAGCCTTTTGTGTCTTTGGGGGGATTTTTTTAGCAAAACTTTTTTTTAGCAAAATTACAAAATGTGAAGACTTTTTGTTAAGAAACTCGTTTTATATTATAGATAGCTATCAAGGAGGAGGTGCTGCAGTTGGGACGGAAGAATATTTAAGATATTTAATGAAGCGGTATGGCCAGCTGGTTTATACTATTTGCCTGCGTAACTGTGGCAATCCTTTTGATGCTGAGGATGTGATGCAGGAAACCTTTCTGGCGGTTTACAAGGGACTTGAAGAGTTTGACCGTGAAAGGGAGCAGGCCTGGATTTGCAGAATTGCGGTGAATAAGTGTCTGGATTTTTTGAAGAGTGCAGAAAGGCGGCAGGTGCCGGTGGAAGAGGTGTTTTCGGACGTGGAGCCTGCAGAGGCTAAAGAGGTTCCTGAGCAGGTTTATTTGAAGAAGGAGTCTGAGGAGGCCGTCCGAGTATTGTGCGAAAGCCTAAAGGAGCCCTATGGAAGCGTGGCTGTGGCGCATTTTTATGAGGGGAAAACTGCCAGAGAAATATCCGAAGTGACTGGTCAGGGGCTTAAGACAGTGCAGACACATATCTATCGGGCAAAGCTGATGCTAAAAAGTAAGTTAGAAAGGAGCCGGGATGATTCGTATGGATAAAAATATTTTACATAATGCAGAAGAGTTATGGATGAAATATGAAGCAGACTCTATGACGGATGCGGAGCGTATCGCTTTTCTGGAGCAGGCGCTTGATGACGAAGAAGGCTTGGAACAGTTAGTCTTTGTGGAAAACAACCGGGTACCGATGCCTGCATATCTTGAGGAGGAAATTCTGGGGCATATTTTGGGCGAGGAGCTTTTGGAAGAGAGAGGGCACGCGGAGACTGTATCAGTCAGTTCGGGAAGGAGTTCCTGGGCAAAAATAGGTAAGCACTTGGAGTTACTTTGTTACAGTGCCAAAATTACTTTTGCCACTGCCTTTGCCATTGCTGCACTTTTTCTATTACCTGATTTTAGTGAGCTGTACAGAGCAGGAGAGTCGAAGGTAATGGAAAGAGAACTGGAGGCCAAGGAGTGAGCCAGAGAAAAACGTGAAAACGCCAGGTCAAATACCAGCTATGTAGCAGATGTATTTCAATATTTATCAAAAATAATTTATGATGGAGGATTTAACAATGATTAAGAAAAAAAACGGATTTTTAACTTTTATTTTTTCACTGGTGCCGGGAGCCGGTGAAATGTATATGGGCTTTATGAAACAAGGGGTGAGCCTGATGAGCATGTTTTTTGCAGTTATCTTTTTGACATCCTGGATGCGTGCCGATATTTTAATGTGCGCAGGAATTGTAATTTGGTGCTACAGCTTTTTCCATGTACACAATCTGAGGGGTTTGCCAGACGCAGAGTTCCAGGCAGTAGAGGACAAAATTCTGGTGCCGTTTCATAACACAGACATTAATTTTAATTTTTCCAACAAGAAGCTGCAGACCGTGGGAGCTGTGGTGCTGATTCTGGTTGGTGCAAGCATGCTGTGGAATTATCTTTTGGATTTGATTAACTGGAGTATTATGCCGGAATGGCTTTACCATATTCTCTGGAATATTTGCTATGGCCTGCCGGAGGCTGTGATTGGTGTGCTGATTATCTGGTTTGGTATTCGTCTGATTAAGGGAAAGAAAAAAGCTCTGGAGGGTGAACTATGAAAACAAGAAGAGTTGGGGCAGTTACTTGCGGTATTATTTTGATTGTGATAGGAATATTATGTCTGATACACTTGTTCTTTCCGGCCTTGCGCTATGAATACATACTAAGAGGCTGGCCTCTGATTTTAATATCCATCGGTGCGGAAATGCTGGCAGCAAATACCACCTGTCCGGAGGATGTGCAGATAAAATATGATATAGCGGCAATTATTTTGGTATTTATATTGGTGCTGTTTGCAGTGAGTATGGGGGCTCTGGAATTTGTTATGGAAAATTATGGATGGTATTTGTGAAATGTGAATAAAAAGTTAAAAATTATGATATATCTGTTTGACAATTGACACAAAAATATCAAAGTAGTATTATAAAGATAGTGGACACCGTCGAAATACAAAGGTGTCAAAACAGGAGGTATTTTATTATGGCAAATCGTTTTATCTTAAACGAAACATCTTACCATGGCGCAGGTGCTATTCAGTCTATTGTTACGGAAGCACAGAGCAGAGGCTTTAAGAAGGCTTTCGTATGCTCTGACCCTGATTTAGTAAAGTTCGGTGTAACGGCAAAGGTTACCGATTTATTAGATGCAGCTGGTCTGGCATATGTGCTGTATTCTGACATTAAGCAGAATCCGACCATTGAGAATGTGCAGAATGGTGTTGCAGCATTCAAGGCAGCAGAGGCTGATTACATAATTGCTATCGGTGGCGGTTCTTCTATGGATACTGCAAAGGCTGTTGGTATTATCATTACGAATCCTGAATATGCGGATGTCCGTTCTTTAGAAGGTGTTGCACCGACCAAGAAGCCTTCTGTACCTATCATCGCTGTTCCTACTACAGCGGGTACTGCTGCAGAGGTTACCATTAATTACGTTATCACCGACGTGGAAAAGAACCGCAAGATGGTATGCGTTGACCCACACGATATCCCTGTAGTTGCAATCGTTGACCCTGACATGATGGCTACTATGCCAAAGGGACTTACCGCTGCAACCGGTATGGATGCTCTTACACATGCTATCGAAGGCTATATCACAGCGGGCGCTTGGGAATTATCTGATATGTTCCACATTAAGGCTATCGAAATCATTGCAAAGAGCTTACGTGGCGCTGTTAATAACACTCCGGAAGGCAGAGAGGGCATGGCACTTGGCCAGTATGTAGCAGGTATGGGTTTCTCTAACGTAGGTTTAGGTATTGTTCATTCTATGGCACACCCGCTTGGTGCATTATATGATACCCCGCATGGTGTTGCTAATGCCATTATTTTGCCGACCGTTATGGAATACAATGCACCGGCTACCGGAGAGAAGTATCGTGAAATTGCCAGAGCAATGGGAGTTAAGGGCGTTGATGACATGACTCAGGATGAGTATAGAAAAGCAGCAATTGATGCAGTGAAGCAGTTATCCCAGGATGTTGGTATACCTGCTGACCTAAAGGAGATCGTTAAGACAGAGGACGTTCCTTTCCTTGCACAGTCCGCTTACGATGATGCATGCAGACCGGGTAACCCAAGAGAAACAAGCGTAGAAGAAATTACAGAGTTATATATGAGCTTGCTGTAAAATTTATGGTATATGGGAGGGGCTTGCGGAGATTTCTGCAAGCCCCTAAGTGTAGGAGAGTCATATGAAGAAAGAATACATCAAAATAGCTTCCAAGCAGGATGGTTTACAATTAGATACGCTTATCATGGCACCTGAAAGCCCTAAGGCTGTCCTTCAGCTTGTGCATGGTATGTGTGAGCACAAGGAGCGATACATACCGTTCATGGAGTTTATGGTCGGTCAGGGCTATGCCTGTGTCATTCATGACCACAGAGGTCATGGTGGGAGTATTAAGGCTGCCGGGGATTTGGGCTTTTTTTATGAAAACGGCAAGGTGGCGGTGGTAGAGGATATTTATCAGGTTATGTCAGAAGCCAAGGCTCGTTTTGGAGCAATGCCGTATTTTTTGATGGGACATAGTATGGGTTCACTGGCAGTGCGCTGCTTTATCAAGAAGTACGACAGTGAGATTGACGGACTGATTGTCTGTGGCAGTCCCAGCGCCAATCCTATGGCTGGAGCAGGCATTGGTCTGGTACGTTTGTTGCAAAAGTTTAAAGGTGCTCATGGCAAATCAAAACTGGTAGACAATATGGTAATAGGCTCCTTCGAGAAGCCCTACAAAAAGGAGCAGACTAAAAATGCATGGATTTGCAGTGACAAGGCAGTGGTAGAGCAGTATAATGCAGACCCGCTATGTGGATATTCCTTCACATTGAATGGTTATGAAGCATTGCTTGGTCTCATGAAGGATACATATAGTAAAGAAGGTTGGCAGGTCGCAAAGTCTGATCTTCCGATCCGTTTTATTGCCGGAGTAATGGATCCGTGTATTACGAATGTAAAGGCTTTTCAGAAAGCAGTTGATTTTATGAGGGACAGAGGATACCGGAATGTCACCAGTAAGCTGTATAAGGATATGCGTCATGAAATATTAAATGAGACTTGCAAAGAGCATGTATATGAGGATATAGCGACTTTTTGTAATAGAAAGGGGCTGTAAAAAAAGTCCCATAAAAAAATCGCTTAGACCGTGAAGTTTAAGCGATTTTTTGGTATAATTAATTATGCGACTAACTAACAACACCAATGGTAATTATACCACCCGTCAGCTGAAATTACCATTGGAAA
>JAFXDD010000028.1 GCA_017516285.1 Lachnospiraceae bacterium
AGTTTCTTGTGCAAAGAACTATTTTGCGACAGCAGTCAGCGAGTAAGTTTACTTACGAGCTGGCTTTTCCTGCAAACGCTTTTCATCATTGTTTCGTCGTCGCTCATCAGCGGCAACTTGCTTAATATATCACAAGTTTTTCGCTATGTCAACAACTTTTTTAATTTTTTTTGAAATTTTGTTGCTTATCCAGATTTTTCTGTATGCAACTATCTGTTTCAATGCACTCTCAAATCGCGAGTGCTTGTTTATAATACAAAAAGCTGTCGAATTTGTCAACAGCTTTTTGCAAAAAATTTTATTTTTTTAAATCTTTTTTTAAAACACATCAAACAAGCTTATCTGATTGGACTCCGGTAAATCGGCCAGTATACCCAGTTCAGCCAGCTTATCAGCTACTGTCTGTGACACCTTGGCACGTTCCCTGAAATCATCCTTACTAAGGAATGGTCCGTCTTTGGCAGCCTCCACGATAGACTCTGCGGCAGTTTCGCCCAGACCATCAATACTATTCAGGGAAGGCATCAGCTTTCCATCTATAATCTGGAAGTTTCTTGCATGTGCCTTAAAAATGTCAATAGGCATAAATTCATAGCCTCGCACATACATTTCCAATACGCTCTTCATATCCTTATAAGAATCCTGTTCTTTGTTGGACAAGCTATCCTTACGCGCTTTGTAATCAGCCATTACACTTCGCAAGCGTTCCTCTCCCAGACACATCAATTCGTAGGAAAAACCTGATGCACGAATACTGAAGTACGCAGCATAATATGCCAGTGGTTCATTAATTTTAAACCAGCCAATTCTCCAAGCCATCATAACGTAAGCTGCTGCATGGGCCTTCGGGAACATGTATTTAATCTTTTTACAAGACCAAATATACCAGTCCGGCACGTTATTAGCAGTCATAACCTCTTCCCACTCCGGCTTAAGGCCCTTGCCCTTACGCACGCTTTCCATTATGGTAAATGCCAAGGAGCTTTCCACACCCATACGAATGAGGTAGGTCATAATATCGTCACGAGTACAAATTGCCGTAGAAATGGTAGCCTTGCCTTCTAAAATAAGGGTTTGGGCATTTCCCAGCCATACATCGGTACCATGACCCAATCCTGAAATACGCACCAAGTCAGAGAACTTCTGCGGCTTAGTGTCGCGAAGCATCTGAAATACGAATTCCGTACCAAACTCAGGAATTCCAAGAGAGCCCAAGTCTGTACCGTCCATCTGCTCCGGCGTCACCCCTAGGGCTGACGTATTTTGGAACAGGCTCATTACCTGAGGATCGTCTAGTGCAATCGTGGTAGGGTCCAGTCCCGTCAGATCCTGTAACATACGAATCATGGTAGGATCGTCGTGTCCCAGTATGTCAAGCTTTAATAGGTTGTGGTCAATAGAGTGATAATCAAAGTGGGTAGTAATAATGTCCGTCGTCATATCGTTAGCCGGATGCTGTACCGGTGTAAAAGAGTTAATATCCTCGCCCAAAGGCAATACAATAATACCACCCGGATGCTGTCCGGTACTTCTGCGAATGCCGGTACACCCTAAGCTGATACGCGTGATTTCACATGGACGCTTGTGTCGTCCCCGCTCTTCGTAATATTTTTTGACATAACCATAGGCAGTTTTATCTGCCAACGTACCAACAGTACCTGCTCGATAAGTTTGTCCGGCGCCAAAAATTACTTCCGTGTATTTATGAGCCTTGGACTGATATTCTCCGGAAAAATTCAAGTCAATATCCGGCTCTTTGTCCCCCTTGAATCCAAGGAAAGTTTCAAACGGAATATCAAAACCGTCTTTTTTCAGCAAAGCTCCACACTGCGGGCAAGTCTTATCCGGCAAGTCACACCCGGAGCAGCCATCCTCTACTGCAGCAGCAATCTCCGGAGAATCAAATTCAGAATAATGGCACTGCGTACAATAATAATGTGGACTCAACGGATTTACTTCCGTAATTCCGGCCATAGTTGCCACAAAAGAAGAGCCTACAGAGCCACGGCTGCCTACCAGATAACCATCCTCCACAGATTTCCAAACCAGTTTCTGGGCAATAATATACATTACGGCAAAACCGTTTTTGATAATAGAATTTAACTCCTTCTCCAGTCTCTTCTCTACGATTTCCGGAAGATTTGCCCCATACATTTCATGGGCCTTATTGTAGCAAATCTCGGTCAAGGTTTTGTCGGAATCGGGAATAACCGGAGGACATTTGTCAGGTCGCACCGGGGAAATATGCTCAATCATACTTGCAATTTTCCGGGTATTAGTAATGACTACTTCTTCGGCCTTCTCACTGCCAAGATACTGAAATTCTGCTAACATCTCCTCTGTAGTACGCAAGTACAGCGGTGCCTGCTCATCAGCATCCGCAAAACCCTTGCCCGCCATAATAATACGTCGGTACACCTCATCCTCCGGGTCCAGAAAATGTACGTCACAGGTAGCCACTACCGGCTTATTTAACTGCTCACCCAACTTTACAATATGCCTATTGATGTCTTCGATATCCTTATTGGAGTTAATATTTCGCTGCTTCTCTGAGGCTATCATAAAAGCATTATTGCCCGTAGGCTGAATTTCCAGGTAATCATAATAAGAAGCCAGCTTTACAATATCTTCTTCACTTTTTTCATCTAAAAGTGCACGATACAACTCCCCTGCTTCACAGGCCGTGCCCACCAAAATCCCTTCTCTATGCTTATTCAACAGGCTCTTTGGAATTTTCGGTCTGCGGTTATAGTAAGTGATATGTGATTCGCTAACCATGGTATATAAGTTAATACGTCCCACATCATTCTGCGCCAGTAAAACCACATGATACGAAGGGAGCTTGCTCACGGCATCCGTAGAAGCCTGCCCCATTTCATTAACCTCACCCAGCGTAAAAATACCTTTTTCCTCGCACATCAAAATCAACTTAGCAAAAATCTGTGCTGTACACTCTGCATCATCTACAGCACGGTGATGATTTTGCAAAGAAACCTTTAAAGCCTTGGCCATAGCATCCAGGGTATGCTTACTCTGAGCCGGGAACAATACACGTGACAACGCCAGTGTATCCAAATAGATAAATTCCGAACTATATCCCAGACGCTTACAATTTTCAACAATAAAGCTCATGTCAAAGCTTGCATTATGAGCAACCAGCTTACAACCTTTGATAAATTCCAGAAATTCAGGAAGAACCTCTTCAATAACAGGTGCTCCGCTTACCATTTCATCAGAAATACCGGTCAATTGGTTGATTTCAAAAGGAATCGGCGTCTGCGGATTTACAAATTTGGAAAACCTATCGGTAATCTCGCCCTTCTCTACCTTTACCGCGCCGATTTCAATAATACGGTTCTTTACCGGTGAAAAACCGGTAGTCTCAATATCAAATACCACAAAACTGTCGCGCAAGGTACTATTCTCTACAGAACCGGTAACAATATCCGTCAAATCGTCTACCAGGTAACCTTCACAGCCGTAAATAATTTTAAAGAAGCTATCCTTATCAGGCTCAGTACCTGCTTCCTTGCAACGATTCTTCTCTTCCTTCCACAAGTCATCCCAGACATGATTTGCTGTAGGGAAGGACTGCACTACACCATGGTCTGTAATAGCTACAGCAGGATGCCCCCAAGAATAAGCCCGCTTAATAATGTCCTTTACCTCGGACACACCATCCATGTCACTCATCTTGGTATGGCAATGAAGCTCCACGCGCTTGCGAGGACTCTTATCGGAACGCTTTACGCGGAAATCACTGCCCTTCTTAATGCCAATAACGGAGCTGATGGCAATTTCTTTGTCAAAGTTGTCCATCATGGCAATGCCCTTTACCCTGATAAAAGCACCTTTTTTAATATTAGCCTTCACGTCGCTCAGCTGGTCATTACGAACAAACATTTTTATAGTGATAGTGTCCGTAAAGTCTGTTACATCAAAAATTAAAATCGTCTTCTCGTTGCGGATTTCACGCTCATCCATAGCAATAATCTGACCACGGATAACCACTTCACCCATTTCGCCCAGAATTTCCTCAATCTTCATGGCACCGTCTTCAAAATCCTTGCCATAAATCACATCCGGATTGTCTGAAGCCTTTAAAGGTCTGCGGTAATCAGGACGCTTGCCCTTCTCATCAGAGAAATTACCCTTTTTAAATTCCTTAGCAGAAGCCTTTGACTGACCGACACCGCTGACATTTGCACCAGCCTGACCGGCTGTACTTTGTCCGGCTCCATTTTGACCGGCTCCACCTGCTTTTGCAGCACTCTGGCCGTCCTGCTGTCCTCCATCTGCTTCCCCGCCATGCTTACCAGCCTCTGCCTTTAAAACCACACGGGAAATTTCTGCCACTCTGGCTGCGATCATTTTGTCATCCTCTTCGGACTTGGAAGACTTTGGCTGCACATATTCATAAGTAAAGCTGACGTTCAGACCACACCTCTCCACAAAAATCTTCTCTAAAATGCGTGCCAGCTCCTCCTGCTGCATATGAACAAAAACCGTATCCTCCAAAGCCAGATGAAGCCGGTTTTCTTCAGGATACGATACAATAGCCTTTTTAAAGATAATATATAAAATATGGCTGTATGCTTTTAACTCCGCCAAAATAGAGTCGCGATACAGCTCCATCACCGTCTTGCCTGTATACTGGCTGGACAGTTTAAAATGCTCATAAATCTTGACCCGACGCTTGTCACCACCCCTGGCAAGCATCTCGGTCAATATTTTTTCAATCTCAAATATATCCTCTTTGGAAATAAGGTAGCTGCTTTCGATATGTACGCGCAAGTAACCACCACTGGTTACATTGACGATTTTCTGCACAGCCACCTGCTCCAAAAGTGCTTTTAATCTGTTTTCCGGCTTTGCGTACGGAAACACATCAAAAAACGCTTTACTCATGTTTGTTACCTACTAATTCTCATTCCAATGATCAAGCTCATACTTCAAGGTAGAAAGTAATTCACTTTCCGGTATTTTTCTGATAATTTCGCCCTTTTTAATCAGTAAGCCCTCGCCAATGCCGCCTGCAATGCCGATATCTGCTTCTTTGGCTTCACCGGGACCATTCACTACACAACCCATAACAGCCACCTTGATATCTAGTGGATACCCTGCTACTAAAGTTTCTACCTGGTTTGCCAGTTCAATCAAATTAATCTTGGTACGTCCACAGGTAGGACAGGACACCACTTCTATACCACCTTTACGAAGCCCAAGGGTACGAAGCACCAGCTTTGCAGTCTTGATTTCTTCTACCGGGTCACCGGTCAGAGACACGCGAATGGTATCACCAATTCCCTGCCCTAAAATCATGCCAAGACCTACGGAAGACTTAATATTACCGCTCCAAACAGTACCGGACTCCGTAATGCCTACATGCAGCGGATAATTTATCTGCTTATCCAGAATCTCATGAGCTTTTACACACATTAAGACATCGGAAGACTTAATGCTGACAACCAAATTATCATAGTCCAAATCCTCGATAATACGCACCTTATCCAAAGCACTCTCCACAATTCCTTCCGCAGTCACCCCATGATACTTTTCTACCAGATGTTTTTCCAAAGAACCACTGTTTACCCCCACACGAATGGGTATCTCACGCTCCTTTGCCACATCTACTACAGCCTTGACTCTATCCACAGAACCAATATTCCCCGGATTAATGCGGATTTTGTCGGCACCATGCTCCATGGCTGCAATAGCCATTTTATAATCAAAGTGAATATCAGCCACCAGCGGAATATGAATCTGCTTTTTAATTTCCGTCAAAGCCTGTGCGGCCTCTAAGGTAGGCACAGTACAACGGATAATTTCACAGCCTGCCTGCTCCAAACGTAAAATCTGTGACACAGTTGCTTCTATATTTTCCGTAGGCGTGTTGGTCATAGACTGAATCAATACCGGATTGCCGCCGCCAATCACTCTGTCACCAATACGTATAACCTTTGTTTGCTCTCTCATAAACTCACCCCTTATTTAAAAGAAAATGTTTCGAATATCATTAAATACTAAAAATACCATCAATGCCATAAGAAGTGCAAAGCCGATTGCATGAACCATGCCCTCTTTGTCAGCAGGAATAGGCTTGCCTCTGACCACTTCCAGCAACAAGAAAATCAGTCTGCCGCCATCTAATGCCGGCAATGGCAGTAAATTAATAATACCTAAATTTACACTTAATAACGAAGCAAGATTCATCATAGTAAGCAAAACCGGTACCCAACCTGCAGGCTTGACTGCTTCGTAAGTCTCATCCACCATGTTGGCAATACCAACTACACCGGACATATCTTCCGTCTTTACCTGCCCCCTAATCATCATAAGCAAACTCTTGTAAGTAGAGGTGGCCGCATAACGCACCTCATAAAAGCCGTACTTTAAGGAATCCAAGCCTCTGAACTGCTCGTACTCAGCCCCTGCAATACCCATATAATAACGGCCATCCGCCTCATCATACTCCGGAGCAAAAGAAACCTCTATCAATTCATCGCCTCTTCTCACTACCAAATCATATGCCTCACCATGATTTAGTTGTGAAATCACCTGTACTTCACGATATAAATGCACCTTCTCGCCATTTACAGAAACAATTTCATCTCCCGGCAATATACCTGCCTCTGCAGCCGGACCGCCCTCTGTCACCTGCACCACTATTGGTAAATCTGTGGCAGAAAAGTTTACGATAATAACACTGAAAATAAATGCCAAAATAAAATTCATGATAGGGCCTGCTACTACCGTAGCAATTCTGGCCCAGACATTGGCATTATTAAAGCAATGCTCGTCTCCCGGTCCACCGCCTTCTACATTACCGTCCTCACCATCAAACATACACGCTCCGCCTATCGGCAACAGTCTGATAGAATAAACGGTTTCTCCCTTCTTAAACTTTACAAGCTGTGGCCCCATACCCAGAGAGAATTCCAATACACGAATACCATTCAGCTTGGCTACCACAAAATGCCCTGCTTCATGTGCCATTACAAGCACGCCTAAAATAATAAGAAAAATAATAATTGACACGAAAACTACCTTCTATCCTTCATTTTTTCATAAATATATACATACGTCTGCTGCTCTGCTTCCAAAATTTCCTCTACAGACGGAGCCAAAACTGCTTCATGCCGCTGCATGCTGCTCTCAATCAGTTCCGGAATCTGTAGGAATGAAAGCTTTTTGTCAAGAAAAAGAGCCACAGCCATTTCATTCGCCGCATTAAATACTGTAGGCATACTGCCACCAATACGAGCTGCCTCATAGGCAAGCTTAAGGCCTCTAAAGGTCTCCATATCAGGCGCCTCGAAGGTCATCTGACCAAGCTCATAAAAATTCACGCGCTTGCCCTCTAAAGGACGTCTGTCCGGATAGAACAACGCGTACTGTATCGGAAGCTTCATATCCGGTGCCCCCAGCTGAGCCATAATACCACCGTCTGCATACTCTACCATGCTGTGAATAATGCTTTGTGGATGTACTACAACCTGAATCTGTTCCAAATTCACATCAAAGAGCCACTTCGCCTCAATAACCTCCAGCCCCTTATTGACTAAGGTAGCAGAATCTATGGTAATCTTACGCCCCATAGACCAGTTTGGATGCTTCAGGGCATCCTCAACCTGCATGTTCTTTAGTTCCGTGAGCTTCTTGCCACGGAAAGGACCACCGGAAGCCGTCAATAAAATTTTGCTGACCTGTTCCCGCTTTTCTCCCTGCATAGACTGGAAAATTGCACTGTGCTCACTGTCTACAGGTAAAATAGACACGCCATGTTCCTTTGCCAAAGGCATAATAATATGTCCTGCAGTTACCAGTGTCTCTTTGTTGGCAAGGGCAATGTCTTTACCTGCCTTGATAGCCGCAATAGTCGGTCTAATACCAATCATCCCCACTAAAGCAGTAACTAATACGTCCATATTTTCCCAGACGCTTACCTCCAGCAACCCTTCCATACCGGAAAGCACCGGGATATTCAAATCTGCTGTCTTCACACGCAAATCAGCCGCAGCCTCCTCACTCCACATTACCACTGCTTCCGGCTGAAATTCTCGCATCTGTGCTTCCATCAGCTTTACATTGGTGCCTGCGGCTAGTACCGTTACCTGCAAATCCTGTGCATATGCTCTTACAATTTCCAAAGTCTGTGTACCAATAGAACCTGTTGAGCCTAGTATACCTATTTTTTTCATAATATCCTCATTCCCGTCTGAACCTGACCATTCAGATCATCGTCAAAATATCCAAAGTAACATCACCAAGTAAATACGTATCTAATATCCAAAAAGAAATAAATCAGGAAATAAATACACGGAGCCGTAAAAATAATACTGTCAAAACGATCCAAAATACCGCCATGCCCCGGAATACACTTTCCGTAATCTTTAATATGATAATTGCGCTTAATAGCAGACGCAGCTAAATCACCACACTGCGCAATCACACTGCCAATACCGCAAATAACGCCCATCATAATGGTGCCGTAATCAGAGCCCATAATAAACTTGCCAAAAAACATGCCAAGAAGTGCTGCTCCGACGATACCGCCGATACAGCCTTCGATAGATTTCTTAGGGCTCAAAACCGGAAATGCCTTGTGATTGCCGATTGTCTTGCCAGTCAACATACCTACGCAATAAGCAAAGGTGTCACTTCCCCATGCACTAATCCATATCATCCATACCACTCTGCTGCCTATCTCCGGCAAAGCTCTGGTCATACCAATAAAGGAAAGCATAACAGGTACATACATAAAAGCAAATACTACTTCTACAATCTGCTTGGCATCATATTTAGGGAACATAATCACATAAGCTGCTAACAGCCCGATAATGGTAAATACCGTAATGGCAAGCAGATATACTACATCTACCGCTTCCCCCTGTATGACAAAGAAAATCTGACAGGCATACATACAGATAATTCCAATAATACCGATCATCTCCAGAAAATTAATGCCCTTTTCATCCCTCTTAATTCCTACTGCTTTGGTAAGCTCCAGAAAGCCTGCTACGGAAATCACCTCCAGCGCTACTAACAATGGTATGCCACCCAGGGTAACAAAAACTGCAGTTAAAACTAATAAAACAATGCCGCTAATCAGTCTGGTCACAAACATTATGTAGTTTCCTCCTTCAAAGCTCCAAATCTTCTGTCTCTATGGTTATATGCTTCAATAGCCTTTTCTAATTCCTTTTTGTTAAAATCAGGCCAAGGTGTCTCTGTAAAATAAAACTCGGTATAGGCAAGCTGCCATAATAAGAAATTAGAAATACGTTGCTCGTTACAGGTACGAATGAGCAAATCCGGATCCGGATAATCACCGGTATCCAGATTACTTGTAATCAAAGCTTCTGTAATGTCACTTTCTGAAAGCTCTCCCCTTAAAACCTGCCCTGCAATACGGGTAACTGCTCGTCTGATTTCATCACGCCCACCATAATTAATAGCAATACTGAAATGCAAACCGGTATTATCCTTGGAAGCTTCCTCCAGTCTGGCAATACTCTCCTGAATATCTGCATCCAATCTGGATTTGTCGCCGATAACACGCACGCACATATTATTCTTCTCTGCAGTTTTCAGACAATTCTTCATATAATTGCGTAAAAGCTTCATAAGTGCATCCACTTCGTCCTTCGGACGATTCCAGTTCTCCGTGGAAAACGCATAAACCGTCAAATACTGCACACCCATTTTGTAAGCCTCTTCGCAAATCAGCTCTACGGTCTTGGCTCCCTGTACATGCCCTGCATTTCTTGGAAGGCCCTTTGCCTTTGCCCAACGCCCATTACCATCTAATATAATTGCTATGTGATTTGGTACCTTTAAATCTGCCATTTATAACCTCGATTCCATAAGTCTAAAATATCTGCTTATGTCCTTATACTTTAAAAAGGGGCACTGTTTATGGAGTGCCCCTCATATGTTACTAAACAGTCATAATCTCTTTGGTCTTATCTTCAACAGCCTTGTCAACATCTTTAATGTACTTGACTGTCAGCTTCTGAATCTTATCCTCTAAATTCTTGCGGTCATCCTCGGTAATTTCGCTTGCCTTTTCTAGCTTCTTCATAGCATCCACCGCATCACGTCTTACATTACGGATTGCAACCTTCTGCTCTTCACCCTTTTTCTTCACATCCTTGGATAAGTCTTTACGACGTTCCTCAGTTACCTCAGGAAAAATCAAACGAATTACAGAACCATCATTATTAGGATTGATACCAAGCTCTGAGGTCATAATAGCCTTCTCGATAGCCTTGATAAGACTTCTGTCCCATGGAGCAATCTGAATCATTCTAGGCTCCGGAACAGATACATTGGCAACCTGCTGAATCGGTGTCGGTGTGCCATAGTAATCAACTCTGATTTTATTTAAAACATTCGGGTTAGCACGCCCTGCACGGATAGCTGCGAACTCTGCTACTAAGTAGTCTACGCATTTCTGCATTTTTTCTTCGTAAATTGCTAATCTTTCCATAAAATTATCCTCCAAATTATACGGTTACCTTTGTACCGTTAAACTTCCCGTTAATCGTATTGACGATGGAATTCTCCTCGTTTAAATCAAATACCCACATAGGCATCTTGTTGTCTCTTGCCAAAATAGATGCAGTCATATCCACCACCTGGAGATTCTTGTCGATAACCTCCTGAATAGAAACCTCATCATATTTGTGTGCATCCGGATTCTTAGCCGGGTCTGCATCATAAACACCATCAATAGACTTAGCCAATAAAATAGTCTCCGCCTCTACCTCAATGGCGCGCAAAACAACACCGGTATCCGTAGAGAAATATGGATGTCCTGTACCACCTGCAAAGAAAACTACCATGCCCTTTGCAAAATACTTATTGGCTCTGTCCTTAGAAAAAAGCTTGGTAAAGGAGCCACACTCAAATGGTGTCAGAATATTGGTCTGCATTCCGACACTTCTGAAAATTTCAGAAACATAAATACAATTCATAACAGTGGCCAACATACCAATCTGGTCCGCCTTGGTACGGTCAATATTCTCAGAGCTTCTGCCTCTCCAGAAATTACCGCCGCCTATTACAATACCAACCTCTGTGCCGGCATCTACTAACTGCTTCACCTGCAGTGCAACCTTTCTGACAGTTTCCTCATCAAAACCTGTCTTTTTGCTTCCTGCAAGTGCTTCGCCGCTTAACTTTAACATGATTCTTTTCATAAAAGTACCTCGGTCTTCCTTCTTGTTTCTCTAAGTGTACCATAAAATTTGCCACTAGGAAAGAGAAAACAAGAATTTTATTATTTTTTTATTCCTTTGCGAATGGAGCGTGATGAACTGTCAATTACTTTATCAACTCAATCATCGCCCTGCCTAACACCGGGTGCTTTGCATATGGTGCAATCTGTGCCAAAGGCTTCAATACAAACTCACGATTGTGCATATCCTTATGCGGAATAGTCAGGTCAGGAGTATCCATCACTACGTCCTCGTACAAAAGTATGTCCAGGTCCAGAGTGCGCGGCCCCCAGTGGATAATGCGCTCACGAGCATGGTCTGCCTCGATTTGATGAAGTCTGTCCAAAAGCTCTTCCGGGGTGTACAAAGTCTCGATTTCCACAGCACCATTCAGAAAATTATCTTGCTCCACACCACCATATGGCTTGGTTACGATATAATCGGCCACCTTCAAAACTCTAATATGCTCATCGTTTCGCAATGCTTCTACTGCTCCGTCCAAATGGCTCTTACTGTCGCCCATGTTAGAGCCCAGGGCAATATATGTCTTTTTCCAGCCTCTACGAATTACCACAGACACACTTTCAAAAGGAAGCGGTATAGGAGCTTCCGGCTTTCTCAACTCCAATGTAATACTCCGTACAAGCGGAAACTTCAAAAGGACTGCCTCTGCACAGACCTCTGCTGCCCGCTCAATTAAATCATAAGAATGCTCCTTCATTGTCTGATGCAGCAAAAGCGCCACCTCTCCATAATGGGTGGAGGCCGTCAAATCATCTGTTTTTCCGGCCTTTCGTAAGTCTGCATCCAAGGTTGCATTGATGTAAAAATGCTGACCCTTTTCTTTTTCTTCCGGAAATACACCGTGGTAAGCGTAAACTTCCAAATTCTCTATTTTAATTTGATCCATAAATCGCCTCCGTCATCTTAATTGCACGGGCATTCCCCTTTACATTGTGTACACGAACAAAATTCCAGCCTGCCTGCACTGCCTGCACGGTGGTAACCAGTGTACCCTCTTCCCTTTCATCTGCCGGCAAATCCAGCGTCAACCCAATCACGCTCTTTCTGCTGGTACCTAAAAGCATAGGATATCCTAACGTATTAAAATCCTGCAAATGTCTAAGCACTTCTAAATTCTGCTCATAGGTTTTGGCAAAACCCACACCCGGGTCCAGAATTATTTTGTCCTGTGAAATACCTGCCTTCAGTGCTATATTTGCACTCTCCTGCAAGTCTTTGAGTACCTCCGGTATAAATGACCGATAAACTGTCTCTTTACGATTATGCATCAGACAACAAGCCACCCCTGCCTTTGCAATCACCTGCGCCATCTGCCCCTCATCGTATTTGAGTCCCCAAATGTCATTAATTAAATCGGCTCCTGCCTCAATACCGGTCTCCGCCACCTGATATTTGTAAGTATCCAAGGAAACCGGCACATCAAACCTAGCCTTGATAGCCTTGATTACCGGCACTACCCGGGCAATTTCCTCCTCCACAGGCACAAAAGTAAACCCCGGTCTGGTAGACTCGCCGCCGATATCCACAATATCACACCCGTCTCTAAGCATTTCTTCCACATGAAAAAGTGCCTGATCCACAGCACTAAATTTGCCACCATCGGAAAAGGAATCCGGAGTAACATTTAAAATACCCATAATGTAGGTTTTGTGACTCAAATCAAATATTTTACTGCCTATTTTCATTGTTTGCAACATACGTTATTCCACCTTTGCCAATGGATAAATCTCTGTAAATTTCTCTTCCTTTGCGTAATAACTAAGTGTGACCTTTAGCTTCGTGTTTTCTTCAATAAACTCTATCCCACGAATGCCACCTTCCTCTTGTCCAATTTCACATTTCGCAATAAGCTCACCATCATAATTATAAATTTCATTCCAAAATCCATAAACAGCGGTGGTAATATCATCACTATGCCATGTCAAACTATGACCTGCAATCATCTTTTCAAAGCTTTCTGTTTCCGTATTAAAAATACCATACTCCCCATTATGCGGCCCCACATGACATTCTACTATAATATACTTCCCTACTTTTTCGCAGTGCTCTATAGCATTTATCCCTCGATCCAACTCTCGCATATCCTAGGCCTTACCCTTGTAATAAAAGTTGGTTTTATTATCCCAGTCAAATTCAGGAATTTCACTTGTAATTTGGCTCTCGGATTGTACTTTCTCTGTTTGCAATTCGCCTGCAGCCCCACAGCCGCTTAGCGTAAAGCTCAACAAAATGCAACATAATAAAATTATATTAAATCTTTTTTCTTTCATTCAATTGTCCCCTATATTTAACTCAATTGTGTTACCTATTTATAATTGGAGAAATAACCGGTTTACCATCTCTATCTAACAATGGTGTCATCCCGCCTGCATATCCACTTGCATGAAATACATAATTCACTCCGGTCTCTTTATCCACCCAAATTTCCATGACATTCATTGTACCTTGCGAATAAACTTTCTCGAATCTATCCTTTTTCGCCATTTTATTTACCTCCTTAGATTGACGGTTGTCGTTTTGACAAACTGTAAATTTCTACTCTTTTCTTGCTACCACGATAGGCTGATAAAAACCTGTTTCATCAGGGAACTTCCACCCCACATTACTACACCCATGAGCAAACAACAATTTCGTTATTTCTTCTCTTCGAGTAGCCCTATACTCGCACTCAAATTTGCTTACTTGTAATGTTTCCTCATCATCGATAATATACTGTGTAAGTTTGTAATTCTCATCATTCCATACCCATGTTTGAAAGGATATTCTCTGTCCTTTGTCAGTTTTATGAATGTAAGGTGGTGAGTATGGTGGCTTATCCATCAGCAAACTATCATAATCTCTAATACTAGCAACAAATATACCATTTTTCTCAATTTGATTTACAATACTCTTGATAGCTGTTTCCAAATCACTACTTGATAACATATGTGGCAAGGCATTATCCATTGCAATAACAATGTCATACTTTTCTGTAAATGTATCTGATAATGCACAGAAATCTGCCTGTTTGAAACATATTTTAACGTTATTCTCTTTTGCTCTTTTCTCAGCTTCCGCAAGCTCTCCCTCACTTATATCAGAAGCCGTTACATTATACCCAAGTACGGCAAGTCCTATTGACTGAGTTCCAATCCCACAAGCACAATCAAGAATTCTTGCTGTACCTTCAAACTCATTATTTTGAAATATCCTATTCAAGATTTCTGCTTGTTCTCGTGTTGTCGCTTGCCAATCAAGAAATAGTTTGTCATATTGAGTTGCTAAATTATTGTAAAAAGTTTGTGTAATACTCATAGCATTTTCTCCATCAAACATTTCAAATTTGTTTATTTCATCTCATTTCTTTAAATTACCCTTTTGCACATTTTCTTGAATGATATGGTCTATTATCTCAAATAACTTTTCTGAACCAAGTTTAGTTTTACTTTGCCTTTGATAAACTTGTTCTGCAGTGACACAATGCTCTAACCAATCTCTACCATTATTACTGTTATTCAATATTAGTGGTTGAAGATTATCCATTGCGTGTGCATATTTTGACTCAGCCGTTTCATATGCCTCAAACTCATCAAACAAGTCAATGAATTCTTTGGCTTGTTCTTCCGGTAAAATAGAAAATATCCTCTGTTTTGCAGCATCTTCTCTGGCTTTCTGCGTTTTCAAGCCTTCTGCATCATAGGCATATGTATCTCCTGCATCAATTTCAACAATATCATGAATCAAACACATCAGCATAACTTTTGCAATATCTACATTTTCGTTGGCATACTCCTTAAACAAATATGCCATAATTGCCATATGCCAGGAATGTTCCGCATCATTTTCTTTTCTGACATAATTGGATAAATGCGTTTGTCTAAATATATTTTTTACTTTATCTATTTCCAGCGAAAATGCTAATTGTCTTTCTATACGCTCATTCATACTATCACCTCTTGATGCATAATTATTAAAAATTGCTCATTCACATCTAAATGTTCTCCATCTAAATGCCGTTGTTGCAAATGCTGTGTAATGCTTGGTTCATATTTTTCTCATTTACATTCTCGCTAAATTGTAATTTATCGCTCCAACAACCTGAAAGTTTACGGCCTTAATAAATTTGAAAATCAATACATTTTACATATCAACTAATCCAAAATGTATCATAATCATTCTGCGACTTTATTTTAGCTTTAAGTTCTGTAACAGAAAATCTACGTCTATTTCCAGTAAGTTTTATTGCATCATCATTTGCACTTGACCCTTTTTGGAGCTCATCCGCAATTATCATATCACTTCCGTCATCTTCGATCACCTGATATAGGATGCCTTCATACATAAAAATGCAATTAGTATATAGGTGCTTTCGATATGATTGTTGCTTAGTTTCCGTCAATCGTAAATCAAAATCCCGCAAGACACGTCCACTAAACAACCTCTGCAAAGGGCTGATTTTTCTTGAAACGCCATACATCCCGCTGGTTCTACTTACTATCTGCTCCACCCTTTTTGAAACATCCTCCACCTCATAGCTTTCTTCTTCAAGCAAATAGCTATCCGAGAGTATGCTCAACATATATCCATTCCTTTTTGAGTTTTCTTGATACTTACTCTGAATCAATTTGTAATCATGTTTGAATCTTCGCGTTTCATGGGACTCTATGGATTTAATAACCTCATTAAATGAGTGCAATTTCATTACCATTCCCCATATTGAAGAATAATAAAATTCCATACTACCTTTTATTGGATTTATAGCAATATGGTGGTAACGATCTATGTCTACTATAAGACCATGTATTGTTCCATCTAGTCCAAGCTCTTTTAGCTCCTCTGCAAGCTCTTCTTGTGCTTTTCTTAACGGTAACAACATCTGTAGATATTTCTTCACTACAATATCAAAGTTCTCACAGATCCATGCTATATCAGTTGACCCAGTTAACTTCTTTGTTTTTCCTCCGTTTACTATGGATATTCCTTTAGAATCCTTTTTTGTCGAAATAATGAAAAAGCCATAGTAACCTTTTCGCTTTACTACATAGAGTTTTCCCGTTTGACATCTCATATATAAGAGATTTCCTTCCCCTATGTATTCACCTATATAGCGGTAGAACTTCAAGTAATCTTCTACTGTTGTTTGATACAAACCATCATTCAATTCTCCATATGGATTAAGTTCAAATCCGGTAGTCGTTACTTTAAAAGTGATATTATTACTCTCATAACCAACTTGATTGTCAGCATACAGAACCTTATTTTGTGTCTTCACATATTCATTCTGATGATTATGTCCAGTAAAATAGATTGCTTCTTTATCATAAGCACCCAGACACGCCGGAACCGGATAATGGGATGCACACAAAAAGCATAATCCTTTTTCTTTGGCATATGCCAACGCCTCACTATAGCTATTCTCAAACATTGTAGTTTCTTCTATCTCTTCTTCTCGTGTAAAGTTGGAACAGCATATGACGCTGTTCGCATTCCATACATTGTCATATTTGGCAAATCCGGTTCCGCCATATAGTATATATTTTTCTGTTTCCACATACTCATTTTGTAACACCGTAATCCCAAGGTTTGACAATGCTTCTTTGTACGAAGCAACACACTTCGAGACATCTGGAAAATCTATATACTCATGATTACCAAGGACTAAATATATATTACCGCGCACATCATTTCCAAATTTCAGGTGCCTATAATCACTCAATGACATTTCTTCCACGGGTTTTGAATATCTTTCCTCAAAACTCTCAACTCTATCCTGCTCACTTCTTTGCATATTCTCATAATATGCAATATTCTGGCTGTATCTCTTTTGCACATCGATCATCTTTACGATGTCCAAAATTTGTCCTTCCGTATATCCTGAAAGTTCAAGCTTCTTAAAACTCTTTGTCTTAATGAAATATTCATATGCGGCTTCATACCTAATACTTGGATGATACTTTTTTTTATATTTTTCAAAGACATTGAAATCGAAAACGCTCTTTAAACACGCTTTTCTCTTTTCAATATATTTACCAACATTATCTAGACACCGTGTACTCTTTGACACGGTACTACCCATTCTTTCTTTTACCTCTTTCAGACGATTCATTTCTTGCTTAAAGCGCCGAAAGGCTTCATAATCATATTCTCTTATAAATTGCTTAAAAAACATAATTGACAAATCTATTCTTGACGATATGTCTCCATTAAAAAGAATTATATCTGCAGCACTTCTTGATTGATATAATTTTTTCGCAATTTTTTTAACCATTCTCCTCGCATCATAATTATAATATTTCAAATGATGATACAAATGAATATCTGAAATATATGCAATTTTCAAAATATTGTTTGGCGTACCTGCACTATAATATACAAGCGGCGTACTCAATTCTTCTGCCATGGCAAGTTGGGTACTTATCTCTACAATTTCATTTTTTCCAGTTTCCCAAGTATACAAGCTCTTTGAATAATCTATCCCCTCTTCATTCACGACGCAAGCCAAACACTTGGCGCCCACACAGGACCGCCACTTAACACATTTAAAACTTTCCGAATCCATGAAAAAAATCCGTTTGCAAATATTACACTTTACTTTGTACAACTTTTTTTCTTTACATCCTCTTATCAATGCGTATTTCGTATTAGGATTGCATTCATGCCACAAAAACTGCTCGTCTTTGTTGATATGCCAAAACATCGAATGTGGAGCACAATTTTTTCTATACTTATCTACAAATGATTCCGGCATCATCCCCCTTGCATCATATATTTTGGACTCTGCTTTATCTAACTTGTATTTTATCTTAAAACTCAGATTTTCAGATAAATACCAGTTATCAAATTTGCACCATTCTTCTTGCGCCCATTGATTTATATATTCTTGCAAATCATTTTCCGCTTCAGCACTATCTCCTATTATTTCAAGACAGCCTGATACATCCCCAATATTTATATCCATTGCCATATATTATCTCCACAAATTCTTATTTATATTACTGCCCTTATAATCAATATTTGCTAATTTCGCTTGTCTACATAAATCTTTGGTTTGTATTTTATATTGTTTGCCATCGTTTATAAAATGTGTGCCACACTGTCTGAATTGAAAATCAACATTTTTTCTGACACATTGTTCACGGATATGTAAAACCCAAGCATAATCAAGCGGTCTAGCATAATTATCAGATTCTCCTCCAACAACGACAAGTTCAATATCGTCAAGATATTTTTCTATGTCAATTTTTTGAAGTAGCGGCTGAGCCGTAATGCACTTATGCTTTATAGGTAATGTATGAAATACAGATAGCTTTTTTTCAGCATTCACCTGATTTTCAATGGTACAGCATACTACAACATTTTCATAGCCATCACCCCAATTATCGGGAATACACTCCATAAATCTTTCAATGCGTTTTGTAAGGAATAGGAAAGTGCAATCTTGTCGTTCTTTTATCATAGACCAACACTCATTACGCCATTCATCAGCTTCTTCAATAAGAAAATCTGTTGAAAAGCACAGATAGACTATACCACTCTTCATTTTATAATTACCGTTTTTCAGTTTCTCTGTAGGTTTATAAAAATCTTTGGTTTTCACGATATCATTCGTGTTTAGCTTCCGTTTAAAATCGCCTTTATGAATATAGCAATGCAGACATCCATCGCTACATTTTTTACACCCGCGCCAAGGATTCCACATAGCCATAATAGACATACCTCCAAATTTATTTCATCCTAATCAACAATTCATCTCCTCATATTCTGCAGCAATGTCTGAATGTTCAATTAGCTTCATCTCCTTCATCCTACCACTAAATGACGAAGATTTCAATAGGTATGATAAAGCAGCCACACACCGTGGTGCATGACTGCTATGCATTGTGATTATTCAATTAGATATATTTTTATTTATCTTCCGCGCTTTGTTGTTTTTGCTTTAATATTATATTGAGCTTTTCTGTATTCCTTTTGATTATGGAATAAATGATCGCCCAGATCACTAAATAACCAAAAACAAAAATACCGGAAAAAACCAAAATCGGAGTTACACCCCATTCCAGCCAATCGTTGATGAGATAAGTGCCTAAATAGCTGATATATAAAACGCCGCCATGAATCAAAATTGCCACCATCAAGGGCAACCTTTCTATTTGATAGATGACATTCATACCTCCCGCAATAAAAGCAAGCGCGGATAATGAAAATATTCCAAGGCAAACCTGATTTACTGTCAGGATCTCTAAGTTAGCTTGATGCTGCAAAATCAGATAGAGTATCGCCAAAACAATGGGACCAAAACCGCAAGCGATCAAACCGCGACGAAAAAATTCCGAAACAATCCTTTTCATATCCCTTCATACCTCCTTCTGATTTCTGCAAAACAACGTCTGGAAACATATTCCCGATAGCCACACCTAAACACGGCATCCACACTACCGCTGAACGCCGCATCAAACCGCAGAATACGATGTTCATTAGCAAGGGTAGATTTGTTAATGCGGATAAAATAAGATGGCAAGACATCTTCTAAATCACGAAGTCTGTCTTTGAGCGAAAAGTGATTGCCACCGTTATCAATGGCAATGACTTTTCTATCAATTATGGTAATACATTCGATTTCCTGAAATGCCAGTATTCGCTTCTCTCTATCTCTGTACCCCATAATGCTGTCCGCACCGGAAAAGCTGCAGACAAGGTTTTCTATCTGCTGTGTCAGAGAAGAAGGTGCATGTACGATTGCTATGATTTCTTCTTCTACCTTTTTGTCTATAATGAGTTTATATTTCATCTCCTTAAATCCTTACTGTTTTTTCATTTGTCCGAGGAAACTGAGCACAGCAACCACTGTTATCATTACACTGTACGTAAAAATAGGCAAAATGTGTGAAGCTGCAACCTCAAAATTTCCGGCAAATAACGCTTTTTCCATTTCCGCTGCGTGAACAAAGGGCAACACATCCGCCACTTTCTGGAAAACTCCTCCCACAAGTTTCAAATCAAACCACACTCCTGAAAGCCATGCAGAAAGATTGGTAAGTAATGCACCGCAAATACTGCCAACCTGCTTCACACCAAAAATACTGCCACACAAAAGCCCCAATGCAATATTGAAAATTGCCATAGGGATTATCCCGATGACAGCATATACAATATTTACGCTAACAGTCAGTCCCAAAGGAATCGCAAACAGATAGCAGATTACTGTCTGTCCAAGGGCGATAGGCAAAAGCGGGAGCATATACCCTATGATAAAGTCAAATCCCGTAAGCGGTGTGGTGTACAATCTCTGTAAGAGGGCACTCTCCCGGTCTTTAGCAATCAGCGTTGCGGAAAAAAGTGTTAGGAACGACAGACCGAATACGGTAATGCCCGGTGTCAGTGTGTCGATTTCAAACAGGCTCACCGGAATGTTTGCCTGCAGGCCACTCAGAAGCAACAGTAAGACCAAAGGAAACCCCAAACCGAAACCAAGATTAATTGGATCACGCAAAATCTCTTTTGTACATCTTTTGGCAAAAGTCATCATTCTCATACCGCTGCCTCCTTCACAATAGAAACGAACGCTGTTTCAAAATCGTTTGTATGAGCCATTCTGTTCAATTCTTCTACCGTTCCTACCGCAAGAAGACTGCCGCTTTTCATAATACCAATGCGGTCAGAAAGCGCCTCTGCTTCTTCCATATAATGTGTAGTCAGGACAATCGTGATCTTGCCTTTCAAAGAACGAATCACTTCCCAGAGGTCGTGCCTTGCAAGGACATCCAATCCAAGAGTAGGTTCATCCAGGAGCAGAATCTCGGGTTCGCTAATCAATGCCATTGCAATGCTGACACGACGTTTAGTGCCACCGGATAAATTTCCGGCTTTCTTAAGCAAAACGTCATCCAGAATAAATTGCCCTGCAAGTTCTTTAATCTTCGCATCTGTTTTTTCTTTAGAAAATCCGTGAATGCCGCAAATCAGTTTCAGGTTTTCTTTCACGGAAAGGTTCGGTGCAACAGCGGTCTCCTGAGGAGATACACCGATTAGCCGCTTTACCTGTTCCGGTTCCTTTGTAATGCTGTAGCCACCTACCATAGCATCCCCACCCGTAGGTTTTGTCAGACAGGAAAGCATTTTAATAGCTGTGGTTTTTCCTGCACCATTCACGCCCAACAGGGAAAATAATTCACCCTGTTTAATTTCTAAATGGAGCTTGTCCACAGCAGTCAGATTTTTGTACTGTTTGACAAGCTCCATTGTTTTAATTGCTTGCATTTTTATTATCCTCCATCTTTTTATGTGCGAATATCATTATAGCAAATAAAAATGGAGAAATGTTTATTTTTGTCTGTTCGGTCGTTTTTAGTGTCTCATCGGTTAATTCACGCATCAAAATTATGCATAGCGGTATCTATGGTAGCATAAACTACGGTAATTTTATGATGCCCAAAATTAACAAATGCAGTGGGTAAAAAGTATAGAAAATATATTGCAGCATTTTGCTGTGGTATCCTTGTTTGCCTTTATACAACCAGATTGGAATTAGCGCCAATAAAGCAATACCTTGTCTTGCAATAAAATGTGTTTGGCCAAATATATTAACTTCATACGAAAGACCGCCTAGCATTTCGAAGTTAATGTACCACAAACAAACCAACTGTCCCAGATAGCACCACCACTTTTTGTCTTTGAAAAAATAGAAAACAAGAACCATTAAAATACCTGCATGGTAAAAATCTACAAAAGTAATAAGACCAACAACATATCCAATGCAAACTGATGCAATTCCTACCAAAATTCGTTTCCAGATTTGCTTTTCTTTTGCTTTTTCATTCCAGTGGATAAGTCCAATTGCAATTAAAAAACTCCATAGGACATTTTGATGTATCGGATAAAATATGCGGCTCCCCATTGCCAAGTTGAATGGAATTTCAGAAAGAACCGCAAATAACAATAGTCTACATACATATTTCTTTAAATTTCTTGTGTGAAAGTATCCTTCCACAATCATAAATGCAAAAATAGGGAATGCTAATCTTCCAATGCATGTTAGCCAGTCATTTCCAGGTACAATTGTTCCCCACAAATGGTCACACAACATAAATAACATGGCCATAATATGTAATGAAAATGATGTTGTTTCTAATTTCAAATTATTTTTCATCAACACCGCACCTCCTTTGTCAAATTTAAGCTGTGGTTATAAAACAATTTTTAATATTTCATTCGCATATTCAACAGCGTGATTTATTGAAAATTCTCCATGATACATTTGGGGAAGGACATGCAATAAACTTCCCTTTATCTTTTCATGAACTATTTTTGCAGAACTTCTCATTGCATGATTTTCCTTTTCACCCACATATATATGAACTTTTGCAGAACAATCACCAATGCAATCTTTTACTGAATATAAGGAATTTGCTTGTAGAAAAGCAATCATATTTAACTTGGTAATAGCACAAGTATCTCTCAAATAATCCGCAAAAAGTTCTTCCTTTATTCGTAATGCTTTGAATTGCAGCTTCGAAAACCATTTATGACGTATCAAACTATAACAACTTCCGAATGCTGGTTTAATCAGGGAATATGTGAATTTTGATGGTATGACAAGCGCACTCTCAATTATTGCATGCTGACAAATATCCTTGTGTTGAGATAAAATTTCAAGTAAAATCTGTGCTCCAAGTGATAACCCTCCTATCAACAAAACAGAGCCGCCAAATTTTTCATCAATAAAATCTATAATTTCTGCCGCATTATCTTCGATTGTTGTAAAATCGTTATCACTTCCCGCATGACCATGTAATATCGGAAGGACTACATGATAGTCTCTCTGAAGCATTCCTGCTACTTCTTTATAATTCCACCACGACAAACCGCCTCCATGTAAGAGGATAATCACACCATGATTTCCTTTTCCAAATTCTATGTATTTCATCGTTTTTACCTCAATGACAACTCTAAGTGCTTTTGAATAAATGCTATTTTTTCGCCGTCTTTCTTTTTTCTGACGGTTATCCTGTATCCATCTTTTGCAGAAGCTACATAAACCTTTAAATATTGCTCTAAAGACAGTACCCTAAATCGAATACCATCTTTGTTATGCTCCTTAATTTCCGATAGGCTTATCCCTGCAAAGGACTCTAATTCCTCAATAGATGCATAAGAATAACATATACCATTTTTTTGAAAAGTATGTTCGTGCTCATCGAATAAAGTATATCCTTCATCGAGTAAAACCGACTTGAATTCATTCCATCTCTCATTTACAAAAACACCAGGTATCAGAATATCAATATCATCTGCATTTAAACTTTCACCGGTTATGTATTCTAATCCTAAAGACCCATATATTAATGGTATAATTTTTAACTTACCCGTAAGCAAAATCGCGTTTTCAAAGAATGCCTGTTGCTTCATACTCTTCCTCGCTTAAACAATTGTTTTGCTGATATGCTCTGCAAAATGATCACACATTTCTTCCAACGCCTTATAATCTAAAGCTGACAGAACATACTTCGCTGAATTATCATTTTCTGCTTTCTGTTTATAAATCAACTGTGCATTCGCACTGATCTTATCCTGATTCTTACGAATAAAAATAATTTCATTCTGCACCAGATCTTTATATGCTGCATCCGGTTCATTATCAAGATCATATAACTCCAACTCAGAAGCCGGAACCGGAATCATATGACTAAGGCGCAGCGTTGCTTTTAATTCTCGTTTGCCCTTCGTGTTCTTAACAACCACTCGCATAATAGGAACAATGCTTTTCTTGATTACCATTCTATCTCCGGCAATCTGATAGTCGGTATGTTTCGGGGACGACATTGGAATATAATATTTGTATTCACCCACCTGCAAGACTACGCCTAAGTATTTTCTTGTATGTACCCTTGTATCCATCTTGTTAGAGTATACATTGGGAAACTTCTCCTGCAAATACGATATGTACCTATCTGAAACGCTGTATATTTTAAAATCTTCCATAACTCCCTTTCTTTCACACTTTTAAAGAAAAAGCAAGGGAGCTTTTCAGCTCCCTTAGAGTTTAAAATCTCCCACTGTCTGGCAGGGACTCTCCCGAGTTTAAAATCTTCCACTATATGGCAGGAACTCTCCAGAAGATAGTTTCCTATCTAAATATAGTATATGTTAGATAGAGAAAAAAATCAATGACTTTTTAATAAGAATCCTATCTTTTCCTTTGGATATAATACAGTTCCCACTCTAACAAGTTCGCCTTCCGAATAAATATTTTTTTATTAAAACTCTTCAAGTATTTTTTTCTGTTCTTTCTTGCTAAATTTTGAAAAGACTGTGTCATAAGCTAAATCTATCATATTTAATAATTCATCATCTGGAAAATCATCTAAATATATTGTATTCCAATATGGTTGCTGAACAGGTGGACAGTGATATCCCCTAACAACCTTTTGGGGATATACCATTCTAAAAAATTGTCCTGCATCAGCAGTACACTTTAAAGTAATTTTATAATCGTATTCATAGGGATATATTTGAGCAAATATTTTTCCATTTAATTTATAACATATAGGAACATCCCCAAAGGGAAACTCCTCGGTAGCTTTATGCTTATTTTTACAATATTCTTTTATTTCTTCAACTGTCATAATCCAACCTATTTGATAATTGTTTTATAGAAAGAATTATCCGAGAGCATCTTTTTAATTGATTCGAACTTGCAATCGCACAATTTCTCACATAAACTTAGTACTTCATCATTTATATAATCTTTAACTTCATATCTTTTAAAACCATCCTCTAAATGGAACAAAAATATAACTTTGTCCTCTGCTAAATACTCGTTCCAGTATTCAACCTCTAAGTGTTCTTTTATAAACTCTTCCCATAGTTCAGCTTTCGACTTTGGAAAAGACACCTTGTAATTATTTCTATCTTTAAGAATTAAAAAGCCATATTTCTCCAAACTAAAAATACTATTGTCAATCCCCATAACATATGTATGATACATTTTATCTCACCTCGCTAAATCTATATATTACTATCTGTTTAACAATAACTGCTCGATAAATTTTGCAACCCCATCTGCATCGTTACTTTCTGTAATATAATCTGCTACAGTTTTTACTTCATCAATTCCATTCGAAACAGGAACTCTTGCCAGTATCGAGTATTGTTTTTATTACATGGCACAAAATATGCAACTTGGAATTTGTCAATCTGTTCTTCATATTAAAAATTATCTATCACTTTTTTTGAACAAGGAAATACTATTAATAACCACCGAAGCCATGGTAAGAAACCACAACACATTGGAGGTGGTTGGAAGAACATCCATCAACGCCCCCCAATCTTCTACTAAAACCCAATGGGCAGCTTGGGCGTAAAATGAACATATGGTGAATACGGTAAATGACAAGCTGAAAAATCTAAACCATTTTGCTTCGCGATGCCGTAAAGTCCATATAACATTCAATATTGCTGTGATAATCGCAGTAATGCCAAAAAATAACCACATAACATATCCGTCTATTAATGTGAATACTAACAACAAAGCGACTGAGAGTATGATAATACTTATCAATACTGAAAGTAAAATCATTAGATGCTTCTTTTTGCTTTTCTTAATCTCATTGTTTGCATATTCTATAATTTCATTTACAATTTTTTCGTTATTTTCTTTACTCATTGTTGCCACCTCCAGTTAATAAATCATATAGACTTACACTCAGCACTTCTGAAAGGGGAATCAAAATCGTTATGTCTGGGAAAGATAATCCTCGTTCCCATTTACTTATGGCCTTGTCGGTAATATGTAAATATTCTGCTAGTTCCCTTTGAGACATATTTCTTTCTTTTCTCTTTTTTTCAATAAAACTGCCTGTTTTCATAGCATCCATAAGTATCCAGTACCCTCCTTTCAACTGTACTATATCGCAAAATAACGAATGAGTAAACCGACTGGTAGTTTACTCATATGTCAAATTCAATTTTTTTATCTGTTAGTTATAATTGGAATTTACTGGACAATCTCAAAAATCAAATCCATTGCTACGATTTTTCCGTGGAGGCAATGACTAAGGCGCAAACCATGCTATCTCCGGCAACCTGATAGTCGGTCTGTTTCGGAGACGACATTGGAATATAATATATGTATTCACCCACCTGCAAGACCACCCCTAAGTATTTTCTTGTATGTACCCTTGTATCCATTTGTTAGTGTATACATTCTGTTAATTCCACATCCGTAATACCACATACTTTATTTTGAACATTCCATACAGTTTGCCCATGTCTTGTAACATATAGCATTATATTCAACTCCTTAAATTCTAATTTTTCTAATTGTATAACAATAACTTCTCGATAAATTTTGCAACCCCATCTGCATCGTTACTTTCTGTAATATAATCTGCTACAGTTTTTACTTCATCAATCCTAAATCGAATACCATCTTTGTTATGCTCCTTAAATTCCGATAGGCTTAGCCCTGCAAAGGATTCTAATTCCTCAATAGATGCATAGGAATAGCAGATGCCGTTTTTTTGAAAGGTATGTTCATGCTCATCGAATAAAGCATATCCTTCGTCTAGCAAAATCGACTTAAATTCATTCCATCTCTCATTTACAAAAACACCAGGTATCAGAATATCAATATCATCTGCATTTAAACTTTCACCGGTTATGTATTCTAATCCTAAAGACCCATATATTAATGGTATGATTTTTAACCTACCCGTAAGCAAAATCGCGTTTTCAAAGAATGCCTGTTGCTTCATAATTTTCCTCTGCCTAACACTTCCCCTTATACACGTAATTTTTTAAATCAATCAAATTACTTATTTCTTCTGGCATCTGAATATTATTAAGATTCAATCCTTTCGCAACATGCTTTATAGTTTCATATTTTTCACTGCCAACATCTTTTTCAAGGATTGCCAGTACTTGCGAAGGTGCATCTGTTAATTTCTTTATATCTTCAAGTAATGCCGAAGAGGGAACATATTCGTCATCTTCTTTTGTTAAGCCCAAGCAAAAATTCACTCCTCCCATTACTTTATCTACCAAAAGATAAGGACGGACATTGTTGTAGTCTCCTGTAATCTTAGTTATTTTTGTTACATCCATCAGAGCCGGAAGAGCTAACAACTTCAAATGGCTTGTACCATCCTCCTTGAACTGTATTTCATCTATACCTAATTTGTTCACTATGCATTTTCTGAAAAAATTGACTGCTTGATGATGCAACACATTACCATCAGTGTCAATTAATTCTATCCCTGTTAAATGCTGATAATTTCTTTCATGAAAGACAACTTCTATGTATCAAATCGCATTATCCTTCCTCTCGCGATAGATAATAATCATTTTCTTATTCAAAAGTTTTTGCTGATACTGCTTCGCACAATTCAGTACCCGGCGTCTTGCATCTTCCTTGGTGAATTTCATTTTTTGCACATAATCTCCCATATAACTTTAAAGAGAGAGTAATAACACCACTGTGCTACATACTCTCTCTTTGTGGCTAATTTTAGTGTTGTCTGCCAACGACCAGCTAAAAGCCGGTAAATATATCGGATTTTAGTGTTGTCCGCCAACGGTCAATCACATGATTGACAAGCATATCAGATTTAAGTGTTAGCCCACTGGAAGAGCACGCTCCTCCTCTAATATTATTATATGCAATGGCAATTTTTATGTCAATATAAAAATAGGCTTTTAACTATTATCCAACAAAATCGGTTACTGTTCACTCGTCATATTATAGAAAAACGTGTTTATAGTTTTCCTAAGTCTGTAAATAAGATGTTTGTTTCCAATACATTTTATTGTCTCTAAATTCGAAGCAAACTTTTCCATCATCATATAGGTATGATAAATAGGAACGAACTGTACTTCCTATCAAAACATATTGATTTGCATTCATTGCCAGTCCGTAATCGTCAAATATACTTTTCAATATATCTTCAAAAGTACTTTCCTTACTGCACAATGAATAGACCTTATCGGATATTTCATATACTTTTTGTCGGTTAAGCTCTATCAAATCTGTAATATTTTCAGTGGCATCGCAGTGGGAAGGAATAAACAACTTACCCTTCAAACCGGAGAGATAATCCAAAGTATTAAGATATTCTCTAATATCATAAACAAAAAACAGGTGATATTTGTTAATGGTTTCTTCACTAAACAAGGCATCTGCAAGGAAATAAACATCATCATCCGTTTTAATTCCGAGCATATCAAAATAATGACCTTTTAGTGAAAAGTACTCAAGCCCCTCCGGTAAATTGTTATTAATTGCAGTGACCACTGTTTCTTTTGCCATCAAAAACTTATTTCTCAAATCCTTTAACGGATAGCCACCAAAAAGAAATGACGGCTCTAATATCGGAAATTCAGTAAAACTTTTTTCGATACCCAATGCGTATACCGGACAATTCGTTCTATCCTGTATCAACCTGTTTCCTCCGATGTGGTCCGCATTGGAATGGGTCGTTATGATACCCTTAACGTTCCACCCCTGTGCATCAGTTATCTTTAATATTTTCTTTCCCGCATCTTTATCATTCCCCGCATCAATAAGGAACACATCGGTATCATTGATTTTATATATTCCAATGTTAGTGGGATTTTTTATATAATAAGTTTTATCACCAACTTTTATTAACTCCATAAATGCTATTACCTCATAAAATCCTCTTCAAGGATTTTTATTTTTTCACTATTTTTATACTATTTTTTCCTTCGCTCGGTTGCAGAAATGTTTTAACATTCTACACTTATGAAGATGTTCTCAAACGATTAATTATGTATACCTATTTCAATAAAAGAAATCAGTTCTTCTACATCATCAAATGAGTCATAATCACCATTTATACCTTCACGGTGATAAACAACACCATTTGCTTCGTTTCTCTCGAGACAATCTAATAATCTTTGTATTCCATATCTTTTCATAAACAAGCTAAATGCATAGGGTTTCATTTTGTTTAACAAGCCTTTTTTACAGTCTTTCTCACACAAGTAGCAGTGACTGATTCCTTGCCCAATTGAGCATTTTTTATTTTCACACCAATCATTATCCGGGCACTCATCCGAATTGCATCCATTACATTTTTCATTCTCAGAACATAGACAACATGCGAGACCACATCTCGCAATTCCCAATTCTCTTTTCACATTACATTACCAACTTTCTTTATATCTTCTCTTTATATACAACAGCACCATATTATTCGTACTCCATATCTATAATATAGTAAGTTGCAATCACAATTCCTTTAATTTCCCGTCTTTAAAATAATAAATGTTCTCTTTTTTATAACCGTATCTTGAATTCTTGACACTAATATGTGGTTCAAATGTAAAAAAAGAAACCTCTCCTAAACATGACGTATTGCCTTTCTCGATATATATTCTTTCATTTTTTTGTTTTACGATTGAGTGTCCTAAATTTCCCATAAAATCAAGATTAATAAATCCTTTTTGCTCAATCACGCCGTTCATATGATAATAAAGTTCTTCAAATGTTGTTTCAGGTATTGCAAAATCCAGAAGCTCTTTATGTAAAAAATCTTCCATCATTAAGCCATTTTTCCATTCAGCATTATTAACATATTCCTTGTCAACAACTACCCCATTTTGTATAATAATTGTTCTTGCGTAATCTCCCCATACGTCTTCAACTTGCGGACTTAAATCTATTGTAATAATATCATTTTGTTCAATCATTCTATCACTTGTCTTATACTTTGTTCCCGATACGGATATTGTCGTTTCATTACCTGCGAATACAAATGCTCCCACATCCCAATACCAAAAGGAATCTGCTCCTAATTCTAACATTTTATCTTCACACATTTTACGAATATCTAAGAGATTTATACCCGCCACTATATTTTGCTTAACATATTCAATTGTATCTTTTGCAATTTTTTGTACTTGCTGATAGTCCATATACACCTCTCTCGACAGTTTTTTATTGCCCAGATGCTCTGCTATCTAAGCACACTTATCCTGTCTCCCTCAATACAAACTCCATCACCATCATTCAATCGAAAAACTTGTACATGGTTTTTCTTCTCATAATCTTTGCACTTTTCTTCAAACTTCTCAAATCTATCAACAAACTTATTATAATGTGGTAATACTTCTACCTTCGTCAATCCGAGTGCTTTCAAATTCTTCAAGCCCATAAAATTCATTTCTGGCGAATACCTATTTACCAATTCCAAAGTCGGCCCAAAAACAAATGCTGCCGCGCTCCAACCAACTAACACCTTGTTAGCTGCAATTTCTTTTAGAATATTTGCAGAATTACTTTTATGGATTGTCTGCAATAAATAAAACGGATTACCACCAATAAATTCCACTATATCGTAATGCAACAATTCATCGGCCGATTGCTTATCTAAATCAAAAATATCCACTAATAAGCCTAATGTTTCAAGTTCTTTTACACATCTTGGAACATGGTAGTTCTTCTCTTTATATTCGTTATCCGCCGTAACCACTAATGTAGCTGTTGTATGACCCTGAACCTTATCTCGTACACATGACAACAATTTCTCACTTGTCAAACCGTTAGAACATAAAATCAACATTCTTATTTTGCCTCCTTAACTTAGTTTAAATCGAGTGATTAATGATTCATCTTATAACTTCGTCAGCGCTTACCATATAAACGGTATTAACTTGTATGTTACTTTCTTCTTATATTCACAATATCCTTCCAGCTCGTTTTCAAGTAACATCTCCTCATTTTTAATTCTTTTGGCGATAATATAAGGGTAAGCAAGAAAAATCACAAAAGAGTAAATGGACCCCAATACCAAAGGCATTGCCAAAAACAATAAAACTGTTACACTATACATTGGGTGTCTCACTATACCATACAGCCCTGTATCAATTACTTTTTGATTTTCTTGAACTTCAATTGTTCTGGACAGATATGTATTTTCTCTAAGCACTTCTGCATAAAGCAAATATGCTAACAGAAATACTAATGTAGCACCTACAGTAATGCCTGTCGGAAGCACATTCCACTTAAAACGATAGTTTAATCCGGCAACAATAAATCCAACCAAAAACATTAGACCGCTGAGTTTAATTACCATATTTTGCTCGCTTTGCTTCTCTTTTGCATTCAAACGTTTTCTTAGCAATTCCGGGTTTTTAATCATCATCACAATTCCGGCAAAAAACATTGGAACAAAAAGAATACCCATAAATAGCCAACCATTCCAATAATATAACGTTCCAGCCGGTATGAAAACCAATAAACCTACTATTACTGCTCCCAAAACAAACTTTGAAATTGCTTGAAAAAATAATTCTTTTGACATACTAATACCTCGGTAAATTTGTATTTTCCTACTTCACATATCCCAGCACCTCAAGTGGTCTTTCGGCCTGTATAAACGCTTCCATTCGCTTTGATGTCTGCAAGGTACCTTCTTTTAGATACCACACCGCCTGAATGGTCTGCATGCCTAGCTTAGCTGCCATTTCCAACTCTTGACTGCCGCCATCTCCCACATATACGCAATTCTCAGCCTTCACCGATAAATGCTCTATGCACCTAAGAAAAATTTCTTCCTGTGGCTTCTGAACACCCTGCTCATAAGAGAGATATACTGCATCAAAATACGGAAATAATTTGCTCTCCCTAATTACTTCTGCTTCCTCAGAATAGCAGTTACTTATCAGGCCTATAAAAAAGCCTTGTTTCTTTAATGTATTTAGCATCGGTTCAATTTCCGGGTGAAGATGTCTAAAACATTCTCTTTTAGTAGCTTTCCTTTTCTCCACCATTTTATATAATAAGTCCTCGGAATAACACCCATTTTCCTTAAGGATAAATTCCAAAACCTGCTCAAAGGTCTGCTTTCCTATGGTGCGTTCATACTCTGTCGCTCTCCAAAGTAGCTGAAATTTTTCTTCAGAAATTCCTGCATCAGCAGCCATCTGCCGGCTAAAATACAACGGGCAGTCATAATGAGTAATTAAGGTCTCGTACATGTCAAATATTACTGCTTTCAGCATACTTTGTACCTCGTTAAAAAACTGCAAAACCCACTCTCATGAATTTTGCAGTCTGTTTATATATTCCATTAAATCTGAGCAACGTCCTTCATAGAGAAGCTGATGCGGCCCATCTTGTCCTTGCCAAGGCAAACAACAGTAACTGTGTCGCCAAGTGTAAGAACATCTTCTACATGTGCTATTCTTTCCTTGCTGATCTTGGAGATATGAACCATACCTTCCTTGCCAGGAGCAAATTCGATGAAAGCACCGAATTCCTTGATACTTACAACCTTACCCTTGAAAATCTGGCCTTCTTCAAAATCAGTAACAATAGTCTTAATCATATCTACAGCACTTGCCATCATAGCAGCATCCGTACCGCATACGGATACCTGACCATCATCTGTGATGTCAATCTTTACACCGGTACGTGCAATAATCTCATTGATAGTCTTGCCGCGCTGACCAACTACTTCACCAATCTTTTCAGGATCAATCTGGATAGAGATAATCTTTGGAGCATACTTACCAACCTCTGCTCTTGGAGCACTGATAGCAGGAAGCATGACTTCGTCCAGGATATACATTCTGGCTTCGCGTGTTCTCTTGATAGCTTCCTCCACGATAGCTCTGGTCAGACCGTGAATCTTAATATCCATCTGGATTGCTGTGATACCATCCTTAGTACCTGCAACCTTGAAGTCCATATCGCCGAAAAAGTCTTCTAAGCCCTGAATATCAGTTAATACCAGATAATCATCATCTGTATCACCTGTTACCAAACCACAGGAAATTCCTGCAACCGGCTTTTTAATCGGCACACCTGCTGCCATAAGAGACATGGTAGATGCACAAACAGATGCCTGAGAGGTAGAACCGTTGGATTCGAAGGTCTCGGATACGGTTCTGATAGCATATGGGAACTCGTCCTCACTTGGAAGAACCGGTACCAATGCCTTTTCTGCTAACGCACCATGACCGATTTCTCTTCGTCCCGGACCACGGCTGACCTTAGTCTCACCTACAGAGTAAGCCGGGAAGTTGTAGTGGTGCATATATCTCTTGGATACTTCGTTATCATCTAAACCGTCTACCTTCTGTGCTTCTGATAAAGGAGCAAGGGTAGTGATGGTACAAATCTGGGTTTGTCCACGAGTAAACATAGCAGAACCATGTACTCTAGGAATCAAATCAACCTCTGCTGCAAGAGGACGAATCTGTGTGATGGCACGACCGTCAGGACGCTTGTGATCCTTTAAAATCATCTTACGTACGGTTTTTTTCTGATACTGATAAAGTGCTTCCGGAATAAGGCTAAGCCACTCTTCGTTGTCTGCAAAGGCCTCTACCAGCTTATCTTCGATAACACGTAAATTTTCTTCACGAACCTGCTTTACATCCGTAAATACAGCTTCTTCCATCTCTAAAGGAGTAACAACCTCCTTCATGGCATCAAACAATTCTGCCGGAATAGCGCAGCTTGTATACTCGTGCTTTGGCTTACCAACCTCTGCCACCATATCATTGATGAAAGCAATAATCGTCTGGTTTACATCATGAGCCATATATATAGCTTCAATCATCTGTGCTTCCGGTACTTCGTTAGCGCCTGCTTCAATCATAATAACCTTTTCAGAGGTAGAAGCTACGGTCAAGTTTAAGTCACCGTTTTTCCACTGCTCCTGACTTGGGTTAATGATAAATTCACCATCAACCAGGCCAACCTGTGTCATTGCACAAGGACCGTCAAAAGGAATATCAGAAATACAGGTAGCAATAGATGCACCAAGCATTGCTGTAAGCTCCGGACGACATTCCGGATCTACGCTCATTACCATGTTGTTAAGGGTTACGTCATTACGGTAATCCTTTGGAAATAAAGGACGCATAGGTCTGTCGATAACACGGCTCGTAAGCACTGCGTTCTCGCTTGCCTTACCTTCACGCTTGTTGAAACCGCCAGGGATTTTGCCTACTGCGTACATTTTTTCTTCGTACTCCACGCTTAATGGGAAGAAATCAATACCATCGCGTGGCTTTTCAGATGCGGTAGCGGTAGCTAATACAGTAGTATCACCATACTGAACTAATGCACAGCCATTTGCCTGAGCACCTACACGGCCTACATCAACTCTTAAAGTTCTGCCGGCCAATTCCATTGTAAAACTTTTAAACATAAAAAACCTCCATATCGCAATGCTGCGACTCTCCTGAAACTACGCGGACTTATCCGCAAAAAAACTCCTATATTACTCTTCTTAGAGCAATATAAAAACTGAAAATAGGCGGAACGTTATATATCGCCCCGCCTAAATTACATACATTATTTTCTGAGACCTAACTTCTCGATTAATGCACGATATCTTTCAATATCGGTTTTCTTTAAATAGTCTAAGAGACCACGTCTCTGACCAACTAATTTGTACATACCGCGTCTGGAATGATGGTCCTTTTTATTGTTCTTTAAGTGCTCAGTCAACTCCTGGATACGAGCTGTTAATACAGCTACCTGTACTTCCGGTGAACCGGTATCACCAGGTGTTCTTGCAAACTCATTCATAATTGCGGTTTTCTTTTCCTTAGAAATCATGATAAAATCCTCCTGAAATATATAATCGCCTGTAGCTAAGTGTTGGTCGGAGTGTCCACACACCGGGCCACGGCTAAACTCAACTTGTACAGTGTACCACATCCCGGGCACCTTGTAAAGAGTTTTTTTATTTTTAATCCAATAAATTTACAGCCTTTACAGGTGTTCTGTAATAAGCATTGGAAATGATTATACCGGTCTTCTCGTCATTTGCATGAACAATCTGTCCGCCGCCGATGTAAATTGCCACATGACTGATTGTGCTTGCACTGTTGCCATAGAACAATAAGTCGCCCGGCTGCGCATCCTTATAATTAATCTCAGTGCCATGAGTAGCCTGTGATCTGGAATAATGAGGAAGCTTAATACCATAGTTTTTGAAAATACTTAATACAAAACCGGAACAGTCAGCACCCTTAGTAAGACTGGTGCCGCCCCATACATACGGATTGCCTACAAACTGAATGGCATATTCACACAGCTCTACTCTTACATCACTGACTTCCTTACCGTATCTCAGCTGCGCCAGTGTAACCGCAGTATTGAGACCATCCTTTACCTCTACAAACTCAGACTTAACATATACCTCATCTGTATTCAGTGCACATTTTACCCAGCCGTCCAGTTCCTCGATAACCTCTAACTCATAGTCTCTTGCCACGGTAGTAATAATCTCTGCATCCTCGCCGGCACCGGCACGAACGTTTAAACCGTCTGCCTGTACTACTGCTCTCTTGTAAGCGATTTCCATACCCAGTACCTTTGCCTCGATGCCTGTCACAATAAACTCTGCACTGACATAGCCCTCTATCTCACCGGATGTGATGTGATACCAGCCATCCTGCTCTCCTATAATCTCACAGGCTGCGTGGTTACCCATCTTGCCTACAATAGCTGCAGAAGTGCTTGGCTCTTTGCGTACATTTAAATTACCTTCTACCACTGCAATACCCAGATTTTCATAGCCCCAGGAAGCAGTAACACTCTGCTCGGCATACTCTAAATACTTGCTTACATCCATCACCTCATTGGTAATAGCTGCGATACCTACATTGCCAATTAAACTATTCATAGAAAGGTCTGCTGCACCTATGGTCAAATTTTGACCGCCTAACAAGAATGCCCCCAACGCTACTAATAATAACTTCTTAAATGCCATAATAACTCCATTAAATATTACACGAACTTTGTAAACTTTGTTACAAATTTATTACACCCAACGACGCTATTATAACAATTCCATAACAATCTGTCAAGCCATATTTACAAACAGAGATAACTTTCGCGAACTACGCATTCCAATATTCACTGCCCTTTTGCAAATCCTGCTTAAGCTGTCTTTTTAATGCTTCTATATCATCAAAGCTTTTTTCTGCACGGACAAACTCATGAAACTGAACAGAAATAGTCCGCCCATATAAATCCCCTTGGAAGTCATATATATAAGTTTCTGCCAGTATCTCTCCTTTTTCACCGGCTACGGTAGGCTTTCTTCCTACATTCGTAATGGCAGAATACATGCTCTCATCTATAAAGACCTTGGTATAATACACCCCAAACGCCGGCAAAACCTTATTTTCCGGCCATTTTATATTGGCAGTAGGCATATCAAACACTTTACTGCCCATTCCGGCACCATGCTCCACCACGCCGGTCAGGTGGAAGGGCCCTTGCAAAAGAACCTTGGCATTTGCAACAAATCCTGCATTTACACATTGGCGAATGTATGTAGAGCTGACCGGGACATCTTTGGAATCGGAATCTATAACTTCACCTATTAAAAGCTTAGGGAAAATCATTACCTCAAATCCACACTCCGCGCTATATGCCTCCAGCATGAGCCTGTTTCCCAGTCCTCCCCGTCCGAAGCAGACATCCTCCCCTGCAATCAAAACGCTGCACATCAGACTTTTTTGTAATATTTCCGTAATAAATTCCTCTGCAGGAATTGCTGCCGTTTCCTGGTTCATAGGAAATTCAATCAGCACATCCACTCCCATATCAGTGAAAATCCTACGCTTTTCCTCTAATGTATAAAGCTCTCTGTATGGCTCCTTACTCTGGGTAAACAGGCTGGCAGGAGGCTTATCAAAGGTAAAAACAACAGTTTTAAGTCCCTTCTCTTTTTGTTCCATTAGCGCTCTTAGCAACACTCTGTGCCCTACATGTACACCGTCAAACTTACCCAATACTACGGCGGAAGGTTCTTCTAATTGAAACTCAGTTCCTTTAATAATTATCATTTTATAAAAACATTTTTACCGGCTTCAGCCTGCTTTCCTTTGCCACAAACTGATAAATTCCGTAAAATTTCTCCCCTCCGTACATACGTACTTCTTGTCCCTCCTGAAAATATGGAGGCTTTATAAGCATATTCGGATACATGGCATTGCCATTGTCTAAAAATCTGCAATTCTCAGGCTTAGCATACACTGCCGGCAAATGCATAAAAATACTGTCCGGCGGAAGTATTATCTCTGCAAGTTTTCCTGCATCCCTGCATTGTTCCAATTCCTCAAGTGTAATTGCTTCCTCTAGCTTAAACATCCCTACCCTGGTTCTGACAAGACTTTTCATCGCCCCGAAACATCCCAGTTTTTCACCAATGTCATTGCAGAGGGTACGAATATAAGTTCCTTTGGAGCAAACTACACGTATTTTTACCACGGGCAGCTCCATGGATAAGATTTCTATTTCCCTAAAGTTTACAGGACGTGCCTTACGCTCCACTTCCTTGCCTTCTCTGGCAAGCTCGTATAGTTTCTTGCCATTCACCTTTACGGCAGAATACATAGGTGGAAGTTGCATATATTCCCCCACAAAGCTTAAGACTGCCTCTCTGATTTCTTCACAACTAACCTCTACAGGACTGGTTTTTAATATTTCACCACTTAAATCCTGTGTGTCCGTAGCTACACCAAGCCTAAGCTCCGCTATATATTCCTTTTCATGGTCACTGAAAAGCTCCACAAGCTTGGTGCCATTACCAATGCAAACAGGCAATACACCCGTTGCATCAGGGTCTAAAGTACCGGTATGACCCATTTTTTTGATTTTGAGTATACCACGCATTTTAGCCACCACATCAAAGGAGGTATAGCCTGCTTCTTTGTAAATATTAATTATTCCATTCATATAAATTACCTATAAATGCTTTTTTATCTCTGCTATCAGCTTATCAGTCACACTCTGCAGCTTGCCCTGTATGTTGCAGCCTGCTGCCCTTACATGGCCTCCGCCGCCAAATTTCTTTGTCACTAGGGTAGCATCCAGCTTATCGGTAGTGCGAAGACTGACTTTGAAATTTCCCGGCTCCATTTCATAAATAAACACAGCACAATCCACACCACGTACTGTTTTCAGACGGTTAATAATACCATTGAAATCGCTGACATTTGCTTGAAGCCTCTGCATATCCTCCCTGGTCATATATCCCAGAAGACACCTGCCCTCTAAATACATCTGACTTCGCAATACTGCATCCGCCATGATTTTGGACTGCTTGTAACTCTTTTCATAAAAGCTTTCCTGAATAAGATTAGCAAAATCAATATCATACTGAATCAGCTTAGATGCCGCCACCAAGGTGCTGGGCACGGTATTAGAAAACTGAAATACACCGGTATCATGAATCATACCAAGATAAAGTGCTTTGGCAATGTTATCATCCAGACTTTCTTCCGGAATCAGGTTATAAATCAGCTCTGCTGTGGAACCGATTCCCGGATCTATATAATTCACATCTCCACATCCCGGATTGGTAATATGATGATCAATATTAATCTTTTTCGCAGCACTTTCATATAAGGCACCGGCCTGTCCTATCCGGTCCGGCATAGAATCCAGACAGAAAAAAACATCATATTTTTCCTTGGCAGAGAAGGTGGAATCAATGTACTTTACCTTGGCAATGTGATAATATACCTTGGCAGTCTCCTCCAGATATACGGTAATGTCTGCCTCAGGCATTACCTTTTGCAAATATAAATATAATGCCATGCAGGAGCCTACACAGTCACCGTCCGGCCTGATATGGCCGGTAATACCGATGACCTTGGCTCCCATGCATTCTTGTAACAGATCTATCATCCTACTCTTCCTCTTCATCACTTCTATCAGGAATCTGTGCCATAACCTCGTCAATTTTGGCAGACATGGCTACGCCATATTCAATAGACTGATCCATAATAAAAGTGATTTCCGGAGTGTTTCTGAGGTTTAAATTTCTGGCAAGTCTGGTTCTCACAAAACCGGCTGCACTCTTTAAGCCTGCCAGAGTTTCTTTACAGGCCTCCTCATTTCCCAAAACACTGATATACGCTTTGCAGGTTTTTAAATCAGGTGCAACCTGCACTGCTACCACACTGGTCAATGGTGAGATACGCGGATCCTTGATGTCACCACGAATAATTTCTGCCAGCTCGCGCTGTACCTCCCCATTGATACGAGTGTTTTTCATGCTGTTCTTTCTCATAGACTGTCAATTCCTTTCTTTAACGAGGAACCTCTACCATAGTGTAAGCTTCTACAATATCCAGCTCCTTCATCTGATCAAAGCCTTCGAATACCAGACCGCATTCGAAGCCTGCCTTTACTTCCTTCACGTCATCCTTGAAACGCTTCAGACTTGCTAACTCACCTTCGTAAATCTGCTCACCTTCTCTGGAAATACGTACCTTACAGCCTCTCTGGAATACACCGTCCAATATATAAGAACCTGCAATGTTACCAACTGCACTGGCCTTAAATATCTGACGAACCTCAGCATGACCGATAACCTTTTCTTCGTAAACAGGGTCTAACATACCCTTCATAGCTCTCTCGATATCCTCGATAGCCTGATAAATAACTCTGTAAAGCTTGATTTCTACACCTTCACGCTCAGCAGTAGCCTTGGCTGTAGCGTCCGGTCTGGAGTTAAAGCCAATAATAATTGCATTAGATGCACTTGCTAACACTACGTCTGACTCATTAATCAAACCTACGCCACCATGGATACACTTTACTACTACTTCTTCGTTAGACAGCTTGGTTAAGGACTGCTTTACAGCCTCTACAGAGCCCTGTACATCGGCCTTGATAATAATATTTAATTCCTTCAGATTGCCGGCCTGAATCTGTCCGAACAAGTCATCCAGACTCATGCGCTTCTTGGTTTCTTCTAACATGCGTGCCTTATATTCTGCCATATAGGTTTCCGCATAGGACTTGGCAGTCTTGTCACTGTCATGACTTAAGAATACCTCTCCTGCTTCCGGTACATCAGAAAGACCTAAAATTTCAACAGGTGTGGAAGGACCTGCCTCTTTCAGACGGCGTCCCTTATCATCAATCATAGCACGTACTTTACCGTAGCAAGCGCCTGCGGAAATAAAGTCACCTACATGCAGGGTACCCTTCTGAACCAGTACGGTAGCTACCGGACCACGTCCCTTGTCTAACTGCGCTTCAATTACAAGACCTCTTGCCTGACGCTTTGGATTTGCCTTTAATTCCAGTACTTCTGCAGTCAGAAGAATCATTTCCAGCAAGTCCTCGATACCTTCACCCTTCTTTGCTGAAACAGGACACATTACCGTGCTGCCGCCCCAGTCCTCTGCTACCAGCTCGTATTCTGTAAGCATCTGCTTTACACGATCAATATTGGCACCCGGCTTATCAATTTTGTTGATTGCAACGATAATTTCAATACCTGCTGCCTTAGCATGGTTAATTGCTTCCACAGTCTGCGGCATAACACCATCATCTGCAGCAACTACCAAAATAGCAATATCCGTAGCGTTAGCACCACGCATACGCATTGCAGTAAAGGCCTCATGACCAGGAGTATCCAGGAAAGTAATTCTCTCACCGCTTGCTGTCTTTACAGTGTAAGCACCGATATGCTGGGTAATACCGCCGGCTTCCTTGTCAGTTACGTGTGTCTTGCGGATCGCATCCAAAAGTGATGTCTTACCATGGTCAACGTGACCCATTACACAGATAACAGGAGGTCTCTTTACTAATACATCTTCTCCTTCATCTTCTTCCTTCAAAAGCTCTTCGATTACGTCAACCTTCACTTCTTTTTCGCAAAGGATTTCGTATTCCATAGCAATTTCTTCTGCTTCCTCATAGCTTACTTCATGATTTACGGTAACAATCTTTCCTTGCATGAAAAGCTTCTTAATGATATTAGAAGGCTGCATTTTCATCTTTTCCGCCAAATCCTTGATAGTAATGGTCTCAGGCAACTGAATTACTTTAATCTGCTCCTCAATAACCTCTACCTTTTTCTCAGGCTTGATGAACTTACCTGCTTTATTATTTCTGCCTTTTACATTTGTATTCTCTTCGTCGTAAATATAATCCTTTTTATTCTTACGATCCTTTTCCTGTCCGCTGGTACGACGCTCATCGCGCTTGGTGTCCTTGGCAGGTGCTACATCACCAAAGCCACCGGAATTACGACTGCCAGTTTGCTTCTTACTGCCCTGTCCCGGTCTGGTCTGTCTTGCCTCTTCCTTATCCTTATCAAACACAGGTCTGCCTGCAAAACCACCCTGACGATTGTCATTATTACGGTTGTCATTTCTGCGGTCATTATTGAAACCACCCTGACGACTATCACCACGGTTGTCATTTCTGCGGTCACCGTAGCCGCTCTGACGGTTCTCACCGCGGTTATCATTTCTACGCTCACCGTAGCCACCCTGACGGTTCTCACCACGGTTGTCGTTTCTTCGCTCGCCGAATCCTCCCTGACGGTTCTCGCCACGATTATCATTACGACGCTCGCTAAATCCACCCTGACGTCCTTCGCCACGGTTTTCGCCACGATTATCATTGCGACGCTCACTAAATCCACCCTGACGGTTTTCACCACGATTGTCATTACGACGCTCACCGCCCTGACGATTCTCGCCACGTCCATCATTTCTGCGCTCACCAGCCTGACGGTTCTCGCCACGATTGTCATTACGACGCTCGCCGCCCTGACGATTCTCGCCACGTCCATCGTTTCTGCGCTCACCAGCCTGACGATTTTCGCCACGTGCCTCATTACGCTGCTCATTTCGATTGTCGTTACGGTTTTCCGTGCGAATCTCTGTCTTACGCTCAGCCTCTGCTACCGGACGATTTTCTACACGATCATCCACGCGCTGTTCCGTTTTTGCTACAGGCTGTGCAATGTTTTCCTTATTTACCGCACTATTAACATTGCTGCTTGCAGGCTGTTTGCTCTTACCTTCGCCCAAAACTGCTTTAAACTTGGCTGCCACCTGTTCTGCGCTGATTTCACTCTTCGGCGCTGCAGGCTGCTTCTGTCCGCGCTTATCCTGTTGCTTGTTCTGCTTATTTTGGGAAGCCCCCATGCCGCTCTTGCTGTGCTGCGGATTACCTACAATTACAATACGCTTCTTTTTCTTTGGAGATTCTTCCCCTTTTGCTGCAGGTGCACTTTCCTTAGGCTCTGCTGCCTTCTCAGCAGGTGCAGTCTCCTTAGGCTCTGTGGTCTTTTCTGCTGCCGGTGCCTTTGCTTCATCCACCTTGGCTGCCGGTGCTTTTGCTTCAACTGCTTTTGAAGCCCCTGCCGCAAATTTCTGCTTTACTTTTGCCACAATATCCTCTTCCAGTGTATTCGCAGGCACCTTACCTTTTACACCATTTTCCTCCAAATATGCAATAATATCTTTATTCTGTATGTTCAGCTCTTTTGCCAGCTCATATACTCTCATCTTACCCATGCTCACTACCTCCGTTTACTCATTAAGACCCTCAAGGTGTTTTCTAATGGACTTTGCAAAGCCCTCATCTAAAACTGCTATGGAAGCACGCATCTCCTTGCCTAAAGCGTGGCCCAGAGATTCCTTGGTTCCATATTCAAAACATGGGACCTCATAAAAGTTGCATTTATCCTTAAACAACTTTTTGGTATTGTCGGAAGCATCCGATGCTACAATGATAAGCCTCGCGCTCCCGTCCTTCACTGCGCCTTCTGCTGCAAACTCTCCGCTCACCAGATTTCTGGAACGCATACAAAGTCCCAACAAAGACTCTACCTTATTCTGTTTCAATGCTTATAAACTCCTCTTCCAGCTTCGTATAAACCTCTTTCGGAATACTCATTTTGAAAGAACGCTCCAACCCTTTGGATTTAATAGCCTTTTTCAGACATTCCTCGTTCTGGCATAAATATGCACCGCGTCCATTCTTTTTTCCGGTTACATCCAATACAAATGTGTCCTCAGGTGTGTGCAAAATACGCATCATTTCTTTTTTGCTCTTCATTTCACCACAACCGATACACAATCTCATTGGAATTTTTTTATTCTTCGTAATCATCATACTCCTCGTATTCGCTGTCCTCGTCCAGATAATCCTCATAACGGAATCCGTACGCATCCTTTGCCTGTGTCTCACTCTTAATGTCAATCTTATAACCTGTCAGTCTGGCAGCAAGGCGCGCATTCTGGCCTTCCTTACCGATTGCAAGACTCAACTGATAATCCGGCACCACTACCTTTGCTGTTTTTTCATCCGGATCTGCAAAAACTGCGATAACCTTGGAAGGAGCAAGTGCATTCTGGATAAAGTTACCCGGATTTTCATCCCAAGGAACAATATCGATTTTTTCACCACGAAGCTCGTCAACAATTGCATTTACTCTGGCACCATTCATACCTACACATGCACCCACTGCATCTACATTTGGATTATTGGAGCGAACCGCCATCTTGGTGCGGCTGCCTGCCTCACGAGCAATACTCATAATCTCTACGGTACCATCACTGATTTCGGTAACCTCAGCCTCGAATAATCTCTTAACCAATTCCGGATGAGTACGGCTGACAGTAATACGAGGTCCCTTGGTAGTATTCTTTACTTCTACAATGTAAACCTTTACTCTCTGTGTAGGCACAAACACTTCACCTTTTACCTGTTCACTCTCCATCAAAAGAGCATCCGCTTTACCGAGGTTAATACTTACATTCTTATCAACTACACGCTGTACAATACCGGTAACAATTTCTTTCTCCAATTCAGAATACTGATTGTAAACAACACTTCTTTCTTCTTCGCGAATTTTCTGTAAGATAACGTTCTTAGCATGTTGTGTAGCAATACGACCAAATTCCTTGGACTTTATTTCTATATGAAGCATATCTCCAACCTGTGCCGTCTTTGATAACTCCAAAGCATCCTCCAACGCAATTTGAAGCACTTTATCCTCTACATCTTCAGGAGTAGCAACCACTTCCCTGATAGCGTATACAAGGAAGTCACCTGTTTCACGATTTACCTCTGCCTTTACATTATCAGCTTTGCCAAAATGATTTTTACAAGCTGCCAGTAAAGAGTTTTCGATAGTCTCAAACATAACCTCTTTGCTGATTTCCTTTTCCTTTTCTAAAATATCCAGTGCCTCTAATAATTCTTTGTTCATTTTTCCGTTTTCCTCCTAATGATTTAATCTATATTCTAAAAATCCAATGCCAATCTGATAACAGCAATCTCACTGCGTGCAAAGGTCCGCTCTCCTGTCTCTTCTTCGATAGTGAGGCTGTCACTGTCAAAGCACTTTAAAATTCCTGAAAATTCCTTTACCTTGTCAATTGGCTTAAAGGTCTTGATTTCAACCTCCTCACCAATGCTGTGCTGTAAATGACGATCCTTTTTAAGGGTGCGGCCAAGTCCCGGACTGCTGACTTCCAGTGTATAGGATTCCTCAATAAAATCCTCTTCATCCAGCACGTCGGAAAAAGCACGATTTACTTCCACACAATCATTAATATTGACACCTTCCGGCTTATCAATGTATGCGCGCAAATACCAGTCATTACCTTCCTTTACATACTCAACGTCATAAATACTTACACCCACACGCTCAACAATCGGGCCAAGCAAACTCTCTGCCCTTGCTTCGTAGTTTTCTCTTTTTGACATGTGTTCTCCTTTCATAGGGCTAAACTGTTGTAATAAATAAGAGTTTGCCGAAGCAAACTCTTATAGTAACATCTTATTTAATTCTCTTATATTTTAGCACTAATTTATGGAAAATGCAAGTTAATTTTTTAAAATTTTGCCTCATTATAAAGCGTTTTCGCTATCGCTACGCTCGCCAAATAGAAATAACAAAGGTCTCGCTTGTGCAAGCACAGCAAGACCTTTTCATTTCTATTTTCCTCTGCGTTTCCTTCATCTTGGAAAGCTTCGCTTTCCAAGCCGCTCGTCGTTCGCCAATCATGCAAGCATGTTGGCTCACTTGCACTCGCTTACATCATCGGCTGCTGTGGCATCGGAGGTATATCCTCTTTGATAGTAGCCACAACGCTCTCTGTGGTAAGCAGTGTGCTTGCCACGCTGGTAGCGTTCTGTAAAGCACTTCTGGTAACCTTAGCAGGGTCTAAGATGCCTGCAGAAATCATATCTACATAGTCTTCTTTAAGGGCATCAAAACCTACACCAATTTCAGACTCACGAACCTTATTGATGATAACGCTGCCTTCTAAGCCTGCGTTGTATGCAATGTGGAACAATGGAGCCTCTAAAGCCTTTAATACAATCTGAGCACCGGTCTTTTCATCACCTTCTAAGGTATCAGCAAGGGCTGCCACCTTCTTGGAAGCGTGGATATAAGCACTACCGCCGCCGCTTACTACACCTTCTTCAACAGCTGCTCTGGTAGCTGCCAAAGCATCTTCCATACGAAGCTTTGCTTCCTTCATTTCAGGCTCTGTAGCAGCACCAACACGGATAACAGCAACACCGCCGGATAACTTAGCAAGACGCTCCTGTAATTTCTCTTTGTCAAATTCAGAGGTTGTTTCTTCAATCTGATTCTTAATCTGGCCAATTCTGCTTGCGATTTCGTTCTGGTCGCCTGCACCATCAACGATAACGGTAGCTTCCTTCTGAACCTTTACGCTCTTTGCACGGCCGAGCATAGAAAGGTTTGCTTCCTTTAAGTCTAAGCCAAGCTCTTCGCTGATTACAGTACCGCCTGTTAAAATAGCGATGTCCTGAAGCATAGCCTTACGTCTGTCACCAAAGCCCGGAGCCTTTACAGCAACAACGCTGAAAGTACCACGCAATTTGTTTACAATAAGAGTAGTAAGAGCTTCACCTTCTACATCCTCTGCGATAATCAGCAACTTAGCACCACTCTGAACAATCTGCTCTAATACAGGTAAAATTTCCTGAATATTGGTAATCTTCTTGTCTGTAATTAAGATATAAGGGTTCTCTAAAACTGCCTCCATCTTATCCATGTCGGTAGCCATGTACGCAGAAATATAACCTCTGTCAAACTGCATACCTTCTACTAAATCCAACTCAGTAAGCATAGTCTTGGACTCTTCAATAGTGATAACTCCATCACCGCTTACCTTTTCCATAGCATCAGCAACTAACTGACCAACCTCGTCATCACCTGCAGAAATTGCTGCAACTCTTGCAATCTGCTCCTTGCCGCTTACCTTTGTACTCATCTCGGAAATTGCTTCCACTGCACAATCGGTAGCCTTCTTCATACCCTTTCTGAGGATAATCGGGTTAGCACCTGCTGCCAGATTCTTCATACCTGCATTAATCATAGCCTGTGCTAAAACGGTAGCTGTAGTAGTACCATCACCTGCTACGTCATTGGTCTTATTGGCAACTTCCTTTACAAGCTGAGCTCCCATGTTTTCGAAAGCATCTGCTAATTCAATTTCCTTTGCAATAGTAACACCGTCGTTAGTAATAAGCGGTGCACCGAATGCCTTGTCAAGTGCTACGTTACGTCCCTTAGGTCCGATGGTAACACGTACTGTATTTGCTAATTTATTTACGCCTTCCTCTAAGGCTGCTCTGGCTTCTGCGCCGTATTTGATTTCCTTTGCCATGTCAAAAAACCTCCGTCAACAAATTATTTCAGAACTGCTAAAATATCGCTCTGCTTTACAATAATGTATTCCACATCTTCAACCTTTACCTCTGTGCCTGAATACTTGGAATAAATCACCTGATCACCAACTGCAACTTCCATTTTTACTTCCTCGGTACCAGGACCAACAGCAATAACCTCTGCCTGCTGTGGCTTCTCCTTTGTCTGACCCGGTAATACGATGCCTGACTTTGTGGTTTCCTCTGCAACCAGCTGCTTTAATACAACTCTGTCACCTAATGGTACTAATTTCATAATAGAACCTCCTTATTTCTAAACCTATGTAGTTCTTCCCGTTTATTAGCACTCATTTAATTCGAGTGCTAATAATATAATAGTACATTTTCAAAAAAATGCAAGCCTTATTTGTATTTTTAATAATATTTTTATAAATATTATTTACGAACTGCTTTCATTTTATTATAATTCTACTCCAGATTACCTGTATAAAGCTGGTAATACTTGCCCCTTTGCTCCATCAGCTGCTCATGAGTACCGCGCTCGATAATGCGTCCCAGTTCCAGAACCATGATACAATCACTGTTGCGGACCGTAGAAAGTCTGTGTGCAATCACAAAGGTAGTACGCCCCTTCATTAGGGAATCCATACCTTCCTGTACCAACTTCTCCGTACGGGTATCAATGGAGGAAGTAGCCTCATCCAGAATCAGTGCCGGCGGATTCGCAACGGCCGCTCTGGCAATAGCCAAAAGCTGGCGCTGTCCCTGTGAAAGGTTGCCGCCATCACCTGTTAACATGGTTTGATAGCCTTCCGGCAATCTGTCAATAAAGCTGTCAGCATTGGCAAGCTTTGCAGCTGCAATACACTCTTCATCCGTAGCATCCAGCTTACCATAGCGGATATTGTCCATAATGGTGCCGGTAAACAAGTGGGTATCCTGCAGTACCATACCCAGTGAACGACGCAAATCAGCTTTCTTAATTCGTTTGATATCAATACCATCATAGCGAATCTTGCCATCCTGAATATCATAGAAGCGATTAATCAGATTGGTAATGGTAGTCTTACCTGCACCGGTAGAGCCTACAAATGCAATCTTCTGCCCCGGCTCTGCATAAAGCTTAATGTCGTGAAGAACCATCTTTTCATCTGTATAGCCAAAATCCACATTCTCCATCACCAAATCGCCCTGCTGCAACACGTAGGTCGGCTCTGTGTAGCCTTCCTCGTATAATTTCCAAGCCCAGCTGCCGGTACTCTTCTCACACTCTACAATCTCGGTTCCTTTCACCTCGATATTTACAAGTGTGGCAATGCCTTCGTCTGCCTCCGGCACTTCATCCATCAGCTTAAATACACGCTCTGCGCCGGCCATAGCCATAGCAACGGAATTTAACTGCATAGAAAGCTGGTTTATCGGACCGGTAAAACTTTTAACTAACTGTAAGAACGTAATCAATGTACCCACGGTAACAGAGCCAAAACCATACAAGGCCATAATGGCACCCAGCACTGCACACAATACGTAATTCAAATTACCCAACTGTGCATTGACAGGCATCAAAATATTGGCGTAGCTGTTGGCATTACTGGTAGCCACACGAACTTCCTCGTTTAATACCTCAAATCTTTCGATAGCCTTTTCCTCATGACAGAATACCTTGACAACCTTTTGTCCACTGACCATTTCCTCAATAAAGCCATTTAACTGACCCAGCTTCTGCTGACGGGTAATAAAGAACGCACCGCTCTTTCCGGTAATAAATTTGGCTGCGTTTACAATAACAACTACCATACAGCAGGCAATCAGTGTCAACGGCAGACTTAAAGAAATCATACTTACCAGCGTACTGATAAGGGTAATGCTGCTGTTTAACAGCTGCGGAATAGACTGGCTGATTAACTGCCTCAAAGTGTCGATATCATTGGTATACACAGACATAATATCGCCATGGGCATGAGTATCAAAATAGTTGATCGGTAAGCTTTCCATATGATTGAACAGCTTCAGACGCAAATTACGCATGGTTCCCTGTGTTACATAAATCATTAATCTGTTGTACGTAAAGGAACAAATAACACCCAACAGATACGTGAGTGCAATGCTCATAAGTGCTTTTAACAACCCGCTAAAATCAGGGCTTCCTACCCCTATTAATGGGGTAATATAATCATCCACCAGAGTACGAATAAACAACGTGCCTCGCACAGAAGCCAAAGCAGCGCCTAAAATACAGACTGCCACAATCACTAAATGAATTTTGTATTCTTTTAATACCTGCGTCATGACACGCTTGATAATGTCACCCATCTTGCCTTCTAACTTAGGTTTGGGTCCCATTCCTCTAGGTCCATGACCCGGTCCACGCTGTGGTGCTGCCATCTTATTCGCCTCCCTTCTCATCCTTAGGTTCATCGAAGTCACCGCCGCCCCTGGTTTGACCTTCGTAAACACTGCGATAGATTTCGTTTGTCTCTAATAATTCTTCATGGGTACCAAAGCCGTTAATACAGCCATGCTCCATAACAATAATACGGTCAGCATCCTGAATACTGGAAATACGCTGTGCTATGATAAACTTGGTGGTATTTGGAATTTCCTCCCTGAATGCCTTACGGATACGTGTATCCGTTGCCGTATCCACTGCACTGGTGGAGTCATCCAGAATCAAAATCTTTGGTTTCTTCAAAAGTGCTCTAGCGATGGTAAGTCTCTGCTTCTGACCGCCGGACACATTGGTACCACCCTGCTCAATATAGGTTTCATACTTATCCGGCATTCTCTGAATAAAGTCATCTGCACAGGCCATTTTGCAGGCACGTATGCACTCCTCTTCGCTGGCCATCTCATCACCCCAACGCAGGTTTTCCAAAATAGTGCCACTAAACAGTTCATTTTTTTGAAGTACTACGGATACCTGATTACGAAGAGCTTCCAAATTATACTCCCGTACATCCACACCGCCAACCATGACGCTGCCATCGGTAACATCATAAAGCCTACTGATTAAGTTCACAAGACTGGTCTTGCCACAACCGGTACCGCCAATAATACCAATCGTTTCACCGGCCTTAATATGAATATCAATATCATTCAGGACATTCTTGCCCTTATGAAGCTTCTTGTCATAAGAAAAATACACATGATTGAAATCCACGCTGCCATCTCTGACCACCGTGCAGGCACGTTCCGGACTCACAATATCAGCCTCTTCCTTAATAACCTCAGCAATACGCTTTGCACTGGCCACAGACATACTCATCATAACAAATATCATGGACAGCATCATCAGACTCATCAGAATATTCATACAATATGTAAATAAGCTGGTCAAATTACCGGTAGTCATAGTCCCGCCCACAATCATCTGCGCGCTAATCCAGGAAATTGCAATCATACAGCCGTAAACGGTCAGATTCATCACCGGATTATTATACCCTACGATTTTCTCAGCCTTCACAGAAAGGTTATACAAGTTATTGGCTGCCTTAGCAAACTTCTCCTTTTCAAAATCTTCACGTACAAAAGCCTTTACTACACGGATAGCAGAAACATTTTCCTGCACACTGGCATTCAAATCATCATAACGCTTAAACATCTCGCTGAAATATTTCATACCAAAACGTATTATAATCCCCAAAATGACTGCCAGAAAGGCTATGGCAATTAAAAAGACACTGGCAACCCTGGCATTAATGGTGAAAGACATCACCAATGCACTAATCAGAGTAATGGGTGCACGCAGACACATACGCAGAAGCATCTGATAAGACGTCTGCATGTTGGTCACATCCGTAGTCATACGTGTAACCAGACCGGATGTAGAAAATTTATCAATATTGGCAAAGGAATATGTCTGAATGTTTTTGTACATTGCATCACGCAGATTTTTGGCAAAGCCGGTAGAAGCCACCGCTGCAAAATGCCCGGCTCCCACACCCATCATAAGGCTGGCTGCCGCCAGACATACCATAAAAAAACCATACAGAAAAACATTCTTTAAATTTCCTGCCTCAATACCCTTATCAATAATAGATGCGGTTACCAAAGGAAGAGAAATTTCCAGAACAACCTCTGCAACTGTACAAAAGGCTGCAATTGCAGAAGGCTTTTTAAATTCCTTTACCTGAGCACCAAGTGTTTTTAACATAGATTGGTACCTCCTTCTCAATTAGACTCAAAATTTAACGTTTACATTTTATTGTAAGCATACCATATTCAAATGTCAATGAATGGAAAATCAAAAATTATAAAGTTTTTCTAAAATATAGTTTAATGGGCATGCTACAAGCTTTTATCTGCTTGTAACACACCCACTGAATTCTTATTATTTCTCACTATAACATCTTTCTTTTCTTTAAAATAATCAACGCCACTATGCAAATCACCAGTGTAAATCCGCAAATAATAGCAAAGCCCCATGGACTGGCAGCGAAAGGCATGCCTACGCTATTGACGTTCATACCAAACAGACCGGATATAATAGTCGGTATAGCCATAACGATGGTAATAGAAGCCAAAAGCTTCATCACATTATTCAGGCGGTTATTAATAACAGTGCTAAGCAACTCTCTGGTACCATTGATAATATCACGGTAAATCTGAGTCATCTCGATAGCCTGCTTATTCTCGATAATAACATCCTCTAAAAGCTCCCTGTCCTCCGGATACTGCTTAATACGGCTGTATCTGGTCAGCCTCTCCAAAATCAGGCCGTTACCACGTAAAGAAGTGGCAAAATATACCAGATTGGACTCCAATTCATGCAGCTCAATTAATTCCGTATCCTCTGTAATCTCACTGATATGACTCTCTATCTGGGTACGCTTCTTGTCAATCTTGCGAAGGTCCACCTGATACTCTACTGCATTCCTGTAAAGAATCTGATATAGAAAACGAATGCGCTTCTTGGTACTAAACTCCTTTATACGTTTCTGCACAAATGCCTTTAAAATCGCTGTATCACGAGCACAGATAGTAATAATCACATCCTCACACAGAATAATACCTAACGGAATGGTGGTATACTCATTGTAATCACCACGTTTCTCACTGACAGGTATATCCACTAAAATCAGCGTATAATCCTCTTCAATCTCAATACGTGCACTTTCATCATTATCCAGTGCTGCCTTAATATGATCTAAATCAATACCATACTTCTCCGAGATATAACTCGACTCTTCATTGGAGGGCGATACCATCTTAATCCATATATCGTTTTCATAGTTTTCAACTTCTCTAATAATGCCATTATCTGTCTTATACAAAGTAATCATAATCGCAACCTCCTTCTTTGTCGTAATCAACCACTCTTTAGTATAGCAAAAAACGTCAAAAAGCACAACTATTTTGTGAAATAGCTTTCGGGGAGGCTGTAATTTTAGTCACAACCTCCCCGATTTTAAATTTATATATCCTGACACCCTTATTCCAGAGGTGCAGTTCATATTAGAATTTAATTTCCAGATACCTCAATACCATGTGCTGCTAACAAAGCCTTTAGGCGAGCATTCTCTGCCTTGGTATCCGTAAGCTCTGCCTTGGTATCCGTAAGCTCTGCCTTGGTATCCGTAAGCTCCACCTTGATGTCGGCAAGCTCTGCCTTTGCCTGAGCCACCTCTGCCTGTGCCGCCTGTACATCAATCTTTTCCATATTCGCCCACAGATATCCCATATTTCGCGTCCTCACTTTCTTTACACATTCCTCGGTGTCCTGTCTGGATAGGTTGAGCTTGGTACACAATGCCTGCATAACCATTGCAATAATATCAATAACTGCCTCCGGAGATTCCCTAACAATACGATTAATTTCATCATCCGGAATATGCACAAATTCACTTAAATCGGCCTTCGTCTGAATCTTATTTAAGAGCATAATCAGGGACATTTCATCCTTGCGTTCCAGAAGCTCCTTATTGCTATATTTGTGATTATCGACCAAGCAGTATGTAAAATCCGGAATATACTCCTCAAAAAGCTCATGCATGAAAATGCGATCCTTTAAGTGCATTGGTGCAGTCCAGGTATCGCTGCCCTCGTGATAAACCACAGGCAAAATGGGTGGATATCGGAACTCCTTGGTCTTCACCTTGTCCTTATAGTCTGTGCCGAACTGCTTCTCATACTCTGCCCAGATACAGGTCATATACTTTAGTAGCTGTATAACTACATTATACTCCACTTCGGTCTTATGTTCAATAAGCGAAATTAGAAAAATTTCAGATTTTTCACCATTTTCATTGCGAATGTGGATTTTTTTGACTGTATCAGCCTCAAATTCCACACCGAAGTAGGATATGAAGCGGTCGGTGTAATCCTCAATATCCTCAGGTTTGATATCTTTCACCATAGGATGATTCACGTAGTTTCTGAGAAACTGACAACAGAGCACCGGATTTTTAAAAATTGTTTTGCTCTTAATGTCATTGGTGGGAGCCTTGGACTCCTGTTTTAAAGTTTGATTATTTGACATGATAGTCCTCCTTTTACAGGTATTTGTTTATGAATAAATTACCGGTATTTATCTCATGAGGCTATCATAGCATAATTTTTTGTAGGACTTGGACGATATATCGTCCAAATTGTAAACTTTTTATAAACATACTCTTTTCTTTTTTATGAAAACGTGTATAATAGATAATAGAAATTTTGCACAGCCCGAAAGGAGTTTTATTTATGTCAGAAATGTTTTTATTATTGGCCGGTGGGCTTGTAGTTATTATCATTGCAGTGGTTGTAGCTGTGGTTTCTTCTGTTGTTTCCGCTGTGGCAGCAGATACTGACGAGACAGAGATGTAATCCAATCATAGACAATATGAGCTACTTAGGCCTCTATGGAATAAGTAGCTCATTTTTTTATACTGTTTATTCATTCCTTTTTAATCAGCAAAGCCCAGTCCGTCAAATACTTCTCTGGAGTCTTTTCCACCCAGAGATGGGATTTTACCAAAAAACTCAACGCGTAGCCAACCTTTAGTACCATCTTCTGCCTCTAAGTAAATCCATTCCTTTAGGTCTGTTCTCACACAGTAGACATTTTGCGGCTTCATGGTAAATGCTTTACTTTCTTCATTTCTTTCCGCGTATACTGTCAGTGTCTCCTCTAATTTAATGTATCCTCCTTCCCAGCTCGTACCATCATCAGAATATCTTTCTGTATACTGATAATACTCATAAACTTCATCATCTCTTAAAACAATCTGCTTACCATCCCAAATCCAGTATCCTTTAATAAACTGAGTCTCAATCATATCCGCACGGTAAGAACAGATAATTACTCCTTCTTGGTCTATTTCAAGCTCCAACAAATCTCCGGCCACATACCCAGCTTCATGAACCTGTTGCTTTGCGGCATCAAATTTGTAAAAAGTAGTAAGTGGATCTGAACTAGGGCCATCGTCGTATACTGCTAACAATATAGTTTCTCCGTCCGGTGAAAAGGTCATTACCTGCGGTCTGACTGTATCCCCATATTTCTCAAAATAAACGTCGTTTACTCTAATTCTATAATCGCTGCGTAACCGTGAGCCATCATACCCATCCACTGCCTCCAGATATATCCTCTCCGCCTTTCCGTCTCCGTCCAAATCCAGATTTCCTGCGGTATCATTTTCCTCGGTTACATCCATGCATAGGATTTCTCCTGCCAGAATGCGCGCTCTGGCGTTCTCCGGCAGAACGGTAGTCCCCTCGGTATTCTTCGGATAGAAATAGTCCTCTATCTTCCACTCTGCTCCGGTACCTGACGCCTGCAATGCAAAAGTATCAAAGGCATATCTCCAGGTTCTGGAATCTTCTTGATAAAGATAGCAAGACTCCGGATTATCCACTACATTTAGCAGTCGGCCCTTCACTCCTGCTCTTCTCAGAAATTTCTGCAGTTCCTCTTCTACCAGTAATACCTGCTCTACCATGGCAATATATTCTGCGGAAAGCTGCTGTCCTTCCAATTCAGCCACATTGACCACATCATATATGGCCTCATTAGATGCTACAACGATAGGTTCCTTACCACTTTCAAAGAAAAGCAATTCATACCAGAAACGGCCTTTGCCGTCACTCACCTCATTATCATATCTAAGCAGGCAAGGAGCATACGCAGCGTTATAGGTATAATTACAAACTGCCAAATTTCCCTTTACCCCGTCTTTACCGGAGAATGCCGCCTCCCATAAAATCACTTCTGCCGGATTATCTTCACCGCCATCCTGCTGCTCTGCTTCTGCATCCTCAAGACCGCTGGCTCCATCCAACACCTTAGCCGTAATTTCCAGCTCCCCATTCCAGATTTGTTCTAAAATTTCAGCCTCTGTCAACCCCAAAACATATTCTGCAGCCACTCCAAACACAATCTGTTCGTCCACATCATAGCCGGTCAAGTCCACCTGATACTGCCTCAACTGATGCATCACCTTATCCTGGATAACCTCTTCTTCCCCTGCTCTCTTTGTCAGAAAAGCTACGGTTAATATCATTATCAATACTACTGCAAAGCCGGAGACTATTTTCCATGTCTTTTTAAATTTCATTATATTGCAGATTCTACTCTTTACATCTCCTTCGTCGAAGGCAATAGGTGCGCTAAGTAAAGACCTTTTGCCGGAGGATAAAGTCAACAAGGCTGCAGCATAGTCCTTTTTGCGCTCCAGACCAAGCTGATAAATAGTCTCTTCATCACATGCCATTTCCATATCCTTTACCACAAACCCAAAAGCGACCCAGGACAACGGATTAAACCAATGCAGAGTAGAAATGCACAATGCAAGCATCTTCTTTAGCGGATCCTTTCTGCGAATGTGAGTTTTCTCATGAGCCAGTACATACTCCATACTTTCCTCAGGCATAGTAGACGGCAAATAAATACGCGGCTTTATTATCCCCAAAACAAACGGTACCTCAATATCATCCGCAAGGTAAATATTGTCTGCGTTGCATATACTGCATACCAAATTCCTGCGCAGTTTAACATAGGATACCACGTTATATGTAAAAAGACTTAACACCCCTACCAGCCAGATATAACCCAAAATGGTATAAAGTGATGGTGCTGTATGTGCGGGCTCGACATTCTTCCACGCTGTATTATTAAAGTTTACTTCATCGGTTACAACATTTCCATCATTAGAAACTGCATCCGTTGCTATACTCTGCATCTGCTCAGACGGTACACCTTCCATTATTGGCTCTTTCGGCGCATGCTCTTGCAAATCCTCTATTTGCTGTTTATCCTGCATCTCTTCTATCTGCATACGTGCCGTCGTCTGCCAAAAGCCAAATTCACTTTCCAATTTCCACGAACATACCATGCACAAATAAGGCAATATCCACAAGATACACATATATTTCTTAGGAACACGCATCCGATCAAATACTAACCGCACCAGCAAAACTACACCAATAACTATACCTGCCTGAAAACTCATTGTACCTAACTGCGTTATAAATTTACCCATAAATCCTCCCCTCTGAGGCTTTAACCCTCAAGCTTTGCCGTAAACAGATGCCTAGCTTTTATACTATGCAACATTTACGCTCGTTCTACACATAGTAGACTTTCTACATTCATTCTACAATTAGTAGAACTTTTTGTCAATAGACAGAAATAATTTTTTTAATCTTTACACCCGTCGCCCCTTTTAGTATAATATTCTTGTAAATACGTACAACAAAGGACGGTACCGAAAGTGAATGAGGATATGACACGCTTAGAACTACTTACTTTATTATTATCTTTAAAAGCATTGCTTGAAAGTGGAAATAACGAAAAGGCACTGGAACTAATTAATGAGGTAATCTCAGAAGCAAAAAGGAAGGAAAACTAACTAATTTTGTAACCCGTAAACCAGAGTGTAAAGTCTTATAATATTCACAAAAACAAGGTATAGCCCCAAAAACAGCTATACCTTGTTTATACATATTAATTTCTCACTTACTGCAACAACTTCATCATAATATCATTGCTTCTGGTCACAAACTTCGCCATGTCCTCAGCTTCCAACGGACCATGCTGCAGCTTTGCCAAATCGTAAAGCTGTTCGCAAATCATCTTGGTATCGTCGCCGTCCTCGTGCGTGAGAACGTAATCAACCAACGGATGGCCTGCGTTCAGTACCAAGGTCTCGCCTTCCTTGCCGAACATGCCCATGTCCATGCCATTTGCGGCATACATGCGCATCATATCCTGCATACGACGTGCTTCCTCAGATACAGTAATCATAGAAGCAATCTTGGAGTTACGAAGCTTTTCTACCTTTACGGTAATGTTGTCCTTTTTGATGGCTTTTTTCATAATCTTGCCTACAAGCTCCGTTTTATTTGCAAGGTCTTCCGCTGTCTTCTTGCTGGTCTTGGCCTTTAAGCTGTCAGTCAGGTCTGCATCGATACGCATAAACTTGATGCCCTGGTTCTTCATCTCCAGCTGAGAGATAAACGGCTGGTCAATGTTGTGATTTAAAATCACGGCATCCATCTTAGCAGCCTTAAACATCTTGATATACTGAGACTGCTGACGCTCATCTGTTACGTAATAGATGGTCTTTTCCTTCTTTTCGTCCTCAGAATCCTCTACTGCATCATCCTCCATACCTGCAGTCTCCGGCTCAATGACCTCTGCCTCTACTTTATTGCCCTCTTCGTCTAAAGCAGCTTCCTCTGCATCCACAGGCTTAACCTCCAGACACTCAGGCAAGGTCATATACTCTCCGTCCAGATTCTTGAAAAGAATATAATCCGTCATTTTCTCACAGAACTTGTCGTCCTTTAAGCAGCCAAACTTAATAAACGGGCTGATATCATCCCAGTACTTCTCATACTCTTCCTTTTCAGTCTTGCACATACCGGACAGCTTGTCTGCCACCTTTTTGGTAATGTAATCGCTGATTTTCTTTACGAAACCATCATTCTGTAAAGCGGAGCGGCTTACATTAAGCGGTAAATCAGGACAGTCAATCACGCCCTTAAGAAGCATCAGAAACTCCGGAATAACTTCCTTGATATTGTCGGCAATAAATACCTGATTGTTGTAAAGCTTAATGGTACCCTCAATAGAATCGTACTCCGTATTAATCTTAGGGAAGTACAAAATACCCTTCAGATTGAATGGATAATCCATATTTAAATGAATCCAGAACAATGGCTCCTTGTAATCATGGAATACAGTTCTGTAAAATGCCAGGTAATCTTCCTTGCTGCACTCACTTGGGCTCTTGGTCCACAGTGGATGTGTTTCATTCAATAATTCAGGACGTCTTTTGATTTTCAGCTTGTCCTCTTCGCCTTCTTTCTCAGCCTTGATGGTCTCAACCACCACGTCATCAGCAAGCTTTTCCTCTAACTTAATGGTCTGGGTCTGAGTGTCATTTGCCTTTGATAAATAAATCTCCATCGGCATGAAAGAGCAATACTTCTTAATAACTTCTCTTGCCTTGTACTCATTACAGAATTCCAGACAGTCTTCATTCAAATACAAGGTAATGGTGGTACCAACCTCAGCCTTATCACCCTCTGTCATTTCGAACTCAGTGCCGCCATCGCACTCCCAGTGTACTGCCTTAGCACCTTCCTGATAAGATAAGGTATCAATATGTACCTCATCTGCTACCATAAATGCAGAATAGAAACCTAAACCGAAGTGACCGATAATCTGGTCCTCATTTGTCTTGTCCTTATACTTCTCGATAAAATCAGTTGCACCGGAAAAAGCAATCTGATTGATATACTCCTCAACCTCTGCTGCGGTCATACCCAGACCATTATCCTTAATAGTCAAGGTCTTGTTCTCAGGGTCTACAATAGCATCAATACGTCCCTTAAACTCATCCGGCAAAGTATACTCGCCCATCATGTCTAATTTTTTAAGCTTGGTAATAGCATCACAGCCATTACTGATTAATTCACGATAAAAAATGTCGTGGTCACTGTAAAGCCACTTTTTAATAATTGGAAAAATATTTTCACTGTTGATAGATAAACTACCTTTCATGTCGTCGCCTCCAAAATTCTATAGAAAGTACTCGAGCGTCCTTTTCTGCTCACAATGCATATTGTAGTACGAACCGCAGATATTGTCAACACTAAATTAGCACTCTCAAGCCGAGAGTGCTAATTTTTAAGAATTGGTTTATATTTATTTTATAAATACAGAAATATATTACTTGTTAGCTGCTACAAATTTACTGCCCAGCTCGCTTTCATAAATGCTAAAGAACTCCGCTGTATCCACCACACTGCTGTCCGGTAATGTCAGACTGTTAAAAAGCTCTGCATTTTCCTGCTTATTCAGCTGTGCCACAAATTGATTGTAGGTATCCCCAAAAACCTCCTGCTTGCGACTTACCAAAAGCTTCTCTTTATTTAAATCGGTCTGTTCTCTGTCCAAAGTAGAAACGCATTTGATAATGTGATAACCGTGACTGGTACGCACAATAGGCGCAATTTCATCCGTAGCCAGAGCATAGGCAGCTTCCTCAAAGGTCTCTTCCATATCACCCTTTCCAAAAGAATAGGTGCCCTTGGCATCCTCACTGTACTTAGAAATCAAAGCATCAAAGCTTTCTCCCTCTACCGCTGCAGCATGGATTTCTACCGCCTTTTCATAAAGCTTGCCGCATTCTGCGTCACTGAGCTCCTGTCTGTTCCCATGCTCATCAACAGTATAGGTCTTTAACAGGATATGCTGCACCGTAATAATACGTGCTTCATCATCACTGATTTCCGGGTTCACATCACGAATGAGATATGCATAAAGCTTGTCTGCCAAAAGCTTCTGGCAATAAAGCTCCTCTACCACTTCCCCCTTGGTAATACCCAGTGCCTCCTTCTCTGTATCAGAAAGACTGGCCAGATACTTCTGTGCTGCTGCCACCGCCGCTGCCTCTTCTTCCTCCGTCAATGTTACTTCATGCTCTTTTGCCAGTAAATACATAGCCTTTAGCCGTGAAAGCTGCGCCAATGCCAACTCTTTACAATTATCCAGCATGGTAGCCTGTTCATTGACAGGCATACTCCAAAGCTCCTCGCCATATACTGACTCGTACTGATTGGCAATATTGGTCAAATACAGCAAGAACTCTGTACCGGTGCCCCGCTCATTTCCAATGCGAAAAAGCTCGTCCGTGCCAAAGCCTGTGGTGAGAACCACCTTGCCATCTCCGCAGGCCGGCAAAACTCCTGCCATACATATTATCATTACAAATGCTAAAATCTTTTTTATTCTCTTAAATTTCATTTTACCTGTTACTTTCCTGACTGCATTCTAAAGACAATCATACTGCAATTTTCTTTAACCTTGTGTAATTATCTTTAAGGTAGACCCTATATTAGTTTTACAGATTTCAATGCGATTGTCAATACGTTGCTTTAAGGATTCTACATGAGATATAATTCCCACCAGCTTATCTCCCTGAGTCAGCTGATATAAGGTGTCACAGGCTGCCTGCAGAGTCTCCTCATCCAGAGAGCCAAAGCCCTCGTCCACAAACAAGGTCTCTACCTGTATACCGCCCTGATATGCCTGAATCACATCACTCATACCAAGTGCCAAAGACAAACTTGCATTAAAACGCTCTCCTCCCGACAGGGTACTGACCGGACGCATTTTCCCTGTATAGTAGTCCACAATAGTAATATCCAGATGGTCCTTCGTTCGCGCATCGGTAACCTCCGCTTTACGAACCATTTCGTATCGGTCCATAGTCATATGACGGAAACGCTTGTTGGCTGCAGCAAGAATATCCTCGAAATAACTGCTGAGTACATATTGCTCAAATACCAGTCGCTTGGAATTATTACCTGTTGCCATGTTTTCCAGATCCTTGATAACCCCATATTCCTTGCGGTAAGCTTCTGCAAGAGTCATATTTTCCTTTAAGGAAGTCAGCCCGTTCTTCATCTGCGCTTCTTTTAATATGACATCCTGCTGTGCCGCACGCACTGCCTCCTGCTCTGCCAATGCCTGTTTATACATGGCTTCCACTGCCTCAATATCCAAAAGTGTAAGTCCGGACAGCTCCTCTGTAATATGCTCTAACACTGCCTTGGTGCTGGTAATCAGCTCTTCCCACTTTGACACCTGTTCTCTACACTTCAGAGCTTCCTTATCTGACAACCTGGCACTTAAAAACGCCTCTTCCTCTGCAAAAGAACTGGCTTTTAGCTTTTCCTCCCAGTTTCTTTTACAATCAGCAAGTGCCTCCTTTGCCTCTTTCTCCTCTTCCCCGGCCTTACGATACACCTCCAGTGCTGCCTGTACATTACCATACACCGTAAGCTGCCTGGATTTTTCTTTTTCATGAGCTTTTTTTAATTGCTCTACTACCTTGGCATCAGGAATAGAACCATCTGACTGAAATGGTACCGGATGCTCCAAGGAACCGCACACCGGGCAAGGCTGACCTGACACCAGCATATCTGCTACAATACCGATACTGGCTCTTTTATATGCCATATCTGCCTGCTGCCACATCTCATATGCAGCACGTTCCTTTTTTTCCACCTGCAAATACTGTGCCTTGGCTTCCTCTACCTCTTTTGTGGCACGAAGCACCTGCTCTGCCTTTTTATGAGACAATTTTTGGTTCTCCAAAAGCTGTTCATACTCTTTAGAAAGTCCCAGCGCCTCCTCAGCCATTTTAAGACGTTTCCTGGTGTCCTCATATTGATTTCTGGTGTCCAGAAGCTTTTGATACCGTTCCTTTGCTGTCTTAAGCTGATCCAGCTTTTTTTGCTGCGTGAGCGCCTGATTGTGGGCTGCCACCTGCATAGTAACTGCTTTTTCTTTTTCCGATAATTCAACGGAAAGTCTTGCTTTTTCCTGGGTATAAAATGCCAGACGATTTGACAGCATTGCCTCTACAGCTTCATAATTTATATGAGAAGCGCTCGCCAGCTCCTCAAGCTCACGCTCCCCTTTTGCATGTATTTTAATATCTTCTTCTATTCTATGTGTATATTCACTAACCTTGCGATAACTTGCTGCGGCTTTATTTTTCAGCGCCTGGGTAAATAAATCAAACTTTTCTGTACCGAATATACCACGGAAAATCTTAGTTTTTTCTTGACTGGGTGCGGTAAGCAGTCGGTCAAATTCCCCCTGTGCTATCATGGAAATCTGCTTGAACTGACTGTAATCCAAAGCCATAATTTCCTTAAGCCTCTGATTTACTGTACTCACGCCTTCCAATACCGTACCGTCCGGCAGGGTCAAAATGGCATTTTCCTTTTCTGTAGTATAGGTTAGTGCTCCCTCTGCACTTTTACGCTTTTTGGGACGCTTATATTCAGGATTACGGTGTACCTCATAAGATAGACCATTATGTGTAAATACAAGCTTCACATAAGTAGCCCTGTCCTCTTCGGCAAAATCAGAGCGAAGGGTTGTTTTTTCACGCTCCTTGCCGGAAGTATCCCCATAAATTGCAAAACATATACCATCAAAGATAGTAGTCTTGCCTGAACCGGTGGAACCGGCTATTAAAAACAGTGCCCCCTTTTCAAAGCTCTCAAAATCTATGGTCACCAGCTCCTTATAAGGCCCCCATGCTGACATTTCTAAATATTTCGGTCTCATAAGCCCTTTTCTTCCTCTGCTTCATACTTCAGGCACATGGACTTCCCTCCACTTCTGCCACGATTTCCTGCACCACCCTGCTTCGAGCTTCATCCATAGGTTCCCCTGCCAAAGCCTCATAAAACGCTCCAAAAAGCTCCTCCATAGACTTCGCCTTACTTTCTGCCCCATGAAATAATGGTGTATTGCCCTCTATCAGACGCTTTTCCAATAGCACCTGCATGGTATTGGGATATACACTGCGTAGGCTCCCGATAGGGTCAATTAACTCTTCTTTATCTGTAAGAATGGCCTGAATATAGTCCTCACGCCCTTCCACACTCTCATTGCCCTGCCTGATAATATCTGACAAAATCCCCTTCACAATACGCATATTGCGCTTAGGCTTTAATGGCTTACGCCAAATACCGGCCTCACCATCTGCATCCAGCTCCACGATAAACACGCCCTTTCCGCCCAAAGCCTCTGTAACAATACATTCTGAGAAGGAATAACATAATGGGGAGCCTGCATAATAAGCCTGACCTTTTTTCATGCACTGTGGCTTATGAATATGACCCATTGCCACATAATTATACCCTTCAAACAGACTTACATCTACCTGCTCCAGACCGCCTACATACTCCCGTTGCTCAGAGTCAGACAGCTCCGGTGCCTTGCCGCCGGCACATACAAAAAAGTGTGTGATGAGTACATGCCTGTCTGCCGCCTCCCAATTATCCCGAAACTTTATAAGCTGCTTTGCCACCGCTTCCTCACTGTTGCCGGTGCCTGCCACTGCGGGCTTTACAAAAGGCAGTAAATGAAAGGCTACCGCTCCATGCTGATCCTTTAAAACCACTTCCTTTACATCCTTACCCCCGGCTATATAAAGACCACTCTTTTCCATCAGACCGGCGCCAAAGCTCAGCCTCTCCGCACTATCATGATTACCGGAAATCATAAAAACAGGAGCAATCTGTAACGCTTCCATCAGAAACCACTCCAGCAGCTGCACGGCCTCCGTACTAGGCACAGACCTGTCATAAATATCCCCCGCAAGCAAAATGGCATCCACCTGCTCCTCCCCGGCAATACGCAAAATCTCCTCCAGAATATACCTCTGGTCCTCTAACATATTAAATTCATATATACTCTTACCGATATGCAAATCCGCCGTATGTAGAAACTTCATAGGACTCCTTCTTCCTTGCTTATATTCTTTTCAGATATAAAATGAGACTGTTGCGAATCATAATTGTATATTATAATCAGCAACAGCCTCTTATTATAACTTAATATTATTTAATTACATGAATCCATCCTTCCGGAGCTTCGATACGACCCATCTGAATACCTGTCAGTGTGTCGTACAGTTTCTTAGTCACAGGACCCATCTCTGTCATGCCGCTTGGCAGGCAGATTTCACGGCCATGGTCAACAATCTTGCCAACCGGTGAAATAACTGCTGCAGTACCGCAAAGACCACATTCTGCCATATCATCTAATTCACTCAGATATATCTCACGCTCTTCTACTTCTAAGCCTAAGTATTCCTTAGCAACATACAATAAGGAGCGTCTGGTAATAGATGGCAAAATAGAACCGGACTTCGGTGTAACAACCTTGCCGTCCTTTGTCACGAATAAGAAGTTAGCACCACCTGTCTCCTCTACCTTGGTACGAGTAGCTGCATCTAAATACATATTTTCATCATAGCCGTTTTCATGTGCAACGGTAATTGCATGCATACTCATTGCATAGTTAAGACCGGCCTTGATATGGCCTGTGCCGTGAGGTGCTGCTCTGTCAAAATCACTTACACAAAGAGTTAAAGGCTTTACGCCACCCTTGAAGTAAGGACCTACCGGAGTACAGAAAATACGGAACTGATACTCTGTCGCAGGCTTAACACCGATAACCGGATTGGTACCAAACATATACGGACGAAGGTATAACGTAGCACCTGAGCCATATGGAGGTACATATGCTGCATTTGCTGCAACAACCTGAGTAACTGCATCAATAAACTTGTCCTTAGGGAATACCGGCATTACCAAACGAGCTGCACTGTCTGCCATACGGTCTGCATTTAAATCCGGGCGGAAGCAAACGATATGACCGTCCTCTGTTGTATATGCCTTTAAACCTTCAAAAACAGTCTGTGCATACTGAAGTACACCTGCACACTCACTGATGGTAACCTGTGCATCCTCGGTAAGCACACCATCATCCCATGCACCATCCTTAAAATTGGAAACATAACGCATGTCTGTCTGAACATAGCCAAAGCCTAAGCTTGACCAATCAATATTTTTCTTTTCCATTTGTACTAACCTTCTTTCATAGTAAATTCAAATATAGCATAATTATCATACTTTTCTAACAAAAAGTCAACAAGCAGACTTGATGTTTTTTAACCATTATGCAAAAAATTTTAATTATTTTACTTTGATACGTTCGTACTTGCGAAAATAATACGGAATATCAAAATAAGTCAGCTCATCACTCTCCGCTGTCATAACCCAATCAGGATCCTTATCCAGATTCGGGAAATAACTGTCAGCTTCGTAAGCATGCTCAATCCATGTCACATGAGCCACATCACAATAAGGCAGCATTTGCTGATACACACTATCACCGCCGATAATATAAATATCCTCTGAATTATACTGCTTTAATTCTTCCAGAAGCTCATCAATAGAATGCACTACGATAGCATCCTTTACCTGATACGCAGGGTTTTTGGTAAGGATAATATTGGTACGGTTCGGCAACGGCTTTTTCTGTGGAAAAGTATCCATGGTCTTACGCCCCAGCACCACTACCTTACCTGTGGTTTCATTACGAAACGTTTTATGGTCATTGGGAATACGCACCAAAAGGTCGCCTTTATTGCCAATGGCCCAATTTTCATCTACTGCAACAATTATGTTCATACCGTTTTTTCTTTCCCTAAGATTCGTTTGTTTTCAGTGGTTTTCTTCCACAAGAGCTCTTCTCTGTACAGAACCCACACACTTCACATTTCGGAACAAAATAATGCTCAACCAAGTATCCCCACTCTTCAGAGTAATCCGTCAATGCCTTCATCAGATCTCTCATGAGCTGTCGATATTCCCAGTAAGCTCTGGTACACAGTCTTTGATGTGCCATGTCGATTAAGTTTCTCAAATTCGTACGAAGCACTACCTTACTTTCCATTCCGAGCGGCAACAGCATGGCGATATCCTCTCTCGGGATATTCAGACTTTCCAGCTTCTGCATCGCCACAGCAATATCCTGCATCGCACTCTCGTAAACTTCCGCTGCCTCTGCATTATGCTTCACAATAGGAGGCGTCACGTAATCGAACCCCTTCTGATAATTGATGTATCTGGTAGATGCCTGCAGACGAGTAGGACCGCCGGCGATATGGGTATATAATTCACGAAATACTCGTGCAGAATAACCATCCAACACTACATATACCTGCGGATACTCCCAGGTTCTGCCATGTCCTGCCTCCAGACAGTTCAACCCTCTCTTATAGTTTTTTGCTTCATCACAAATATTTGCTCCCCAGCAGACACCGGCTTCTCGTCCTATTAAGCTAATCGGATCCTTCGATGTTTCCGGTTGAATAATAACTTTTCCCATTTTTAAATTTCCTTTCTATTCAAAATAATACCATTTTAATCATTACCAACAACAACAAATGCACCGGATAAAAAACGTAAAAAAAGTACTTTGCCTGTCGACCACGTTGCCCATTATACAGCATAACGGCAAATATAAACGGAAAGCAGTACACCTCCAGTCCGTTTGTCAGACTTAAAATCCCCCAGGCTGCCACAGCGCTTAAAACCGGTTTGTCGTGCATGATATACAGCACAAATATGACCGCCACACCTACTGCTCCGTAGTCGGTATGAAGCCACTCTGCCGCCAACGCAATAGCAAATACCAAAGCCACCTGCAAAAACGGATAAATCAGCCTTTGACTGTCTGCCAGAAATACCTTATGTCTAAATAAATCAAAAATCCATATTGCCCCAAAGCCTGCTGCCAGGGTAAAGAACACATTCTGATACTGAAAGCTTAAAAGCTCCCCTGCAATGGCCAGATTAAAGGGCACCTCAGATATCACAGCGAATATAAGCAGATTACGCAGATACTTAGCCCTGTTTCGGGTATGATAAAAGCCCTCCACTAACAAAAAACAGAAAACCGGAAAAGCAAATCTGCCAATGCCTCGCAATATCATATCCACACGATACAATTGCTGCATCCTATAATAATTGGCACTGGTAACCACAGTATTTAATAGTATAGGCTCCAGTATCACAGCCCCGATATGGTCCATAAGCATGATTACAATAGCCATCCATTTCAGATGGGCACCTGTTACGCGCCTACGCATTGGCCCTTGCCATTTCATAAAGCTTATAATAAATACCTTTCTGCTCCATCAGCTCACTGTGGCTGCCTTCTTCCGCAATACCACTGTCTGTCAGCACTAAGATACGGTCCGCATTCTGAATGGTGCTCAGTCTGTGTGCAATGGTAAGCGTGGTGCGTCCTTCTGACAAGCCTGCCAGAGACTTGGCAACTGCATACTCACTCTCATTATCCAGTGCACTGGTAGCCTCATCCAGAATAATAATAGGAGGGTTCTTTAAAAATACACGTGCAATACTGATACGCTGCTTCTGACCACCGGACAGCTTCACCCCTCGTTCACCCACGTAGGTATCATAACCATCCTTCAACTGCATAATAAACTCATGGGCTCCCGCATTCTTCGCAGCCTCTATCACCTCTTCACGGGTAGCATTTAAACGTCCGTAAACAATATTTTCAAAAATGGTCCCGCTAAAAAGATATACATCCTGCTGCACCATGCCAATGGCTCCACGCAGACTCTTTAAGGTATATCCCTTGACATCCACGCCATCCAAGGTAATACGACCGTCGTCAATTTCATAAAATCTAGGCACCAGGTTGCAAAGCGTGGTCTTGCCGCCACCGCTTGGTCCTACAATGGCAACCTTCTCTCCGGCCTTAATGTGCAGATTTAAATCTGTAAAAACGGTATTATGATCATCCGGATAAGCAAAGGACACATGCTCAAAACAGATTTCACCGGTAGGATTTTTAAGCTCCACCGCACCCGGCTCATCAAAGATTTCAATGTCTGCATCCATAATCTCATAAAAGCGCTCAATACCGGTCATACCTCGCTGAAACTGCTCCGCAAACTCCACAATGCGACGAATCGTAGCAATTAAGGTATTGACATACATCACATATGCCATCAAATCACCTGCTGTAATCAGACCCTTTACCATAAAAATACCGCCGGCCAATAACACTACCAGATACATGATACCATCAAAGGTTCTGATGGTGGTATGAAAGCTGGCCATCACATGGTAACCACCCTCTTTGATATGACGAAACTTCTGATTGTCCTCTTCAAATTTCTCCTGTTCCTTGGCTTCGTTGGTAAATGCCTTTACCACCTTCTGACCTAATAAGCTATCCTCGACACGAGCATTCAGCTCGCCAATCTGCACACGCTGCTCACGAAAACGCTGACGCAGACGTAAATTCTGTGGCAGACATACCCCTACCATGATAGGGACCACCAAAAAAACAATAATAGTCAACGGCAGATTAATCCCGGACAAAATCACAAAGGATACCACCAGCTTGATAGCCGCAACAAAAAACTCCTCCGGACAGTGATGCGCAAACTCTGTAACATCAAACAAATCATTGGTAATACGACCCATAATGGTACCAACCTTGGTATTGTTGTAATAAGTATTGGACAGTTGCTGCAAGTGCTCATAGGCATCCCTTCGCATATCCGTTTCCATACGTGTGCCCATAATGTGCCCCCAGCCGGCCATAAAATAATAAGCGGCACAATCAATTAACCTCAATATTAAATATAACAATCCCAGCTTACCTATGGTGCCCACGGACAGAGCTGCTAAATCCTCAATGCCCTGATTGGTAATATACCTTAAAATCATAGGCAATACCAATTCACAAACAGTGGTCAATGCAGCACATAGTAAATCCAAAAAAAGCAAGTGCTTATATGGGTAAAAATATGGGATAAATCTTTTCAGTGATGAATTCTTTTTGTTCATATTATGCTCCTCTAATGTACATACAAAGTAAGTATAGCATAGTTTTATGAAAATAGTAAATAGAAGTTGAAAATTTTCTTTACAAGACCCTGATTTTTCGATACAATAAGATTAATTTTATATAACTGCTCACGTAAAACAGTTTCTTTTATTTACATAATCATATAGAGGACTTACTATGGGAAAAAAAGCTACGAAAACTTTAGATAACATGTACTATAAAGCACGCATGGACGCCGCAGAGGGCTGTGATGACTTCTCCAGCCGTGAAAAGGCTGCAGAAATTTTAGGCATAGACAGGACTCGTCTGGCCCGCATTGAATTAGAGACCATTCTTCCTTACCCGGAGGAGGTCGTACTGATGGCCAAGGCCTACAATGCTCCTGAGCTTCTTAATTCTTTTTGCGCCAGAGAGTGCCCTATCGGTATCGGCAGTGTTCGTGAGGTCACCATTGATGACTTTGACCGCCTGGCTCTAAAGGTGCTAGGCTCCTTAAAAGACATCGACTCCCTGCGCCGCTCTTTGATTGCCATCAGCGAGGATGGCATCATTGAAGCCTCCGAGGAAGCACAGTTCTATTCTATCCTGGATTCCCTAGACAAAATTGCCGCAAATGCAACTGCCCTGAAAATCTGGGCTCAGAAAAACATAAAGGTGAAGTAGCTCTTTGAACCGTCCTCCGTCAAATATACAGAGGGCGGTTCATTGCCACTTCACCTTATTTTTGTTATTTACACCTTACTTATTTTGCTGCCTCCTCGGCAAATTTCGTATTTACCAACTCCTCATACGGCTGCATTTCATCCAGCTCGCCGGCTTCCATCAAGATATGCTCCAAAAGCTCAAAGCTTTCTTTTTCAAATACCAAATTCTCCGGCCAGCTATCCTGGTCATAATATCTTTTTACAATAGTTGTCAAGGTTTCCATATCCGTTTCTGCAAATTGAGGTGCAATAATCTTTGCAATTTCCTCCGGAGTGTGACTTCCCACATAGTCCAGACCTTTTTGCAGTGCATTGGTAAAGGACTGAATAATCTCCGGATTATCCTCGATATATTTGGTAGTCGCACTGAATGCAGTGTAAGGCACATAACCGGATTCTTCGCCCAGACTGGCTACAATATAACCGTCACCCTTGGACTCCAAACCGGTGGCATGAGGCTCAAACTCAACCGTGAAACTTGCTTTGCCGCCTGAAAATGCCGCTGCCGTGGAACCAAAATCAATACTCTGGTCAATGCTTAAATCGCTCTTTGGGTCCATACCATGCTTTTTGAGTACATATTCAAAAACCATTTGCGGCATACCGCCTGCACGGCCGCCAAGCACCTCTTCGCCCTTTAACATATCCCAGGTAAAATCTTCTATTGGCTCTCTTGATACCAGGAAGTTACCGGCACGCTGAGTCAGCTGCGCAAAGTTTACCACCGGATTATCGGTTCCCTGCACATACGTGTAAATACTGCTCTCACTGCCCATAAAGCCGATATCAGCTTCCCCGGTAAGCACGGCCGTCATGGTCTTGTCGGCCCCAAACGGGGCAATTCGTTATTCGTAAACTTTCCTATGTTCGGATAATGCAAAATCTATTTCTTGTTCGCAAAAAATCGGCGCCCACAATTAAGTGAGCGCCCTTTCTTTTATGCCACGATTAACTTACCTTCATTCAGCAACTGCAGCATAAGTAAATTCTGTTCTACACTGCCTACATAGTTCTGAATATTGTTTACTGCCGCAATCTTTGCTCTGTGCTTGTAAGAGCTGTCTGCGCCGATTTTGTTGAGAGAGTCAATCAAGGTGAACTCCGGTGTATCGTAGTATTCCGGCTCTACCTTTGGTACCACAATCTCACCATAGAAGATGTTCATGTCTACTCTGCCGCTAATACCATCCACTTTGCCGGTAGAGGTGAACTGCCAGCCGTCGCAGTCCGGAGCCGGTCTGTACGCTTCGTTTGGAATGATACCGAACTTCATTTCATTGTAGCCGTTGTAATAACGTGCAATCCACTTTGCTTCGTCCTTGAAGTCAGCCTTGTTGATTTTGTTGTTGTAATCCCACATGCCCTTGTACAAGCCGGTAACAAAGCCATTCTGTGCCAGTTCATCCTTCCATGCTCTGTAGAGCTTGGTGATGTGAGCCTTGCCAAGGTTGATGATATCATCCTCTTCCAAGTCGTACCAGATACGGCATCCCTTTGGTACACCAAGCTTTAAAAGCGCTTCTACAACTGCTCTTGCTTCCGCTCTGACAGCTTCTACAGTGGAAGCATATGTATACTTGTAGAATTCGAATGGAATACCGTTTTCCATACATCCTTTGATGTTGGATGCCAGCTGCTTATCCACGTTGCCACTGCGTCTTACAGTACGCATGATTGCAAACTCAACTCCTGCGGCCTTTACCTTTGCCCAGTTAATATAACCCTGATTGTCACTTACATCAATACCTAACATTTTTCTCATAATCTTATTCCTCCACTGATTTGTTTACTTTTCCATCGTCCAGAAGGTCCTTAACTGCTTCAAACCACAGTTGTACTACCTTTCTTAATAATTCCTCGGTAATAAAGAACTGTGCCCAATTAGGAAGCATGGAGCGTGCCCTCTGAATGACGTATTCCATTTTTTGTTTGCCGGTTGCAGTCTCAGTATATGTATGCTCTGCTTTTAAGAATAGCTTGTACACATCCGCTCTGATATTCTCGAGCGTGTGCTCCCTAATATACAGATACACAGTAAAACCAAAACCGACTAAAAATAATGCAATAATAAATAATTTGATTACTAAGGTAATTTCCATAGTCTAATCCTCCTTGTGTGGCGGCTCTGTTGGAAGAGCCATTAATTCTTTGTACAGATTTGTTCCGACACCGTTTCCTTTCAGTGTGTGATAATGCTGATATTCCTCTTCTAGGGACTGCTTCACATATATCGGACAATACCCTAATTCGTCATGATATTTGTTGTAAAGCCGAATAAGGTCCGCTCTGAGCAGTGCCCGGACACCTTTTCTCATGGCAATAATCTGTCGATACATATACCCCAAAGCAGTTACCAACGTTGTGAGAATCTGCCAGTTGTCTTTGATAAACTCCATTGCGCTTTTCATTCCTCTTTCTTTCCAAACTGCAGGCCATTCTCCACTTCCTTTACAATTTCCGTATAGTCTGAGTAATCGCCAAGGAAATCACCATTTAATCTGTGGACTTTGAAGCCACTGGTGTTCCTTTGGATGTTCTTTCCTGTTAGCTGGACTATACTGGGTGAAATGTTTTTGAAGTCTGCAGTGTACATTCGTTTGTCGTTATTAAATTGTACTCGTAACATGTTGTGACCCCCCATAATTAAAATCAATTCAAAATTACATCCAATGACAAAATTTAATAGCTCTGTCTGATAATTTGATTTTTGTCATGTTTTTACCTCACTTTCTATTCTTATAATAAAGTCTGAAAATATAAATTTGTACCATTTGAATATAAAATTAATTTATTAGTTCCTATTTTAATTATGAGACACCCTTTTTAGCTTATTGTATAATAGAAACCATTAACTACGACGTCACTCTGCGAGTCCATATCCATAGCCCAATTAGCCAGAATATATAATGTCATTCCAGTATGGCTATAACCAGAAAAAGTACAAGCTACTGTATCCGCCCCAATCTTTGCACTTGCATATTCAGAATTACCACTAGAAGTACCGCAAATTGATATGGAAGATGGTTGTGTATAATTATATCTAGTTACAACTGTTACTGAAAAAAAGCTATCTGATGGAATAGGTATTGATACACCAGTGTATGATAAAGCTTTAGTGGTAGGAACTTTATAAGTTTTATTAAGGGAAGTCCAATTTTTAATTTTTCCATCCAATACCTTTCCCTGTTTAGCACTTAAAGGCTTTTCTGTTTCTGTACTTTCAAGATTGTCAATGATATCTGTTTTCTCGACAACTTTTTTAAACTCTTCTTCCATCGATTTATTAACAGCTGATATATCACTTTTATGAGCCGCATTCATCTCTTTTAATGATAATGCGCCTGCAATCATATTCTCCTGGTCGTTTGCTTCCACCTCTTCCAGTGTGTCGAGGATGTTTGTAGTCTTTAAGTCAGTGATTTCCTTCTTGAATTCAGCAGCGTATTTTCGTGCTAATGTTTCGTATGTTGGAATCGTTTCGAAAAGGCATTCAATGTCAGTGAGGACTACCCCTTCAATCATAGCCTTATACAAAGGCATCTGATTTAATTTTGCACCATTCAGTATATTTCCATCAGTATATGCTGGCGGTTCTGCAGCTCCTGCCGTCTCGGCACCTTTCAAAACCCTTAAAAAGGCCGCCTCAATGCCGGTTGTGGCATCTTTAGAGTACTCCATTACAATCAGGTCACATCTGTTGACACCTGCAGTACCTGTCTCAATAATCATATCCTCATATGTATTGGAATTGATGCGAATGTGTCTGCCTTTCATCAGGATGTCACCATCTAATATTCTGACAGTATTGTTGTCTAAAATTGAAGCTTCTAGTTGGTTGCCTGCTTCCATGACAAATTGTCCGGTACCAAAAAAGGAAGCATTAAAGCTTCCCTGGTCTTCTGATTTGATATGCTCGCTGCCGGCATATCCGGTAACTAAATGTGTTGCCATATTATTCACCTACCTTGTATGATATATTTGTTACACCGTTTTTGATTGTAACAATTTTCTTTGTAATTTCCGTTGAAACGGACAGCCCGGTTATTCTGTCCACTGCGCCCACGATATCGCCTATGTCATAGCATTCGCCTTCGCCGTTGAAGTCCACGCCCACTTCATCCGCGTTCTGCAGGGACTTTAATTTTTCAATACCTTTCTGTTCCAGTTCCTCTTCGGACTCCACAGACGGGTAATCGTACTTTTCAGTGACTTCCAAAAGCCCTGTCAGGCTTTGCGTGTGGCTCACATTTCCATTTGCGTCCGCATAGAGGTGAATTACCTTGCGTTTAGACAATTCGCCCTTTCCAAGGCAAATCAGGTGGTTCACGGCTCTATACTTTCTTTTGATGGTCAGCGTCATAAAGTCAGAGTCAAACTTGTCGTCCTGTGTATAGTCTGTTATGGGAACTGCGGCCAGTATGACCATCCCCTTGTAGAAGCTGATTTTCAGCTTGGCACCGAATGCCTTTAACATCTTTCGAATGCCGGAATAACCGCCTATATAGCGGTCCATCTGATAGTTGGATATGGTAACTCCTGAGTCCTCTGCTGATGCCTGAAAAAGGTCTGATAAATTCATTCTTGCTATCAGGATCTTCAACACAGCATTAGCTTCTCCGGACAATACCAGGTAATCTGCTCCTGCATCCGGCTCCAGTATTTTTGTCTGCAGTATACCATGCCAGGTGCGGCCGCCATATGCAACCTCTTTTGCATCGGTATCTACCCTCACAGAATCGATAATACCTCCGTATTCGGTACCTTCTATGTAGAGGAAATCGCCACCCTCACAACAATGCTTGTTGTAATCTATTGTGCATTCGAAATCATTCTCATCTGCCCCAAAAGCAAGGTCAAAATCATAATCCAGCAGTACCTTTTCATCTTCTCTGTTACTGTTTGCATGCATTAAATCCATTTGGCTCGCTCCTCTCTTCCAGAAGGGTTACATCAAATTTGAAATCACCCGTAATTGACACCAGATTGACCCCTGCCGGGATTTTCTCAAAGATGTAAGAGTCTTTATCCCTTAGGTTCAAACAATTGGTTTCTGCCCCGTCTGTGTGCTTTAGAATGACAGTCTTGGAAATAGAGTCTATTGCAAGATATTCATTCCTTGCCACACTGACATTCACGGTGTATGCATGGCCGCCTATTTTCACGGAAGGGTTTTCTGCCGGTCCGTAAATCAGCATTTTGAAATTTGCCGGCATAAAGCCTGTGTTGTTCAATTCCTTACCAAGCATATTTGAGGTGTAATCATAGGCGAAATCATTGTTGAAGTCCAGATTGGTACCTTCACTAACGATGCCGTAACCGAATGTGGTTTTAGTCTCTTTTATCCAGTATGGGGAATCGGTTGATACTGTCAACGCAAGTTCTGTATGCTTTCTGGAAGGCAAATAGTTTGATTTCTGAGACGCTGTTACAAAGCATCTTAAGTAATAATCACCTATGATAATCCTGCCATGCTGCATAGCTTGTACGTCCTTTTCACATACTTCAAATATGCGATTTTTTAGTTCTGTTGCCTTGTTCGATAAAACAACAACAGGGATAGTCTTTGAAACTACCCCTCTGCTGAACGACGTTATTTTTCCATTCCTTGTAGACATATCCCATGAAAAGTCGCGAAGATCATTTTGATTTGCAAAAATCCCACCGGAACCAAATTCGATAACCTCGTTTATGTGGTTTATGTATCTAAATCTCTCCAGCATCAAATCACCTCTCTTACAAAGCGTCCTGCTGCACGCCTGTCAAACTTGAATGACATGCCATCCAACGCTTCTCTCATATTGCCGCCCATATTCTGGTCCATTTCAAGAATAGCTTCCAAAATCATGTAAAGTACTGCAATCAAAGCTTCGTTCTTTGAAGCTACTGCCGCAGCTATCATGTTCATAAGAGTATTGGTACCACTAACCACTTCACTTCCGGCTTCTCCTCCGCCCATTGGTTCACCTTCGTCATTAAAGCCAAAGATTGTAGGCTCATCCAATATCATAGGAGTATTCATAGCTTTAGCATACCAGTCAATGCCAATTGACGGAACCTGCAAAGGATTTAAGCTAAACTCACCACTAATACTGAAATGTGGCATTTTGAGTTCCGGCAACTTCCAATCAAAATCAAAGAAACCTTTAATCTTCTCTATACAGTTTCCGATGAAGTCTTTTGCAGCTTGAATTTTTTCTTGGATTGCATTTTTGATACCATCAAATACAGCCGTAGCCTTTGCCTTCATAGACTCAATCTTTTCTGTGAAATACACTGACATTGCAGAGATTATCATTTGTACGGCCATCTTCATTTTTTCAAATGTGTCGGTTACCTTATTCCACAATTCAAGTGCTTTTTCTTTAACGACATCCCAATTTTGGTAAAGAGCAATGCCTGCCGCCACTAAGGCACCTATTGCTAGAATAACTAAAGTGATTGGAGATGTTAAGAAAGATAATACAGCACTAAACGCAGTAGTTGCTGCTGTAGCAACCGTAGTTGCTATCGTATGTGCATTTTCTGCCGCAATTAAAGCATAAATACCAATTGTTTCAGCTATATCCAAAGCCTTTTTAATAATTTTTGTTGAATTGTATGCTATCAGAGCAGTTGTTAACGTCCCTACAGCTGTTGCTATTAACAACAGACTCGTTTCATGTTCACTTCCCCATGTAATTGCATCTTCCCATGCTTGTTTAACATTATCAACAATACTTTTTAGTCCGTCATAAGCTTCATCCAAAAGTTCTGTTGTAAGCTTAAGGGCATCCATCGTCAGATTGGCTATCTCGCTCTCTGTTATAAAATCCGTTATAGCAGGTATTACATTTTCTAAAATTGTTGCACCAAATTCCTTGATACTGGTAACTATCGGCTCTAATTTTTCACCGGCTAATGCCATAGTCTCGTTCAATCTATCCTGTGCAGCATTGGCATTTAATACCTCTTCATTATTCTTTTTATACAAATCAGCACTTTCTTTATAGAGATTGTTTAACGTCTCTGTAATCAGTTGCTGTCGTTCCTGCTCAGTATTGCATTTATCAAGTGCCGCCTGAAAAGCCTCTTCATTCACTCCAACCCAGTTCAATGCATCCGCAAGAGCCCCGGTAAGAGCTCCTGTTTTTGCTGTTTCATTGGCAGCTTCTGTTAATCCCTCTATTGGTATGGAAACTCCGAATTTTGCATATACACCGGTGCAAATATCCGTCCAAGTTGCTAATTGTTTCTCTGTATCGCATAGCTCCGCTAAATGATTAGCAGCTTCCACTGCCTGTCCTGTTTCTCCTAAGAGTTTTTGCAAACTTTTGTAGGTTGTTCTTGCTGCTTCACTAGAATGCTCTGCAGATTGAAAAGCGGTATCAAGCTTTGCCATTTCATTACGATATTCTCTTGTATTGTCGGCCACGGATGTTATTGCCGCCCCTGCGGCCGTAGCTACAGCACCAATACCAGCAGCAACTTTAAGACCGGTCTTAACTACCGTTTGCATGCCCTTTCCGAGCTTAGTCGCAAGCCCTTCTGTTTTCTGCAGGCTTTTGTCGGCTTTATCACTATCCACAAAAATGGAGCCAAATAATTTAAATATTTCCATTATGTACCGCCCCCACTATCCTTTCTACATTTGCCATTATTTCCTCTGAACTCTTAACGCTGTACTCTTTATGAGTTATAGATGCATCTGCACCCAGTTTTGCTTTAAACTCCTCAAAAGACATACTGTCTTGATAAAACAACCATCTGTTATACAGTTGTTCTTCACTGCGTTTCTGATATGCCGTATCAATAATTTCAATACCAAGTTCAAATTCCAAATGTAAGATATCTCTTGCGCCTGCTCCATAACGTGAATACAGCAGGTCGATTACTTCTGTGCTAATCTCCCTGCTGTATTGAAAAAATTCGTCATATTATTCAACGATGCCATTTCTTTAAATAATTCAACCAAAGCATCCAAACTCATATGTTTAATATCTTCGGTATTTTTTTCCGAAACGCCTGCAACAAAGTCATAAAGCATATCTTCCAACTTTTCACTAGAACAGCCTTCTATAATACTGAAAACAATTTTTACACCAAGCCTCTCCTGTACAGACTCGGTGTTCTGATTGTCTTTTATATTTGCGTTGGCAAATATCTCTTCAATCTCTTTTTTTATGCCTGCATCCTTGATTATTCTGGCCATTTTAAATACATCATGTGTTTCAATTTTCCTCATTGTCATTTTCTCCTTGCGCTGTAGTAGCTGTAGTAACCTTCGGATACAAGATTTCGAATGGCGGCGTTTCCAAATCATCCGGTGAATAATGTGCATATGCAGTAACGGCCAGTTTTGCTTCGTTCTTATCCTGTGGCGTCAATGTAATGCCATCTAATGCTAAAGGATTTTTTATGATGAGTATTACCGGCTTCTGACTTCCACTCAAGTTACCAATCCATGCAATATTTTCAACATAATCGGCATCCTTGATGTCATCTCTGGCCGTAATTTTCTGATATTCACCACCATCTACTTCTGATAAATCAGCTGCACCTAATGATAGCGCAAATGTCTCCGGAGTAATTTCTAAAATAGTTGCCTTAATATAAGCTTCCCATCCATCAATTAACTCTAAACCTTTTGCTCTTCCCATCACGCCATCAACCGGAACCTGTCTGACGTTTGGTTTTGCAGAAAATTCTCCACCACCCTGTGTGGCGCCGATAATTCTGCCTGCTGCCTTAATCTTTTCAAAGCTCTCTCCGGCAACATAGTTTTTTACAAATGCTCCGGCATCCAAAAGCAGCTTCTCAGGTGTCTTTTCCGTGAACCCACTATATTTTTTTCTAAACATCTTTATACCTCTCTTTCATAAACATGTAATGTAAACTTTGCCCTAATTCTTTTAATAGACTTGTCCGGGTCAGGTACGTTTTCCCTAGTTCCTTTAAAGGTGCGTATGAGCATCTTATCTGTCAGAACTTCATTAAAATCAAGGTTCTTCTCCAGCTCATCCATCATAGCTTCAGCTCCGGAATAATATTTATTGCGGTCCCATACATTCACCTCTAAATCGTATGTACTAAGGCAGCCTTCCCGGGATAATCTTCTGATGGAGAATACTTTGTAAGGGTAGTCTTGTTTCTCATCTTCCTCTTCATGATTTCCACCAATTAAAATTTTCAAATTATTAATTAAATGATTTGTCACTAATCACCATTCCCTTCGTAATCATCATTGCTTATCAATGATAATGCTTTGGCTTCATCTTCCAGAGCAGACAGATATTGGCTTTCGATTTTGATAATGGTTGCAATATTATCTTCGACGGCACTTGTCAGTAAACCTAACTTTGGCTCTCTTGATGTTCCAAGCTCCTGAAATCCACCATAAAATCCATTCGGTTTCATACCCACCTGCAAAACCGGATGTTTCTCATACTTGTGTTTTACCCAGTACTGTGTGTATTTTCCCACTCTGCCCCTGTACATTGTGAAATGCTGATAAAATGACTTTCGAAAGGTTTTACAGACAAATCTTCCTACATCTCGCAGTGCTGCTCTGCTTAGTTCTTTTATTGTATAAGAGCAACGGTCTACACTGGATACAAATTTCACTCCATCTTTGTTCAATCTGACAACAGATTTCGGCAATGTCTCACCTGGCATCTCTGACACCTCCGTAACAGGTTATTTCAAGCTTTCTGCCGCTCACAAAAGTTCTAAGTACTTTATATATGCATCCTTCGTACAAAACCTTATTTTCCCCTGCATAGTCCAGATAATCCGCCAACTCGAATTTGATTTCCGGCTTATAATCATTTGTCTGTGCCTGATAAAATTCGGTCTGACTAATAGATTTTAAAGATGCAAAGCGTTGCTTTAGCACTCTTTCTGTTATCGGATTGCCATATTCATCTTTTTTTCCATTATCGGCTTCCTCTATAAGATAGATTTCTTTATCATACATGATAATCACCGCATAGAGAAATGCCATCTCTGCATGAGTTATAAGCCTTCTCATACCTTTCCGCTGCGTTTTCAAAGTTAAATTGCCATCTGGCATACAACTTTACACAGGATATTATAAGCGGTTGCGATATTGCATCCTGTTTTGGCTTTCCATCATCATCATAAATATTAATTCCCACTCGCTGCATATCTTTATAGCAAGCATCGATGGTATCTTCTATTTCAGTATTCAATGCATCCGTACTGATGCGCAATGCCAATCTAATTTTTTCTACCATTTTCATCCTCCATACAAATGGCGCCAACCGAAGTCAGCGCCAAATACTATGCATTCAAAGCTGCGATTAATTCAGCCTTTGTCATGCTGCTATACCCTTTAATACCAGCGTTTTTTGCAGCTTCTTTAAGCTGCGCAACTGTGTAGGACTCATCATATACGATTGTATTATCTACCGCAATCGTACGGCCGACTATTCCCCCTCAGTGAGCAACGCATGAGCTTTGTTTGTGGTAACATTACCATCCATAATTGCATATGCACAGTAATCTGTCTTTCTCTCTTTTACATGGTCCTCAGGCATAATAGTCGTTTCCTTGTTAACGTTGCAATGATAACCATCCCTCGGATTGGAGAAGAGAATTTCACCATCCAACATGGAATCATCTTCTTTAACAGCCATGCCCAGCACCCTGAACTGTCCCTGATTTGTTGGGTCAGGAACAAACAAAGGTCTTCCGGCTAAATCTACAATTGCTGCGATCTTAGTCCAAATTGTATTTGAGTTAGCATAGACGTTCAAACCCGCACCATAACCGGATTTAACCTTACCTCTGGCAGCCACAATGTTGGCATATGTAGGTACGGTACCTGCAGCGTATGTAACAACCTGTGGTGTACCATCTTCCTTTAACAGGGCGGTTACTGTTCCCATAGGTTCCGGCTTGCCTGTATCTGCATTTGCGCCCTTACCATGTGTAGCACCGTAACTAGCAGCAGCACCCATCTTCTTAGCCAACTTTCTTTGGATGTACGGAATAAAGTCTTCAATGGCCATTTCCTTTAATTTCCATGACACCGTAATATCTCTGGATAATTCACAACCACTTAACTGGAATTCTTTAAAGGTCTCTTTTCCATCTTCCGTTACGGTAGCTTCGTCATACCACTTTGCTTCTGTGGATGTATCTTCCTGAATCAGAGAGAGAACACCATTTACATATGTTTTTGTTACATCCTGGAAGTATGGATAGATTTCTCCTGCCATTTCCCAAATTCCCTTTGCAACTGTATTCGGAATTACTACAGCTGTATTTCCGGTAGTGTGGGTATACGCTTCATTTACCATCTGATATGCCTTATTTTCATTTGCATCAAGCGGCTTACCCATTAATGTCTTTGCCCATGCATTGACATAAACATCAGACTTCCAAGCATCCTCTGCATTCTCAAATTCGCCGTCATTGTTTGTTCTTCCACTTAATGCAATCGGATTAGCCGGAACCGGGTTATTGTTCAATGCAGCAAAATCAGCCATTGCCTGTGCAGTTCTTTCCCACTCAGCGTCCAAATCTCTGACCTCCTGCATCTTTGTCTGTGCTTCAGCGCTTTTTCCCTGATTAATCAGCTCCTGTGCTTCGTTTAACAAATTCTTCCTCTTGTCTTCGTACTGTTTCTTGTTCATACTAATTTACTCCCTTCAAATTTAACAATTCTAATTGCATCTGCATTAAAATAGCAGAGTCACCATTGTTTGGCTGCTCTGCTTGTTCTAACATTTTTTTCGTTTGTTCCATTTTTTCTTTGCTAGGCAAAGCAAAGAGCGGACCTGCAACAAACAATTCTTCCTCTTTTTCCTCAAACATGATGGCATCAATAAGACCTCTTGCTTTGGCCTGTTCTGCTGTCAGCCATGTCTCTTTTTCCATCATTTCCAGAGCTTCCTCTTCTGTCATACCGCTTTTAGCCACATATGCCCGACTTAATGCTCTGTCTGCAGTCCTTAGCATTTCTGAGGTATGCTCAAAAGTGCTATGGTTTCCACTGGCTCTTGTAGATACGCAATGCACCATCATTAGAGCCGTTGGTGACATCTCACAATGAGCAGCCATAGCAGCAATAGAAGCTGCACTACATGCTTCACCAGTGATATAAATTTTTACATTATCCTTTTTGCTTCTAAGCAAGGTATAGATTTCAGAGCCAACATCAATAACTCCACCCGGTGAATTGATAAATACTTCAATTTCATCACCCGGCTGAAAGATATCTATTATAGCCTGAACATCCTTGGGGCATGTACAATCTTCCTCCCAGTAATCATAGAACCATTTGTAATCATTTGGTACCATGACACCTCTAATGTTAACCGTATGCTTCACTTGTACTCCTTTCTGCAGTCTTTAAGAGCTGCGTAATCATTCCTGCTACTACAAGGCAGTTATCACCATTCATTTTCCCCAGCATATCTTCAATCATGTCAACCACTTGAGTATCCAATCTTCTAAGCGGCTTATCGCCACCCTCAATCGGCGCCATATTAAGTGCTGCTCTCCATTCATTAGGTGTCATAGCTCCTCTGTCAACCATAGCCTGTAAGGCTAATTTGGAACTCAGAGAAGCATATTGAAGATTACTTGCTTCAAATACGATTTTATTTCCACAGCCGCGTTCTTTTCTGCTGAAAAGTCTTACTGTGTAGGTCTCGGCAAGCTGTATTGCCACCGGCTCGATTTCGGATTCATAATATGCATTCCAATCATCCTCCGTCCAGCTTGATGTAACAATTTTTTCATTGGTATTGAAAAATGAATAGATACGTTTTATTGACTCTTTACTCTGTAGTGCATTTGGTACAAAATCCTTTGGCTCAATTCTGGTCGCTGTTACTTTTGCATCCACACCAGCAGCACCGAAACTGTCATTTTCAATATCGAGATAATTATCTACAAAACTCTTAACACCCTTCTTGATATCTTCATCACGCATAGCTTGATTGAATGTAAGCAGCCATCGTATAATACTACTGTTTTTTATGGCCTTTATAATTCCCTGGTCTATCGTAGTGATTACTTCCATCATCTCTGCCAGAGCGGGTGCCGGACTTTCGCCAAATATATCATCGTTATTGTAATCATTTCGTAAATGAATGATTTGGTCGTATGGAAAAATACCAAATTTGCCATTCCGAAATTGAAATTTCAGATATAGTACGTCCTCTTTATACACAGTTTCGCAAGTCACACAAGGAATAGGATACAACTGTACTGGAATATCATTTTCATTTCGAATAATCAAAATAAATGCATTGTTATTTAAGCACAGCTGATTTGCAACCTTTTCCTGGAACTGCTGTCCTGTCATGTAAGGATTTGGTTCTGAAAGTAAAAAGCGCATATTTGCACTCGGGTTAACCTTTAGTCCTTTTTCCGGGTCATCCCTAATATGTTTGCCAACCAGTTTTCCGATAGCCTTTACTTTCGGTCTGATACACGCTCTAACAATATCGCTCTGATAAAGCTTTCCATTCCATGAGTAATAATGCTCACCGAATGTATTAACCATCTTAATTATTGTGCCATCTGCTTTTTGATTTGTTGTTGGCTCTCTTTTCTTTTGCCCTCGTCTTTTAAACAATCCCATAGCTCCTCCTAAATCACACTTAAATATTCTTCAAGGTTTCTCTCCAGCACTACGTACGCATCCAATAATCCGGCCATACCGTCAATTCTTCGGGTGCTTGAATTACCTTTTGCCGGCTGTATATTTCCATTTCTATCAATATCCACCGACGTGTTGGTGAGACACCATTTTAAGACCGGATTGTTATTATAAACAATACGTTTCTTTTCTAAATCAGCCCCTAATGATTTCATTGGACCTGACAACGTTTTTTTGCCCTGAATTACTTCCTCCATGACACTTTTTCCAAAAGTATTTTTCATTTCTTCAACAAAATACGTAGCACTCCATGAGTCATATCCACATTTACACAAATAAATATCTAACTCATCCTGAACTTCTTTATACCATTCCAAAACGTGCTTGTAGTGTACTTTATTCCCCGGGCAAGTCCTTAAATATCCTTTGTCTCTCCATATGTCATATGGTATTTTATCTTCCCTGACTTTTTTCTCCAGTAAATCTTCCGGAATCCAGTACATTTGCAAAACATAAATATTGTCATCATTCGGTACCATAAATATGACTGTCGCATTTGTAAGGTCTGTAGTGGATGATAAATCACAACCTCCAATACCATATCTTGGTTTTAACTCTTTGACATCAAATAAAGCTTTATTATCAATCTGTTCAAATGTAAGCCATGCTTCTGTAGAAGTCTCACGTATATTAAATTCTTTACACACCAGATTTTTTATCAGAGTATGGTTGCCTTTTGCTTTTTCCACTTTAGCCTTAAGTGACTCCAGTTTTTTAATGGTGCCCAATCCGGGATTAGCCTTTTTCCAGCACTTTTCATCAGTCCACTCTTTTCTATTATCCAATTCATAAATGAATGGGAAGAAGTGAATATCTTTGTAACCATTATCATCAAACAGCCCGTTAATTACCCTTTCCGCTTCTTCGTACTTCTGGTCATAGATGTCCTCTCTTATCGTTCCGGCCGTTGAGGTTATGTAAATCAATGGCTGGTCTCTGGCCGTGGTGCCGTCTGCCATAATATCAAAAAGCGCTCTTCCGTTCTTCCACTGGTGTATTTCATCCATTAACACACAATGGACATTTAAACCATCCAGTGTATCGCTATCGGATGCCAATGGCTTAAAGGTGCCATCATTAAATAATTCGCTGGATAATTCTGCAACCAGCGCCTTAATTCTTCTCAAAAGAACAGGGGATTTTCTAACCATTCTCTTGGACTCATTCCAGATAATCTTTGCCTGATCACGTTTAGTTGCCACTGCATACACTTCCGGTCCCGGTTCTCCATCGCCAATAAGCATATAAAGACCAACAATTGAAGCAAGGAGTGATTTGCCATTCTTTTTACCGACAATTAAAACAGACTCTCTACACATACGATATCCATTGATATCAATAAATCCAAAGACTGCTGCCAGATGGGCTTTTTCCCATAGTTCAAGTCTGACCGGCTTGCCTGCTCCTGCACCTTTCGAAATCTTGCAATAATTCTCTGCAAATTCCAATATATGATTTGCCCGTTTTGGGGAATAAAAATACTCACCCGGTTCATTTACCAGCTGAGCTAAATACTTGTACCATTTATGTATTTTTGCAGATACAACTTCTTCGTCACTTTCAATTTTATTCCAGTACTCCAGAATTGGATTGTATGCCAAAGGATATACAACTTTCTTGGCCATTATACATCCTCACGATCATTTACAAAATCATCGAAATCATCCTCGGGCATTTTTTTAATTCTTTCAGTTTTTGGCAGGCATTCTAATAAAATCTTCATGGCCTGACTCTGTTTTTGAGAAAATTGCAAGAGAAGCTGTGCATCCGGGCTTTGTTTGGTACCATATTGGTTCTCACCATTCTTGTATGCTACTGTAGTGCCTTCGCGAATGATATTTTCGCGCAATTCTTTCATGGTTATTGTCATAAAAGCAACGTCTTCAATGGTTGCATATACTAACTTTTTCTTATTTTCATCAATATCCTTGATAAGCTTCTTAAGTCTGTTTATCTCTCGCTTAATCTGCCTAGTTTTCTCGATATATCCGGCAACACTGTCACGTTTTTCTTCGCGTTCAATCTCTTCTAAAATGTCCTCTCTATCAACCATATACCACACCCCCTTATGCGCGACCTGTGTATTACAGAAAACTGCCCCCCTCGGTCTTCTTCAGAACGGTTATGAATTATTTTTAGGGGGGACTACCATAATTTCATCAAATAACCCATCTAATACAATTACATTTCGCTCAAATTTATTTATCAATTCTCGCTCAAGCTCTTTTCGTTTTTCTTTCGACAACATTACAGTTGTATGTACTACAATATCGCCTTCAGTAACGCACACTGCCTTATCCAGTTCAATAAGCTTCTCATTATCATCTTTGTAATATAATTTCATCTATCAATCTCCCTCAACGAAACTGGTTGCCCATCCTCATTAAATACGCACAATGGTTTTTGTTTATTTCCTACGCCATGTCCTTCAAATAAATCATGACACTGTTTACAAACATACTCCAGGTTATCGTGATTTAATGCTATGTCCGGGTCATTAATATTTTCTGCTGTCAGCAATACTTTGTGATGTACTATATAACCGCTCCTACAGGTGCATTCCTCACACATACCACCATCTATCATTATGCGTTTCTTTTTATAGGCATTCCTGCACTTAAGCCACTTATTTGATTTATAAAATGCTTCTGCAAATTCCCTTGCCATACTACCTCCAAATACAACAAGGAGCCTGATTTCTCAGACCCCCTGTTGCAACATTTAAGGAGAATACCTTTTCATTTGGACAATACCATAATAGCACACTATCAATATAAACTTCTATCAACTTTTATCAACTAATTTATTTTTTTATCCAAAGTTTTTTGCAATTGCGACAAAGCTTTTTTGTGTAGCTTTCCAGAAACCCACTGATAGGAAACATGCATATTGGTGGCTATAACTTCCCATGTTTTAAATTGAAAATAACGTAAGTACAACAGTCTGCAGCAATCGGCATCACAGGCTTCATGAATGAATTTTCGCACCTCATCTTTGTATTCTACATAGGTGTCGATTTCTCTATCGATATCTTTCTTTAATTCTGCAATCTTGATTACGCAATCAGCCATCTTCTGTTGGCTTCCTGAAGCTTGTACTTTATTTCCACCTAAGGCAGATGTGGTCTTGGTTGCCAATGCCTGAAGGCTTGCCAGTTCTTCGATGTCATTATTTATTTTTGCATCCATTTTTTTGATTTGATTAAGATAATCAAACGCTTTCATACTCCTCACCTGCCTTTTGAAATTTAGTTAAACGGCAGCTCCTCATTTATGCCGTCCGGAATGTTTATAAAACCATCACTTCCGGTAGTGTATGGAGCGGATGTGCTCCTGCCGGTTGTCGTTCGTTCGGGTCCTCTGCCGGTTGGTGCATCCCCACTGCCGTCTGTGCCAATTGTTTTGCTCTCACAGAACTCCTGCTCCTCTACCACTACGTCTGTGGTGTAGACTCTCTGGCCGTCTTTATTTGTGTAGCTGCCTGTCTGGATGCGGCCTGTGATTGCTATCTTAATTCCTTTGTGAAGGTACTTTTCAGCAAATTCAGCCGCTTTTCCAAAGGATACACAGCTGATAAAGTCCGCACTGCTTTCTCCTCCCTGTTTGAATTTACGGTCTACCGCTAAGGTAAAACGCGCCACTGCCATTTCGCCTGAATAACGGACTTCCGGGTCACGTACCAGACGGCCCATTAAAATTACTTTGTTCATGTGCTCCTCCTAAATTGGTATTCAAATTCACTTAATTGCTTTAAGAAATTATTATGCTCCTCTTCATGCTCTTCATCTAACATCTTTATCGGCCATACAACCAGGTAGCAGATGTTATTACCCCATGCGTAATAGCCGTTATCTCTTGTCTGCGGTCCTATTGGCGGATATTCTCCGTCCTCTTCCTTTATGGCCTTTTTATCGATAAAATCCATAATTATTTCATTAATGGCGTCTGCTGCGTTGGTTTTTCTATTCTGCAATATTCTCATAACACCGCCACTGCCCTTGGTCATCATTATTCTGGTAACTTCTGCCGGTTCCTTTGCACGTTCGTACATTTTTACCGGATGTACCTCTTCCGTGAATGGTAGCATCTCCTGATTACCCAAGGACTCAGATGCTTTGAAATAGTGACCATCAAAAGGTATTTCACCGCAAAGCTCTATAATAGCGCCTTTCAGCTCCTTTGGTATGTAATCCTTGTCTATCCAGAAGCTCCACCAGCCACTGGATATGACATAGCCATCCATTGTTATTTCGTCCTCCTCCACTACAGGTGCGTCACCTATGATAAGGCAGCCGCCTTTATAGGCTTTCTTCATCATTTTTTTCAGTACGCTCATTTTTAAAAACATGTTATACCTCCTTCAAGAACGACCATTTGTCGTATTTTAATTTGCTTTCATCCCAGTCTTTGTAGTGCCGCTGCAGGTAATGCTTAAATATGGCCATCATTTCCTCTCTGCGGCCGTCTTTGCCGTTATCAAGCATGCGGTGATGCCATTTACAGCCTATGGCGCCGTTCTGTTCTATTCCTAAGCCATTCTGGGAGCGTGGTATGTAGTGCATGATGCCATCAATCTGTAAATCTACCCATGTAGCACCTTCCATGTGGTATTCCATGTTACAGAAGATGCAGCGGCAGTGATCACGCTCTGCTATGGCTTGTCTATGTTTGGGTGTGAATTCCCGGCTTTTTGTCTGCTTTGATTTTGCCATAATTACCACCAAATAAATTCATTTCTGTCCGGGTTCTCGTAGTGTTGCTTCACGTGTTGTACTATAGCCTCCTGCCTTGCTTCGGCTTCGGATACATCGTAGCCTTTTGCGTAGCGTTTAACGTATAATTCATATTCTGGCATGATTTATTCCTCCACTTCTGACTGCAGCCATACTAAAAATGTATCAATGCAACTGTTTTCAGAAAGTTTAGTGCATTTCTCACTAATACAGCAATACTCGCAGTTGCTATATTTAAATAAAAACTCCGCTAATTCCTCATCTGTCATAGAACGTATTTTGTCTGCATTGGTTAATGATTGGTTATTATTGGTTAGAGATTGGTTATTTCCCTCTCGCAATTCCTCCTTGAAGTACTGCAAAAGATTTTCCAGTCGGATGCAGTCATTTACGGCCTCCATGTTACCTTCTACCTTTGCATATTGCTGTTCGAGTTTACAAACCTTGTTATAAATGATGTTAAATGCGTTACTATGTACATTTGTGCCGGCAATGAGTTCAATCATATCAGCCACTTCTCTCAGCCACCAACAGTCTCCATCCTCAAAACACACATCATATGTTTTTTGATGATACGGACAGCAAATCTTCGTTTCACTTTCGCACGCTCCGCACCGCATGGGCTTATAATCTTCATCACCCATGTGTTGCATATTATAAAGAGTTTCATAGCAATCTCCGTCTGCTGTCTGACTTCCTAAGCACCTCAAGGCCTTTACCAAATCAGTATCCGTTAGGAGACTTTTGTATTCCTCAGTTACTTGGTTGACGCTGTCGATTTCCTTTTGCTTCATTTTTTCAAGATTATATACCGCTTGCCCCTTCACTTGCCTTAATACATCTGTAACAAGACTTTCTTTTGATAATTTTGGATTCCATTCAACCAAAAAACATCCATATTCCAAAAATTTTTCAATTGCATCATCAATCGCTTTTATGTATCCATAGCTGAAACTTGTGTCACATTTTACCTGACCCATAGTTGTCCGATATTCCTCGGCTACTTGGTTTATATCGTTTTCCAGATGTGTTAACATACAGTCCACACAATCGTTAGATATACATTCAAGCCCTTTACATGGTTCTGTGTTTGGTTGTTCCAACCACTTTTTTCGATACTTTTGTAAAATAGCATCTATCTTCTCAAATACTTCCTGCATAACTACTTTACACCTTTCTTCATTTTGCAGTACGGGAATTTACATCCTCCCTGCTTATATGTAACCCCTATATCTCTTTCGAAAAAATCTCTTTTTTCAGCTTTCTTGTAATGAGGGCATTTTATATTAGTACACTTCATAACTTACTCCTCTCATAACAACGCTTTCTGTACTTCATCATTAATTTTCCAGCTATCTGGGTCAGTATCCGTAACGGCACATACATTTCCTGAACTTAACGGACAATCTGCACAATTCTTATTTGATGTGCATGTATCTTGTATTATGTGTAATGCTTCAATCAGTTTTTTCATATCTGCTCCTTTCACGCATATTCAATCACTTGATGAATAGCATATTCTGCATCTTCCGGACTTTCTATTTCGCAATCAAGTAAATCCATCAACCGATATAATTCGCTTTCTGATAATTCAACTACTACTTTCATATCTGCTCCTTTTCATAATTGCTACACTCAAAAATACTTTGTGCTATGTCCAGTCCTCTTTCAACACCTTCTAAAAAAGCCCTTTTCTCGGCAATTTCTTTGTCTATCTTTGTTCTCTGTATTTTCCTAGCTTCATCTATAGCTAGCAATGCTTTGTCTGTGTCAACATCCTTTGCTTTGTAATACATATTACTTACCGCCTTCCATCTTTGCTCCACACCACTTACAATAGCAGCTATTAGCATCAAGTACTTTATCGCAAATAGAGCAGTGTGGTATATAATGTCTGTATACGATATTCCCATGTACCACTGGCACTTTCTGTTTTGAATATGGTTTTATTAAAATACCTTCCTCTGTAGCAAATATCTCTGCTTTTCTATTATCCGGTCCCCAAAGTTGCTTCCTCATTTCCATCGGAATGCATATTCTGCCTGTACTGTCAAATTCTCTTATAATACCCACTATTTTCATCTCACTCCTCCACAATCATCATGTCCTTCGCCAGTGCATATCCATACTCTCTATTTGCTCCAAAGGACTGTTTCCAGCCTTTTAACATATAAATAGCTTCGCACAGGTCTAACAGGCATAAATCAAGCTTCATGTACTCTTCGTAGGTGAGCTGTGGTAATAAATCATCAAATGACGCGGGATTGATTACCTCATGTCCTTTTTCTTTCAGCTCTTTTTCTGCCTTGGCAAAATGCTCTTTGTAATTGTCAACATCTGTTATACCTCCACTTATGTAAACTCTCATACAACTCCTCCTGCTTTAACAATCTTGATTGCCTTATCATATGCCATTAACTGACCTAACTCTTTAGGCTTATCATTGATAATGTCATCTAGCAGCCTGTTAACCGGTACCATGCTTTTTGCATCTTCTAACTTCTCTACAACCTTATCCACATCATAGGCAACAGGCTGACTGTTTATCAGTTTCAGCCAACCCATTATGCCTGAGCATTCTGTGATATTATTTCTTATGTCTTCAAGTAATACATCCTTGCTTATTAAATCTCCGCTCATACCATGATACCTCCGTGCTTTTCTATGAGCTTATCCACAAATTCCACTGGTACGTATGGATATATCAAGCCTTCACAATAATCTTCTATGAGTTCGTCCTTATGACTTGCGAAACCCAGTTCCAGAGCCTTATAATCTGCTCCCTCTGCAAGTGTCGCCCTTGGAGTGCAATAATGCATTCTAGAAGCCTGAACACTAATTTTGAAGCCATCCGCACACATGACTTTAGGTCTGATTAATGTACCATAAACTGTTGTTCGTTGATATGTATTTGAAATCCATTCTGCTATTTTCATATCACCCTCCATAATGTACTGCAAAGCCACTTGCTGTTACGTACAGCAGTAGGAAAAATGCTACTGCTATGGTTAGAATTGCTATAATTAAATTTTTCATTTTGGTTTAGTCCTCCTATGCCTTATAATCTTCAAATCTAGGTGTTGTTTCAAATACCGCTCTCATGTTTACCCACCGCTGTAATCTTCGCGTAATGTGACCTTGCGGAAGGCTTTTCTTGTTATATACCATCACGTATGGCCAATAGCCTAAATCACGCAACGTATATACTCTGTCAAGGTCCTGCTCATGTGTGGTATCAAAATTAGTCAGCATGTAGACTGTAAGTTTTCTCTTATCCAGACCAGTAAGTTCTTTAAATGTTTTGAACTTTGGAACAATGATATCCTTATCCTCGTATTTATCCCATGCAAAATGAATATTCCTTATCTTCATCTGCATCAACATTTCTGTTTTTTTCTCGGTCATCATCCGGATATCAAGGCCTTGGGAAAAATCTATCCATGCCTTACTATCAATGAGCTGCTGGAATAATTGTTCGCACCATCTGCAAGCCGTTATGTTTGGGTCAAGCAGCACAATATTCTTCTGACCGTTCCAAAACATATTCAAATCTGAGGCTTTGACAGAACACTTACCCTCTTTATCAGCTACATGGCAAAAACTACATCCTCTTGGGCAACCTCTGGTAAGAAAGCCATATGCGGTATTTCTGACCTCTGGTATCTTGTCATAGTAAATGGAATAGTCCGGATATATGTTCTCAACCTCGTACGGCAACTCAATATCCTTGGACTTATCAAACACCTCTTTGCCATTTTTAAGGATGATGCAATATCCACTACCACCTTTAATAACTTCATTCGCATTCACATAATATGGATAATCCGGTGTATATTCTTCTGAAAACACCTTTGACATATAAACTCTGTCAAATGGCTCTCCGCTTCCATGAAATAATGGCTCGTACCATTCGACGCTATCTCCTTGTTGTTTATGCCATGCTGACAGCTTCATCAGCGGTATATTGGGGAAATTATGACCGTCTACGTCTATTAAACCTATTCTCATTATCCTCTCCTATGCAAACCTTAACTGTCCGTTTGCTCATCCTCTGCTGCCAATGGCAGCTCTTTTCTTTAAATACTGAATTTTGCGCATATTCCTGCATTTACTGCAGAAGGTGTTCTCTTTCTTCTCCCAGAAGGTAATGCCGCACATCTTGCAAGCCTGTGGTTGAATTCGCTTGTAATTCAAACATTCATCACAGCCGGCTGTCTGCAGACAGGCGCTTGAAAAGTTTTGGCACATATCCTTTTGGAAATACTGCCCCCACTCGGTAGCCTGCAGCTTGTCCTTGAATTCTTTGTGAAGTAATCCGGCAAGCCTGGTAAGCAGTTCCTTGGTTTGAATACGTTCTTTTGTGTTCATGACGTTATACTGTTTAATTTTGCGTTCCGGTCTGTTATCTCCAAAGTTTCCGGTACCCATAATTGCTCTGGCTTTGTCCAGATTTTCAGTTAGGTACATGGCATACACGCGGCCTCTGACCGCTTTTGAGGATTTCCCTACCTTTTCAGCAATCAGATCATATCCATAGCCTTTCTTGATAAGAGTTCCAAGTTGTTCAAAATCCTGTTCAGTCCATTTCACATGATTATCAGCCTTGACGGGACGCTCTTTCGTTCCAAGGTCGCATAATCTTCTCTGTATAGCTCCATTAGTTCTGCGGAGCATTTTAGAGAGTTCATCGTAAGAATATTGCTGTTTGCTAACCAAATAGAGTAATCTTTTATCCTCCGCTGCCGTCCAAGGTGTCTTGATGTACCTTTGGTTTTTTTCAAAATCATGTCTGCGTTTTTCCTGCACCCAGGAAGGCTCCAGTCCAAGGCTGTTTTTATCAAATTTACTGAAATCCAGCAAATCCTTGTTTTTTTCTGCCCAGGTCCAAAAATCCTCAAGATACACTATCCTGAATGTATTGGTTCCAACTCTTTTATTGTGCAAAGGAAAATCCCTGTTTTTAACCCAAGAAATAACTTTGTACCCACCACTATCCACTCCAAGCGTAAGTAACAGCTGATGAAAAGTTATATAATCACCTGCTTCAAGAAAAGGACCCAACCCTAATCTGCTGGCTTTGACATCAATTGCGTGTCTGGAACGATTTAAATTTTTCATAATGGTTACAATGGATGTGGTACCCCACGCTTCTTTCAGATATTCTTCCTCTGCCGATGTCCAGTTTCTATTTTGTCCCATTTCTTCTCAGGAGCCGTGCAATTGCTTTGTCCGGCCGGACGGCTCAGCTCCTTTCTGTTAATCCAACTTTTTCTCTAAAAACTCCGCGGCTGCTTCATAACCTCCACTGCGAAGCATTTCTAATACCCGGTCAATCTGACACATGCGTGTACGTTCGTCTTTTTCGTCAAATTGCGTTTCACAGGCGGCAATGCGTTCTATGTCAAGGCCAAGATCATATTTTTGATTTAGCTCCACGGCATAGTCCTGCAGTCTGATATAATGCTGGCCCATGTAATCCAGGTCTGTAATAATCTCTACATTCCGGTTATAGTCTTCCCTTAACTGTTCCAGACGCTTTTTCCCAAAGCCAAAGCTTTCGTGAACGGTCCACATCATTGCAGTAAGCATGTTTACATACACATTCTGGCTCATGATGTGGTATAACTCTCTAACCTGTTTTTCAGAGCATCCTAAAGGCGCTGTTAAAACATTCCTCATGCGTATTTCTTTTTCCAGTGCTTCCTTTCCACCTGTTTTGACGATTTTTAAGGCATATATCATACCCTGCATGCGCCAGTAGAATTCTTTATCTTGCTTTGCCATTTGTAGCTCCTTTCTTCCCGGCTAACCGCTCTTTACGTTCTGCTTCACTCCGAAGCCATGCTTCATACTGCCCATAAGTCATTCCTGCAGCGCGTGCTTCCGCCTTAATCCTTGCAAGGTCTGACATTTCCTTTCTGTCGGCCTGCTGCTCTTTTTGCTTAATTCTCTCGATGGCATCTCTGACGCGGTTTGCTTCCTTTCTGCAGGCAGGACTACATACTTTGGCGCATTTGACGCCCATAAATTCCTTACCGCATACCTCACATACCTTTAATGTTCTGCTTTGCTCTTTTCTTGCCATATCACTGCTCCCTCCTAAGCATTTCAGCGCTAACTTCATAAGCTGTACGCATTTCAATAGTGCCATCCGGCAGTGTTTTTTTGTATTCCCTGCTCTGAATGCGGCCCGTTAAGATTACACGGTCTCCGGTATGTAATTTTTCTGCCATTTTGGCATTCCTGCCCCATGTAATACATGGAATATAGTCGCTGCGGCCAAAAGGACGATTTACTGCTATAAATACATCTGCAATATCTCTGCCAAAAGGAGTTTTGCGGTAAACCGGTTCTTTAAAAAGTGTTCCGCGAAGAACGATGCTGTTATTCTTAGGGAAAATAATATCCCCTTCCTGAAGCTCTGCTTCCAGCGCAAATATGTATAATCTTACTTTGAGGGTTTTGTCATGCTGATTGAAGCTCCTGAATTCGCCTTTTATTTCAAGGTACTCTCCTTGGTAATCCCGTGAAAAATCCAAAAGATGTTCTGATATGACTACCGGAATAACATCCTTTGTACCACTTGTCCGTTCTATGCTCAGCATTAACGTGTAAAATCTTTCTCCATAGGCTTCATGATCGTAATCAATTGTACTTACTACTTCTCCAACTACTGTTACCTGATTGTTTTCTCTTAATTCGTTCATTCTTTTATCTGCTCCATCATCCAATCCAGATAAGAATGTTTGCCGGTATGTACCTCATAGGTGTGTTCCTTTAGTAATTTATCCACCTTCTGCCACTCTTCTGTGTTGGATAGGGGCTCTCCTTTCTGATTTTTCCACAATTCTTGATGTTTGTTATCTTTTCCCAGTACTGCTGCCACATAAGGATTACTCGTATAAATCGCGAGTGCGACAGGCATTTTTAAATGTTCTAAAGCCTTGATTAATATTAATATGTCGGCCTTATTCTGGGAGCAGTCTTCTGTTTTTATAAAGCCGGTATAAGTCGCAGGGCCTGCATTGGTTATGCGTTCCAGGATGTAGATGCCTTTACGGCTCTGCCGGCGCGGTCCTTTATTTTGGTTTTTGAGGTAAATGTTTACGTTTTTCATGGGACACCTTCTCCCCAGGGGACTTTGCCAAGCCGGTATTCGGTGTAATACAGGTATGAATATCCGGTGTATGGATTTAAGCCTTGTCTGATAGAGCCTTTGTCAATATAAAAGCCTTCGGAAGGTTCAGGACCTTCAACGAGTATCTTTTGTACGGTACGGCGCTTATACTCTTTTACTTCCGGTACCGGCTTTTCCAGATTGCGGCTTGGTACGTACGATCGCAGTCTTTTTTTATCTGACTCACTGAATAAACTTAGCTGTCCTTCCATTTCCTCCGGCGGCTCTTTTCCCATGTATTCCGCGAGGTCCTGATAACCGCCACTGTCATAAAGGTTGGTAAAGTTTACTCTGCCGGCTTTCCACTTCTCCTGTATCAGCCTGTCCCCGTTTTTCGGTAAGCGCTTTATGATGATATGTACATGAATACCGCCACGCTTACCAATCTCTATGCGGTATATGTATTTGAGTGGGACCTGCGCCCTCTTATAAGGGGCACGAAGCCTGTCTATAAAATCCCTTACGTCTCGTTCCACCTCCTCTATAGGCTTTCTGGTACCCCTTGGATATTTCAGCGTACAGAAGAAGTCATAAGGTATGAAATTTAATATAATTAACCTTCTTAAATGGTTTATTTTTTTCCAGAGGTTCTGCTTCTTTATCTGCTCTGGAGTAGCTTTCTTTTTTGGAGCTCTTTTCTCTCCTTTTGCACCATACTTACCCGAGTATTTAATCTCCGTCTCTATTACATCTCCTAATAGATATTTTAATTTTCTGTATGCCATAATAATCAGCCTAACTTTAATATACTAAGATTGTTACTTAAGACCCCTTCCGGCAGCCTTATTTCTTGACTTTTTGGCGATACAATGGTACACTTAAATTGCGTATTTTGGTGTGCCATTGCATGCCGGGTCTCGGTTATTACCGGGACCTTTTTTTATATTTATTTGGAAAAAGGTGCGCTTCCATGGATATGATATTTCCGTTTGGTTCTCTCCACCGGTGGCTGTACCAGTAAGCCCCGGAAGCGTCCACCCAGTAATCCCATATTAATCCACGGTTCTCTATTCTGCTTCCTATGTACTCTATATTCCTGTCTTCCGCGCCATGGGCTTCCATGCATTCCCTCGGCCAGCAGTCATGGCTTCGTACATGGGAATAATCCCTGTCACTAATCAGAAAGGTTTTGCGTATCATGTTTCTCCACCAAACCAAATACTGCGTAGCCTTCGTACATAAACCTGCGCTCTACGAATTCGCCGCTATGATATACTTCTACAAGCTTCTCACCCATTAAATCAGCAACTTTATCGATATCATTCACAAAAATTTTGTTTTCTGTCGGTGTATCAATAACGCGTATCTGACTATTAAACTCCTTAAGTCTTTTCCCTTCCTCTCGATGTGAAATCTGCCTGTCCAGCCATTCTTTCATTTCTATGTAACTCATCCTGTTACCTCCTCCGGTAATTCATAATAAAATTTGATTTTCCGCTTCTCCATGGATAATATATAACCTTTGTTCAGGTGGTTTTTGTACCTTTCCTCCGCTTCATCCATGCGCCTTTTATATTCTTCCGGGCTTATCTGCGGTTTTTGATATGCTTTATATACCTTCTCAAAAACACTTCTGAGATATATAGATATCCATTCCGGTCCCCAGTAGCCTAACAGTCCTTCCCGGACGGCCAGCAGCTCCTCTTTGGTAAATTCCAAAGTAAATTTCTCTTCCATGGTTACTCCTCTCTCGGGCTTCCGTCCGAAAAATATTTTTTATTGGATTTGTAAAACGGACACTGCTTTCTGCCGGTTACGCATATTAATTCTTTTAACCCCCTGCAGGCACCGGGCGGTGTCAGGCTGCTATAGTTGTAATTAATGCAGTCACGCTTAGGTTCTTTCATTTACAGACCACCTGCTCTCTGCCCGGAACGCTGCAATGTTTCCTGTAATGTCCCATCGGCTGTGAAATCATCAGGTCAATCCTCCTGCTGGTCTCGCGCATCCTGCGCTGACGTTCCGCGTATTTGTCCACTCTCCACAAGAGCAGCAATACAAAATAGAAGACTGCAAACGTGCAGAGTATTATGTCCTCCTGAGACCTGCAGTATATGTACCACCGGTTCATAATTTCCATTGCGGCCAGTGCCGCTATAATAAGGTTTTTCATGTAATACCTCCTAAATAACTGTAATTTTGTCATATATTGACTTTTTATATATTTCCCTCTATGATTTAGATACAGGCAGTTGGCGCTGCCGAGTATATGTAGAGTTGGAAATTACTATGTTACATACAATGAATGCTTTAAATCTTATCGATTCTCAAGAATGCTCTGTAGAATTTGATGACAAATCCATTACAGAATGCCCACAATGTCACAAATCAATTGTTCCCAATCCAATATTTGCATGCGTTTATCAATCAGACTTTTTACCACATGCAAGCATTTTATTTCATTGCCGCGATTGTGCTTCTACATTCTTAGCACATTACTGCCTGCCATGTTCCATATCTGGTTATAACCATATCTCTTATACAAATGTGGAGTTCTTATGCATCGAACCTCAGAGAGTTACCAAGCAAATATTTGATATTTCTATCAATGAACTATCTCCTCGATTTGTCAGCATTTACAACCAATCTTTTGCTGCAGATACATACGGATTAGACGAAATTGCAGGAATAGGATATAGAAAATCGCTTGAATTCCTAGTTAAAGACTTTGCAATCTACCTTTACCCCGAAGCCGAAAATACTATTAAAGCCATGCCACTTTCACAATGTATAAGAAATTACATTGACAACCAACAAATCAAAACTTTAGTCGAACGTTCTGCATGGATTGGCAATGACGAAGCACATTACATTAGAAAACAAACTGGCAGAGACATTAACGATATGAAATCATTTATCAAAGCAACCGTTTACTTCATTAGCATGTATCTCATTGCTGAAGACGCGTCTTCTATGGATCCAAAATAGACTCCTTAACCATTTTGGCTTCATGTTCAATAATTGCATGACTATGTTCCGTATCGGCTTCGGCCAAAAAATTACCATCTAGGTCCCAGTATTGAGTTACAATTCTTGCTGGGTCCTTTTCCGTTCCTAGACCTCTAATTGCCTTCGTTTCAATTACGTGTATTACCCTGGCGCTATCCGTTCCTCTAGCCCTAGCTCTTGCACTTGCTCTCAACTCTTTCTCCCTCCTTCCATAACTTGTCCCAACTATGCCCTTAATGCAGCACACGTTTTGTAACCTACGCGCATAGGTAACGCGTGCCGCCATATACGTAATAAAAGGGGAATTTTACTTGCGGTAAACATATACCGCATTAAAGGCATAGTCTTGTTTTAAGTTCTCATTTTTGCACTTTTAACCTTCTTAAGCAGGTTTATCCTCTGTTTGTTCAATTAATTCATACTTAATCTCTACGTTATACTGCTCTCCCAGTAGAGACATAAGCAGTTCCCACATCTTCTTGCCAATTCCTTCCGGCACTTCTATAGGTTTTTGCATATACATCACCTCCTGTTTTATTTTATGAGTGACTGTTTGTCTCCTTTCGTATGAATGAAATGCATATACCTCTGCGTTCCATGCATATGTAGCGATGATAACAGTCATTGCAAGTTGTTTTATTGCTCATTGGGTTGTTTCCTCCAATTATTGACATTTTTCTTGTTTTCTTCTATTCTTTAGATACAGGCAGCTGCAACTGCCGAGTGCATAAGAAAGGGGGAACAACATGACAACTCAATGGAACATGCATATGATTGAATTAGTTAAGGAAATTACAGTTGCTAAAGCTTCTAATCCTACAACTCCAATCAGCCAGTTAGAAGCCGATTCCATTACTGCTTTCATGCAAGCTGTTTATGATAAGCTAGTAGAATTAGATTCAAAGGCAAACTAAATTTTCCATAATTCAATCAACTCATGAGCCACACTTGGAATTATCTTAATAGCTTCAGGTGTTGGCTCATTTTTTACTTCCTCGATAAATTCCAATAACATTTTTTCGAGTTTTCTCTGTTCTTCTGTCATTCCTCTTCACTCTCCTTTCTGTCCACACATCTCTCACTTCGATGTCACTTTTCGTGACACTAACTAGCAAAAAAAAATTTCTTCAACACTTTTATTGTAATAATGTGCAATTTCGATTTTTATAGGATCTCTTGGCATCCTATCGCCACATTCATATGAGGATAGTGCAGAAACGCTAATTCCAATAGCTTTTGCAACCTCTTCTTGTGTTTTTTCTCCTCTTAATTCTGCTAATCGTTTTCCTATTTTTTTAGTATCCATATCACACCTCCTTTGTCACGTTTTGTGGAATTAACATCACTATACACCATTCCACGAAACGTGTCAACACTTTTTGTGGAAATTTCTTCTTTATTTTTTCCACAATTTGTGGTATTATGTTTTTACACAAGAAAGGTGGTGCATTTTAATGGGCAATTTTGCAAACGTTTTTAAAAATCTTAGAATAAAAAGCGGATTAACCCAGCAAGAAATGGCAAGTAGACTAAACATTTCTCGTAGTAGCATTGGTATGTACGAAAGTGGAGAACGTGAACCTAGTTTTGAAATATTAGAGGCCATTGCTGATTATTTCAATGTAGACATGAATTACCTATTGGGTAAAAATGATTTATCAGAACATATTCCACAAGGGTATTTCCTTAATGAGGATGCGCGTGACCTTGCTCAGTTCATGTATGAAAATCCAGAATATAAAGTTCTGTTTGATACTACTAGAAAAGTAAGACGTGAAGATATTGAATTCGTAAAACAAATGATTGATCGTGTAAGAGGTGAGGACAACGAGACCGGATGTTAATTGTATACTTGCTGATATGCCAGTAAGTATACGCGGCTATACTGTAAAAAATAAAGATTGCACTTTCACCATTGTATTAAATTCCAGACATACCAGAGAGCAGAATTTACTCTCCTACTCTCACGAATTGGCACATATTGATAATGGTGACTATGATAATAATTGTGATGTTAGCATTTTAGAAATGGCTGCACACAAAACTTACTAATGATATCCACCGCAAAGCGGTTGATAAATAAATTATACGAAAGGGGATTTTCTTATGAACGAAAATCTAAACATCCAAACTAAAAAATGTAAACATTGTCAGAGCGACATACCTAAGAAAGCTAAGGTTTGTCCAAACTGCAGAAAGAAACAAGGTGGCATTTTAAAATGGTTTCTCATTGTTTTTGTCGCACTGGTAATAATCGGTGCTGCTTCTGGCGGAGAAGACGATAAACAGCCCAAAGAAGTTACTAACAGCCAGCCAACTCCAATTGAAGGTACTACTAACTTAACCGAAAAAGAAACAACCGATGAACAAAAATATACTACATACGAAGCTAGTACCTATAAAGTGGGAAGCGACATCCCTGCTGGTGAATATGTTGTATATGCTGATAACTTTATGGGTTATGCAGAAGTTTCTTCTGATAGCTCTGGAAAATTAGAATCCATAATCACTAACAATAATTTTTCTTATAACATGATTATTACCATAGAAGATGGCCAATATTTTAAACTTACTGGTTGTTATGCGGTGCCACTTGAAGAAAATCCACCAGTTGACGCTTCTGGAGAGGGAACTTTCAAAATAGGCACTCATCTTCAGGCAGGAGAATATAAAATCGAAGTGGCAAAAAATAATTCTGTTGGTTATGGCTATGTTCAAGTTTCATCAGACAGTACTGGCAGCCTCAAATCCATTATCACAAACGATAACTTTGAAGGTTCTAAATACATAACTGTTAGTGATGGTCAATATCTTACTCTATCAGGATGCCATATAGCAAAATAGATTATATGTCAAACGAAGAATTATTAAACCAATACGAAGTAGCCGTGGCAATATACTTAACACGACCGAAGGGCGAAGAAGGAAACTCTGAGGAGCGCTTGTTAGAACTTAGAGAAGAGGTACTACGGCGTATGAAATAAAAACTAAATAAAAACGCCCCGGTGCCAACCAAATTTCTACTATAGTAGATTAGAAATAACGCTCATGTCCCAATGACTTGCAGCGGAAAATAAATATTAGAAAAGAGGACATGTATGGACTTGCGAAAAAACCACATCTATAGATATAAAGAGGAAGATAATACTCCTCTCTGTGTCTATCTGTGCGATACCCAAGCAAAAGATAAAATACTTATTATTCCGCTGGCGGAAGAAAATAATGATAATGCTTACAAACTATCAGTAACCAAGCAATATGCACTTCTTACTGATTACAAAGAGATATCCAAAGCAAATATAGTTGCTCCTTTATATTTAGGCTCTAAACCAGTAAGGCTACCATCAACAGATATAACAGTAATTCAGCAAAGCATTATCAGTGATATGATGTCAAAGATTTCCGCTGATGCTTGTTTGAGAAGTATATCACTGCCTGTATTTGAAGCTATTTATCAGTTTTTAAAATGGAAATGGGAAAAGTTGCTTTTAAACTTTAACGATTATCAGAAGAAAACCACTGTCTTTGAGAATGGCATATACTGGGCTTCGCTTGGTGTCAATGTTGGTTCTGAATTAAACAAGAATCGTCCTGTACTGATTTGGAAAAAACGTGTTGGAGGTTCCAGGGAGAGCGAGTATTCTTATATTGTTATACCAATTACCTCTAAGCTCAAAAGTCAAAAATATTACATGAATGTACCAATCGAGCTTAACGGTCGCACTTGTTATCTAAGAATTGAAGATATGAGGCGCATTAATATCAAAAGAATATCTCGACCCATATTAGATGCCAACAAAAACATTATTTTTATATCTACAGAAAAACGGCAAGAAATAATAGAAGCAATAAAAAGATTTTATATTTTTGATAACATGCATATTTCTCGTTAACACCACATATAATGTAATTACCTCTTGACAAAGCATTCTTTATGCTTTAAAATATCAATATGATTAGATCATGGCATTAAGCCATGCCAGGAGGATACTAAGAAAGGGTGTTATCAGGAAACTGGTAGCGCCTTTTCTCTTTACACAAAAATAAAAATCGCCCCGGTGCGCCAACACCGGAGCAAAAGAACTATAACAGATGCTTCTCTGCTATACCTTCCAAACAAAGGTATTATAGCACACTTTTCTGCATCTGTATAGGTGTATTTTTTGCACCTATTTTCATATGTTTTATTTATAAGGAGTGCTAATATGGATAAAATACTACGTGCAGCTCTATATATTAGAGTATCCACAGCGGAGCAGGCGATGCATGGCAAGTCCTTGCAAGCCCAACGCGAATGCTTAGAAGCATATGCCACTGCAAATAATATGGTGGTGGTTGGCCTTTATGCCGACGAAGGACAGACCGCTCGCAAGGAATTGAAGAAGCGTAAAGAAATTCATAGACTGATTAAGGATGTGGAGGCCGGTCTTATTGATATTATATTGTTTTGGAAAATGGATAGATGGTTTCGAAATGTTTCTGACTTCTACAAGGTGCAGGATATCCTTGACACGTATCACGTCACTTGGAGGGCTATTGCAGAACCTAATATGAACCTCGATACCAGAGATGGGCGCCTGAACCTAAATATTATGCTTTCCATTGGTCAAAATGAAGTAGATACCACTTCCGAACGTATTAAATTCACAGTCAATAATATGATTGATAATGGACGCCTTGTGTGGGGCGAGAAAAATATCGGATTCGGATACCGCATCGTAGATGGTCGTATAGAGAAGGACCCGGAGACGGAGCATATCGTAATAGATGTATACCGGCATTTGATGAAGTACCGAACCAAAAGAAAGACTATGATCTATATTCAGGACACCTATCACATCAACTTCTCATATAGTATGCTCCGCACGATGTGCACATCGGAATTTTATATCGGAAAGTATCGCGACAATGACCATTACTGCCCTGCATACCTCACTATGGAGGAATGGCAGGTTATTCAGGATATTAATCGTTCTAACGTAAAGACTGCTCGTTCTGGGCGAAGCTATTACTTTGCCGGAATGATGCGTTGTCCGGAATGTGGATGTAAGTTGGCCAGCACAGGCTCTAGCAGTATTATTAATCGTAAGACAGGGGAGAGAAAACATTATTGCTATTACCACTGCAACAAGCACTTATTGGACCGTCGCTGTAATAATGGTTACAATTACAGCCAGAACCTCATCGAGGAATACTTGTTGCAAAATTTAGCCAATGAGTATCGGAAGTTCATAGGTGCTATCACCAAGGTTCAGGACAAAGTTGCGCCGACCGTTAAGAAAAGAACAAAATCCGCCATTATAGAGGAACGCAACCGCGTCAATATGCTCTTTCAAAAAGGACGCATTGATTATGATTACTACGAGAAAGAGTATGAAAAGCTTTCTAAGGAACTTTCAGAATTAGAGGAAGTGGCTAAGCCTGTAGTGTCTTATGCGCACATAGAACGTCTCCTGCAAGGCGATTTTATAAAGATGTATAATAAGTTGGATGAACCGGGCAAACAAGCCTTCTGGCAATCCTTGATAGATTATATCGAGCTGGAAGGCCGCGAAATAAGGGCTGTTTATTTTAAATAATGTCTTTGACTAAATAACAGCCCCGAATCCTGTTACAAGCACGATATCAATGCCTTCCTCTGCAAAGTACCCTTCTTCAATTGCTACATACATCGGAGCGTAAAAAATAGAATGTGCCACCTCGTTTAATGTGACTTTCGTAAGCCCCGGATCGGTGGTGTTGTCACCACAGCCTATGCAGGAAAAACTGCATAATAAAAGCACCAACCCCAGAGCAAGACGTTTAGACAAGGATTTTGTCATAATTGCCTCCATAAAAAAGTTGATGCTTTATTGTATGCTGTGATGTTGTGAGTGGTGCGTAAATAATTAATATTTATACCCACATTTTCTCTTCCGTCTCCCTATACTCCGTCGGATTCGTGCCCGTAATCTTCTTAAATGCCTTATAAAAGCTGGCTGTATTATTAAAGCCACTTTCCAGTGCAATCTCCAGCACTGTCTTGTCTCCACTTGTCAGCATATGTATGGCAAACTGAATCCTCTTTTGCATGACATATTCAGCGAAGCCTATCCCCATGCATTTGGTAAAGTACCTAGAGAAACCGGTGTTGGACATATTTGCAAGGTCTGCAACTTGTTTTTCAGAAATATCATTGCGGTAATGCTCATCGATATATTCCAGCACCCGGTACATATCGCTTCTCATCTGCACGCTGCTTTTCTCTGCAATGTCGTAGTAGCGCATCATAAGTGCCAGTGCTTCTACCAGCTTGGCTCCAATAACAATCTGAGAATGTGGAAGCTTATTTTGTGCCTCTGCCTCTATGGCTCGAAATAATTGGATAAGTTCCTCATGGTCAGAAATGACATTATTATGCTCTATGTCTTTTCCGTATAATAAGCTCCGGAACCGGTTCATAAAAAGCTGGGGTTCGAATTCCACTATCACAAGCTCAATACCACGTTCCTCTGATACTTCCTTAAAAACACGTTTCATACGGTTACTTAATATTACCACATCGCCTTCCTTGACCGGAACAAGGCGATCATCGATTTGCCAAAGTGCAGAGCCGCATTTTACCAGACAAAGCTTGATATTATGGAAAATATGCATCTTCCTGGAGAAGCTTTGATTGCTCAATTTCATTTTACTCACACGAATACTTTTGTTTTCTAAATCAAACATTCCGGCTTCTCCTTTGCATTTCTAAAAGTTCTTACTTGCTTATTTGGTCATAGAATTAATATACTCAATCAGCTTCGGCTTTAAATCATAAAGGCTTGCGGAATTATCTCTCAGCGTAATCATAATGTGGTACTCCGGATTCTCCAAAAGCTTATATAACCTCTCCACAATTGGCTGCTTTTTGTCCGGATATTTCTTTGCAAGCTCCACCAATGCTCTGGACGCAAACAATACATACTGTGAATATACGTCCGTAGCTTCATTGTAAAATTCTCCAAAGGTAAAATTCGGAATATCCGTCAAACCTTTTCGCTCCACAATGTCAAACAACAGCTCTATAGAATCCACGTCTCCCAGCTTGCCTAACAGGTAAATCGCAGATACGCCTCTGGTGTAAACATATTTGAGACTGGACTTTGGTACGTAGTTGTCCGGTTCCATTGCCATTTGACGCAGCATTGGAATTGCGGCCTGCTCTCCCATAATGCCCAAGGCAAGTGCGCAATGTCTGGATAAGTTTTCATTATCGGAATATAAGTTTTCCTTCAAAGCTTCCACAAGCTTCTGTTTTTCTGCTTTGGCTGTCTGCGCTTTACAAGCTTGGCTTTCTGTCGCCACTGCCTCTAATGCTAATGAACGGCATGCCCAGATTGCCCAGCCAGGCTTCTCCCCTGCAAGCCAGGTAAGAATTTCTTCTGTGGTAGTTAATTCCGGAAGCTCGTAGCCAAAATACTGTCCGAAAACACGCTCCATAAAGCCTACGTTATTCGCTTCATCCAAACAATTTGTTGCCTTCAGCTTATCTACAATATTATCATATTCTACCTCAGAAAGCGAGATATTTTTCTTAATTGCTTCACTGCAGATGTAGGCTGCTGCCTCGCCGCTCTTGGCCATGTCACGTTTCATTCTAACACAAGCAGCCAGATTATGGTCTACAGAAAGGCAGCGACCCGCAACCATAATATTCTCCAGTCCCTCCGGCAAAAGTGTTTCCATAGGTACCGGAACGGACATAAGTACTCCCCATAAGCCGGACGCTGCCATCCAGTCACACAGTTCTTCGTTTTCAAAGGCACCATCCTTTCCGTGATTATCCACGTTAGAATATGCGTAAAATAAAGGTTTCTCTGTTCTTCCTTTCTTACTTACCACATCAGTCAAGGTCAATGTTTTTCTGCCTTTGATGCGACGGCCTTCTCTTACGCCGAAGAGTGGTGCTACCGCTGCAAATTTTCGCTCTTCCTGTGTGTAATCTTCTTTTAAATACATCGGAAAATTATTGGAATTTATAATCACACGGCTCACATCTCGTGGCTCATGCTGCTTTACAAAGCCTGCATCCTTATTGGTAGCTATGCTCTTTCCATCTTTTCCAATCAAAATGCTGGAAGACGTTGCCGGCTGTGTCTGTCCGTCAAAGTCTCTGCCGGAAATCATTTCCGCGCCTGCAATATGACATACAGTAGCTTCTCCGGTAGCATCAATCACTTTTTTGGCTTCCACATGAATTTCTTTGCCATTCTGGAAGAGTCTGAGTCCAAGTACCTTATTTCCTTCCATATAAACGCCGGTTACAATACATTCGTATTTCATCTCAGCACCACAAGCTCTGGCTTCCCTGTCCATAACGAATGCACAAGCGTCTCGTCTGCTGCCACCATGAAAGAGCGTTCCGTTTCGCAACTCCTGCTCCTTCTCATCCATCTCCTTGAACAAACCGCCCTGTGCTCCAAAATAGTATCCGGTAATAGCCCCAATGGTACCTGTACCACCCATGCCGTAAAGCTGCTCAACACCAAGCACCTTTAATCCTTCACGTCCTGCTGCAATCAGAGAAATAGCACCGGCCGTTCCAAGACCTACCACTACCAAATCATAACTTTCATCAAAAACAGGCTCTGCCACACTTGTTTTAGCAACACCATCTATCATTTCACGTAAAATCATGCTCTCTCCTCCTCTGCAAACTGCACACCCATATCAAAAGCTTCTATCAAATTTGCATAGCCGACTGACAGAATCCATACAAACTGCTCCTCAATCATTTCCCTGCAAGGTTCCATGATATAAGAAAAATCAGAAGCAATACTGGAAATTCGTATATTCTTTTCTGCAAATACCTTTTCCAAGCCACACAACATTTCCACCGCATCATATCTGTCCGTTTCCAAATCCACCGGCAAAGTGTATGTATATAACCCATTCTGACCGTTAAAGGAAAGCCCGTCTAACTCGCTTCCATCCGGATTGTAAACTATCGCATTCAATTGCTTTTGCTTCTCATACTTGCCAGCCGTGTCATGACCGTTCCCCAACGTTGTGGTATCTAAAATACGCTTTGCATAAATAGTTTCAAAACCATTGGAATGATACACCATAATTTCATAATAATCATCTACTTTTTTGATACCTGTTACTTCTGTCATTAACAAAATATCAATGCACTTCTCCTTCAGATAAGAGCTTAAAACATACACCGCTGGTGCCGGATATATCTCACCCGCCTCGGAAACAAGCCCTCTTCTTTTTAAATCTTCCAGAAACTCTTTGCCAAGCTCTGTTTTTGCCTCCACTACCTTCGGAGTACATACCTTGTAACTATTGACAAACTCCGCTCCAAACAAGCCACCCTTTTCAATCACTACCACATTTTCCATACCAAGCGCTGCCCCCAGCCCCAGAAACGTGGTGCCAAACACCGCTGTGTCATAATACTTTTGTGCCATGAAAACCTCCTTGAAATTTTACTGTTTCATTTTGTAAGATAATTATAAAATATTTTCCGGTGTTCTTCGTCCGCTTTCTTGCCAAATTTGTCAACTTTTTTGCAAAATAATAAAAAAGCAAAGGCAAGCAACTCTCTGTCACTCACCTCTACTCTCTATCCTATTAACACCTGCTTTCCTTCAAAAGCAAAGCCATATTTACGTATTCTTTCCACTGAAATCCCCTTTGCAATAAGTCCTGCTTCGTACTGCTTTTCCTCTATCTGCTTCAGAGCATTCTGCAAGGTTTCCTCCAAGCTGTTCTCACGCTTTTTACGTACCTTAAACTCGATAATAATAGCATCATCCTGCTCAGACAATGGCTCCAGAACGATATCATATCTGCCGAATCCACTCTCTCTGTTAGATGTTATCACATAACGCCTCTTTAAATCTACCATGAGCCCCAGCACAAAACCGTGGTAAAAACGCTCCGGTTCAGAGTATCCATTTGAACGTGCCCCTGCATCAAAAAAGCTGAAGGTCTGTAACGCCACCTTATTCATATATTCATTCATAGCGTCTATATCGTCCATCATCAATGCCTTTATGAATAAATTATATGCTGATACAGAACCGGAAAACCAGCCTGCAATCATTCCCTCAAACATCAGACGCACTTCCTTATTGGTCAAAGCCAGCTCATACTCCGGCCAACCTATTTCCAGATTCAACGAATACCTGACTACCTTCAAATAACCGCATGCCAATAAAAGACTCCAAATAGCACTGATATTCTGATCCAACTGATTGTACACAATCTGCTCATCAATTTGTGTACGAAGAACTTTGCCTTCCAACAAATCCTCCATGACCGTCTTTATCTCCGGCTCTCCCTCGCGGATTAGCTTACCTATCAGACTATTAGAGCTGGTGTTCGCCCAGTAGGTTTTTAATTTGCCACCTGTATCCAGATAATTCAAGATAGACCATGGATTATAGATTTCTCCCGTATCTCCAAAAACAAATCCATCATACCAGCTTTTTACTGTTTCTTTATCTGTAAGATTACATTCATCCATGGCAGCAAATACTTCTTCTTCCGTAAAACCAAAACAGTCTGCATATTCACTACATGTAGTGGTAACAACTTTCAGATGATTCAAATCAGAGAAGATGGACTCCTTACTTTCTCTGGTAATGCCTGTCATAATCGCCCGCTCCAGAAAAGGATTGGTCTTGAAGGTGGCATTAAACATGCTTCTGGTAAAAGCCACCAATTCCTCCCAATAACCATCCACATAGGCTTCCTGCATTGGCGTATCGTACTCATCCAGTAAAATAATAACCTTTTTGCCGTAATATCTGGAAAGAAAACCTGCCAGCTTATGGAGAGAAAAGGTTGCCACCACCTCCGGCATATCTACTGTAATCTCCTGAAAATACTTTTTATCTGCCGCAGTCAGCAAATCACTCTCTATTAAAAATTGGTTTTTCGCATACAACTCTGTAATCAACTGACATATGCGACATTTGGTAGCTTCGTAGGTCTTCTCCTTTACATTTGCAAAGGAAAGACTAATAACCGGATAAGTGCCCTGAATTGCACGATATTCCTCCTCCTGCCAAATTTTCAGTCTTTCAAACAAATCTCCTCTTCCGGCATACTCCACGGAGAAAAACTGCTCCACCATACTCATGGTCAAAGTTTTCCCAAAACGACGCGGTCGGGTAATCAGAGTAACAGAGTCTCCGCTTTCCCACCATTCCTTAAGAAAACAGGTTTTATCCACATAAAAATAGTTGTTTTCAATTATCTCATTGAAATTTTGTATACCGATTGCTACATTTCTTCCCATGAAATCATCTCCTGATTACACCCTAAAGCAGCTGCCGCCTACAAACTCTCTACATACACTGTTACTTGGCAGGCTTTCGCTGCTGACACCCAGGAAGTAATCGAGGAACTTAAGCAGGCGCTCCGCCTCCGGGTATGCCGGATCATCCGGCGTTACATGGAATAAAAGCGGCTCTGCAAACTGCTTTAGCACTGCCAGCTCGTAAATCAGTACAGAGTTAAACATAACATCTGCCTGCTCCTGGAATGGAAAGATATTTTCCTCTTCACCACGGCGCACACTCGGCCACATTTGAATGGTCTGGGATGCATTCTGACCTCGGGTGCGTGCATCTCGCACAATACGGCGAAGTAATCGATTATCCGTGGAAGGAATACGATTATGCTCGTCAATATTTAAGCTGGTCAATGCGCTGATGTAAATTTTGAACTTGCTCTCTACAGGCAAGGAATAAGATAATTTATCATTCAAGCCGTGAATCCCTTCAATAACCAGCAAATCCTCTGCGCCCAGCTTCAGTCTGTGGCCGTTATATTCTCTGCGGCCGGTCTTGAAATTATAGTGCGGTATTTCCACCTCTTTGCCGCTTAGCAAATCAATCATGTCCTTATTAAACTGCTCCACGTCAATGGCTTCCAGACATTCAAAATTCGGTTTACCCTCTGCATCAAGGGGTGTGTCTGCACGATTTACAAAGTAATCATCCAATGCAATAGGATGCGGGATCTTGCCCTGTGTACGCAGCTGAATAGACAGTCTGTGACTGAAGGTAGTCTTACCGGAACTGGTAGGTCCTGCAATCATAATAAACTTGACGCCTTCACGAGCCGTAATCATTTTGGCAATCTCGCCAATCTTGCGCTCCATTTCCGCTTCCTGCACCAAAATCATGTCACTAATATCACCGGCACAGATGCTGTCATTCAAATCTCCGATATTTTCAATACCAATCTGACGACTCCATGCATGGCCCTCCTCCAGAGTCTTTCTAAGTAACGGTCTGTTCTTAAATTCAGGCAACGTATTCAAATCCTCAGCTAACGGCAGTACAAAGTAAAAGCCCCCCTGCTCAGGAATCAGTTCAAACAACTGCACTTCTGAAACATCATTGAGACACGGACCATAAAAATAGTCATAGTACCCATCCAGATAACACAGGTTCAGACCATTGCTTCGTCTGTAACGGAATAATTTGGCCTTTGCTTCCATACCATGCGCCTTAATAAGGTCCATGGCCTTATCCTTACTAAAAATCTGATTAATAACCGGCTTGCCTTCCTTACTAAGCTCCAGCATCCTTTCCTTAATCTGCAGTAAAACCTCCTCGCCTAAATCTGCCATACCCTTGGCTCGTACAAAATATGCATGGGCAATGGTATATTCTACGATGCAATTCCATGCAGCCTTTTCTCCCAACACATCAGAAATTGCTTTACATAAAAGCATAATAGCGGTACGTGTATACGCCCGATAATACACCTGATCTACCTTTCTTTTTTCCATATGGCCTCCTTTCTAGAACATCCAATAAGGCTCCTCTTCCATAGCCTTCATTACTTTACATTCCGGCATTATTTTGGAAAAATAATCATATATATACGGCACAAAAAGCTTTTCCACTCCATAATGACCTGCATCAATTACGCAAATTCCCTGTGCCACCAGATCGATGCCGGTGTGATGGTCAATATCTCCCGTAATATATACATCCACTCCACTTTTTAACACGTCCTTTATCAGGCTTTTGCCTGAGCCCGGACAAACTGCCACCTCGCAGCACAATGTTTCCGGTTCTCCAAATACTCTGACACTTGGCACCTGAAAAGCCTCCTTGGTAAGCGCTGCAACTTCTTCCAGAGTCATGGCACCTTTTAACTTCCCGGTGCGTCCTATACCCTCTGTAGCAATCTCATCTTCATAAGTAACCTGCAGCACCTCTGTGTCTAAAAGTTCCAAGCGCTCTGCTGCAGCATCTGCCATACCCATCACATCAAAATTAGTGTGCATAGCATATACACAAATATCTGCCTGAATCAAGTCTATCAGTCTGGTGCCGAACACATCATCGTTGGTAATTCGCTTTACACCTGAAAAAATAAGCGGGTGATGACTTACAATCATGCTGACACCTGCCTGAATAGCCTGACTGATTACCTTTTCTGTCACATCTACACAAAGCATGACGGTATCCACGACCTTTTCTCTGCGCCCCAATAACAGTCCCACGTTATCCCAACCTTCCGCAAAGCTGACAGGGGACAAATCCTCTAAGCATTGCATGACATCTTCACATGTAAACATTTCATCACCTCAATTTCTTCTTTAAGTACCTTTAAACGCTTCCCGGCCTGCTCGCTAACTGCCTGTTTACTAAGGCATGCATACAGTTCTTCCTTCTGTTTCAGTGAAAAATCCAGATACTGCTTAAGCACCGGGTGCCCGTCACGTAATAATAATGGACCATAGGTGAGTGCCACCTCATCCGGCACAGGCTCCTGACCCGGCTCTATATACATCATAGGATAATACTTACCTTCATCCGGTTCTTCCCCATCCTGCTCAAAAACCATGTCTTCCTTTACAATATGCCAGCCCATTTCATATATATGCCTGCGGACAAGATTAAGCTCTGATTGTGGCTGCAGTACAGCCCCCTTCATGTGGTCCATGACTTCTTTCCCCTCTGTCATAATATGAACCATCAGCCTGCCGCCCATACCTGCGCACAGGAAAGCATCTGCCTCTCCCGGGGTTACTTTACTGAGACCATCGGACAACCGAAAATCCAGCTTATGGGTTACGCCATAAATCGCTGCATTTCGTTTGGCCTGTTCTAAAGGTCCGACATTTACATCCATGGCAATAACCTTCTCTGCAATCCCCCTTTTAATAAAGGTAATGGCCACATAGCCGTGGTCACAGCCCACATCGCATATAGTACCGCCGGGGGGCATCAAACTCACAACCCCTTGTAATCTTTTTGAAAGCTCCATTAGTCTAAATAATCCTTTAACTTGCGGCTGCGGCTTGGGTGACGAAGCTTACGCAAAGCCTTTGCCTCAATCTGTCTGATACGCTCACGAGTAACCTTGAATTCCTTGCCTACCTCTTCCAGTGTACGTGCCTTACCGTCATCCAGTCCGAAACGAAGACGTAAGACCTTCTGTTCACGTTCTGTCAACGTTTGTAATACTTCCTGCAGTTGCTCCTTTAATAAGGTATTGGCTGCCGCCTCTGCCGGCACAGGAACATTATCATCCTGAATAAAGTCTCCTAAATGGCTGTCTTCCTCTTCTCCGATAGGAGTCTCCAAGGACACCGGCTCCTGACTGATTTTGATGATTTCACGTACACGCTCTACAGGCATGTCCATCAGCTCTGAAATTTCCTCCGGACTCGGCTCACGACCTAACTCCTGCAAAAGCTGACGGCTGACACGTATCAGCTTATTAATCGTCTCAACCATATGCACCGGAATACGGATGGTACGTGCCTGGTCTGCAATAGCTCTGGTTATGGCCTGACGAATCCACCATGTGGCATAAGTAGAGAATTTGTATCCCTTGCGATAATCAAATTTTTCTACAGCCTTAATAAGACCCAGATTTCCTTCCTGAATCAAGTCTAAGAAAAGCATACCACGCCCTACATAGCGCTTGGCAATGCTGACAACCAATCGCAGATTGGCCTCCGCCAGACGCTTTCTGGCATCCAAATCCCCCTCTTCCATTCGTCTGGCAAGCTCAATTTCCTCCTCTGCACTCAAAAGAGGTACCTTACCAATCTCCTTTAAATACATTCTGACAGGGTCCTCGATGCTGACACCGTCCGGAACGGTCAAATCAATATTCTCAAGATCCAGCTCCTCTCCTTCACTTAATAATATATCATCATCAAGAGGAAGCAGATCATCGTCTTCTGAAATACGTAAGACATCTATGCCTGTTTTTTCTAAGGTAGTAACCAACCTGTCAATCTGATCAGGCGTAAGCTTGAGCTCTGCCATAAATTCAACTACTTCACTATATTCTAAGGTTTTATTTTTCTTTGATTTGCCTAATGCTAAAAGGCCCTTTACCTTTTCCTCGTATTTTGCCATTGTATTCTCGTCCATCATGGTTCCATCCTTCCATTATTAAGTAGTATGAGCCTAAGAAAGTAAAATATGTACTTTCGCAAGCTCTTCTAACGCTCTTTTTCCGTCAATAACCTGCTGTAAAGCATTTACATCAGATCCCAGCTTGCCTGTATAGTACTCATAACTGTTTTTCTTCACTGCATACACAATATCACGCAGTGCTTTTTCCTTGTCTTGTTTGGTCTCTATGCCCTCTAACTTGGTATGGAACATAGATGCCACTTCACGCTGCTCTTCCTCTTCCGTAAATTGTGAGAGTATGCCCGCCGGATTATAATTGCCCACGCTTAAGTCCTTAAAAAGCATATCAGCAACTCGTCCGTAAAGCTCTTCGGTAAAATCCGAAGGCTTGATATATTTGGAAATTTGCTTATAAATATCAGGCTCGTCCGTAATCCAGGTCAGAAGCATACGCTGGGTACGCTTTTTGTGGTCCTCTACCGTCTGACGCTTCTGAATACCACTCTTTGGTCTCTCCACAGGCTTAGCTCCTCCGGTCTGGGCAGCATACTGATTCACAAGCTTACGTAGATTGTCTGCTCCGATAAAATACTCTCTGGCTACGGCCTGAATATAATTTTCCCGTTCCAATTCAATCTCAAATCCGCACAGCCTACGGGCAATTTCCTTGTGGAACGCGCTCTGCCCCTGAGGATCCTCCATATTATACTCTCGCTTCAGCATACGTATTTCAAACATAAAACTGTTTTCTGCCTGTCTGATACGTTCCTCAAAGGCTTCTTTGCCCAGGTTTTTCATAAATTCATCCGGGTCCTTATATGGCTCCAAATTAATGATTTTACCTGTAAGCCCGGCTTCCTTTAATATTTCCAGGGCTCTCAGCGCTGCCTTTACTCCGGCACCGTCACTGTCGTAGCTAAGCAATACTTCGTCTGTGTAACGCCTGAGTAAATTGGCCTGTCCGGAAGTAAACGCTGTACCAAGACTGGCCACTGCCTGCGTAAAGCCTGCCTGATGCATAGCGATAACATCCATGTAACCTTCACAAAGAATAAAACTCCCTGCTCTGCTAGTACGTGCAAAATTCAGTCCATACAGATTGCGGCTTTTATCAAAAACCATAGTTTCCGGGCTGTTTAAGTACTTGGGCGTACCATCCCCCATAACACGCCCACCAAAGCCGATAACCTTGTGGTTAATATCCTGTATTGGGAAAATCACACGATTCCAGAACTTATCATGCAAACCAAAACGCTCATCAAAGGCTGAAATACCGGCTTCTACCAACAAATCATCACTATAACCCTTGCTTTTTAGATACATAGTCAAGTCATTCGGTGTCTTTAGTGCATAACCCAGGCCAAACTTTTTCATGGTTTCTTCGCTAAGCTGCCTGTTCACAAAGTAATCACGTCCCTGCTTTCCCTTATCGGTACGTAGCTGATAATAAAAATACCTGGCCGCTTCTTTGTTAATCTCCAAAAGCTTGGCCTTTTGGGACTGCTTTTCCTTGGCCTCTGCAGAAAATTCCACCTCCGGCAGTGCTATACCTGCCCTCTCTGCCAGAAGCTTCACAGCCTCCGGAAAAGTATAATTTTCATAATTCATAATGAAGCTTATAACATTGCCCCCCGCTCCGCAGCCAAAGCAATAATAAATCTGCTTATAACCGGATACGGAAAAGGACGGGCTTTTTTCATTATGGAAAGGACATAGCCCAAAATAAGAGCTGCCCTTTTTTTGTATTTTGACATAGCTGCCAATCACGTCAACTATGTCGTTTTTGGTCCTAACCTCTTCTATAACTTCATCAGGATAATACATGAAATCCTTCCTTTTCTAATGTTAACCCTGCCAGGACTTTGGTACATAAAAGGACTCAAAGGTGGCAATTACAAACTTATCACTCATAGAAGCAATATAATCACATATTGCAACCTCCCTCGGTGTCCCCATGTCTACCAGTTTCAGATAGTCCTTTGGCAGTAAATCTATACGTGTTAAATAATATTGATACAAGGTCTCAATCAGGCGGACAGCCTTGACCTCCTCTGCCTTTACCGCTTCATTCTCATACACTTCTATAAACAGAAACTTGCGCAGCTTCATCATGGCATTCCACACATCCTCTGACATTATAATATCCGGCTGCCCCTGAGAATGGGTCACAATGTCATGTATCATGTGGTTCAGACGTTCCTTGCAGGTCTCACCCAGCACCTGTCTGATTTCTGCCGGTACGTCACTTTCCTTTAATATATTGCCACGGATAGCATCGTCCATATCATGATGTATGTAAGCCATTTTGTCAGAAAGACGTACAATCTTGCCCTCTAACGTAGCCGGCATACCGGCTGTCTGATGATTGCGAATACCGTCCCTGACCTCATAGCTTAAATTCAGCCCCTTGCCGTCCTTTTCCAAAACCTCTACCAGACGCACGCTCTGCTCACTGTGCTCAAATGGATATGGACAGACATTATTTAATGCCCTTTCACCGGCATGACCAAAAGGAGTGTGCCCCAAATCATGCCCTAAAGCAATGGCTTCTACTAAATCCTCATTCAGACGAAGCGCCTTAGCAATAGTGCGGGCATTCTGACTAACCTCCAGGGTATGGGTCAGACGGGTGCGGTAATGGTCACCGTTGGGTGTCAAAAAAACCTGGGTCTTGTCCTTTAAACGCCTGAATGCCTTACAATGCAGGATACGATCCCTGTCCCTTTGATAAATCGGTCTGATATCACAGGGCTGCTCGTAGCGATCCCTGCCCTTGCTCTTACAGCTTAAGGCCGCAAAGGGACTTAAATACTGACTTTCCCACGCTTCCTGACTTTCTCGAATTAGCTTGTGCTCCAACATTTAGAAAACACCTCCCTGCCCAAAACAGATACCTGTACTGCTCCTTAATTAAAGTGCTATATGATATATATTCTGTGGCAACACCCCAAAATCCTTTTTTTATCCCACAAATCCTATCACAATAGGAACAAAAATTACAGTCAATATACCGGTTACCACAATAGCAAGACTGCTCATTGCGCCCTGAACTTCACCGATTTCAAGAGCCTTGCTGGTACCGATAGCATGAGAAGCGCTACCCATGCCAAGGCCAAAGGCAATAGGATTCTTGACCCTTATCAGCTTTAAAACAGTAGGACCTACTACCGGCCCCATAATACCTGCCACCACAACACCGATTACTGTCACACCCTGAATACCATTCATCTCTGAGGTAATTCCCAAAGCAATGGCTGTGGTCACACTCTTACCCATCAGGGAATTACGCAACACTTCATCTACATTTAAAATCTTTGCCAAAATAATCATCGTTGCCGCATGGGCTACAACACCACAGCTGATACCAATAAAAACAGCAGCAATATTTTCCTTTAGAATGCGAAGCTGACGGTAAAGCGGCACTGCCAGACATACAGTCAGCGGCGTCAGAAAATTACCAATAAGCTTTGCCCCCTGCTCATAGGTTTCATAAGGAATACCTGTAACAGTCAATATAAGCATAATAGAAAATATAGTGATTAATAAAGGATTGAAAACCGGAAGCGGCCACTTCTTTTGAAGCTTTGCTGCCAGCTGATACATAAAAATCGTTAAAAATACTCCAAAAAAGATAGAATTAGCAAAATACTCCTGCATTTATCTGGCCTCCTTTTTCTCTTTAAATTTAATTACCAGCTGCGCTACGGAGCCTGTCACTACCATAACCACAATTGTGGATGCCACACACATCAAGAGTAACTGCACCACACTGCCCTTCATTACATCAAAACTGTTCATCAGCCCTACAGAAGACGGCACAAAGAAAATGCCCATCATGCTAATCATAAAATCAGCAGTTTCCTCCACCATATCCAGCTTTACAACCTTGGTCATCAATAAAATTACCATAAGCACCAAACCATATACACTTGCCGGAATAGGGAAAGGCAAAAGTGCATATAACAGCTCACCGGCAAAGCTTACACCGGCGATAATTCCAAATTGTTTAAAATATTTCATATTTTAAGCTCCTATCATTTCAAAAATAGTTATACTATTATACCATAGCACTTTCCGAGGATTTTTTCAATGGTCTGCATTGCATAATTTCTCTTTCTGACACATAAAATACAACCATGAATGATCTGAAACGTTACACCATTAAAGGCATTATATTTGTTATTATTACAGGCGCACTGGCTCACTTTGTTTACGAATGGACCGGTGATAACTTTATTATTGGTTTTCTGTTCCCAATTAATGAATCCGTATGGGAACATATGAAGCTGTGCTTTTTTCCTATGCTCCTCTATTCCTTTTATATGGATTATAAACTGGCGGATGACTATCCATGCATCACCTCTTCAGCCATGTTTGGAGTTCTGCTAAGTACTTTTCTTGTACCGGTGCTTTTTTATACCTACTCCGGAATTTTAGGATACACCATTACCTTTTTTGACATTGGCACATTTATCGTAAGTGTCCTGCTATCCTTCCTGGCAGTTTACAAACTTACACTGACTTGTAAATTAGAAACCTACGAGCCGCTTCTTAGGGCACTGATCCTGATAGTCGCAATATGCTTTTTTATATTTACCTATTGGCCGCTTGATATTGGGATTTTTGAGGAACCCACATAGAGGTTATCCCAAGCAGTAATCCTCCCACCATCGATGGTGCTTTCTATCGCAAGCGTGCATATAACCTTTTCGGTAATAAAACACCGACCATTATACAACATTTTGTTATGACAAAATTCATGACAAAAACTGCGGAAGATGGGGTGATACGGGCCAAAAAAAAGGTCCGGGTGACCTCGGTTTTGCGCCGACCGAAGCGAAGCGAAGCCGACCTTGAACCCTGGATTCAAGGAACTCCTCGGCATACAGAACGAAAAAAGAGCAGGTCATTCGACCTGCTCTCATTTCGTTCTGCATGCGGAAGATGGGACTTGAACCCACACGACTGCAATAGCCACAAGATCCTTAGTCTTGCTCGTCTGCCAGTTCCGACACTTCCGCATTTGGTGCTTTGTTTCAAGCACAAAACATATCATACATGAATTCTACATGATTGTCAATCTTTTTTTAGAAATTTTTAAAATTTTTCTTGTTTCGCCATTGCACAATAACTGCATCCGTAAAAAGGACATTCTGAAGCTCTACATCCTGAAGCATAGGTTGCTATGTAGTCAAACAACATCTGAAAAAACGTAGTGTTAGTGGGTCTGTAGCTTAAGCATTCTTTGCCAAACACCTTGATAATCAGCTCCTTATTATCTTCTTGATTTCTCCAGATATTTTCGATAGTCGTCCTGATGACTCTTTCCACACAGATGCTCGTTGTATGATATTTGTCGGCAATATCAAGGTATAAGTTCTTGGTTATATGCTCAATACACCTCTCATCCGTTTCCATGAGATGTATGCCATATACAATGTAATCGTATGCCATATACCTTCTGCTGACATTGAATTCATACAAAATGTGTTTTGTCATTAGTTCATAATCCATTTTTCATTCCCCCTGAATAGCATATAAATTTATCGTAAAACGAATTATGGTACTAATCAATCAAATTCCGTCGATTTTCGTCGACCCATACTCCTTCAGCCATTTTCTCTGCGCTCTATAGTCAGGCAAAATCTTTTCTACCTCTCGCCAGAATTTGTCAGAATGGTTCATCTCTTTACGGTGACACAGTTCATGCACTACCACATAATCCTGCACAGCTTCCGGAGCCAGCATCAACAGGCAATTAAAATTTAAATTTCCCTTTCCGGAACAACTGCCCCACCTGCTTTTCTGATGTCTGATAGTAATTCTGCCGTAAGTCACCCCTATGATTTCAGCATAATATGCTACTTTTGCCGGTATTACGTCCTTTGCCAAAGCTGTCAGTCTGGCAATGTCCTCCTCTGACAACTGCGGGCCGTCCGCGCGTTCTGTCTGCCTTTTCTTTACTCTTGCAATGCTTTTCTCAATCCAGGAAGCCTTATCGAGTACAAATCGTTCTATTTCTGCCTGTGGCATGTAATAAGGTGCCCTGACAATTACTTTTGCTTCATAGGTCACCTCAAGCGCCATAGTCTTTCGATTACTTCTGCGAATTTCTATGTTCATAGCCGCCCTTCTTTTTATCCATTCCTTTTGTTCTACATTTTATATGTTGCCAGTCCGGCCTTTTTTAACAAGCATACACCGGCAAGCAGGCTTCCCTGGCCCACTATATTTATACCTTCGGCAATCCAGTTCATACTGGCCTCTGCAAAATCTCTGGAGGACAAATACCCCATACACAGAGAGCAAAGAAAGGAAAGTACAAATAGTGCAATAACTGCTTTCTTTTTCATCCTTGCAGCCAGAATACACAGCCCCACTGTCATACAGCCAAGGCCTGCAACCATTAAGCCAACAAATAAAAAGGTTCCTTTATAGATAACCGGTGCTACAGCCAGTGTCACCACGCCTCTTTTATCTTTAAAGAAAAACATGGCTATCATTCCGGCACCTGCCAGTAAAAATCCAATGGACTGGACCGGGAAAAACATAGCGTTTAATGGTTCAAAATCGCAAGTCCCTGCCGCATATAAAAGCTTGTATGTAGCCTTCAGTGCTCCTGCACAAAATACATTTATGGTACCTGCTGCAAATAAAGCAAATGCATCCTTTCGCATTTTATCATATAAATCACGCTGTAAAATAACCGCTGCAATACCGAAAAGCACCACCGGAATATAATCTACCAGCGCCATTGCTATAGAAAAGTCCTTCATAAAAAGTCCCTCATAAATGAATCAGTAATTATTTATCTTCTACTTTATTCAAGTGATAGATAGGTAAAAACGGAATAATAATCGGAGTCTTATTTGCGTAGTCTGTGTATTCCTTATTGCTGCCATAGCGCTTCATCTGACGCTTTTCCAGACGCTGTGCGCCGTTAAACATAATGAATACTATACAAATGTAGGAAATAATCGCTGTCAGCCACTGGCCAATACCGGTAAGGATATCCAGAGAAGATACAAATACACCTGTCCAGAATAAAATTTCGCCAAAGTAATTCGGGCAGCGTACGATTTTGTACAATCCTTTCGTAGCTACCATATCCGGGCGAATCTTTTTCTGAGCGCTCTTCTGCGCATCTGCCCATGCTTCCAAAGCAATACCTGTAATCCCAATCACGATACCAATCCAAGTAAACGCAGAAACTTCACCGCCATTGTACATACGGAAAAATACCGGTGCAGTCTGTGCCACATAAAGAACGCTTACACAAAGCCAGATAGATACCTTTACAAACATCGGCATACCCTTTTCATCTCCGGTAGCCTCTTTTAAGGTCTTACGATAAGCAACATTTTTTAATTCACGGATTAATAAAAAGCCGGACAAGCGAATACCGTAAACTACAAATAAAGCAAACAAAATATAATGTGGAAGCGCTGCATTAAATTTGCCCATAAGGCTCATAATGGCAAGTGCCACCCCAATACCGGCTACGGAGAAGCCATAGCCGATAGATAAAAAGTAAACATACTTGTAGAAGCCTACAAGACAAAGAACCAAACTGATGATAAAAAATATTAACAAATAATTCCAGCCCATTGTATTTTCCTTTCCGAATTACTTCTTAAAACTGTCCTCGATATACTGCTTAAAGCTCATTTCACCGGTGATGGTGTCACCCACCATTTCCTCGGTAAGTGTCCATTTGGAGAAGCGCAAAATTGCTTCCTTTCCGTTCTTTTTAAACTTATTGATAAATGCCAACACATCAAAAAGGAACGCAGGAGCACGCTTTATTACAGGCTCTTTACCCGCTGCTGCAAAGCACATATTTGCAATCTCCTCATAGGAATAGGTTTCCTTGCCACCTACATCGTACATTTTGTTCTCATCTGTCATATGCGCTACGATAAATTCTGCAAAGTCCTCGGTAGAAACTACATTTGCATGTACAGGTTCTTTACCTAAAAGTGTAACCTCTCCCTTTTCAACCATAGGACGGAATACCTTTACGATATCATAGAAGTATCCGGTCGGACGATGAATGGTATAGGAAATACCGCTCTTTTTTAATTCCTCTTCAAATAAAAACTTTGCATGAAGCATAGGAACCTTCGGTGCCTCGTCAGCCTTCAATACGGAAATATATGTAAAGTACTTCACGCCTGCAGCCTTTGCTTCATTTAACAAATTCACATTGCCCTGATAATCGATTTCATAATTGGTAACGGTAGCGGAGGTCTTGGTCAAACCAACTGTAGTAATTACACAGTCAGCACCATCACACAAGCCCTTTAAAGACTCCGGCTTGGTTACATCCAGCTTCTTAAATGTAAAATTACCTGTAATTCCCATATCACGTTCCACCAAATCTGCGGCTACTACCTCGTGACCTGCTTTTAATAATGCTTTGAAAATATCTGCGCCTAAATTACCATAAGCACCTGCTAATACAACTTTCATGGTGACTCTCCTTTATTTCTTTTTATTTTTTTCCTTGGAGCGCTTGTCGTTAATAATCTTCATATGCTCCGCGGTAACAAGCTCTACGTTATTTTCCTTTGCCCAGTCTACGCATCCCTTTAGTACAACAGATAAAAATACGCGAGGCACACCCAGAATCGTCATCAATGCATCGTCGGTAAATTTAATCTTATCATCGATACGGTCAGCAGCATAACGCACAGACTCCAAGCTTGCCTGACGCATCTGTAAAAGCTCCGCTCTCATGCGGCGCGCTTTGTGGAACCAGAAATTCTTACTGTCACGATAACCGTAGTCAACCGGAAGCGGCGGAAAATCTTTTGCACGTACACCGTTAATAATAGCGTCGGAGTATTTTTTCTTCATCAAAATTTTGTCAACTTTTAAAATAAAATGTGCACCGAATTTACTGGTAATACCGTTGAAATCATGATACGGACCTTCATAACCATTCAGCTCACCCGGTTGGTCTTTGTCAGCACCATCCAACTCACGTACCCATGTACATTCAATAACCTGAATAGCATCCGTCAATACCATCGGACGCTTATCCGCCGGATTCTCCTCTTCCATCATGCTCTTTTCCAGCTTGAAGTTACATTTTGGCATCTTTTCTTCCGGCTTGTCCCCCGGCCAACTGAGCTTTACACACTCCTTAAAGGTCTTAGGAGCATCATCGACAAAATTCAGGGCACACTTGCCGTTCTTCAAAATATTCTGTGCGGTATTAGAAGAATTCCGGCAGCATAATAACATAGCATAATAATCTTTGCCTGCTACGTAATATGGCTGCACCAGGGAATAAGGTCCCAAAGTAGTCGTACCATCCTCACAAAGAGTACTGATAACTACTGTAGGCATTGGAAAAAACAATGATGTCTGATAGAAATTGTCTACCACTCGAAGGTTCTCAAAACTGCTCATTTTCTAAAATCTCCTTTCAAAACAGCTGAATAAGGATACTGCCAATTTCCTCATAGGTACGTCCGGCCAAAGTCCAGGTTAGCATATTTTCTGCAATAAATTCTGCCAGAAAATCCGGTGATACCCTACTCTGTACCTGACAAAATACTTGCATCGGCTCTGCAAGCTGACTTCTCAACTGCTTATGACGCTGCGGAAACGAAGTAGCAAAGGTTGCACCGGCGCTTTCATCCTGAAATAATGTCCGGTACTTTTCCGTAAAACGCCTCAACTCATCGTAGATGCTGCGAAGAGCTGTGTCGACTTCGTTGCTGCCGCACACAGACCCACCTACAGGATGCTTAAGATTACTCCCGGCTTCGACACATTCCCGACAGCTCTGCCCAATCCTCACCATGCACTCCTGCCAGTCTGCCAGCACAAAACTTGCAACCAGCATATCCTTAGATGGAAAGTAATTATAAACCGTACCTACACCTACACCACATGCCCTGGCCACCGACCGAATCGTCATAGCAGAATACCCCAGCTCCATAACCTGCCTGCGAGCCTCATCTAATAACTTCTCCCGAATGTTCTCTATAATTTTTGGCATATACCCTCCTTTCTCATTTTTATGAACGCGTTCATCATAACTCTATTATATTCCATTGTTAAACTATTGTCAATCTATAAATTCCGGTTTGTGGGGGTGACGAATAATTGCTCCCTCCCCGCAAGACTATGTTTTTTACTAAGGACAGCGATATAAGTCCTTTTAGAACCCGCTCTCGCTCAGTGAAAGGCTGCAGCGGTACTAAAGCTCAGCTACGGTGTAGACACCTTGCTTCGCTAAGGACCGGCGCCTTTCAATGGTTCTATAAGTACTTATATCGCTGTCCTTAGCATCTACACAATAGTCCGGAGGGAGCAATTATTCTGTCCTACGACAAAACGGGATTTACCACCACACCACCAAAATGACAAGACAAAATATACTGCTACCGCAGATACCGCCACACACAAGCTAGAAAGATTTTTTTGCTAACGGAAGCTTACTTTTTTAGTTAAGCGGTTTGTATGCCTGCGGCCATCGAATACTGCAGAAAAGGAAGGTATCACACGCTCGTTTATGGGGCATTGAAAGGCGCCGGTCCTTAGCAAGACGAGGCATAGGTGCC
>JAFXDD010000029.1 GCA_017516285.1 Lachnospiraceae bacterium
GAATCTTTGAAAGGTCAACCATAATCATACCATCATAGTATGCAACCTCACCCGGATTCAATTCCTTGTACTCTTCCTTACGGCCGTGAATATCATAGAACTCCTTGATTTCATCATCCGTTCTCCAGATAGATGACAAACAGGTAGTCTCGGTAGTCATAACATCCACACCGATACGGAAATCAGCACTTAAGCTGCTCACACCGGGTCCAACGAATTCCATGACCTTATTCTTTACATAGCCATTCGCAAATACTGCACCAATAATCGCCAGCGCTACGTCCTGAGGACCAACGCCCATTACCGGCTCACCGGTCATATAAACACCTACCACACCCGGCATATTAATATCGTAAGTCTGGTTCAAAAGCTGTTTTACCAGCTCCGGTCCGCCTTCACCCACTGCCATGGTACCCAGTGCACCATAACGGGTATGGGAATCGGAACCCAAAATCATCTTACCGCCGCCTGCCAGCATTTCTCTGGCAAACTGATGAATAACTGCCTGATGAGGCGGAACATAAACGCCACCATACTTCTTCGCACAGGAAAGACCAAACATGTGGTCATCCTCATTAATGGTACCACCTACCGCACACAAGGAATTGTGACAGTTGGTAAGTACATAGGGCATCGGGAATTTCTGCAATCCTGACGCTCTGGCAGTCTGAATAATACCAACAAAGGTAATATCATGACTGGTTAATTTATCAAATTTAATTTTCAGCTTGTCCATATTACCTGAGGTATTATGCTCTGCTAAAATATTATATGCGATTGTTTGCTTTGCAGCCTCTTCCTTTGTTACTTCCTTTCCGATTTTTTGCTTAATTGCCATTGTTGCTTCTGCATTGTCTGCAACAACTTCGGTGCCGTTTACCAGATAGGCACCACCCTGTAATAATTCAACCATGGTTATCCTCCTCTACGCCTTCGTAGTTATCTTGGCTAAATATTAATTATAAAGGAAAAGAAACTCTATTGCAACGTTAATTTTCGCAAAAAGTAACATTGACGCCCCTCTTACCTACATGCTATCATCAGCTTATGAAAACAAAACGACTTTTTTTGACCATATTTTTGATAACTTTATACGCAAGTGGCTGTTGCGAACAGCCGGCTGCAGAGATGTCCGATGCTACTACTGTAGTCACCCCCTCTCTGTCCGCCGAGCCATCTGTTACTACACCAATGGTTGCAGAGCCTGACCCCACTCCGGAGACAATGCCGGAGCATGATTCGGACAACACAACAATCTCTGATTCGTTACCGGATGGCACTACAGACCAGACTAACGGACCGGATACTGCCGTGGAGACAGCACCTTCTTCTACAACCATACAGAGTATTTTGCAGCCAAATCCTTATGGTTCCCTCAGCGTACCTACCCAGATTACGAAAATCGGCTCCGATTATTTTCTGGTGGATTGTTACCACGACCAGATTCTGGCATCATCGGATGTAAATATTCCTCCTGCAGAATGGGGAGTTGTTACCTCTGCCATCCATCGCGGACATACCATAGCCGGAAACGGTTCCATTTACGTAGCCGATGACACGGAAAACCACCGACTTCTGGTTTTTGAAAAGACATCCGAGGGCTTTTTACAAACACAGGTTATTGAAAATGTAGGCGTTCGCCCTCATTACGTGGAATATCACGAAGCAAGTAACTCCTTCTATGTATTAAGCTCCCAGTCCGGAGAATTATATGTTTACAAGCAGGAAGAGACCTCTCCTACCCTCTGTTTGGACAAGATTCTGAACATTCCAGAAATGCAGGATATTTATATTCGTTCCTTTACGATAGATGGTGACGAAATCTATTTTCCTGCCAGTAATGGCATCATACTGCGTGCCCGGCTGGAGGACTTACAAATTTTGGAAAAATGGACTCTGCCTCCTGAATTAGCCGGTTTGGTGCAGGTCGTTAAAATAGGTGATTATTACTATTTAACAATCTCCACAGACCTCTATGGAAACGCAGACTATGCAGGTATTATCCGCACCGGTGATTTATCCTATCTGGCCGATTATGGTTACAAGGATTTGCATCCTCTTTTCGCAGATACCGGTACGCCATACAATATCAGCAGCTTTGATGGACACTATTATCTGGTCCAGCATAGTTACTTGTCCGGGTATGGTGCATGGCAGTTTGATATTATCGAGGATGAACTTGAAAATGTAATCGCCTTGTACCCTTAACTAGCGCAACGGTTTCTTAATAACTGATGTATTAGTACAACGAATATATATACATACGGGACCTGTTATTAGACGTGAAGATGTGTTTTCCGGATTGTCTATAGACGAACGCAGAAAGCTGCTTTTTAAGATGTTAAATTTTATTGTTAGCAGTCCAATTGCATATGAGATGGCTGTGGTAAATCGAAAAGAAGCACCGGATAAGATTTCTCTTTCCGGTAAGTTGGGACGCGAAATTTCAAACGTGATAGGAAAACTTAAGGCGTTTTTTGATGAATTCGACAAAATTATTGTATACTACGATATTGGTCAAATCGAACTTGGTGCAATTCTAAATACGGTATTTTCAATTCATTTTTCTAATGTTGAGTTTCGAAAGGCAGAACCGCAAAAATATCGTTTATTACAGGCAGCTGATTTTATCTGTAGTATGGAGTTGCTGAAAATAAAGAAAAA
>JAFXDD010000030.1 GCA_017516285.1 Lachnospiraceae bacterium
ACCGCAGCTGAACTTAGTACCGCTGCAGCCTTTCACTGAGCGAGAGCGGGTTCTAAAAGGACTTATAGCGCTGTCCTTAGCAAAACATAGTTTAACCGGGAGGGAGCAATTATTCGTCACCCCCACAAACCAGAATTTACAACGCCCAAAATTCCGCGAGTTTTCTTGCAACATTTCCTTTATCCACTACTTCAATGTGCTCCCATTCTCTAGGGTACAGGGCGCGGTAGGAAGTCTGCAGAAATCTTTCGTCCAAGAGCAACACCACACCTATATCCTCAACTGTACGAATAACGCGGCCGGCAGCCTGAAGCACTTTATTCATTCCCGGAAAGCGATAAGCGTAATCGAAGCCGTTTAGGCCCTGTTTATCAAAATAGTCCCTCAAAAGTTCTCGTTCCTGGCCCACCTGCGGCAATCCTGTGCCTACGATAGCCGCTCCGATAAGACTGTCATACTTTAAATCAATGCCCTCAGAGAACACACCTCCCAGTACACAAAAGCCCAGGATTGTACGGTCGTTTTCCTCTCTGAACGCTCCAAGAAAGCCTTCTCTGTCCTCTTCGGCCATATCCTCCTTCTGAAGAAGATAGTCCACATCCTCCTCCGGATACAAGAGCATATACGTCTGAAATACCTCCTCCATAAACGAATAGGACGGAAAAAATGCCATGTAATTCCCCTTCTTTGCACCAATCATGTGATGCAGATAAGATGCAATCCGCTCATACTCCCTTGGCCCGCGTCTGGTGAACTTGCTGGTCACATCTCTGGCAATAAAAAGTCCACGATGCTCCGGTGAAAAAATGGAATGTGCATACACTTCATAATCCTCTTTTTCACCACCCAAAAGCTCCTTGTAATACTGAATAGGCAGGAGTGTGGCAGAAAAAAGCACACTACTTCTGGCCTGCTCCATACGCTTTTTCAATTTATTGGAAGGGTCCACATTAAACAATTTCAATAAATAATTGCTATTTTCCTGCATATGTCCATAAATGACATACTTGTCATCTAATTCCTCGTAAATGCCGATAAAATGGGCTAATTTGAAATAAAAATCCATAATCTCATCCATAACAGGACTGTCATTATGGTTGTTGATGTAAATGTCAAGTTGACTTTTCAGCTCCTCTGCAGCCTGATACAACTCTTCCGCATCTTCAAAAAGAGTAAGGTCATCGCTTTTTTTCTTCAATGCCAGAAGTGCCTTATTCAACTTTTCTAAATGAGCCGACACATCCTTGTCATATTCCTTCACATGGCGCTTCAACTCCAGCACCTCTTCCTTAATCAAAGCTGCACTGTACATTTCTCTGCCTCTGTCCAGCAGGTTATGGGTCTCATCAATAAGAAAAATATATTTTCCCGCATGTTCTCCGCTAAAATACCTACGCAGATACACATGAGGATCAAACACATAATTATAATCACAAATCACCGCATCTGCAAATAGACTGACGTCCAGACTAAGCTCATAGGGACAAACCTGATGCTTCAAGGCATACCTTTCTATAGTCTCTCTGCCAAACCGCTCTTCTCCTGTTATTATCTCATACAAACAAGCATTTACCCTGTCGAAATGTCCCTTTGCAAAAGGGCAAATTGCCGGATTACAATCACAAATCTCATTGGCACAAAGCTTTTCCTTTGCAGTGATGACAATATCCTTAAATTTCAAGCCCTTCTCACGCAAAAGACCAAAGGTCTCCTCAGCCACAGTTCTGGTAATGGTTTTTGCAGTCAAATAAAAAATCTTTTCACTAAGTCCCTGCCCTACTGCCTTTACTGCAGGAAATACCGTAGACAAGGTCTTACCAACACCGGTAGGTGCCTCTAAAAATAACTTTTTGCTATGATAAATGGTCTGATATACATAAGATGCCAGTTCCTTTTGCCCTTCACGATAAGCATAAGGAAAACTTATCTGCTGAATAGAAGGAATTTTTGCAAGTTCCCATGCAAAATAATACTCTACCCACTTCAAAAGTTCGTGCATAATGTCTTCAAACCACTCTGTAAGTTCATTTCTGGTAAATATCTGATGAAAATGCAGGATTTCCTTCGTATCTATATTGCAATAGGTCACCCTGACCCCAACTTGGGGTAAATCGTCCTCCATAGCCACTATATAAGCATAACACTTAGCCTGCGCCAAATGCACCTGATAAGGCTCCCTGATACGATTCAGCTTTTGGTAAGTCCCCTTAATTTCATCGACATAAGTCAGAGGTACCGGTGCTTCCATAATGCCATATTCTGCTGCAAATAAGGGCAACTGCTCCTCTATCTGATGATATTCCTCGGGCACATAGTCTTCCATAATACCGTCTGCCCTGCCTTCTATACATATATCATATTTATCTGTAAGATGATGCCACCTAAGCCCCACCTCGGCACGATACCCCGGCCCGCCCTTCTTCTGAAGCATGCGATGAATACGGTTTCCCTCGCTCATAGCCAATTCCGGGCTGGTCCTGCTGCGGTTATCCAGGTCTCCGCTCCGATATATAAATTCTACCAGACTGCGCACAGACAGCCTTACTTCCCTGATGTCACTCATACGAAGACCTCCTTTCATAAAACGAAAAAGGATACCCGCCCGACGAACGGATATCCCTTACCTGCTATGTATTAATTACTGAATCACCTTAATAAATACCAGAATTGCCAGAATAATACCTGCTACACAGTATAATTCGATTAACCAGGAAATCACTCTGAAGATAAAGCCCAGTATTGGAATAATGCTTAAAAGTCCAAGTACAAGACCTGCAACACATGCAATAACTGCATAAATTACTAAAGCAATAATCAAAGCCTTTACATCTACAGCAGCAAAAGCCTGTGGAAAATATTTTTTGATTGCATCTAAATTCATAACAGCATCCTCTCTTTATAGAAATTTTATTTCACTTTATATAATAGGGGATTTTGTCAGAAAATGCAATATATTTTCGACAATTTCCAATACTATTTCCAAACTTTTATGCTTTCCAAATCATATCTCCGGAAATATCGCTTAAGCAAAATGCACCGCACATTGCCATGGTATCTGCCAGTTCGGAACCAATCTTATCCACGTAGCACTGCACACCTTCTGCGCCGCCGCCGTATACCGCTGTTACAAACGGACGGGCAATAATCACACCGTCTGCTCCCATCGCCAAAGCCTTAAATACATCCACACCGGTGCGGATACCACCGTCTACCAGTACCTTCATACTGCCATCCACAGCCTCCACAATTCCCTCCAAAACCTCTGCCGTAGCCGGACACTGATCCAGTACACGTCCACCGTGATTAGAAACCAGAATCGCTGCTGCTCCTGCCTCTTTCGCCTTAAGAGCGGCCTTTGGAGTCATAATACCCTTTACGATGAACGGTACACCCGCCATCCGGGCAATACTGCGAAGCTCCTCCACCGTCTTACTACCTGCCGGAGGAGTCATATTTTTCAAGAAAGGAAGACCTGCTGCATCCACATCCATGGCAACTGCAAAAGCTCCCGCAGCCTTTACCAGCTCCATTTTCTCACGAATGATATCCAGGTTCCATGGCTTTACGGTAGGCACACCTAAACCTCCTGCCGCTTGAACGGCAGCCGTTGCCGCTGCCATAATCCCCGGATTGGTGCCATCACCTGTAAATGCTGCAATGCCGGCCTTAGCACAGGAATCCACCAGCAGATTATTATAGGTCACATCATCATATTTATCACTATAGTGCAAATTCAAAGCTCCGACCGGACCTGCAAAAAAAGGATATTTAAACACCTTACCAAAAAGCTCCAGAGAAGTATCCACCGGCTTATTTTCACAAAGAGTATCCATATTAATGCGAATCTCCTGCCATTTCTGGTAGTTGCGAATAGCAGTGTCCCCTACGCCCTTAGCCCCCGGTCCGGGAATTTGATTCTTACAAGCCACCCCGTTACAAACCGGACAAGCCTTGCAATAGTTACCAATGCAGCTGCGTGCTTCTTTTAATACGTCATTGTAATTCATATGTATACCCTCACTTTTTGTGTTTTAGAAATGCCTAAAGTCAGACACAAACTTCTTTATTTACAGTCTAACATATTTACCACCAAGTTACAACGCTAAATCTACGCTAGTTTGTGTCAAGAAAAATCCTTTACATTCAGCCCAATTTACGCTAGTATTAAACTAGATTAATTTTTACCAGAATAAGGAGATATATGGTGTTTTTAATCGTATACACCATATGCACATCATCATGCAAAAACAATTTACAAGAGAGCATTCAACCATAGTAAAAGGTCTTGCTATTATACTGCTTTTGGCATATCATCTTTTCGAAAATGAATTTGTAAATGCAGTCCTGGAGGTAGATTATCGTCCTCTGTCACAATCCCTCTTTCTCAAACTGACCGGTTTTGGCAATATATGCGTACCATTATTTGCATTTATGACCGCTTTCGGTATATCCAGCAGCATCTTTGCTAAGGACGGACTAACTACCAAAAACATTTACGATAAAGCTCTTAAACGCTTTTTTACACTAATGTTTCACTTTAGCTTTTTATATGCCAGTGTCAATCTACTATGGTGGTACAAGTTTGATTATACCTCCGTTTACGGCATTGGCAAGCAGGGACTACTAAATATGCTTTTAAATGCCACGGGGCTTCACACCTTTGCCGTTACACCTAGCATAAATGCTACCTGGTGGTATATGTCACTGGCTTATACACTGATTTTCCTTGTACCGTTTTTAGCGTTGCTTATCAGGAAAACAGGCTACTCCATACTGATTATTTCACTCATATTACCTACCATTATTCCAATTGAAGACATTACTGCCCGTTACCTGTTCACAGTGGTATTTGGTGTATGTGCAGCATATGGTAAGTGGCCTGAAAAACTGTCAAATATGAAGTGTCCATTGTCTCTGCAATGGCTTGCCAGCGTTTTGCTGTTAATAGCCTGCATCATAGTACGACAGCACCCATTTATTCAGGACAATTATTTATTTTTTGTAGATGCTTTTATATCATTCTTCTTACTATATTTTGCAGGTGTATTATTGGCTGGTGTCCCTGTTTTGAGCTGCATACTGCATTTTATAGGTAAGCACTCTCTGAATATTTTTCTGCTTCACACCTTCTTCTATTTAACACTGTGGCAGGAATATATTTATTACTTCAAATATGCCGGCATTACCCTACTCTTACTACTTGGCGTGTGCCTGGCTTATTCAGTAGCATTGGAATTTATCAAAGCCATGGTATTAAAGATTGTAAGGCTTTTAAAGCTACAATTTCTACCCAAACTCAATAGCAATCGATAGAGAATCTTTACAAATACTAATCCCCCAAAGCAGACAAGGTCATGAACCAAACTACTTTGGGGAATTTTCTATGGCTAAACTACCCAAACAGCTTCTTAACTTCTTCGTAGCTCTTTGCTGTCATCAGTGCAGATTCCTCAATTCCTTTGAACTTCACAATATAAGTCCATCTGCCGTATGGCTCAATTCTGGTAATCATAGACAAATTAATTATATAGGACTTGTGGCAACGCATAAACTCTGTAGGATTTAACCTTTCTTCAATACCGCTTAGGGACACGCTGGTCTTATAAGTACCTTCTTTGGTAACAATGCTGGTGGCATTGTCACAGCGCTCCACAAACACAATGTCCTTTTTGTCCAGAAACAGCATCTGCTCTTTTCCCTTAATCATAAGCTTATCAGCATGCTTTTCAGGCTGGGTTACTGCCTCCTCTGTTTCCCCGGAAATAGTAATGGCATTCTCGCCTTTTATTCTAGAGAGAGTTTTCACCACTCTCTCCACATTAAAGGGCTTTACCAAATAATCAAAAGCATATATTTCAAAGGCATTTGCCATATATTCGCTATGTGCTGTAGCAAAAATAACCTTTAATTTGGGATTTAATTCCGTCATAATTTGGGCGCATTCTATTCCGCTCTGACCGTTTAAATCAATATCTACAAACGCAACATCTGGACGATATTTTGCACACTCAGATACTGCTGAAGCAAAATCTCCGCTTTCTGATACCACTTGAAAACCATTTTGCCTTTCAATAATCATCCTGAGGAGCTTTCTGATTTCCGGTTCATCTTCTATAATACATACCTTTATCATGCCTTAGTCTCACTTGTCTTTGTGGTCTTTGCGTAGGTAGTGATGCCCTCGCCGATATCCTTTTTCATCTCCGTATCGGCAAGTACATTTTGCAGCTTGTAATAATCCATCACTCCAATGTGTCCGCTTCGAAGTGCTTCTGCCATAGCCCTTGGAATTTCCGCCTCAGCCTCAACTACTGCAGCTCTCATTTCCTGCTCTAACGCAACCGCCATAGCCCTGCGCTCTTCTGCTCTGGCCTGAGCAATCTTATTGTCAGCCTCAGCCTGTAAGCTCTGGAGATTTGCACCAATGTTACGACCAATGTCAATGTCTGCTATATCGATAGAAATAATTTCGTAAGCGGTTCCGGAATCCAAGCCCTTTGCCAATACCAGCTTGGAAATATCATCCGGATTTTCCAACACTTCACTATGTGTCTTGGAAGAACCAACCGTAGTAACAATACCTTCACCAATTCTGGCAAGTACGGTAGACTCTCCCGCACCACCAATTAATCTTTCAATATTGGTTCTTACTGTTACCCTGGCTTTTACCAACAACTCAATACCATCCTTGGCAACTGCTGAAATCAGGGCGGTTTCAATCACCTTTGGTGTAACACTCATCTGAACCGCCTGAAATACGTCACGACCTGCCAAATCAATAGCGCTTGCCTGCTCAAAGGTAAGCGGTATCTGAGCACGTTCCGCAGCAATCAAAGCATTTATTACGCTGTCCACATTACCGCCTGCCAAAAGATGAGCCTCTAACTGATTGACCTTTGTACCAATACCGGCTTTGGTAGCCTTAATCATTGGCAACACAATTTTAGCCGGAGATACACGACGAAGTCTCATACCAATCAAATCCAGAATGCCAATCTTCACGCCGGAAGCAATTGCTGAAATCCACAGCCCTACCGGTACAAATGCAAAGAATAACACAACAAATAACAAGATGATGCCTAAAATAATAATACGACCTAACATAATACTCCCTCACTTTCCTTCACGATAATCATATGCTCGTGAATACGACTGATTTTAACTTTATTTCCCCGCTCAATATAACGGCCTTCTGTTCTGACATCAAATTCTACCCCCTCAATGTCACACTTCCCCGCAGGCCGTAAATCCGTAACAGCGATTCCTTCCTTACCTACCAAATACTCCAAATCAGAGGCATTAATATAGCCCTTTTCTGCCTTAATCTCCGTATCCAGAACAAACGGCGTCTTCACACGCTTAAACAGCGTCATGGCAATGGTTAACATCACCGCCAACACCACTACTACAAGCACCGTGATGGTCAGCCCCTGCTCCAAATCCTTTGCCGTGCAGAGAATGCCGCCTACCAAGCAAATAATGCCCGTAATACCGGGGGCTCCAAAGCCCGGCATCACCATCTCAATGCCCACCAGCACAAAACCGGCAATAATTAAAATTATACCCAATACCGCTAATGGTTCCATTCATGCTCACCTACCTTTCTTTTTAGGAAAAACAAAGGAAAACTCTGTTTCACCTTCTTCTGACAAAAGCTTCATTTCACCGCCATAGGACTTTAATACATTCATGACTATAAAAAGTCCCATGCCATGTCCTTCCCCCTTCTTGGAAGTAATCCCCTGTTTAAATATTTCACTTTGCATGTGTTTTGGTATTTCCGGACCGTTATTACATACTGAAAATCGATACATTTCTTTATCCTCGGAAATATCCATGAGAATCTTTTTTTCGCCCTCTTTACCTGCCAATGCGGTCATGGCATTATCCAATAGATTGGCCAACACCTTACAAAGCTCCCAATCCTCCACACAAAGCTCTTTTAAGTCCGATTTTACCTCTATGTAAAAGTCAATGTCTTTTCCCTCAGCCTCATCCATTTTGGCCTTTAAAAGGGCATTTATGGCCGGTTTGGAGGTTTTTAATGCCTTGCCTGTCTTTAACATTCCCTTGTATACCGGCTGCAAATACCTTTGAAGCTCCTCATACTCCTCCAGCTCCATCATCCCATATACCACCTGCAGATGATTTAAATAATCATGCCGTTGACTACGCAACTCACTGTTCAACCTTTCCAGATTGTGATGACTGACTGCCAAATTATCGTAAGACTCCTTTAGCCGCCTATACGACCACCATAAAAGCACAATACATAACCCCAGCACTACCACCACGGTAAAACAAAAAATTAAACTGATTGTCATTTGCTCTCCCTCACTCCTTGCTTATATATTATCAGAAAATACAGGTTTTTGTATAGATAATTCATAAAATATACATTTTTTCACTCAAAATGTCGTTTTGACAATTCCGGTTTGTGGGGCTGCGGCCACCCCAGTTTTCAATAAAGGAAGGTATCACACGCTCATTTTTGGGGACGCTCCCGCTCAACGAAAGGCTGCAGCGGTACTAACCTCGACTTCGGCACCTATGCCTCGTCTCGCTAAGGACCGGCGCCTTTCAATGCCCCATAAACGAGCGTGTGATACCTTCCTTTTCTGTAG